>CANDAG010000054.1 GCA_947382625.1 uncultured Lachnospiraceae bacterium
AGGCATGGTTATTGATATATGGAAGAGAAGATCATTAAAACCGAGTATTCTGATATCATGCAGAAGTCCTTCATTGATTATGCCATGAGCGTTATCATTGCAAGAGCCCTGCCGGATGCAAGGGACGGCCTTAAGCCGGTACAGAGAAGAGTCCTCTACGATATGCATGAGCTGGGGATCCGCTATGACAGACCTTACCGAAAAAGCGCCCGTATCGTAGGTGATACCATGGGTAAGTACCATCCCCACGGTGACAGTTCCATTTATGATGCCCTGGTGGTCCTGACCCAGGACTTCAAAAAAGGCCTTCCTCTCATTGACGGTCATGGCAACTTCGGAAATATCGAGGGGGACGGGGCCGCTGCCATGCGTTATACAGAGGCGAGACTGGAAAGGGTTACCCAGGAGGCCTTTTTGTCTGATCTGGATAAGGATATTGTGGATTTTGTCCCTAACTTCGATGAGACCGAAAAGGAACCCTCCGTTCTCCCTGTAAAAATCCCTAATCTTTTAGTCAACGGATCCGAGGGAATTGCCGTAGGCATGACCACCAGTATCCCCCCGCATAATCTGGGAGAGGTAATAAACGCGGTCAAAGCCTATATGTCGGATGAAAGCATCACCACAGAAGGTCTTATGAAATATGTGAAGGGACCTGATTTTCCCACCGGCGGCATCGTCATCAACAAGGACGAGCTTCTTCATATTTATGAGACCGGTACCGGCAAGATCAAGGTGCGGGGCAAGGTGGATATCGAAAAGGGAAAAGCCGGAAAGACCAACGTGGTCATCAGCGAGATCCCTTATCCCATGATCGGTGCAAACATCTCCAAGTTTCTTTCGGATGTGGCTGCCCTTGCAGAGACCAAAAAGACACAGGATATTGTAGATATTTCCAATCAGTCCTCCAAAGAAGGGATCCGTATCGTGATCGAGCTGAAAAAAGACGCGGATGTGGATAACTTCGTAAATATGCTCTACAAAAAGACACGGCTGGAGGATACCTTCGGCGTTAATATGCTGGCCATTGCAGACGGCCGCCCGGAGGTTATGAGCCTTCGGCAGATCATTAAGCATAATGTGGACTTCCAGTTCCAGGTAACCACAAGGAAATATAACACCCTTCTTGCAAGAGAAAAAGAAAAGAAAGAGATCCAGGAAGGTCTGATCAAGGCCTGCAATGTGATCGATCTGGTGATCGAGATCCTTCGGGGCTCCAAGGACAGAGCCATGGCAAAGGCCTGTCTGGTGGAGGGAAAGGTGACCGGCATTAAGTTCCGTTCCAGAGAATCAAAGATCATGGCATCCCAGCTCAATTTTACCGAAAAGCAGGCAAACGCCATACTGGAAATGCGTTTATACAAGCTGATCGGCCTGGAATTGGAGGCTCTCATCAATGAACACGAAGAGACGGTAGCCAATATTTACCGTTACGAGGATATCCTTGACCGCCGTGATTCCATGGCCCAGGTGATCATTAATGAGTTAGAGCAGATACGAAAAGCCTATTCTTCCCCCCGGAAAACCAGGATCGAAAACATCGCCGAGGCTGTTTATATCGAGAAAAAGGCGGAAGAAATGGATGTGGTCTTTCTTATGGACCGCTTTGGTTATACCAAAACCATTGACATGGCCGCCTATGAGAGAAATAAAGAGGCCGTCCTTTCCGAAAACAAATATGTTTTCTCCTGTAAAAACACGGGGAGAGTATGTATTTTTACAAACACCGGACAGCTTCATACCGTCAAGGTCATGGATATTCCCTATGGCAGATTCCGGGATAAAGGCGTTCCCATCGACAATATCAGCAATTTTGACGGGAGAAAAGAAAATGTGGTGGCTGCCTGCAGCCAGACCAGCTTAAACCTTTACCGGATGATCTTCGTCACCAGACTTGCCATGATGAAGGTGGTAAACGGCGGGGAATTCGATGTGGCCAAACGGACGGTTGCCGCTACCAGGCTGATGGATGAGGACGAGGTGGTAAGCGTTGCCATCTTAAATGACCAGCAGCAGATCATCCTTCAGAGTAAAGAAGGCTATTTTCTGAAGTTTGACTTAAGTGAGATCCCCGAAAAGAAAAAAAATGCCGTAGGTGTGCGGGGAATGAAGCTGACCGCAAATGATCATGTGGAAGCGGTTTATTATACTGTAAGCGGCGCACAGACACAGATCGTGTACGGAGAGCATACCTTTGACCATGAAAAGCTCAAAACCGCCAAACGGGATGGACGGGGAACAAAACTGAAATTATAGTGATCTATCGTAAAGGAGGGACGAGACCAGATGCGTGTTATAGCCGGCAAGGCAAGAAGCCTGAAATTGAAGGTTCCCGAAGGGGAAGGTACCAGACCCACCACGGACCGGATCAAAGAGACATTATTTAATATCCTTCAGGGCGAGATTCCCGGATGTGTATTTGTGGATCTGTTTGCCGGAAGCGGGGGAGTGGGGATCGAAGCTTTAAGCAGAGGCGCTAAGTATGCCTGGTTTGTGGAAAATAACAAAGAGGCTATTTCCTGCATTTCCTCTAATCTTTCCTTTACCAGATTAGCTGATAAGGCCACCCTGTTAAAAGGAGACGTTTTCAGCGCTCTGTCTCTGATCCGCGAAAAGGAAGCAGATATTATCTTCATAGACCCTCCTTATCAGGCCGGCTATGAAGAGATGCTCTTTGAGGCCCTTATGCGGATGCCCTATGTGACGGAAGATACCCTGCTGATCCTGGAAGCCCAGCGTGACAAAGAACTGGATTTCCTGGAGGAAAGCGGCTTTCAGGTCGTAAGAGAGAAGATCTACAAAACAAATAAGCATGTATTTATCAAACGCTGTCACGCTTCGCGAGCCAGCTAATTGACCCAAAAGCATGCAGGAGGAGATTTATGAAATCAGCAATCTATCCCGGAAGCTTTGACCCGGTAACCTTCGGACACCTGGATGTGATCAGGCGTGCCGCAAAAATCTTCGATGGATTAACGGTGAGTGTTTTGAATAATAAACTCAAGACTCCATTGTTTTCTGTGGAAGAACGTGTTAAGATATTAACGGAGGCAGTCAAAGATATTCCCAATGTAAAGGTGGAGTCTTTCAGCGGGCTGCTTGTGGATTATGCCAGGTCCAGAGATGTCCATGTGGTCATCAGAGGCCTGCGCGCAATCACCGACTTTGAATACGAGCTCCAGAATGCACAGACCAACGCCAAGCTTTCCGATGGAAGCCTGGACACGATCTTCCTTACCACCAGCCTGGAATACGCCTATTTAAGTTCCTCCAGCGTAAAGGAGATCGCAAGCTTTAACGGAGATATCTCCATGTGTGTTCCTGAATTTGTAGCCGAGCTTGTATACAAAAAATATGGATTAGAAAAGAAACAGAAGTAACGGGGGACAGCGCATGAGCAGTAAAATAGAGCAGTTGATTGACGATATTGAGGATTACATAGACGGTTGTAAATATCAGCCCCTTTCCAACAGCAAGATCATTGTAAATAAAGAGGAGATTGACGAGCTTCTTCGGGAACTGCGCATGAAAACCCCGGATGAGATCAAGCGCTACCAGAAGATCATCAGCAACAAGGAGGCAATCTTAAGCGATGCCCGTGCCAAGGCGGAGGCTCTTATTAATGATGCCACCCTGCACACCAATGAGCTGATCAATGAGCATGAGATCATGCAGCAGGCTTACGCCCAGGCCAATGAGGTGGTCAAGATGGCAACCCAGCAGGCCCAGGAGATTCTGGACAATGCTACCATAGAAGCCAACAATATGCGTATGGCGGCCATGCAGTATACAGATGATATTCTGGCAAATGTTGAAAATCTGCTCTCCCAGACCATGCGGACTACCACAGATCATTATGAGAGCTTTTTCGGGGCGCTGAACCATTACAGTGATGTGGTCAATGCCAACCGGATCGAGCTTAATCCGCCGGAGGCCGATGAATTTACCGGTTCCCTGGAGGATACACCGGAGGAAAACAGCTCCGGAGGTCAGGATAGTATCAATCTCGATCTTATCAAATAATTTCTGTTAAATGAAACGCCATGCCCGGCTTACCCTTTTATGGAAAGCCGGGTTTTTTACGAAGCGGGATACCCCCTGAAGGAGCGCTCACTTTGAACCGTAGATTTTTTATTCTTTTATCTATCACAGGTTTTATCTTTATCCTTGCCTTTGCGCCGGTCATCTGCGCCAGGGCAGACGAAAAACTGGTCATCGTTATCGACCCGGGCCACGGCGGCGACAACCTGGGAGCCCTTTATGAAGAATATACCGAAAAAGAAATGAACCTTGTTGTGGCCAGAGCCATGCAGGAGGAGCTTCTGAAATATGAACAGGTAGAGGTCTATTTGACCAGAGAGGGCGATACCAATATCAGTATCAAAGACCGGGCCGCCTTTGCGGCAGAAAAGAATGCGGATTTTCTCTTTTGTCTTCACTTTAATACTTCGGAGGAACGTAATTATTTCGGCGCGGAGGTATGGGTGCCGGCAACGGGAGAGTATTACGCGAAAGGTTATTCCTTCGCCCAGATTGAAATGCAGGAGCTGACAGGCATTGGTCTGTATTCCCGGGGGATCAAGACCCGGCTGAACAATCTGGGAATGGACTACTATGGGATTTTGAGATATTGTACAGCAAAGAAAATCCCATCTGCCCTGATCGAGCACTGTCATTTAGACCATGAAAAGGATCAGGGCTTTTATCAGGAGGGAGAAGAGCAGCTTAGGGAATTCGGCCGTCTTGACGCCAGGGCCGTGGCTAAATATTTGGGCTTAAGATCAACGATCCTGGGAGTGGATTACAGTGATCATCCTGTCCAGCAAACCGATATTCCCTCCGAAACCGTAGCACCGGACCGTACAGAGCCGGAGCTTTGCCGGATTGAAGCGGCCGAGATCCGGGAGGATACCGGAGAGATCACCGTCCATATAGAAGCGGAGGACCCTGACAGCTATATTCTCTATTATGGCTACAGTATTGACGGCGGCAGGACCTGGTCCCCTTTAGAGGAATGGCCAAGACCGGATCAGTGGGATCACTCCTCCCGTGAACACGAATTTTCGATCACAGTACCTTTTGATCAGGAATTACAGCTTATGGCCAGAGTTTATAATGGATTTGATCTGTATACGGAAAGTGACCGGCTCGACCTGCCTCCTGTTCCCGATCCACAAAGGTTAAAGGAGGAAGCAAAGAAGGACTATGTGGAGATCCATTATGAGGAAGAAGTGATTTCCTCCTCTGAAGATACCGCAGAGGATTCCTTTTTGCAGATAGCGATCATCATTGGCCTGCTCCTTCTTCTCATGTTTTTGCTGACCCTTGTTATGGCAAAAATGATAATTTCGCTAATAAAAGGTAATAAAAGACGGTAATTGCGGTGAGGATCATTTTGTGCATCACATATTCCCGGATGGACAGGTCGGTATCCCTGATCATACTGTAGGTTTGGGCAATACAGGAGAGTCCCCCGAAGGGCAGAATACAAAGTACAAGATAAGGAGCTCTGTTTCCCAGCATACCGATCCCTCCTGTGATCTCCAGCAGGGCGCCAACGCCCCCTGTCAGAAATTCTGACGCTTCCGGAGCCATATTCCAAAACCGGGCTGCAAGAGCAGGCAGGATAAACAGCAGATTAAAGAAGATCATGTATCCGCCCAGCCTGGCGATACTGAAAAGGGATTGGAAGACGGATTCGTCCAATGCCTGCAGTAACGAAGGCGTTTTGGCAGGAAGGGATCCCTTTTGCTTCTGCCTCCCTGCCATATCCGCAAACATGGTATAGCGCAGAAAAAGCCCATACAGCAAGGGCAGGCCGTACATCCCGAACAAAAACACCGGCGATGCCTTCAGGGAAAGGGTGGGCAGCACAAAGCTTAAATAATAAACAGGGCCGATATTGTTGCAGAAGGAAAGCAAAAATGCAGCCTCTTTTCCGGAAATCTGCTTCTGTCCATAAAGCTGTGCCGCCACATGGGCGCCCATGGGAAATCCGCACAAAAAGCCCACCACCATTCCGTAAAGGCAGGAGCCGCTTACGCGAAAAAGAGGCCCCAGCACAGGCTTCAAAAGCTTTACGAAGGCATCCGTCAGCCTCATGCGGATGATAATACCTGACAACACCATAAAAGGAAAAAGAGTGGGGATCATCCGCTCAAACCAAAGATTCAGACCTCTTAATGCAAGCAGAAGACAATCCGATGGAAAAACGAGAATGACTGCTGTAAGGAGAATGGCCGCCAAAGGGTAACAGATGGCTCTTCCAGGATAAAATTTCAGTTTCCGCATAGGCTCTTTTTCCTTTTTGTGTTATGATAATATTTATGAAATGAAGGTAGAAAATTATGCTCCAAAAGATAGAAGCCGTACTTTTTGATCTGGACGGTTCTCTGGTAGATTCTATGTGGATCTGGGAAGATATTGACAGGGAATATCTTGGCAGATTCGGCATCGCCGTACCGGAGGGACTACAGGATGAAATTGAAGGAATGAGTTTTTCGGAAGGCGCCCTGTACTTTAAAAACAGATTCGGGATCCCGGATTCTGCAGAAGAGATCAAGGCAGAGTGGAACCGCATGGCATGGGACAGATATACCCATCAGGTTCCCTTAAAGCAAGGAGCAAGGGAGTTTATAGAATATTGCGGGCAGCAGGGGATCAGGCTTGGCATTGCCACCAGCAATTCCAGGGAGCTGGTGGAAAATGTGATCAAAGCCCATGGCCTCTTAAAGGATTTTGACTGCATTGTCACCAGCTGTGAGGTAAATAAAGGAAAGCCTTCGCCGGATGTCTATTTGGAGGCTGCCAGAAGATGCGGCGTAAAGCCCGAAAGCTGTCTGGTTTTTGAGGACATTGTTTCGGGGATCTTAGCCGGAAAAGCCGCCGGAATGAAGGTATGCGCCGTGGAGGATGCCGCCTCCCGGCATCAGGAGACCCAAAAAAGACAACTGGCTGACTATTATATCACCGATTACTTTGAAATAAGGAGGGATCTGTTTTGACCAAAGCAATGAAAGGCAGCTTCGGATATCTGAAGGCCAAAAGGCTTGCCGTACTGATAAGGACCATCATTTTTTTCGCTATATCCCTGGCTCTTTTTGCCGCAGGCTATATCACCACCGGCAAAAAAGAAAACCTGCTCACCATAGTGGCAGTCTTAGGCTGCCTTCCCGCCTGCAAAAGCATGGTCAATACCATCATGGTCTTTCGCGCAAAGGGATGCTCTGACCAGGCAAAAGCAGCCATAGAGCCTTTGGAGGGACGCCTGATCGGAATGTATGACATGTATTTTACATCCTACCAGAAAAACTTTGCCATCAGCCACATGGTAGTGGAAGGAAATATCATATTGGGCTATACGGAAAGCGAGAGCTGTGACTTAAGGGCATGCCAGGAGCATTTACAGTCCATGCTGTCCCAGGGAGGCTTTAAGAATATGACGATCACAATTTCCGATCAGCTTTCCAAATATTGTAAGCAGCTTGAGAATCTGAACCAAATGTCCCCGGATAACAACCCTCAAAAGGATGATGAGGTTCGAGTAGTGCTTTATGATATTTCCCTATAACCCCTTCGGGTATATCTGAAGCTTTAACGAATCAGGAAAGGATATAAGGTTTTTATGAAGCAATTTACCGTCACCGAAAAAGAAGCCGGCCAAAGGCTGGATAAATACCTTCATAAGCTTTTGCCCACTGCGCCTTCCTCCTTTTTTTATAAGATGCTCCGCAAAAAAAATATCACCTTAAACGGCAAAAAGGCCGAAGGAAAAGAAAAGCTTCTGCCCAGGGACACGATTTCTCTTTATCTTTCAGAGGATACCTTAAACAGCTTTGGCGTTAAGGTAGTTTCTTCCGAATATGAAGATGCTTACAAAAGGCTGAAAGGGATTCAGGCTGTTTATGAGGATGACCACATCCTCATCATGAATAAGCCCTCCGGCATCCTTTCCCAGAAAGCATCCCCGGAGGATCTCTCCCTGAACGAATGGATGATCGGATATCTTATGGAAAGGGGAGAGTGGGATCCGGCAGGCTCTGCCGCCTTTAAACCCTCTGTCTGCAACCGCCTTGACCGCAATACCAGCGGTCTGGTAATGGGGGCAAAATCCATAGCCGGAAGCCAGATGCTGGGGCTTCTTTTAAAGGAACGCCGTATCCGTAAGTTTTACCGGATGCTGGTGAAAGGGCAGGTAACCCATGAGGAAGTACTGGAGGGCTATCTGGTAAAGGATGAGGCCAGCAACACCGTTCATCTCACAGACGGCCAGGAAAAGGATGCCGTTTATATCAAGACCCGGTATTATCCCATAAAGCAATTTTCGGACAAAACTCTGGTGGAAGCGGAATTGATCACCGGAAAGACCCACCAGATCCGTATTCATCTGGCAGGAAGCGGGCATCCCCTGCTGGGAGATCATAAATACGGGGACAAAAGCTTTAATGAGAAATATAAAAGGCTGTATCACATTCATTCTCAGCTTTTATACGCATGCCGGCTGGAATTTCCCGAGCTCAAGGCCCCTTTTGAGTCCTTAAGCCAAAAAATAATAGAGGTTCCCGCCCCAAAAGAATTTTTGAAGATTGAATAAGAAAGCAGGTTAACCCAAATGGCAACATGGAGTTCCAGAGGGCTTCGAGGCTCCACACTGGAGGATCTGATCAACAGAACCAACGAAAAATACAGGGAGAATGGCCTGGCGCTGATCCAGAAGATCCCTACCCCCATCACCCCCATCAACATTGACAAGGAATCAAGACACATCACTCTGGCCTACTTTGAGCAGAAGAGTACCGTAGACTATATCGGGGCCGTCCAGGGGATCCCGGTATGCTTTGACGCCAAGGAATGTGCGGTGGACCGCTTTGCTCTTCAGAATATCCATGAGCACCAGGTGGCTTTTATGAAGCAGTTTGAACAGCAGAAGGGTGTGGCCTTTTTTCTGATCTACTTTTCCCATCGGGACGAATTTTATTATCTTCCTTTTGAGATCTTTTATCTTTTCTGGGAACGGGCAATGAACGGAGGACGGAAAAGCTTTCTCTATGAGGAGCTTAACCCGGAGTACGTTCTTCCCAAAAAGCACGGCATCTTCGTCCCTTATCTGGATATGCTCAGCAAGGATCTGGAGGAGAGAGAAAGCATTTGACAAAGGAACTTCTATTTTATATACTACCAATAGTTTGTAATCTGATATAGTAACAGGTTAATGCTTTAATGCATTAAAACACCGATCCTGCTTTATATCAACCAAAACTTGATGGCTATGGAAAGGGTATTATGAATATGAATCAACCAGGTAAACTGCAGTTTAACCGGCAGCTGCTCCACACGCCGGAAGGTGTCAGGGATATTTACGGAAAGGAATACGAGGGAAAGCTCCATGTGGAGAAGACCATCCACCAAAAGCTGAACCTGTATGGCTATCAGGATATCCAGACGCCTACCTTTGAATTTTTTGATGTTTTTTCCCGGGAGATCGGCACCACCCCCTCCAGGGAATTATATAAATTTTTTGACAAGGAAGGAAATACTCTGGTGCTGAGGCCGGATTTCACTCCGTCTATCGCCAGATGCGCCGCCAAATATTATATGGATGAGGATATCCCCATCCGGTTCTGCTATGTGGGCAACACCTTTACCAATACCGGCAGCCTTCAGGGAAAGCTTAAGGAAGTGACTCAGATGGGGGCGGAGCTGATCGGCGACGGAAGCCCGGAAGCAGACGGAGAGATGATCGCCATGGTAGTGGAATCTCTTCTTTCTGCCGGTCTTAAGGATTTTCAGGTAAGCATCGGTCAGATGGAATATTTCAAGGGAATCTGTGCCCAGGCCGGTTTAGACGAGGATACGGAGGAAGAGCTCCGTGAATTTATCTCCGGAAAAAACCTGTTCGGCGCGGAAGAGCTTCTTACCGGAAAGGGGATCTCCCGGTCCCATGCCCGGATGCTTTTAAAGGTCACAGAGCTTTTCGGCTCCGTCCAGATATTGAAGGAGGCCAGAGAGTTAGCGGGAAACCCCCGTTCCCTTGCCGCTGTGGAACGCCTTGAGAAGCTTTATCATGTGCTCTGTGAATACGGAGCAGAGCGCTATGTCTCCTTTGATCTGGGAATGCTCAGCAAATATCACTATTATACCGGCGTCATCTTTAAGGTATATACCTACGGTGTGGGAGAGCCCATCGTCAAGGGGGGACGGTATGACAGTCTTCTCCGCCATTTCGGAAAGGATGCCCCGGCCATCGGATTTGCCGTGGTGATCGATGATCTCTTAGCCGCCTTAGACCGGGGAAAAGCGGGAGCTTTTATCCCCAGGAAGCCTCTCTGCCTTACCTATCATGCCTTTGATTATGAGGAAAAGCTGGCAGAAGCCAAAAAGCTGCGGGCGAAAGGGCAGGAAACGGTACTGATACCGGCCTCATCTGAGGTTTTGGAACAAAAGGACGGCAGCGGAGGGCAGGAGCATGTGTGAAGAAAGATATTTAACCTTTGCCTTGGGAAAAGGACGATTGGCAGAGCAGACCCTGGGGCTGCTTGAAAGGATTGGCATTACCTGTGAAGAGATGAAGGATAAGCATTCCCGTAAGCTGATCTTTGTGAACGAAGAAAAGAAAATGAAATTCTTCCTGTCTAAGGGCGGAGATGTACCCACCTATGTGGAATACGGCGCAGCCGATATCGGCGTGGTGGGAAAGGACACGATCTTAGAAGAAAACAGGAGAGTCTATGAGGTGTTAGACCTTGGCTTTGGGAAATGCCGTATGTGTGTATGCGGCCCAGAAAGTGCCGGGGAGCTTCTGCTCCACCACGAAAGGATCCGTGTAGCCAGCAAATACCCGGTGATCGCCAGAGACTATTTTTATAACAAAAAGCATCAGACAGTGGACATCATCAAGCTCAACGGTTCCGTAGAGCTCGGTCCTATCGTAGGCCTTTCCGATGTGATCGTGGATATCGTGGAGACGGGTTCCACTTTAAAAGAAAACGGCCTGAAGGTCTTAGAGGAGATCTGCCCCTTATCTGCCAGAATGATCGTTAACCAGGTCAGCATGCAGATGGAAACGGAGCGGATCAGAACCCTGATCTCTCAGATCAAAGCGCTGCAGTGCGCGGAAGGAGTATCATCATGCGAATCATAGAATTAAATGAACAAAACAAAAATAACCTGCTCGAAAACCTGTTAAAAAGAAGCCCCAACAGCTACGGAGAATTTGAGGAAACCGTAAATGAGATCATCCGTCAGGTACGGGCAAGAGGGGACGAGGCTGTTTTTGAATATACCCTGAAATTTGATAAATGTAAGCTCTCTGCCGACAGCATCAAAGTCACGAAAGAGGAGATCAGAGAAGCCTATGAAGCGGTAAGTCCGGAGTTTCTGGAAGCAATGAAGAAATCGGCGGCCAATATTACCCGCTTCCACGAAAAGCAGCTCCACAACAGCTGGATTCTTCCGGAGGATAACGGCACGATCCTGGGACAGAAGCTCACTCCCATCGAGGTTTCCGGAGTTTATGTGCCGGGAGGAAAGGCTGCTTATCCATCCAGCGTACTTATGAACGTACTTCCTGCTAAGGTGGCAGGAGTCTCCCGCATTGTCATGACCACACCTCCGGGACCGGACGGAAAGGTAAATCCCGGCATCCTGGCTGCGGCAGACATTGCCGGCGTCCATGAAATTTATAAAGCAGGCGGCGCCCAGGCTATTGCCGCCATGGCCTTTGGCACCGAAAGCATCCCCAGAGTAGACAAGATCACCGGCCCCGGAAATATCTTCGTGGCCCTGGCCAAAAAGGCCTGCTTCGGCTACGTGAGCATCGACTCCATCGCAGGTCCCAGTGAGATCCTGGTCCTGGCAGACGAAAGCGCCAATCCCAGATATGTAGCGGCCGACCTGCTCTCCCAGGCAGAGCATGACGAGATGGCAAGTGCAATTCTGATCACTACGAGCAGAGCTCTTGCAGACAAGGTTTCCGAGGAAGTGGATGGCTTTACGGCCCGCCTTTCCAGAAGACCGATCATCGAAAAATCACTCGAAAATTATGGATATATACTGGTGGCAGAAAATATGGAGGAAGCCATCCATGCAGCAAATGAGATTGCTTCCGAGCATTTGGAGATATTGACTGAGAATCCTTTTGAGATCATGACCAGGATCAAAAACGCCGGAGCCATCTTTTTGGGAGAGTATTCCTCAGAACCTCTGGGCGATTATTTTGCAGGGCCCAATCATATTCTGCCCACCAACGGTACCGCAAGGTTTTTCTCTCCCTTGAATGTAGACGATTTTCTGAAAAAGACCAGTATCATCTCTTACTCAAGAGATGCTCTGTCAAAGGTACATAAGGATATCGAGCTTTTTGCCGAAAAGGAAGGCCTGACTGCCCATGCAAACTCTATTAAGGTAAGGTTCGAGGCCTAAAATAAAGGAAACGGAAAGGAAACAGTGCAATGGAACGGATCGCAGAGCTTACACGCACAACAAAGGAAACGGATATCAAAGTATCCTTAAATCTGGACGGTACCGGAAAAAGCCAGATCGATACCGGGATCGGCTTCTTCGACCATATGCTGGAGGGCTTTTCAAAGCATGGTTTTTTTGACCTTATGATGGAGATCAAAGGGGATCTTAATGTGGACGGTCATCATTCCGTGGAGGATAGCGGTATTGTATTAGGTACGGCCATCAGGGAGGCTTTAGGTGATAAAAAAGGGATCCGGCGCTATGGTTCCTCCATCCTTCCCATGGATGATGCCCTGGCCTTATGTGCCGTGGATCTGTGCGGACGGCCCTACTTTGCCTTTGACTGCGATTTTTCTGTGGAAAAGGTAGGCGAACTGGACACAGAGCTGGTAAAGGAATTTTTCTACGCTGTTTCCTATAGCGCCGGGATGAATCTGCATGTTAAAATGATTTCCGGAAGCAATAATCATCACATGATCGAAGCTATCTTCAAGGCATTTGCAAGGGCTTTGGATGAAGCCGTTGGAAAAGACGAAAGGATCACAGATGTCCTGAGCACAAAAGGAAGCCTGTGAAATCATATACCAAAGGAAAGAAAAAAGACATGAGCGATTACAAACAATTTATACCATGTATTTATCTTTTAAACGGAAAGGCGGTTGCCGGATTTAAGGACAGCACTGTGATCAGCGAAGATCCGGCCGGGCTTGCCCGGTTTTACGGAGAAAATAATGCCGATGAGCTGATCGTATTCGACTTATCTTCCGATGATATTTCTCATGAAGCCGCCCTTGATGTCTTAAAGCTGATCTGCGGAGAAGCCCAGATCCCTGTAATCGGAGCCGGAAATGTGAGGCGGATGGAGGATATCAAAAAGCTCCTTTATGCAGGCTGCAAAAAGGCTGCCCTCAATTACTCCAAAGAAAGCAATATTGCCCTTACAAAAGAGGTGTCCCTGAAATTCGGCAAGGATAAAATATTAGCCTGTGTAGAGAACGCCGGGGAGATCACAGAAAATGAAGGACTGCTCACAGAGTTTACGGAGCAGACGATCCTGATCAGTGAAAAGGATATCCGCCAGAGCATTGCCTCATCGAAGCTCCCGCTGATCGTATCGCTTCCCGAGGTATCCCTTGATAAGATCATAGAGCTTTTATCCTTTGACAATATTACCGGCATCACAGGCCCTGCTATCAACGCCAACGCAAAAGAACTAAATTCTATTAAGGATCTGTGCGCCGGAAACGGCATTTTAGTACATACCTTTGCCCCTGCCATTCCCTGGGAAGAGCTTACCGTAGGCGCTGACGGGCTTGTGCCTGTGGTCGTTCAGGATCATAAGACCCGGGAGGTCCTTATGGTTGCCTACATGAATAAGGAGGCCTATCTCCACACGCTAAAGAGCGGCCGTATGACCTACTACAGCAGAAGCCGGAGAGAGCAGTGGATCAAGGGCGAGACCAGCGGACACTATCAATATGTGAAGGAGCTTCATGCGGACTGTGACAAGGATACCATCCTGGCAAAGGTTTCCCAGGTTGGAAACGCCTGCCACACCGGAAATTACAGCTGCTTTTTCAATGAGATCGTCAAGAAGGAACAGGAACAGGAAACCAACCCTCTTACTGTGTTCGAATCCGTCCTGGGTGTGATCAAGGACAGGAAGCTCCATCCCAAGGAGGGCTCCTACACCAATTATCTTTTTGACAAGGGAATTGACAAGATCCTGAAAAAGCTGGGTGAGGAAGCCACAGAAATCGTCATTGCCGCCAAGAATCCCAACGCCAATGAGATCAAGTATGAAATCTCTGATTTTCTTTACCATATGATGGTGCTGATGGTTGAAAAAGGCGTCAGCTGGGAGGAGATTTCACAGGAGCTGGCCAATCGATAGGCTCTCCTGGCATAATCTATCAAAATTCTGCATAGCTTAAGGAAAGACCGTATCCTCAGGTGGTTTTTATGGGAAAGGTATCCACAAACAAAAAACTGGAGCTGGTGAGAGCTCTTCGGATGCAGAATCATTACAACAGACAGCTTTTCCGGGCAAGAGAAGGGATCCTGTACTCTGATCTTCCCCAAATGCACGGAGAGCTCTATGGCGCAGAGCAGGATCCGGCCCTTTTGCCGGAACAGAAAGTTAAGCCTGTTGCCGGAAGCTTCCGGATCCGTTTTGTGCTTGCCATGGTTTTGCTCCTTTGTTTTATCCTGTGTGATCTGAATCATGTAAGCTATGGAGGAGAAACCACTGATTCTATCTACGGGCGTCTGGCAGAAAGTCCGGATCTTATAGAGCTGTTGGTTTTTCAAGATTGATCAAAAAAGTATAACTATACGTAAAGGGCTTAAATTTATATGAGAAAACTGGCATTAAAAGATGAAATCCTGCTTCAGGCCGAAAAGCCTGCCCGCTATATCGGCAATGAAGTGAACGCAGTGATGAAAGACAAAGACAGCGTAGATGTACGGTTTGCCATGTGCTTTCCGGACGTATATGAAATCGGAATGTCCCATCTGGGTATTCAGATCATATATGATATGCTGAACCAATTTGAAGATGTATGGTGTGAAAGGGTATATTCCCCCTGGGTGGATCTGGATAAGATCATGCGGCGGGAAAACATACCCTTATTTGCCTTAGAATCCCAGGATCCTGTTAAGGATTTTGATTTTCTGGGCATTACCATCCAGTATGAGATGTGTTACACCAACATTCTCCAGATACTGGATCTTTCAGGAATCCCCCTTCTTTCTGCAGACAGGAAAGAAAATGATCCCATTGTCATAGGCGGAGGCCCCTGTACCTATAATCCGGAGCCCTTCTGCGACTTTTTTGACCTGATCTATATCGGGGAGGCAGAGACCAGGTACCGGGAATTACTGGATCTGTATAAGGAATATAAGGCAAAGGGCTGGAAGCGCCGGGACTTTTTGAAAAAGGCGGCCTTCCTCCCGGGTATTTATGTGCCCTCACTATATGATGTAGCATACAATGAAGACGGCACCATCAAAGAAAGGATCTGTTTAGAAGAAGGGATTCCCGAAACTGTGGAAAAGGAACTGGTAAAGGATTTGAACAATACCTATTATCCCTTAAAGCCGGTGGTACCTTTTATCCAGATCACCCAGGACAGGGTCGTCTTAGAAATTCAGAGAGGCTGTATCCGGGGCTGCCGCTTTTGCCAGGCGGGGCAGCTTTATCGTCCGGTGAGAGAGCGAAGCCCCCAGCTTCTTAAGCATTATGCCATGGAAATGCTGGGGAACACCGGACATGAGGAAATTTCCTTAAGCTCCTTAAGCTCCAGCGACTATACGGATCTTCCTGAGCTGCTTTCCTTTCTGATCGAAAGCTGCGCAGAGAGGAGGATCAATATTTCCCTGCCCTCTCTGAGGATCGACGCCTTTTCTCTGGACGTGATGAATAAGGTTCAGGATGTCAAAAAGAGCAGTCTGACCTTTGCGCCGGAGGCAGGAAGCCAGAGGATGAGAAATATCATCAACAAGGGATTGACCGAGGAAGTCATTCTGGAGGGTGCCCGTCTTGCCTTTGAGGGCGGCTGGACCAGGGTAAAGCTTTATTTCATGTTAGGACTCCCTATGGAGACAGAGGAGGATATTCAGGGGATCGCCCATCTTTGCAACAAGATTGCCGCCCTTTACTATGAAACTGTTCCCAAAGAAAAACGGACAGGCCGGGTACAGATCGTGGCAAGCACCTCCTTTTTTATCCCCAAGCCCTTTACCCCCTTCCAGTGGGCAAGCCAGAATACAAAGGAGCAGTTTCTGGAAAAGGCCTATCTCACCAGAACCTCTATCGCCGGAGAGCTGAACCAGAAGAGCATCAAATACAACTGGCATGAGGCGGACGCCAGTGTGCTTGAAGGCATTTTTGCAAGAGGAGACAGACGACTTAACCAGGTGATCCTAAAGGCCTATGAAAAAGGCTGTCTTTATGACGCCTGGAGCGAATACTACAAAAACGACGTATGGCTTTCCGCCTTTGAGGAATGCGGCGTTGATCCGGATTTTTATACCGTCAGGGAACGGGCCGATGATGAAATTTTTCCATGGGACTTTTTAGACTGCGGCGTCAGCAAAAAGTTCCTGCTGGAGGAATGGCATAAAGCCAAAATAGAAGAGACCACCCCAAACTGTCGGATGCAGTGCAATGGCTGCGGTGCGGCCCGTTACGGGTGCGGCGTCTGCACAGAGAGGCAGACTATGGATGTTACTTCTGCCAGAGAGCAGGGAGGTGAAGCATTATGAAGGTAAGGATCCGTTTCTCCAAATATGGAGCGCTCAAATTTATCGGCCATCTGGATGTGATGCGCTATTTTCAGAAGGCGATCCGACGTTCCGGCATCCCTATTGCCTACTCAGAGGGCTTTTCCCCTCACCAGATCATGTCCTTTGCCGCTCCATTGTCCGTAGGGCATACCAGCGAAGGAGAATATATGGATATTGAACTGGCCGACCTTCCGAAGGAAGAGTCTTATCCTCCGAAGGAAGGGGCTTATTCTCCGCAGGCAGGCTTATCCGAGAGCGGGCTAAGGGACGCCCTGCAGGCTGTGATGGTAGATGGGATCTCCATCCTGGATGTACAGTTTCTTCCTGCCGGTGAAAAAAACGCCATGGCAAGTGTTGCCGCTGCTTCTTATTTGATCTCCTTCCGTGAAGGCACCATACTCCCTTCAGACTGGCAGGAAAAGCTGACCGCTTTTTATGGACAGGAGCAGATTCCGGTCATCAAAAAGACCAAAAAGGGCGAAAAGCAGATGGATCTGAAAGAAAATATCTATGAGCTTGAGCTAAAAGAAAACGGGACTATTTATATGCTACTCAATGCCAGCAGCGGCGGAAACATCAAACCGTCCTTTGTGCTTGAGACTTTTTTTGAATCTATAGGCTATGAGCTTCCGGCCTTCTCACTGATGATCCACAGGCTGGAGACCTACAAAAATGCAGGAAATCAAACGCTGACTTGCTCCGCGAATCAGCTTATTGATCAAACGCCGGCCCGCTCCGCGAGCCAGCTTATTGGTGAAGAAGAAAGAAGGCTGGTACCGCTGATATGGGAAAGGTGATCATTACCGAACGGAATAACGTCCTTGTGCTGTTCCTGCTGGATGAGAAAGGGCATCCACAGATGATCCGAGTATCCCTCTGGCCGGGAGAAGAGGAAATGCTGGGCAATATCTATATCGGGCGGGTGGAGGAGATCGTCCCCGGCATCTGTTCCGCATTCGTATCCATCGCTCCCGGTGAAAAGGTATTTCTTCCTTTAGAAGAATGTAAGGATCCCCTTCTTTCCAACCGGGAGTTTGACGGACATTTAAAGTGCGGAGACCAGATCCTGGTACAGATCACCAGCAAAGCGCTGAAAACCAAGCTTCCCGCCGCCTCCGCCAGGTTAACTCTGCCGGGAAGCTATTGTGTCTGCCGGATGGGCGCTCACAAAATAACTTATTCCGGAAAGCTTACGCCGGAAACAGTAAAGGATTTAAAAGAGGCAATAAAAACAAAGGCCATTCCCGACAGGGAGAACTATGGTTTTATTATCAGAACCAACGCCAGATCTCTGGGAGCAGATAAAGAACCTTTGTTTGAAGAAATGTCAAAATTTATCGATGTCTTTAGAAATATAGGACGGAAATTTAAAACACGCACCTGCCATACCTGCCTGTACCGCTCAGAGCCGGAGCTGGTAAGAGTTCTGAAGGGTATCCCGCTGGAGTCTTATAACGAAATCGTCACCGACAGCGCCAGGATCCGTGAGCTGATCTCTCCCTTTCTGACGGCCCCGGTCCGGCTTTATGAGGATAAAATGGTATCCCTTTCAGCCCTGTACAGTCTGAATACCCACTTATCCCGGGCATTGGAAAAAAGAGTCTGGCTTCCCTGCGGCGGTTATCTTGTGATCGAGCCCACAGAGGCCATGACCGTGATCGATGTAAATTCCGGAAAAGCCAGCGGCAATAAAGGGATCGCCAAAAAGAATCTTTATCTTCAGATCAATTTGGAGGCCGCATGTGAGATTGCCAGACAGCTCCGTCTTCGAAACTATTCCGGCATGATCATGGTGGATTTCATCAATATGGACTCTGAAAAGGATAACCAGATCCTGATGGATGCCTTAAGGGAGTATCTCCATGAGGATAAGGTAGATACAAGGCTGGTGGATATGACTGCTTTAGGGATCGTCGAGATCACACGGAAGAAGATCAGCAGGCCCCTTTCCGATTTTTCACATCAATTATTAAATTAATTTTATAATTTTAAGAAATTCCATAAGAAATTATTAAAAATATATTGATTAAAGGTTCGCAATGGTGCTATAATTGCTTAATGCATTTTTAGAGAGATCTAAATTGCTCATGTTTATGAAAGGTTTTGTATTTTTATGCAATATACCAGAGAGAGTGCCATAAGCCGGCTGTTAAATAGCTATCAGGCTTATTTCAATATTACGATGTTCAATGAGGAACACCCATACCTCACAGCAATCTGTGAGTTTTTTGAACATTCGGAAAAGTATGTTCTCTCCAGGCAGGCAAATCTTTGGGCAGCCAACTGCGAAGAATTTGTATATTTATTCAATGTAGGGGAGCTTACCAGAGAGCTGTTTGAAGAATGCCGGGACTTTGCCTGTGAGGACGGGCTGAAGCGGGCGCATATAGGGCCGGGACATATGTATACCTACATTACTCCCATTTTCGTATGTGACACTTGCCCGGAGGATGCAAAAGCGGCTGTCAGGAAATGCCGCATTTACAAAAGTTTTCGATTTTCTCTGCACGGATGGATGGACTTTCATACTGCAGTTCTGGAGGTAAATGACAATAAGATCACCACAAACCGCAGCGGAAGATGTGTAGAGAAAATTTTGAAAAATGTTTTATTCAACTCTAAAAAGAAAAGGAGACGATTTTTATGAACACATTAGTACTGGTTCTCATCTCGGTTGCCATTTTAGTGTGCGGATATATCTTCTACGGAAGATGGCTCTGCAAGCAGTGGGGCGTGGGTGAGACCAAAGAGCAGACACCTGCCCATACCATGGCGGACGGTGTGGACTATGTTCCCGCCAAAGCCCCTGTACTTATGGGACACCATTTTTCATCCATTGCCGGAGCAGGACCCATTACCGGCCCCATCAATGCCGCATTATTCGGCTGGGTGCCTGTTGTTCTGTGGATCCTGGTAGGCGGAATTTTCTTCGGCGGTGTTCATGACTTTGGAGCATTATTTGCATCCCTTCGTCACAAAGGCCAGTCCATCGGTGAAGTTATCTCTGCTAACATGAGCAAAAGAGCAAAAAGACTTTTCCTTATTTTTGCTTACCTTACGCTCTTATTGGTAGTTGCCGCTTTTGCTTCCATCGTGGCTTCCACCTTTGGTGCCAAATTTGATGAGGCAGGGGTTCTTGACAAGGCAGCAAGCGCATCTAACGCATCCGTTGCCATGGTATCACTGTTATTTATCCTGATCGCTATTGTATTTGGATTTGCAGTATACCGCCGCAATATGTCCATGGGAGTTTCCACAGTTTTAGGCATTGCTGCCATTGTGGTCATCATGGCCATCGGCATGAATTTCCATCCGATCTATCTTTCCACCAATACCTGGATGATCATCGTTGGTATTTATATTGCCATCGCTTCAGTAGCTCCCGTGTGGATCTTACTGCAGCCCAGGGATTACTTAAGCTCTTTCCTGCTTTATGCAATGCTGGCAATCGCCTTTATCGGTGTAGTAGGTGCGCATCCTAACATCGATCCCGAGCTTTTCCCTGCATTTGCAGGATTTGCCGTAGACAACGGCAACGGTGTTCAGTATCTGTTCCCGATCCTGTTCACAACTGTAGCCTGCGGTGCTATTTCCGGTTTCCATTCACTGGTTTCTTCCGGCACCACATCCAAACAGCTTGACAAAGAATCCGATGCAAAGCCTATCGCCTACGGCGGCATGCTCCTTGAGTGTGTTCTGGCAGTCCTTACCGTATGTGCCATCGCATATGCAAGACAGACCGGCCATACAGCAGGCGCAACTGATATCTTTGCAGGCGGTATTGCCGCCATGGTAGCAGCCATTCCGGGACTTGCAGGACTTGAGAATATTCTTTACACCCTGCTGATCCTTACATATTCTGCTTTCTGCTTAACCTCTCTGGATACTGCAACACGTCTTGCACGTTTCATGTTCCAGGAGTTCTGGCTTGAGCCCGGGCAGACTCCCGCAGATGTAAAGGAAGGTTACAAAAAGCTTTTGGTTAACCCTTATTTTGCAACCATTATCACAGTTGTGATCGGTATCCTTCTTGGTATGACCGGTTACGCTAAGATCTGGGGACTGTTTGGTTCCGCCAATCAGCTGCTTGCCGGCCTTGGCCTTCTGGCTGTTGCCGCATGGCTTGGCAATATCGGAAGGAACAACAAAATGTTCTTATTCCCTATGGCCTTCATGATGGTAGTGACCATTGCATCCCTTATCATCACCGTTAAAAATCAGGTGGGGATCATCTCTGCCGGCGGTGCCGACTGGGGTCCCTATGCACAGACTGTTTTGGCCGTTTTACTTATCATCCTTGCAATCCTTCTTGTAATTGAAGGTGTGCAGACTTTATTCGGAAAGAAGAAGACGGCATAAGAATTTAAGTGAATCCACCGGTTCGCAAAGCGGACTTAAAAAGCTGGCCGTAAGGCCAGCTTTTTAACAAAAATTCATCAAAAAGCTTTCCAAAATTCTTGACAGCATATGTCAGATATGCTATATTCTATGAGTATGCCGCATAACGAGGCTTAAGTGTTCTTATTCTATATGATCATTCAAAGAACCGCCACAGTTAGCGAGTAAAATCAATGGGGACGGGAATCCGTCCGGTTTGATTAGTATAGGAGGTGCCATATGTACGCAATCATTGCAACAGGTGGAAAACAGTATAAGGTTTCCGAGGGCGATGTCCTCAAGGTTGAAAAATTAGACGCTCAGCCGGGAGATACTGTTACATTTGATCAGGTTGTCGCAATCAGTGACAACGAGCTTAAGGTTGCCGGTGACGTAGCCAATGCCAACGTAACTGCATCTGTCGTAGCACAGGGCAAGGGACGCAAGGTTATCGTTTACAAGTATAAGAGAAAAACCGGTTATCATAAGAAAAACGGTCATAGACAAGCATACACACAGGTTAAGATTGAAAAGATCAACGCTTAATATATGACTATCATTACAATAACCAAATCC
>CANDAG010000055.1 GCA_947382625.1 uncultured Lachnospiraceae bacterium
AAGCGAAAGTATCAGGCCGTTTTCGGCCTGCGCTTTCGCTTAAAATATCCATTAAAATCAGTCCCTTTCTTCACTCATCTTGCGATAGCTATTAATATATTCTTCCATTTTACTGAGAGAGTTTTCAACAAATCTTATTTACAATAATAATCCACATCAAGATCGTGTTACCTCGGCTTTTCGGTTTCTTGGCTTTTGTCATTCGTCCTCGCCCTCGCTTTCAGTTTCATCCGATGTAGACGCAGAAGTTTCTTCCTTCATGGCAACGGAAGCAGGCTCTGCCTCTTCCAATGTAAGAATCTGTATGGAATCAGAAGGTAGCAATACCCTAAAAGTTTCAATCATAGAATGGTATCTGGCTCCTGTTCCCTCTTCTGCCTCCAAAATATAACTTGCAGTAATCACAAATACGCCGCCAATACCATTGTCTACAAAATAGACCTCCTTAATTTCAGAATCCCATGCCGTTCCCTCTTCTGCGCGAAGATAAAGTCCTTTCGGAAGTTCAGAAACCGTTATGTCAGATACATCAGCATAGTGTTCTGACAGTTCTTTCCTCATTTCTCTGACGGCATCTTCTACGGAAACCTCTTGCTTCTGTGTAATCCGAATCTCATCTATAGGGAAATTGTCATAAAACTCTTGTGTCTTCTCCACAATCTCCCTGATCTTTTGTTTCGCCTCTTCCTCAGATAAATCTGCAAGCAACGTCGCGTTATCCTTGATGGCATCCTGCCTTGTATAAATAATGCGCTTTCCACGGATAATATAACAATCTTCCTCTTCTGTCGTCTCAAAGAAGTCCATATCAACATAAATGGCAAATCCTGCCTTATCTGCAGTTTTCTCCGAAACATCCTCCGCTTCCCCTGGAGTCTCTTCTACTCCTTTGGGCAACTCTCCACAGACCTCATGGGGAATAATCTCTTCTATCCCTTCCACTGTCAGCGGAATATCCTTTGGCGGAAACAATTCTTCCAACAAATGCTCTACATGCTCCTTAATCTGTGCCGCCATCACCTGCCCCGCAGGCACAAATCTCATAAACAGCACAAGCATACAAGCTGCTACGATACCATAAAATAATCTTTTTTTCCTGGTTCTGCATATCTTTTTCACATTCAAAGCATCATCCAGCATTTCTTCCGGGATATTACCTATCAGTTCTAACAATCTTTCATCCGGTTTCATAGAATAACCCCCTCTCGCTCCAAATGTTGCTTCAGTTTTAATCTTGTTCGATACAATTTCGTAGAAATATTGCTTTCTTTTAGTCCAAATTTCTTTGAAAGGGCGGAAATACTTTCCATATAAAAATACCTTTGGATAAACAGAGCCCTGGAAGTCAAATCCTGCGTTGATAAAAAAGTCCGAATAGCATTATTCACTGTATCATCCGCCGAAGCCTCCACATCCTGAGATGCCGGAATACAATCCTGCAATTCCGACAAATAGACTTGAAGATAGCTGTCCCTCATTTGCCTGTGATTATATCGATATTTGGACAATGCCAAATTACGCACAATCCGACTGACATAGGCTCTCAAACACATAGGTTCATCGGGCGGAATGCTGTTCCATGTTTTTAAGTAAGTATCATTTTCACATTCCTCGGCATCCTCAGTACATTTCAGAATATTCAAGGCAATGTGAAAACAAAGTTTCCCATATTTTTGTGACAATTCGGTAATTGCCCGCTCTGAACGTTCAAAAAATAATTGCACAATGGTTTTATCATTCATTGCATTTTCCTCCTTCTGTATCTTCCACTCACCCTATATAACGCCATTCCTGCACTTTTCAGCACACAATATTAAATTTCTTCTTAATATACCAACTATTTCCATGACATAGTCGGCTTTAATTTGGAACACTCTCATTTAGAACCTCCTGTTCCGTAAGGAGCTGATGCCGGAAATTCAACCCAAAACACAATCGTTTTTGCGAATGCTGAAATTATTGAGATTAATCCTGTTTTTTGTGATAAAATCATAGTGTATTAAACGCCGTCGCGCTTCGTGGACCGGCTTATTGATTTAAAATCTGACCGGGAGGTATGAGATGCAATATATCAGTCATTATCAATCGCCTGTTGGCCGTATCCTTTTAGCCGCCGATTCTATCGGCTTAACAGGGTTATGGTTTGAGGGTCAAAAATACTTTGCCCTCCATTTGGACAGGGAACAGGAAGAAAAGGATATCCCTGTATTGGAACAGTCAAAGAGTTGGCTTGACATATATTTTCAGGGAAAAGAGCCGGATTTCTCCATACCATTGCATTTTACAGGGACAGACTTTCAGAATAAGGTCTGGGAGATACTCTGCTCCATTCCATACGGTCAGACTACCACCTATGGTCAGATTGCCAAACAGCTGTCTGCCCGGAAGAGCCTGCCACATATGTCTGCCCGGGCTGTAGGCGGCGCAGTAGGACATAATAAAATCTCAATCATTGTCCCCTGCCACCGCGTTGTGGGTGCTGATGGCAGTCTGAGAGGATACGCCGGAGGCGTTGACAGAAAAATAAAGCTGCTGGATCTGGAAAAGGCAGATATCAGCGGGAAAGGAACATCTTATGAAACGCAAGACTACTGAAGAATTGAACAATGAGATCAAAAGGGCCTCTGATATCAGGGACTATCTGAAAAGAAACAAAGAACATATGCTCACCTTGAGCCTGTCAGAGCATTTGAACATGCTTTTACATCAAAAAAATCTCAAAAAAGCAGATGTAGTCCGCAGTTCACAGCTTGGCAGAATCTATCTGTACAAAATCTTTTCCGGCGAAAAGATCCCCTCAAGAGATAAGCTTATAGCCATTGCCTGCGGCCTTAACCTTTCTGAATCTGAAACCCAGAATCTGCTGAAGCTCTCCGGCAACCGGGAGCTGTATGCAAGAGACAAACGGGATGCACTCATTCTCTTTGGCATCCAGCGTAATAAATCCGTGATCGACATCAACGAAATGCTGGATGAACAGGGATTATCCATTTTAAATACAACAAAAGAATAACAAAGGCGGCCTTTGCCGCCCTTTTTAGTCACTAAAGCCGATCAGCAGAGCGTATCAGCGTTTAATCGTAATACCACGGACTGAAATACTCCTCAGGCACAGGATCCGGCATTAAACTGGACTTATACTCATTTGGCCGGGAAGACAGTGCCTGCACAGTAAACCGGTAGGCTCCATCTTTCTGGCTCAAAAATTCACGTCTGATCCGGATTCCGCCTTGGCCCTGCTCCAGAATCTGTTCCTTTGACCAGATATTATTAAAAACATACTCATTATTTTTATCATAGACCGTTACATTAAAGGAATCCGCATCTGTATAGTCCTCCAGATTCTCCCATGTCGCCAAAAATACCCATCCATCATCTGACTGCAGTATTTTCCACTCAAGCCCTGTTGGCGATGGCAGAGGCGGCGCATCCTCTCCTGTGTATTCAAAGGCATCCGACACTACATAGGGACTGTCCATGTAAGAAACCCCGTCTCCAACAGCGGCTACTGCAAAATAATAAAAGCCGTTTTCCTGAAAATCCTCCGAAAAGTTCATCTCAAAGACCGGAACGCCATCCACATCCCGCCATATGTTTCCACTCATGGTATTCTCCCACTCCCAAACGTCCTCTTCCAGCTTCGGCGGATCCTCTGTATCACTTCTGTACAGCTTCCACTTATACTCCATGATACTCCCCTCCGGTACCCCTGATTCCGACACAATCCCCCACAAGCCAATCCCGCTTTCTCCATCCCACCGGGGATTTTCCGGTGCAGGAAGGGTCTGCAGCTCTGCGTTTTCAGCCAAAACTTCCTCATTCCCATCGTCCATATAAGGATATATAACTTTGACTGCTAAAATCAATAACGAAACCGCCAGCACCCCTGACAACACGATCCATTTTAATGCAAAAAAAGCTCTCCGCACCTGCCGGACGGACTGATATCTTTCATCAGGATCCAGTCTGGTACATTTCCTGATGATCCTCCTGTAACTGTAGTTTCCTTTCTTATCACCCAGGAGCTGCTCCATCGTCATCCCAAGAGAATAAATATCCGCCCGTTCGTCAGTCTGTGCAAAACCATACTGCTCCGGCGGCGCATAGCCTCTTGTACCTAACAGCCTGGTATCCTGTTCCAGCTCCTCCTTCGGCATACGCGCCGCATCAAAATCGATGAGACGGATATGCCCGTCCTTTGCCATAAGAATGTTGGATGGCTTGATATCCCTGTGGATGATCCCCTTCCCGTGAAGGAACTCCAACACAGTACACAGTTCTCTGACAATGCCTCTGAATGCCCTTCCTGACAACGCCTGCAGATCCGGTCGTTCTTCCTCTATATATTCCTCAATAACTTCCGTTTCCTCATCCGACACATTAACCTCATATAATACAGGCAAAAAAGGATGGGGACAGCCTTGCAGTACCTCGTAGACTTCATGCCTTCCCTGAAGTACCTTCCGGACATAAATCTCTCCTGTGCTCTTTTCCCGTATTAATTGTACCCTACTCTTTTCACTTTGCTTCAGTTCTCTGATCTTTTCGTATTCCATAACCTTTTATCCAATCTTCCTATTCTATCTGCTTCTCCAAAAACTAACCGATCAAGACCTTCTTTCCGCAGAAAGCAAAACCGTATTTCCGTATCCTTTCTTCCGGAATCCCTCTGGCTGTAAGCGCTGTCTGATACCCTTTCTCATCAATCTGATACAACGCTTCCTTAATGGTATCGGAAAGCTCCTTCTCATCCTTATCCTGCACTTTAAATTCCAAAATAATGGCGTCATTTACGATGGCACCCTCCCTTGACCTTCTGGGCTCTAACATCACATCATACCGTCCAAACCCGCTTTCCCAATTCGATGTGATCACATACCGATCCGAAAGCTCCACCATCAGCCCCAGAACAAATCCGTGATAAAAGCGTTCGGGTTCCTCTTCGGAAGGTCCCCTCCCGGAATCAAAATAACTGAACATCTCCATTGCGACACGATTCATATAGGTATTCATTGCCTTCAGATCTCCGAGCAGCAACACCCTGATAAAATCATTATAACCGGAGGATGACCTGGCAAACCACCTCCGAACCATATTACGGAACATAACCTTTACTTCAAAATTCGTCAGCTCCAATTCATACTCCTGCCGCCACTCTCCGTAATCCGTCATATATGATCTGTAGTCCTTCACCTTCAGATAACCGCTGGCTAGAAGAAGGCTCCACAGAGCCTGCTCATCATCGTCTAACTGGTCATAAACGATCTGCTCATCTATCTCCATTTGAATACACTCATTCTGCAAAAGCCGCTCAAATGTCTTTTTTACATCCGGATTTCCTTCCCGCAGCAGCTTCCCCACAAGACTGTTGCTGCTGGTATTTGCCCAATAAGCCCCAACCCTCTTCTTATCAAGGAAGCTGATAATTGACCACGGATTGTAAATATCACTTCTTGAACCAAAGGTAAAACCATCATACCATTCTTTTATCTGTTTCCTATGATCAGAAAGATGATATTTCTCCAATGCAGCTGCAACCTCATCTTCCGTAAACCCAAAACTATCTGCATACTTATCTGAAGTTGTTGTAACTACCTCAAGATTATTCAAATCCGAAAAAACAGACTCCTTACTTACCCTGGTGATCCCTGTCATCAGAGCACGCTCCAGATACGGATTGGTTTTAAATGTGGCGTTAAAAAGGCTTCTGGTAAATTCCACCAGTTCCCTCCAATATCCATTTACATAAGCTTCCTGCATGGGAGTGTCATATTCATCCATAAGAATGATCACTCTTTTCCCATAATACCGCATCAGATAATTCGACAACGTATTTAAAGAGTCAGCCGCAATGTAATCCTCCATATCCGCAGACACCTTACGGTACAATTCCTTTTCATTCTCGTTGAGTTTCCCACTTTCCAGCAAAAAATCAAATTTATTGTACAGATCCGTGATGATCTGGCAGATCCTCTTTTTGGTATTATAAAATGAGGTCTCTTTGACCTTAGCCAAACTGATGGAGATCACAGGCCATGTCCCCTGTAGTTTACGATATTTGTATCTCTCTGAAGACTCACTCTCATCAAAGGCTTCTTCCTCAGAATCTCCCTCCCAAATCGAGAGTCCCTCAAAAAGCTCCCCTCTGCCTGCATATTCCACGGAAAAAAACTTTTCCAGCATGCTCATATTTAAGGTTTTCCCGAATCTTCTCGGCCTTGTGATCAGAGTTACATCATCCTCCGACTCCCACCATTCCCTGATGAAATGAGTCTTGTCGATGTAAAAATTATTATTTACCCGGATCCTCTCAAAATCCTGTCTTCCAATGCTTACCGTTCTTGCCATTCCCGGTTCCTTTCAATATCACTTTATTCCAATTTTCATCGCCTTTCTTTTTTACAGTATATCTCCTGGCCGGCATAAAAGCAACAAAAAAGGGCATCTCTCCGATGCCCCGTTACTTACGGTCTGATCATTGTACGCTCATAATAATATGAATTCTTACGAGTATAGCCTATCTCCCTGTAATTGAGTATCTGCTCGGAATTCCCGATAAAAAGCATTCCTCCGGGAACCAGAGACTGATAAAACTTCCGAAAAACAGAATCCTTTGCCTCCTCCGTAAAGTAGATCAGTACATTGCGGCACACGATCATATGATAATATCCCCTGGGATAATCATTGCTCAGGAGATTATGTTCTCTGAATTCCACCTTTGACTTAATATCATTGGATATCTGATAAGAAAGCCCCACTTTCGTAAAGTACTTTTTCTTCAGATCTGCCGGGACGCCTGCAATGCTCTTCTCACTGTAAAGACCAGTTCTTGCCTTGGCGATCACCTGCTTATCCAAATCCGTTGCCACCACATGGATCATGTGCAGAGGAATATACCTGGATAAAGCCATAACAAGGGAGTACGGCTCGTCCCCTGTTGAACAGGCCGCACTCCAGATTCTCAATGTCTTGCCGAATTTACTTATCAGCTCCGGTATGACAGTTCTCTCCATAATCTGCCATTGGTCAGTATCCCTGTAGAATTCCGACACATTAATTGTCAGGTAATTCACAAACTCCTCGAATTTAGCCCGGTCTGTCCGAAGTACCTGCATGTAATTCTCATAGCCCCTAATGCCATGCTTGGCGATGAGCGCATCTATCCTGCGCTTCATCTGCTGTTCCTTGTAGGCATCTAAATCTATCCTTGTCAGCCCCAAAACAGCGCTTTTAAATTGTTCATACCCATAAGCCATAAACAAATCCGCCCTGATCCTTACTCTTCTCCGTCAGAAGCCTCGATCTCAATATCCACGCTGACTGCTTCAGCCTCTTCTCCCGCCTCAGGCTTCTCTTCAGAGGACTGATTAAGCAGAGCCTTTACACTCAGGCTGATCTTTTTGTCTTCGCTCTTGAAGTCAACCACCTTAGCAGTAACCTCATCACCAACCTTTAGAACATCAGAAGGCTTCTCGATATGCTCCTTGGAAATCTGAGAAACATGAAGCAAGGCATCTACCCCGGGTTCAAGTTCCACAAACGCACCAAAATCTGTCATCCTTGCAACCCTGCCGGTCACTTCATTTCCGATGGCATATTTTTCATCTGCATTCTTCCACGGGTTGTCCTCTTCAAACTTAAGGCTGAGTGCAACCTTCGTGCCGGAAATATCTTTAATAAAGGTCTTTACCTGATCGCCAACTTTAAATACCTTGCGTGGATTCTCCACACGTCCCCATGACATCTCAGAAATATGAAGAAGTCCGTCCGCCCCGCCGATATCAATAAATGCACCAAAATCAGTCACGTTCTTAACGATACCCTCTACCACATCACCGATCTGGATGCTCTCAAGAAGCTTTCTCTGCATCTCTGCCTTCTCGGCAACAAGAAGCTGCTTGCGGTCACCGATATATCTTCTTCTCTTAGGATTGTATTCGCTGATCACAAACTGGATCTCCTGACCCGCATACTTGGTAAGATCCTTCTCATAGGTATCAGATACAAGGCTGGCAGGGATAAAGATCCTGATCTCATCTATTACAACACTTAAGCCGCCCTCAAGTACCTTAGCCACCTTAGCGGTAAGAACCTCTTTGTTGTTGAAGGCTTCTTCAATCCTCTTATTGCCGCGGTCAGCCGCTAATCTCTTGTAGGTCAAAATAACCTGTCCCTCGCCGTCGTTTACCTTAAGGACCTTCACCTCCATGGTATCTCCCGGCTTCGCTACTGTGGTCAGATCCACATTTGATTCATTGGTATATTCGCTTCTGGTCAGTACGCCATCAGACTTATAGCCAATGTTAAGAATGATCTCTTCCGGTTTAACATCAATGACTGTTCCTTCGATAACCTCTCCCGTATGTATTGTCTTTAATGATTCTTCCAACATTTGTTCAAAAGTTAATTCTGACATGATTTTGAACCTCCTCAATAATATTGTTAGGGGTGGAAGCCCCCGCAGTAATACCCACCAAAGCAGCAGTTTTAGGCAGTTCTAAATGCAAGTCATCAAGTGTCTGTATGAAATATGTAGCTTCACACTTCTCATGGCAGATTTCAAATAGCTTCTGCGTATTGGAACTGTGCCTGCCACCAATCACTATCATCGCATCAACTTCAGCTGCAATTTGCGCAGCTTCTGTTTGCCGAACCTCTGTTGCATTACAGATAGTATTTACAACATTAACATTGTAACCTCTTTTTTGAAAAATTTCAACCAGTTCTTTAAATTTGTTGTAGTTAAATGTCGTTTGAGAGACGATACACAGGGGAATTTCCTTACAGACACTGCAATTCTCCGCTTCCCCCACTGTTCCGACTACTATTGCAGGCGTCATGGACCACCCCATGATCCCCTCCACCTCCGGATGACCTGCATTGCCGATGATCACAATCTGCCGCCCTTCTCTGCTCTCCTTTTCCACAATAGTATGGATTCGCTTTACAAAGGGACAGGTGGCGTCAATACATTCCAGTCCGTTCTCTTCAATCCGGTCATAAATCCTCTTCGGCACCCCGTGGGACCGGATCACTACTGCCCCCTCTCTGGTATCCGCAAGCTCATCCTCATTCCTGATCATGCTAACGCCCCGCTCCTCCAGATCCCTGACGACTTCTTCATTATGGATGATGGGGCCGTAGGTGTATATTTTTTTATTTTCGCCGGCCTTGTCAAGCTGCTCATAGACCTTTTCCACCGCACGCTCCACTCCGAAGCAAAAGCCGGCGCTTTTTGCAAGCATCACTTCCATAAATTATTCTCCCTGTAAAATTCCGGTTCAGCACAGATCCAGGATTGCCTTCACCACTTCCTCAATGCTCATTTCGGAGGAATCGATCAGCACCGCATCCTCCGCCTGCTTTAAAGGAGCAATGGGCCGGTTCATGTCCTCCTCGTCTCTGCTGGCAATATCTTCCTCAATCTGCCGGATATCACAGCTGACTCCCTTCTCCTGCAGCTCGTCAAAACGTCTCCTGGCCCTTACCCGGGTACTGGCGGTAAGGTACACCTTCACATCCGCACCGGGAAGAACACAGGTACCGATGTCGCGTCCATCCATCACCACATCATTTGTTCTGGCCAGCTCCTTCTGCAGGGCGGTCAGTCTCTCCCGTACCTTCGGGTTAGCGCTGCTGTGATGAGAAGCCATGTTCCCCACCTCTTCCCTGCGGAGATAGGCATTTACATTTTCTCCGTTTAAGAGAACCACCTGCTCCCCATTTTCATAGCATATGGTGATATCCGCCTCCTGACACTTCTCTTCGATCGCAGAAGTATCCGTTGGATCTACCCCTTCCTTTAACAGAAAATATGCCATTGCCCGATACATGGCCCCTGTATCCACATAAATGTATCCTTTACTTTTTGCCACCTTTTTTGCGATAGTGCTTTTTCCTGCCCCGGCAGGCCCATCGATTGCAATCTGATAACTCATTTTCTGATCCTTTCTCTATTTGATCAAATAGCCTTCCGCGTTTGCTATTCGCCTTCTTTATTCACCCGTTACTTCCGGCGCTTATACCTGCCAGATATCCGGTAGACCAGGCGACCTGAAGATTAAAGCCTCCTGTAAGGGCGTCCAAATCCAGAACCTCTCCTGCCAGATACAGCCCTTTTGTCCGTTTGGATTCCATGGTGGAAGGATTAACCTCCTTCACATTTACACCTCCCTGCGTCACGATCGCCTCTTGGAATCCTCTGGTACCTGTTACAGTCATGGTAAGATTTTTAAGGAGTCTGGTCAAAGACACTCTCTCTTCCCTGGTCAGATCGCCCGTTCTCTTTTCGGGTGAAATCCCCGACAGTTCTACCATAACAGGTATCATTTTAGAAGGCAGAAGCCCGTCCAATGCATTTTTGAACTGCCGGTTCCTGTTCTGGTCAAAATCCCGGAGCAATCTCTTATCCAACTGTTCTTCGCTGAGAGCTGGCTTTAAGTCAATGCAGAGCAATACCGGCATGTTATAATATTTTTTTACATAATAACTGCTCGCACTTAAGATCAGCGGCCCGCTTACCCCGAAATGGGTAAAAAGCATTTCTCCGAACCCTTCATATATTTTCTTTTTTTCATTCATGAGGGTCACCGAAACATTTTTGAGAGACAATCCCTGCAGTGCCTTCGGCCAGCTTTCCCTGACGGTAAAGGGAACCAGCGCCGGCTTAAGCTCTCTGACTGTATGTCCGGCTTTCATTGCAAAGCCGTAGCCGTCCCCGGTGGATCCGGTAGCCTCATAGGATCTTCCTCCGGCGGCGATGATCACCGCATCCGCCAAAAGTTCTTTCCCGTCAGAAAGCCGCACCCCGGCTGCCCGGCGTTCTCCGTCCCTTTCTTCAAAAATAATCTCCGTCACCTGCGCATGCAGGCACACTCTGACCTTTTCCTTCTGCATCTGCCCGTTCAGCGCCGCGATCACATCGGAAGCATGGTCTGAAACCGGAAAAATCCTGTTCCCCCTCTCTTCCTTCAGCCGACAGCCGGCCGCCTCAAAAAAATCCATTACCTTCCGATTATCCATACGGTTAAAGGCACTGTAAAGGAACTTGCCATTACTGACCATATTGTCAAAAAAAACATCCCTCTCACAGGAATTCGTAAGATTACATCTTCCTTTTCCTGTAATGTAGATCTTCTTTCCGGTTTTTTCGTTTTTTTCAAGCAGGGTAACAAGGGCTCCTTCTTTCGCGGCACCTATGGCTGCCATCATCCCTGCAGCCCCGCCTCCAATGACCAGTACCCGTTTCATTTTAAGTACCTCCTGCCGTCTCATTCCTTTTTGGGCGGATAATTAAGCATGGGCTCCTCTTCGATAAAATTAATTTCATCGTTTAAATAAACCTGATAATTATTCCACACTTCTTCAAGAGTTTCAAGATTTTTTTTGACCTCCTCCGGCCGTTTTAAACACATGGCAACCACCAGGGCGTTGATCACACTAAGAGGCGCCACCAGTGAATCTACGATTGAAACCATATCGCTTCTTGCCAGGAGATTGCAGGAGGAATACAAATTCATAGGAGAATGGATGCTGTCTGTGATCGTGATCACCTTGGCATTCCTGTCGTTGGCAAACTCCATGGCTTTGAGAGTACGCATGGAATATCTGGGAAAGCTGATGCCGATGATCGCGTCTTCCTCATCAATACGTATCATCTGTTCGAATATTTCCGTAACGCTTGTTGTCTTTACAAGAACAATGTTTCCCCGTATCATATTCAGATAAAAATGCAAAAAGTCCGCCAAAGGCTCGCAGCTTCTCACTCCAATAAGATACACCGTTCTGGCTTCCAGAATAATATCCACCGCCGCCTCAAAGGCGGCCGCATCCAGATTAACAATGGTATCCTGTATTTTTTCGATATCGGCGCCCAGCACCGAATGAAGCACCTCTCTTTGCGAACTCTTTCCATACTTTGCACCGATCTTCTGTACGGAATTAAGCTTGCTCCTGACCCATTCCTCCAATGCCTTCTGAAACTCCGGGTAGCCCCCATAACCCAACCCTGTGGCAAAACGAACCACTGTGGATTCACTGACCCCCACCGTTTCCCCCAGCTTAGCCGCTGTCATAAATACAGCCTGCTCATAATGGTCTGATATGTAAGCGGCTACTGCCTTATGCCCCTTACTCATCTTCATGTACTTATCGTTCATTCTGGTAATAATATCATGTTCCTGATGTTCCATTCTCAATCCCTTCTCCTTGGTAAAGCTGCAAATATTCCTATTTAAATGAGTGGTAGGAATCTCGCAGAAGCTGCATGGTCTCACTGTCTGACAGATCATAGTCTCCTGTAAGGGACATACATGCAGCGCCATGGATAAAGATCCACATTTTTGTAAACAGATCCCCTGCGTTTCTGCTTCCCTGTGCCGCTGCCGACTGGATTTCCTTACTCACATTCCCCTTACTGCCGTTTAGAATATCATACATGCTCCTTCCCGAGCGTTCAGGAGACAAAAAGATAAACCGGAACAATTCCTTATGTTCACCTGCAAATTTAATGTAGGCCTGTCCCAGATTCACAAAGGGCGTTACTGTCTGCCGCTGAAAATGGTCATAATAATCCTGAAAAAATTCACAGGTCTTTTCTGCCAATTCTTCCGCCACCTCATCCATACTCTTGTAAAAACGAAAAATAGGCTGCGTAGAGCAATTGGCCTTCGCCGCCAGCTTTCTGGCCGTCACCTGCTCGATCCCCTCCTCCTGCAGAAGAGCAAATGCCGCCTGAATGATCATATCTTTGGTAATTGTTTCTTTTCTTGCCATGTCACTCACCCCTTCTTTTGTATAACATATGTTATTATTCTACAATAAATTTCAATTGCTGTCAACAGCAAACGCCTTCGGCTTATTGCACAAACGCAGTTGGCTTATTACACAAACGCAGTTGGCTTATTACACAAACGCCTTTGGCTTATTACCGCAAATATCTTTCGGCTCACTTACAAATAAACGCTGCCTTGATCCACAAGACAGCGTTTTCAAATAATCTTTCATTATGTTTAAAGACTTTTCTGTTCTGTTAAATACTGATCCAAATCGCGTTTAAACTGCTCCCATGCCTCTACATGCTCTGTAAAATACAAAGGACACTTTTTGCCGCCTTCATCATAGTGCCGTTTCATATCCTCCGGCGCCAGATGATATTCATCCAAAAGCCATGCACACAGCCGGATCAGAGATTGATATGTCTCCTCCGTAAATTTTCCGTCATCCTGCAGATAGCAGCATTCTATAGAGATAGAATCATAATTTCGCCCCATTACCGCATAACCGATCTCGTCTAAAGGAATACACTGAATGATCTCGCCGTCATAGCCTATAATAAAATGAGCGCTGGCTGAGGTTTCCCCAGTAATCCCCAGATTTTCAAAGTAGCTTCTGTTCTGCGCAGCGCTTGTCCCCCGGTTGGCTGTATAATGTACAAAAATATTATTGACCGCCTCAAGGGCCTCCCCCGGTCTGGAATACTCATTCACCGTCAGGAAATCTTCCGTCATAAAAGGCTTCAGCGTTCTTTCCGTATCCTTTGGCACCTCCTGCGTTTTCACATTACTTTGGACAGTCTGAACCACTTTGTCCTTCTCCTCCCTGCCGGTAAGCAATCTGACCAGCATAAAGAGCAACAATACAATGAGCCCTGCCATGAACAAAAGTACTGTCAGCCTTGCGGCAAGCTGCTTTCTCCGTCTTCTTTTACGTCTGCGTATCCGCTCCTGCCTGGCTCTTTGCTCTGCTGCGCGCGATGGTCTTGGACGTCTTTCCACCGGCTGCTCTCTGATGACCTCCGGACGTCTGACAGCCGCCGTTTTTCTGGCAGATGCAGATCTTCTTACCGGAATCGGCTCCGCAGAGCTCCTCTTTCTTCTGACAGGCGTCTGCTCTCCATAACTGCTTCTCTCTCTCTCAGAGATTGGTTCCACAGATCTCCCCTGTCTTCCGGACGGAGCCTGCCCTGCACGGCTTCCCGCCCTTCTTTGTCTCTCAGCTGCTATTTCATTTCTCTCTATTTGTACCTCAGGCCATGCTCTGTCTGTCCATGGTCTGTTATCCTCACCGGATGCTCTCTTGATGCTGACTCTTTCCTGCCGCTTTGAGCTATCCCTGGATAAATCGATCACATTCAGTTCCATCCCGCCTCATCCTCTGTGTACCGAACTTTTGTACTTGCCACACCTGAATATAACAGGTGACAATACCATCAAACGCTGTCACGCTTCGCGAGGCAGCTTATTGATCAAACGCTGACACTCTCCGCAAGTCAGCTTATTCATTATACTATAACAAAGGACTATAATAAAATATTTAACAGAAAATAAATATTTTCTTAATCTTCCGTCTGATTTACCAGTTGAAAAAAATGACCAATAGTAGTACTGTAGTCTTACTGCAGAGATTATTGATCTGCCGTATACTTAATATATAAATATTGCCTTACGAAAGGATAAGAAACACTAATATGAATGAGACTTTAATGAAAAATTTAAACAGTGAAAATCCCCAGGACGCAAAGTTTCATATTATCAGCGACGGTTCCTGCGATCTGCCTCCACAGCTTACGGAGCAGAAAAATATAACAGTCGTTCCCTTTTATGTGTCCTTTGATGACGAGCATTATCAAAAAGAAATCGAGGAGATGGATATCCGTGAATTTTATGAAAGAATGGTGAGAGAGCCCGGCGTTTATCCCAAATCCTCTATGCCTTCCACCCAGGACTATATAGATGCATTTCTCCCTGTGATCCAAAAAGGGATTCCCATTATCTGCATTTGTATTACTACCAAATTCAGTGGCTCCATGCAGTCTGCCATAAATGCCAAAAATATGCTTTTGGATGAGCATCCGGATGCGCAGATCACGGTCATTGATGCAACCGTCAATACAGTTCTTCAGGGATTATATGTACTGGAAGCTGTCCGCCTGCGGGATCACGGCACAGAGTATGGAGAGGCTGTCCGCCTGCTGGAAGAGATCAAATCCTCCGGCCGCATCTTCTTCACAGTCGGCGACATGGAATATCTGCAGCACGGCGGCAGGATCGGAAAGGTAGCCGGGATAGCCGGAAGCGTCTTAAAGCTTAAGCCCATCATCACCTTAATGCAGGGAGAGATTTTTCCCTCCGGGATTGCCAGAAGCCGCAAAAAATCCATGGAAAAGACGATTGCCCTGATAACAGAATATTTAGACCAGCAATCAGAGCCCGCGGATCATTTCAGTCTGGCTGTAGGCTTCGGCTATGATTATGAGGAAGCCGTTTCCTACCGCGATATGGTTTTAAATGTGTTAAATGAAAAATATGGATTACAGGAGCTTCCTATCTATCAGATCGGGGCTACCATCGGCGTGCATACAGGTCCTTATCCCTTGGGGCTGGGGATCATCAGGAAGTCCGGCGACTGATTCAATCAGTATCGCCGACTTCTTCCCTGGCGCTTCTCTCTTTTTTTCCGGACTTTACAGTAGAAATAACACCTGTTGCAAATATTCCGGCCACCAATAGCACGATCACCACGCCCCACATCCTGGAGCGCTTCTCCTCGGCACGGTATCGTTCTACCTCTTCTACTATCATTTTGCTCTCCGCTTCGATTTCCTCCATCTCAGCGTCCAGACCCGCAGTATCGATTTCATCCACCGCCATAAGAGCAGATTTACGGATATATCCCTCTTTTCCCTGATAGGAAACCTTATACCATCCATCCTCTGTCTCTCCAATGACATAGACGATTGCCCCGCTTTCATATGAAATGACAGCATCCGACCTGTCATCAGGCTCCTGCTTTGCTTCAACACTTTTTTCCGCCTTCATAAGCAGACTCAGCTCTGCCTCCTCCGTTTCCGATGCTGTTCCTGCGTGTACCGGCAAAAAGAATATACTCCCTATACCCAAAAACATCAATAAAAATTGCAGTACTTTTTTCATTTGGATTCTCCTCCCTGATCACACTTGATCTTGACACTTTTCACTCTTTTTCTTTCTTCTCTATATAAAAATGCAAAAATAAGGAACACAAAATAAACCGGCAAAGTCATCATGTTCGCTTTCCAGAATAGAAGCTGTACCAAAAGGAGACTTGCCACCAATATCATAATACCGGTATCCGGCTTATCATAGCTGTAATTCCTCCGAAGCCTTGCTATCATAAGCGAACACAAAATAACCATAATCCCACAGGCCAATAACCCCTGCTCACTAACCGTTGCGTAAAACGTTCCCTTCCCCCCATCTATTTCCTTTATAAGCGAAACGGCAAAGCTTTTGAACACGGACAATGTCATGCCATCAGGCAGCTCCTGCCAATGCTCACCGCCAACCAGAATCCCCGCAAAAACAATTCCCATCGCTTTCAGCAAAAACTGATAGCCTCTCCTCATTTTTCTCAAAACCAGCCTTTTTAAATCCATCCCCTCAGGAATCTTGTCCCAGAAATAAAAAAACACAATACCGCCTGCTGCCAGCAGCAAGTCCAGATAAATGCTCTGCTCCAGGCTAAAAGAGACACCTCTTATCAGATCTGTATAATTAGTAAGCAGACTCATATTACTAAGCAGAAAAGAATAGATAAAAAACAACTGCATATCGCGCTTCAGCAATTCTGCCGTAGTTCGAAAATATACGGGAAAAGCCAGAAAGACTGCTGCCAATATCCAGATACTCAGCATATTGTAGTTCAGGAACAAAACCAAATAGCCTGTCACCGAAGTCCCGGCATAAAAAACGGAACGTAATCTGTCATCGCAATTACAGTACTGATACAGGCTCACTGTACAGACCAGCAGCGTATAGGATGCTATTGTATGGGAGTCCTTCAACAGAACAGCTAACATATGATCCATGCCATCCCCGCACAAATAATGAAACAGTAAAAAACCGAAGACAATCAATCCCGAAAAAATCAAAGCGTCAAAATACTTTTTATCAAACACAGCGTTCAAAGAGCAAATCAGATAAACTGCGGCCAGACTTAAGGCCAATACCTCCCAATCATAAGAAACAGCTGTGTTTGCGTCAGAAAACAGCATTTTAGCCAGCACTCTGATAAATTCATAGCCTGCCAGCAGCAGGATTGCCAGCTCTACTCTGTAATAGGTTCTTTTAAAGCTCCATTCATTTTTGCGTATCAGCAGGATGCTGTATAAAAGAGCTCCCATTGCCGCTATAAAAAGCAACAGGCTTTGCAGCTGTAATCCCCCCAAATCTACCTGGCATAATATGAGTGGATAGATAGATATAATGAAATAAGCAATGAACTGTACTGCTTTTGACGCCTTGCGTTCTTTCATTGGAATATCTGTATTCAAGCTTTGGTCACCTCCCTGTTTAGCACTTGAAAAAACCTCTCCCGGCATTTATCATATTAAAAAAGAGATGTATCATACACAGGTAATTGTCACCGGCGAACTTCCACCGGAAGAAAATCTGTATCTACATTGTATGCGCCGATCTATGGATAATTCCCTTCTGGCGCAGCAGCTTCTGGATGATTATCAAAAACACCAGGACGAAACAGCTTATATAAAATATATGGAGCAGCTTACCAGAGCAAGCATCAATTCGAAAGGAGAATCCGCTATGATCTGTGAAGGTATCTTAAATATCTGCGGCACCAGTTCCAAAGAAATCGAGGATCGGACTAAGGCGATTTATCTTCCTCAGATTGAAAAATTAAATACAGAAAATTCCAGGCTTTTGGTTAAAGTTGAAACCTTGAAGTCCCGGCTGGCATTGTATGAAGAGGTATAGGGAGCCGTTCATAATACTGCTATCACCTTAACCACCTACTTTCTGCAGTACTCACCTCTTTAGTATATGCTATTGATAATATATTTTCAATATAAAAATATATCATTAATAGCATTTTCGTCTTTTATACAAAAGAATATTAATAAAAAGCTCACGGTATAAGACAGTACCATGTCTTACGCTGTGAGCTTTAAATTCTCTTTCTATTTCAGTTTTTGACACTTTTACTAACAGCAAATCTCACCAGTACAGCTTCATTTCCTGTTCTACCTCTGTGTCTGCCAGATCAAACTTCTCTTTCAGCTTTAACGCTGTCTCTTCAAATGTCATCCCAAACTCATGACAGATAGATACCATTGCTTCTATCCCTTTAGCCAGTCCCTGCTCTATCCCCTTATCCCACGCTTCTCCGATCCAGTCTCTCACGGTATTTCCCCCTTTCTCCATTTCACATGATTCTCCTGCTTCTTGATCCTTCCGGAATCCCTTTTCCAGTTCCCGATATCTGTTATTTCCAAGTAATACAACCAGCAGCTCCCGTAACGCCCAGGGATGTTCTATTTTCTGGTTGAAGCAGCTTTCATCCGTGGTGTCTGACATAAATTCCAGCACAATACGCATATCGCTTGTAAACTTTTTGATCGTTTCTCTGGGAAGATAACGCATCTCGAATACATGTAGCTTTTCATTATCAATATAACTCCAGATTTCCTCCTGCAGACCTTTCCCACGGAAGTAGCTCCGGATACTACGCTTGCCCCTCCACCGCTTTTTCCCCCAATACAGCACCAGTTCCACAACCGGGCAGACATCTCCCGACTGCCCGTTATACTGGCTCCTGTAATAGCCGCCTGTATAACCACATTTACGGAGGATCATCCGGCCATCCGGTGACGTCTGGTTGGCAAGCAAAAATAATACCTTTGTTTTGCCGCCAATTGTTTCATATTTCGCAAGGTCCTCTGTTTGACGTCTTAATTTCCCGCTTAAATTTATATAACGGGTTTCCACTGTCGCCGGCCGCAGGTTTTCCGGCCTCAGGATGTCCGCTCCCTGATAGACCAACACATTGATAATGTCCGCAAACACATCCGGATAATCTTCCAGTTCCTTCTCAGGATTATCATAATCCTTTTGTTCTTCCATCCCTTCCCTCCTTTGCTCCATGGCAAAAGCCGGAATGGGACAAAGGCTCTGCCACTGTTCTTTTTTAAAGTTGAATCTGTGGCGAAATGCCTGAAAATACACTCTGAATGCAGACCTGCAAAGTGTGAACTGATTCTTCTTTCTGATAGACTTACAATATCATAAAAGAAATGAATGTTCAAGTATTTGGAAGATTATTTTGCTCTTTCATAAACGATCCAATCATAGAAAATGCTATACTCTTCAAAGCAAAAAGGCAGTCTGTTGTTCCTCATTAGCCTTTCCAAACATCTCCTCCTCTACCATCAGACACAGGCAATGATAAATCGGCAGATGAAGTTCCTGTACCTTATAGGTTTCCTGCTCCTCAACAATAATCGCAACATCGGCCATATCCGCTAACCTTCCACCGCCTGCTCCGGTAAGAGCGATCACTTTCATTCCCTGTGCTTTTGCCACAATTGCAGCATACAAAATATTTTCAGAATTTCCCGATGTGGAAATCCCCAGAAAAACATCACCGTCTTCTCCATACCCCAAGATCTGTTGTGCGTAGCAAAGTTTTCCATCCACATCATTCAAAAAGGCAGTGTTCAAGCTACTATGATTATTCAGTGCAATGGCCGGTAAAGCCTGCTGCAATTTACCAGATAATTCAATTCCCATATAATGATCAATATTCTGCAATTTTGCTTTCAATACCTCATCAATTTCTCTCGGCAAAACGAACCCTTTCATCAGTTCTCCGACGATATGTTCTGCATCTGCCGCGCTTCCACCATTTCCTGCAATCAATAACTTTCCATGCCGCCTGAAACACATTGACAAAATACCAAAAGCTTCCTCAATAGATTCCTTCCCGGATTCCAAAACCGGATATCTATGTATCAACTCATCTATATATATTTTTTTCATTGTAATTCCATCCTGCTTTTCACTTTATTTCAACCTTCTCGAATATTTTTCTGATACATTCCAAAAGATTAGATGCCGCCAAAATGTCCTTGACATTTTCCGTTCCAACATATGCAATGTTACAGCCTGCATTCCTGCCTGCTTCCATATCGCTGAATGAATCACCTACCATCCATGATTCATGTAAATCAATATTATATTTTTTTGCCGCCTGCAAGATCAGTCCTGGTTTTGGCTTTCTGCAATCACAAACCTTTTTATACACAGTCCGTTCCCCGGCATATCCCCTGTCCGGATGATGTGGACAGCAGAAAATATCATCTATATAGGCGCCTTCATTGCCTAACAATGTTTCCATCTTGTTATGAATTTCCGTTAATTCCTCCCAGGATACCTCCCCTCTGGCAATAACTGGTTGATTTGTAATTATAATTGCAAGGTAACCACTTTTGTTAATCATCTTGATTGCCTCTGATACGCCGTCCAATAATACAAGATCATCTATACTTTTCAAGAATCCAACATATTTGTTGACAGTTCCATCCCTGTCCAGAAAAATTGCTTTCTGCTTCACAGATAAATTTCTCTTCGCCGTTAACCCTGATTTTATATCCTGCTCAACTGAATAATATCTATCCGGTGTTCCCATATCCTTGACATATTCCGGGGAATCATAAACAGATAATTGCCGTTCTGCAATCAAAGGTTTTAAAATATCACGATCCAAATCCTTCTTTTCCGGTATTTCAAATCGTTTCAAAATCGTTGGAGAAAGAATATGCATGCCGGCATTTACCCGGTTTTTATACCATTTTCTCTCTTCCTCTTTCGTCAGCCATTTTGTGACAAATCTATCCTTATCGGCAACTATAATACCACTGTCATAGGGATGACTGTTCGGATGAGTGAATATAGTAGCCAATGAATGATTCCTTCGATGAGCGGCCAAAAAAAGTGAGAAATCCACATCAAAAATAATGTCCCCATTAATTAATAGGAAGTCATCTGTAATGATATCCTTCATATAATAAAGCGCACCGGCAGTCCCCAGCGGAACATCCTCTCTGACGTAGGTTATATATACACCATACTGCCCACTGTTTCCAAAAAATTCTTCTATGATATTTCCCAGATGGCCGATCACCAGAATAATATCTGTTAAATTATGCTTTTTCAAACACTCCATCTGGTATTCGAAGATTGGTTTTCCATCTATTCTTATCATCGGTTTTGGAACTTCTGCGTTTAATGATGCAATTCTAGTTCCCCTGCCTCCGGCCATAATCACTGTTTTCATTTTTACTGTGCCTTTCTTTTAACGGTTAACTATGATACTCCTCCGGTGCATAATAGAGTACTTTTGTCCCACCGTTTTCAAATGTAAAAGGGATATGCAGTAAGCCGCTCATAGCCCTCTTTACCGCGTCCTGATACTCCGGGCTGACATAAAAAAGCAAAAATCCACCGCCGCCGAAAAAGGACATACGGAAAGGTGCATATTCCGGCCAAACGGCGTGAACATTTCGCTTGTGGCGGCGTGAACATTT
>CANDAG010000056.1 GCA_947382625.1 uncultured Lachnospiraceae bacterium
CACCGGACGTTATCCGGCATCCTGCCCTGTGAAGCCCGGACTTTCCTCACCTGCATAAGAGCGGATGTCCATGACACCCTCCCTTATGCAGCCGCGATCATTTGTCCTACCTGGTTTCCTGATTTTTGTAAACAACACGGGTAAACATTTTTGGGCACAGCTTCGCTTTGCCCAAAACGCTACACGTGAAAATAGCTTCCGCCGATAAATTCCCTGCAGATAGAATTTGCAGGTACGTTCTGGCTGTCAATCCCCTGGAAGTACTCCAGGAATTTCAGAAGCCGCTTTGCCTCATAATACTCCGGTTCCCCTATCTCGATCCCGAATAAAAGGGGCTCTACATATTGCTTCAGCACTGCCAGCTCATAGATCAGTGCCGAATTGAACATTGCATCCGCACTTTCCTGGAAAGGAAAAATATAATTTTCCTCCCCCCTTCTCACCGAAGGCCACATGGCAATGGTACGCTTGGCACTGTTGCCTCTGGTCCTGGCATCCCGCACGATCCTGCGCAGCAGCCTGCCGTCAGTGGTAGGGATCCGGTTATGATCATCAATATTTAAGCTGGTAAGCGCGCTGATGTAGATCTTGAATTTACTTTCATCCGGCATGGAAGCCGTAGTAAACGGGTTAAGTCCGTGGATCCCCTCGATCACAAGCACATCCTCCGGCCCCAGCTTCTTAATGTTACCGTGATACTCCCGCTTTCCAAGCTTGAAATTATACTGAGGAAGCTCCACCGCCTCTCCTGCAAGGAGCCTGTTCATATCCTCGTTAAACTTCTTAATATCTATGGCCTCGAGACACTCAAAATCATAATTCCCGTCTGCGTCCTTAGGCGTATCCTCCCGATTGATGAAATAATCATCCAGCGCGATAGGATGAGGGATCAGCCCGTAGGTACGGAGCTGAATGGACAGCCTGTGGGAAAAGGTGGTCTTTCCGGAGGAGGAAGGGCCGGCGATAAGGACAAACTTCACATTGCCTCTCTGAACGATCTCTCTGGCGATCTCCCCGATCCTTCTTTCCTGCAGCGCCTCCTGGACCAAGATCATATCCCCCAGAAGGCCGTCTCTGATGGAATTGTTCAGATCTCCTACCGACTCGATCCCCATCATCTCCCCCCACCTACAGGAGGTCATGAGCGTATGGAACAGCTTATCCATTGGTGTGAAGTAGTTCAGCTTGGTAGGATCCTCACTTCCCGGCAACAAAAGCATGATGCCGTCCTCATAGTGCAGTACGTCGAAATATTTCAGATAACCGGTACTGGGCAGCATATATCCGTAATAGTAATCGTAATAGCCGTCCAGACAGTAAACATTCACAAAGGAACTCCTTCTGTACCGGAAAAGCTTCTCTTTGTTATACATTTTGTGATTCCTGAAAAGCTCGATGGCCTGGTCCTTGGGATAGGACTTTTTGGTGATGGGAAGATCCTTCTCCACAAGCTCCCTCATCCTCTGTCCTATGGCTCCTACATGGTCCTGGGTCAGCTTCTCATCCATGATCACCTTGCAGTAATAGCCCTGACCAATGGCAAATTCAATCTTTACCCGGCTCACCCTATCCTCTCCCAGCACATCATTGATGGCCTTCACAAGGATCATCAGACCGGTCCTCACATAGGTCTTATGACCGATGCTGTCCCGGATGGTAAGAAAGGAGAGCTCGCAGTCCTTTTCTGCCTTTTTGTGCAGCTCTCTGATCTTTTTGTTTTCCAGCACCAGCGCGATCATATCCTTAAACCGGGGCTGATGCTCCTTTGCGATCTCCTCAAATGTGATCCCCTGGGAATACTCTTTTGTAATCCCGTCAATTGTAATTTGGGCCATTCCCATATATCCCCCTTTCTGCATCATTTTTTACGATCCCCATCGCTTCTTCTATATAATCTGTTTCCTTAAGCAGCTCCTTAAGACGTCCGGCCGCTTTTTGGCTCCCGGCTGCCTTCTTCAGGGAAGCAGTAAGCCGACTCATACTCTCCCGCTCTCTTTCCAGGAACAGGAGCAGCACCGGGTGCTTTCTTTCCAACAGGACAGGTCCAAAACGGTCTTCCAGCTCCTTGGAGTCACCGGCGCAGATCCCTTCCGGCAAGCCCGGAAACGCCTTTTGTTCTTTTCTTTCCATGGCAGAGATCTGCTCCCCGGGTACCGCCTTGATGACAGGATAAAATTTTTCTTCCTCCCATACCATATCTTCCCATACAATGGAATATCCCTGCTCCCGCAGAAACCTTCTGAAGGCAGCGATCTCCGACTGGGGCTGCAGGATCAGCTCTCTGAAGGACCCTGTCTTGGACGGATCCCTCTCTAAGATCCGCTGCATCAGCCGGCCTCCCATGCCGGCACAGACTAAGGTTTCCGCTTCTCCGATCCCAAACCCTGTAAGCCCGTCTGAAAGCCGCAGAGTTATGTAATCCGTCAGTCCGGCCTCTGACACATGCGCTCTTGCATGTCCAAGCGGACCCTCCCGCACATCCATAGCCAGCACCTTCGGTGAAATTTTCTGCTCTATGAGATAAATCGGCAGATAACCATGGTCACAGCCCACATCACACACCCGGTTTCCGGGGGAGACCATATCCGCCACAGCTAAAAGCCGCAGGGAGAGACCTCTTTTTCCTTCCATCAGTCTAGATAATCCTTCAGCTTTCTGCTCCTGCTGGGATGGCGGAGCTTCCGGAGCGCTTTGGCTTCGATCTGCCTGATACGCTCTCTGGTCACATTAAATTCCTTTCCGACCTCCTCTAAGGTCCTGGCGCGGCCGTCATCTAAGCCGAAACGCAGACGGAGCACCTTCTGCTCTCTCTCCGTCAGGGTGCCAAGCACCTCCACAAGCTGCTCCTTCAGCAAGGTAAAGGCGGCAGCATCTGCCGGTACAGGCACATTGTCGTCCTGTATAAAGTCACCCAGATGGGAATCCTCCTCCTCGCCGATAGGCGTTTCCAGAGAAACAGGCTCCTGGGATATTTTCAGGATCTCACGCACTCGCTCCACAGGCAGGTTCATCTCCTCGGCAATCTCCTCCGGGGTAGGTTCTCTTCCTAATTCCTGCAAAAGCTGTCTGCTGACACGGATCAGCTTATTGATGGTCTCAACCATATGCACAGGGATCCTGATGGTCCTGGCCTGGTCTGCAATCGCTCTGGTGATCGCCTGACGGATCCACCAGGTTGCATAGGTGGAAAACTTATATCCCTTCCGATAATCAAACTTTTCTACTGCTTTGATCAGTCCTAAATTTCCCTCCTGGATCAGATCCAGAAACAGCATCCCGCGTCCTACATAACGCTTGGCAATGCTGACTACCAGACGCAGGTTTGCCTCTGCCAGCCGTTTTTTGGCCTCATCTCCGGCATCAAGCTGCCCCCTTAAGGATCCGATCTCCTCTTTAAGCTCCGCCGTCTCCTGCTCATCCGCTCCGTCAAAGCGTTTTTCAAGAAGGGCGATCTTTTCTCTGGCAACGACTCCTGCCTCCATTTTCTGGGCAAGATCGATCTCCTCCTCGGCCGTAAGGAGAGGCACCTTGCCGATTTCCTTCAGGTACATCCTCACCGGATCCTCAATGCTGATACCGTCAGGAACAGAAAGGTCAATGTTCTCCACATCTACCTCGTCCTCTTCGCTTAAGATGATCTCCTCATCGTCAACGTCATCTCCCTCGGTGATACGCAGGATATCCACATTATTCTGCTCCAGCGTCTCAAGGATCTTATCAAATTGTTCTTCACCCAATGTAATATCAGCAAAGTAGTCCACTACCTCCTGATATTCCAAAACATTTTTTTTCTTTCTGGCAACGGCCAGAAGCCCTGCTAACTTCTCATCAAACCTTGCCTGTGTGTTTTCTTCCATTCTTGGTTTTCCGTCCTTCCTGACTTACTAAATATAATTATTGGCCTTAATCCAGCGAAATATGCGTTTTGCTAAGTTCTTCCAGTTCTTTTTTGCTTCTGATCATCTGCCCGAATGCCGAAACATCCGTCCCCACACGTTCTCTTAAGGCCTCCAGGCTGCTGCGCTTCACCGCCATCAAAATATCGTGAAATGCCCGTTCCTTTTCCGCCTGAGTGGAAAGCTCCATAAGCTTTGTGTTAAAAAGCCCTGCCGCTTCCCGCTGCTCTTCTTCGTCCGCAAAAAGGCTGATAATCCCCGCCGGATTCAGGATGTCCTTATCCAGATCCTCGAACAGCCTCTCAGCCGCCTTCCGGTACAGCTCCTCGGTGAAATCCTCCGGCGAAATGTACTTTTTGATCTTACGGTAAAGAGGTGGCTCCTCCACCAGCCAGGTAAGCAAAAGCTTCTGGGGCTTCCTTCGGTTTTCTGCCGGGTCCTTTTTGGGCCGGATCCCTGACTTAGGGCGCTGGGCCGGGGCTGCCATTCCATTTTCAAGAGCATAGGTGCGGACCAGCCTGCGGAGATTTTCGAAGCCGATGTGATACTTCTGTGCCACTGCCTCGATGTAATTTTCCCGCTCCACCTCCTCCGAAAAGCCGCAGAGCTTGCGGGCGATCTCCCGGTGAAATCTGGTTTTGGCCTCCGGGTCACCAAGGTCGTAATTTTTCTCAAGCATCCGGAGCTCAAAGAAAAAGCTGTTTTCTGCCTGCCTTATCCTCTCCTCAAACGCCTCAGGTCCTTTATTTTTGATAAACTCATCCGGATCCTTGTAGGGCTCTAAGTTAAGAACCTTTCCAGTAAGCCCCATTTCCTTCAAAATCCCGATAGCTCGAAGAGCAGCATTGACTCCTGCGCCATCGCTGTCATAAGCTAATATGACCTCCTGGGCAAAACGACGGATCAGATTGGCCTGTCCCTCTGTAAAGGCTGTTCCCAGGGAGGCTACCGCCTGGGTAAAGCCTGCCTGATGCATGGCGATCACATCCATATAGCCTTCACAGAGAATAAAGTTACCGGCCCTCGACGAGCGGGCAAAATTAAGTCCGTATAGATTCCGGCTCTTTTCAAAGATCATGGTTTCCGGGGAATTCAGATATTTGGGCTTGCCGTCTCCCATCACTCTCCCGCCGAAACCGATCACCCGGTTGTTGCCGTCCTGAATGGGAAACATGACCCGGTTCCAGAACTTATCATACATTCCGTTTTTTTCGTCGTAGTTTACAAGCCCTGCCTCCTTAAGCAGCTTGTCCCCATACCCCTTGTTCTTTAAGTATCTGATCAGATCATTGCTGGTCACATTGGCAAATCCCAGACCAAATTTATGTATGGTTTCATCCGAAAGCTCCCGGCCGCGAAGATACCGGTAACCGGCCTCCCCTGTCTTTCCCCGGAGCTGATAGTAAAAATATCTGGCAGCTTCCTTATTCACCTTAAGAAGCTCTGCCCTTTGTGAGTCCCGTGCCTTAGCCTCCTGGCTGTATTCTCCCTCCGGAAGCTTCACTCCCGCTCTGTCTGCCAGAAACTTCACGGCCTCCTGAAAGGAATAATTTTCGTATTCCATGAGAAAGGTAAAGACATTCCCTCCTGCCCCGCAGCCAAAGCAGTAATACATCTGTTTCGTACCGGATACGGAAAAGGAAGGTGATCTTTCGTTATGAAAGGGACATAATCCAAAATAGTTGCTGCCCTTTTTTTGTATTTTTACATAGCCGGAGATGACATCCACGATATCATTCTTCGTCCGTACTTCCTCCACCAGCTCATCCGGATAGTACATATCTGTCCCTCCCTACTAACCGTGCCAGGATCTGGGAATATAAATTTCTTCATACTTGGCGATGGCAAAACGGTCTGTCATTGCCCCGATATAATCGCACACCACCTTTTCCTCCGGTTCCCCGCGTTTTATCAGGTTCAGATAATCCTCCGGCATAAGCTCAAGATGGCGTCTGTAATAATTATATAAGGTCTGGACCAGTATCTCAGCCTTTCCCTCTTCGCTCTTGGCTTCTTTGTTCTGGTAAACCCGTTCAAACATAAACTGGCGCAGCTTTCCCATAGCCTCCGCCACCGGCCCGGACATCCGTATTTCATTTTGCCCGAAGCTGTTGGACACCAGGTCGTGAATAAAATGGTCAAGTCTCTCCCCGGTGGTATGTCCGATCACCCGGCATATTTCCTCCGGCACATCCGACTCCTTCAGGATGCCTGCCCGGATGGCATCATCCATATCATGGTGGATATAAGCGATCTTATCTGAAAAGCGCACGATCCTGCCTTCCAGCGTAGAAGGCATCCCCCTGGTCTGATGGTTTAGGATCCCGTCCCTTACTTCCGCAGTAAGGTTCAGCCCTGCGCCGCTTTTTTCGAGAAGATCCACCACACGGACACTTTGCTGGCTGTGGCAATAGCCGTAAGGGCACACCGCATTCAGGGCTCTCTCCCCCGCATGGCCGAATGGCGTATGCCCAAGGTCATGCCCGAGGGCTATAGCCTCCACCAGATCCTCATTCATCCGAAGGGCTTTCGCGATGGTCCTGGCATTTTGGGACACCTCCAGGGTATGTGTGAGTCTGGTCCTGTAGTGATCCCCCTTCGGAGCCAGAAACACCTGTGTTTTATCCTTCATCCGTCTAAAAGACTTGGAATGCAGGATCCTGTCCCTGTCCCGCTGATACGCAGGGCGGATGTCGCAGGGTTCCTCCTCCTTGAGCCGTCCTTTGGAATTCCTGCTGTGTGCCGCATAGGGACTTAAGATTTCCACTTCAAGCTGTTCCAGATTTTCACGTATGTTCATTCATACTCCTAAAGTGAGTGTGCGTTCTGTCAGACGATCACTCTGACAAATACGCGCTTATCTATATAACTCCTACTATTATTATTCGGCATCCGGCAGTAAATTCCTTTTATTTTTTGAAGAAACTGAAATCTTCCTGCCCCGCAGCCCCCGGATCTGCAGCCTTATCACCGGCAGATCTCATAAATGAACTCCGCATTTTTGTCCATGGCGTCATAGGCTGTTTTCAGAGGGGACATCTGGAATACATGCCACATGCCCTTGAAAATGTCCAGCTTGACAGAAACATTTTCCTGTACCAGCCTTTTGTGGAGCATAACAGAGTCTGAAAGCAGGATCTCGTTTTCGCCTACCTGGATATAGGTGGGCGGAAAACCTGCAAAATCACCGAACAATGGAGAGATCATGGGATTTTTCAGATCCGGGATCTTTTCTCCGGCAGACTCCTCCTGTACCCTGACTCCGGTCTCTTCCCCATTCTCCGTCCCTTTTTCCATATCCTTTTCGGTATTTTTTTCTTCCTGCTTTCTGTATCCGGGAATATAATTCCCGATCATCCGCTCCAGATACTCTGCATCCAGCACCGGATCCACCTCAGCCTTTGTCTTGTGGGTCTTGCCCGATGAGGTAAGGTCTGTCCAGGGAGACATCAGCACCAGCCCCCTTGGAAGAAGCCGTCCCTGCTCCTTTAGCTTAAGCACCAAAGACAGAGCCATATTTCCTCCTGCAGAGTCCCCGGCTATGATCACATCTCTCGCTCCGTATCCTAAGAGCATCAGATAATCCCATGCCGCCATAGCGTCCTCCATAGCGGCCGGATACGGATGCTCAGGCGCCAGACGGTAATCAAAGCTCAAAACATCCATGGATGTGCTGGAAGCCAGCTTCGTGGTCAGCGTTCTGGCATACAGGCGGCTTCCCGTGGAATAGCCTCCTCCATGGCAGTACAGAATGATATATTTTTTCATATGGGCCCGGTTTACCGATATCCATTCCCCGTCCATTCCCTGAATATCCACGCTGCGGATCAGCATGTCCTTCACATTTCCAAGCAGCGCGCCCACATGATCCTGGGACTGACGGTGTTTTTCGATATCCGGCTTATCGATCATGCCATGTACCTTTCGGATAAGTACCATCATATTCTGATTGACTGTTTCCGCCGAGGGCTTTTTCACCAGAAATTTTTTTGTATTCATTGCTTTCTCTCGTCCTTTTTAAAACTTTTGCTTCATTTTAGCACATAGTTGTATTTTTGTGGTATACTAAATTATTATTTATAATCTGCCGCCTTCAGAGGCGGCCGGATCGCAGGCCTGGAAACTGTCGTACGGGGAGAATTTCATTGAAAAAAAACAAACCATCCAAACAAAACCAAACACCAAAGGTATGGTATAAGCTGGACCTGTCCGCCATCGTATATCCAACTCTGCAGCGAAGGGATTTTTCCTCTGTTTATCGTTTGTCAGTGGTTTTAAAGGAACCGGTAGACCCCCGGATCCTTCAGCAGGCGGCGGATCTTGCACTTCCTAGATTTCCCACCTACAAGACTGCTATCCGGAAAGGTCTTTTCTGGCGTTATTTAGAGCCCAATAACCGGCCCGGCCCCTTCGTCCAAAAGGATATCCGCAATTTCTGCATGCCCATGCCCTTCAAAGCAGGCAGCCGTTATCTTCTGCGGATCTACTATCACGACCGCCGGATCTCATTGGAAGCCCATCACTGTCTCGGAGACGGTACCGGCGGCATGTGCGTGCTTCAGACCATTACTGCCGTCTATCTGCGGCTTTTGGGGCATCAGGTTTCCAACGGCTATTTTGTTATGGACATAGATGAAACCCCGGACCCGGAGGAATTAGAGGACGCTTACATGCGTTATGCCAATGCCAAGGTCTGTCCTCCCCGTCCCGGTGAAAAAACCTTTCGGGTCCGTGGCACCAGAGAACCCTTTTTTACATTCAATATCATCGATGGCATTATGTCCGTGAAAGAGGTGATGGCGGTAGCCAAAAAATACAACGCCACCATCACTGAATACCTGAATGCGGTGCTCTTATACGCCCTCCTGCAGAAGCAGCAGTCGGAGTGGCATTTAAAGCTCCGCCCGGTAAAGATCGCCATGCCTGTAAATCTCCGGCGTTTTTTCCCTTCCAAAACCCTGCGGAATTTTATCACCATGGTATTTCCTGTGGTGGATCCAAGGCTCGGGGATTATACCTTTGAGGAGATTGTAGTTCAGGTCCATAATTACATGCGTTATTTCATCAGTGAGAAATTTCTCCGGGGAGATATCACCACCAATGCCAGTACCCAGCGCAACCCCTTTATCCGGGTAGTCCCCCTTTTTATCAAGGACTTTGTGGTAAGGCAGTTCTACACCCGGGTGCAGGATAAGAATTCCTCTGCCGGACTGACCAACATGGGTGCTCTTAAGGTTCCGGAGGATATGAAGCCCTATATCGAACGCTTTGATATCTATATGGGGCAGCCCTTTTCCTCCCGCACCAACTGTGCCATCGTAAGCTTTGAGGATATCCTGACGGTGAACTTTGCCAGCAGCATTATGGAAACCGACGTGGAGCGGTACTTTTTCAGGAAGCTGGTAAAGGACGGGATCCATGTAAAGATCGAAAGCAACCGGCAGAATCTGGAGGATGAACCGCCGGCAAGTCAATAAGACCCCTGATAGTAAACAGATATTTAGAGAAAGGAACCTGAACATGTCATATTGTGTGAACTGCGGCGTGGAGCTGGAGGCTTCCCTGACGGAATGTCCCCTTTGCAATACACCTGTTATTAATCCCAAGGAGCTGTATCAGCAAAAAAAGACATCCCCCTATCCCAAAGAACGGGGGCAGGTGGATGTGGTCAAAAAAACCGATCTGTCTATCCTGATCTGCATTGTGCTTGGCGCCACCTCCCTGTGCTGCGTGGCTTTAAATCTCTTTGTCTTTTCGGGAAGCCCCTGGTCATTATTTATTGTAGGCGCCTGTCTGATCTTATTTGTGCTGGCCATCCCTGCAGTGATCTATACCAAGCTGCCTATTTATATTTCTCTCCTGTTTGACGGGGTGGCGGTAGGGCTTTATCTGTATCTGATCACCTTCAACACCCGTTCGGATGAGTGGTTCTTCGGCCTGGCCCTTCCCATTGTGGCCCTTGCCACCATTCTGGTAGAAATATTTGCCCTGCTGATCCGCTCTTTTTCGTTTTCTTATATCACAATAGCTCTGTACTTTTTTGCAGAAACGGCTCTTTTGTGTACAGGGATCGAGCTGCTGATCCGGCATTATCTGGATCAGCCCATCCGTCTGGTCTGGTCCGCCGTGGTGCTTACGGTGTGTGCCGTGATCGTTGTGCTGCTCCTTACAGTCCTTTCCCGGAGAAGGCTGCGGGATGCGGTGCGCAGAAGGTTGCACTTCTAAGAAGACTGCATTTCCAGGGCTTCCGGCTCAATATTTATCCGGGTAATCCGTACCGGTTTCTCCCTGTATCTTAGCCGCGTATGCTTCGGGATCCTCCCGCATGTTGAGCAGGGTATCAAAGGCCAGAAGCACCATTCTGTCTCCGTTTTGCTTTGTGCCTCGGTTATCCCGGTCGAGCCTTGCCTTAAAATGATCCATCTGCCATATCATCACATCCACCACGGTATATCCCGCCACCTTCGCCTTACAGGCGAAATTTCCGTTCGCTATATAATAGATGAACTCCTGATAAATTTCCTGATCCTTTAAAAGCTTTTTGAAGAAACGCTCTCCGAAGAGCTGATCCTCACCGGCATACCGGCATAATTCCCTTATAAAATGGATCACTGTCTTTTCTTCCACTGTTTTTCCTCCCCAATTCTGGTTTTTGAAATTTTTGCCATAAATTATTATACCGCAGATCGTATAAGAATTGTAATCAATTATTTATCACTTTTCAGACACAAACTGAAATTTTCTGTTATAATGAAGTCTTAGGGGCATACTCTCAAAAAGTTTCCCCGGAAAGGTATGGATATTTTTATGAGTGAAAAAATACTTGTAGTGGACGACGAAAAAGAAATCACTGATTTAATTACCCTTTATCTGCAAAATGAAAATTATACGGTTTATCCTTTTTATGATTCCTTAAAGGCCTGTGAATTCATTGAAGCACAGGAGCCCGATCTGGCTATCCTTGATGTGATGATGCCGAAAATGGACGGCTTCGCCCTGTGCCAGCGGATCCGGGAAGAACATAACTATCCTATTATCATGCTGACTGCCAAGGAGGAAGAGGTGGACAAGATCACCGGTCTGACCTTAGGCGCCGATGATTATATGACCAAGCCCTTCCGCCCTTTAGAGCTGATCGCAAGAGTAAAGGCCCAGCTGCGGCGGTACAAGAAATACAATGCCGCCTCCCCGGGAGAGGATTCCCATATTATCACCCACGGAGGGCTTATGCTCAACAGCCTTACCCATGAATGCACGCTGGACGAAAAGCCTCTGGCCCTGACACCCACAGAGTTCACCATCCTCTATGTGCTCTGCCAGCAAAAAGGGCGTGTCATCAGCGCAGAGGAGCTCTTCCATGCTGTCTGGGGCGAGGAGTATTTCAGCAAGAGCAACAATACCATCACCGTACATATCCGTCATCTGCGTGAAAAAATGAACGATTCCTTTGAGGATCCGAAGTATATCAAAACAGTCTGGGGGTGCGGATACAAAATTGAAGCTTAAGGATAAAGCAAAGTTCATCCTGTTTCTGATCATTTTCCTTTGCCTTGCCATCGGGATCGGTGTGGGGATTTATTATCTGGCAGACGTGGTCTTTAACGGTTCTGTCTTAGAATGGCTGGCCCGCAACTATTTCTATTCAGAGCCCCAGTATGACCCGGCCACCAAGCATCTCGGCTACAGCTACCGCCCCAACTGGAAGAAGCTTAAGGGGCTGTTTCTTGTGCTGTTTTTTGCCGCGCTGACGATCTATGTTCTTTCCATCTACCTTGTGGCCCATTTCCATGCCAGGGCAAAGGTGCGCAGATCGATCTCCGCCACAGGCCGCATGCTCCACACCTATATGCACCACGACATTGAGCCCGACGAGGTATTTCCTTCCTCCTATGCGGAGGTTGCCACACAGGTAGTCCAGATCAAATCCACCATGCAGCGCCACGAGCAGGCCATGCGGACAGAGACTGACCGCAAAAACGATCTGATCACCTATCTGGCCCATGATCTGAAAACGCCGCTCACCTCCGTCATCGGCTATCTGGATCTGCTTGAGGAAGCATCGGACATGCCTGCGGAGCAGCGCAAAAAATATATCCATGTCACTCTTGAGAAATCCCTTCGTCTGGAAAAGCTCATCAATGAATTTTTTGAGATCACCAAATATAATCTGAAGCAGATCGTCCTGGAAAAGGAAACCATAGACCTCTCCTTTCTGCTGATGCAGCTTACCGACGAATTTTACCCTCTGCTTTCCGCCCACGGCAACACAGTGGAGCTTCAGGCGGAGGAAGAGCTGACCGTTTACGGGGACTCCATGAAGCTGGCAAGAGTATTCAACAATATCCTGAAAAACGCCATCTCCTACAGCTATCCCAACACTCCCATCAAGGTTTATGCGGGAAAGCGTGAGCAGGATATTTTTATCTGTTTTATCAATCAGGGAAAGACCATTCCCGCCGAAAAGCTGAATTCCATCTTCGAAAAATTTTTCCGTCTGGATGAGGCAAGGAGCACCAATACCGGCGGCGCAGGTCTGGGGCTTGCCATTGCCAGGGAGATCGTGACGCTCCACGGCGGCACCATAGGCGCCTCCAGTGAAAATGAAATGACAACCTTCAGTGTTACTCTGCCTTTGTACTGATCCTGCCTTCCAAAGCCGGAAACTCCACCTCCACAAAGAAAATACCGTTCTCCAATCCGGCTTTTGCCCCTCCGCCCATACGTATGGCAAGCTCCTTTACGATGGCAAGGCCAAGGCCGGTTCTCTTGTGGCTTCTTGAGGTATCACTGGTATAAAACCGCTCAAATATCCTCTCAATATCCACCGGTTCAATACTTTCTGTTGCGTTGGAGATCCGGATGACGATATGCTCCTGTTTGCGCAGAGACAGCCTGAAGTCTCCTGTCCCGTGCACAAGGGCGTTTTTGATGAGATTTTCAACGATCCTCACAAAGGCCTGCCGGTCTGCCTGGATATAACAGGGCTTTTGTTCCAGTTCAATCTGTGGTTCACAGTTCTTTTCCAGAAAGTCCTCATAAAATAAGGACACTGTCTCCGCGAACAGATTTCCCGCATTCAGCTCCTCCATAAGAAAGCTTACCTCTCCTGCCTCAATGCGGGCATACAAAAACAGCTGATCTAACAGACCGGACAGATCATCCAGACGCCGTTCCACGATCCGGGCATAGGCAAGGCGTTTTTCCTCCGTCACATTCTCATTGCGGAGCATCTGCATATACCCTCTGGCAGAGGTTAGAGGCGTCCGTATATCATGGGAAATGCTTGTGATACTCTCCCGATAATTTCTGTTCTCTCTGGCAATCTTCTCCTGCCGGTCCCTGCTTTTTTTCAAAACCCGGTTCATTGTCAGGATCAGTTCCCGGGTCTTTCCTATGTTCACTGCGGAAGTAAGAAGAAGATTGGTCTCCTCCTGCTCCATCATACAAAGCTCTGAAAGCATATGCTTCACCTGCCTTTGGTAGCAGCACAAACGGGCGGACAAAAGTCCGCCCCCGATCAGTAACAATATGATCATTCCCCAAAGTAATCCTTCCATCCGGCCACCTCTCCTTTCCGGGATCTGCAAAGCTCACCTCCGGCTTAATTAATATCCCTCCGGGAAAAATGCCGGATGCCTGCCCCTGATGCCAGAACAAACCATAAACCGGCGATCAGGATCGTCTTCAGGACATATTCCTTAGTGAATCCCTCATAAGGGCAGTTAATGCTTCTGGTCACCAGCCAATAATCGGACAGGGCAAACCCCTTCCCCTGAAACTTCATATCGAGCACCTCCGCCAGCACCAGCGGAAAGAACGAAATTGCAATCCCCAGAGAGATTCCTGCCGCATAATTCCTGCAAAGATCGCTGCCAAGTACATAAACAGCCACAAGCGCCATTTCCATCAAAATCTGCAATCCTGCATAGATCAGCAGATTCTGCCAGAACTCCCCTGTAAAGGAGCTGCTTCCTTTCCAGATCCAGCCACCAAAAAGTCCCGCTCCTATGCCCGCAAGAATCAACAGCACCGACGCCAGCTCTGCGACCATCAGCTTAGCAAGAAAAATCTTCCAGCGCTCCGCCCCTTTCCCGGCCACATTTTTCATCATACCGCTTCCGTATTCTTCTATCACAAAGATACTGACAAATATCGCCAGTATGCAGGGAATAAAATCCCCCGAAAAAATCTGGCCCGCCAGTTCCATAAGGCTGTTTTCTGCCATGACACCTGCCGACGCAAGCATAAGGTACATCAGGATCACTACGCCGATGGTTACGGCTATGCAGATGTATAATGCCTTATTTCTCACCAGTTTATAAATTTCAGCACGAAATAATCCCATCATTTCCCTGTCAACTCCTCTCCTACAAGCTCCACGAAATATCCTTCCAGACTCTGTCCGGTCAGATAGCTTTCTTTTAAAGAAACTCCACCTTCCACCAAAGCTTTGTTGATCCCGGCCGTATCCTCCAGTCCTTCAAATACCCGCAGAATTCCCGGCTCCGGTGTGTCATAATTTTGGATGGAAAGGATCTGCTCCAAAACAGCCGCAGCCCTCCCGGGATCATCTACCGAAAGCTTTAAGCAGCGGCGGCAGCGCTTCTCCAAATCCGATGCCCGAAACTCTTCGATCAGCCTCCCCTCCCGAATGATGCCGTAATCCGTTGCGATCCTGGAAAGCTCATCCAGAATATGGCTTGAGATCAGGATCGTGATCTGTTTTTCATGGTTCAGCTTAAGGAGAAGCTCCCTGACCTCCCGGATTCCTGCGGGATCCAATCCGTTCATGGGTTCATCCAGAATCAAAAGATCAGGACTTCTCATCAGGGAAATGGCGATTCCAAGCCGCTGCTTCATCCCCATGGAGAAATTTTTTACCTTTTTTCTGCCGGTGTCCGAAAGGCCTGTAAGCGAAAGCATTTCCTCCACCCGCTCCTTCTCCTGGATACCAAAGCTCCTTCGCAAAACCTCCAGGTTTTCCCTTGCACTCATGCCTCCCAAAGCCCCCGGAGCCTCGATCAGTGTTCCGATACGGAGCCTTTCTTTTTCCAGCTCTTCGGAACCAAAAAGCTTCATTGTACCTGCGGTGGGCATTGCCAGCCCGGACACCATGCGCATAAAAGTAGTTTTTCCGGCTCCGTTTTTTCCGATAAAGCCGTAAATACTGCCCTTTCTCACATGCATGCTCACATCCTCCACCACATTTACTTTCCCGTATCTTTTGGTCAGCCGCTCTGTCTGCAATACATATTCCATCTGTTTTAGACCTCCGCTTCCTGATTCTATAAGATACAGTATAACAGGCCGGCTTTTAGAAACCTTAGGAAAAGTATAAAGAAAGCTTAAAGTTTTTAGCTTTCAGGAACGATCATTTCATTTTAAAGCCGATCCCCCACACTGTCTGGATATAAGTTTCCCCGGGATGTAATCTTGTAAGCTTCTGACGGATATTGCTGATATGCACATTCACCGCATTCTCCTCTCCCAAAAACTCCTCATTCCATACCGACTCATAAATATTGCTTTTGGTAAAGACCTTCCCCGGATTCCCCATAAGGAGAGCCAGGATCAGATATTCCCGCCTTGTAAGGGAAAGGGCTTCTTCCCCCACGAAGACCGAGAAATCCTCGGGATACATGATGATGTCCTTATAACGCAGGGTTTTCCCCTGCTGTGCTCCCCGCATCCTGGAGATTCCGGAATCCTCCTGTTTCTCTTCGACCGGCATATCCTGCCCTGCCCATCCTGTGCTGCGCCGCAGCACTGCCTCTAAGCGGGCCAGAAGCTCTCCGGTGTCAAAGGGCTTGACCAGATAGTCATCAGCTCCTGCCCTTAAAAGGCAGATCCGGGTATCCCTGTCTTCTTTGGCAGAAGCAACCAGCACCGCCGTCCGTGGGCTTTCCTCCTTGATCCGGGCAAGAACCTCCTCCCCGGATAAGCCCGGCAGCATCAGATCCAGGATCACCGCTGCAGGCGGGCTTATTTTTACATGCAGCAGCGCTTCTGTCCCGGAAAAAGCCTGGACGGTATGATATCCGTTCAGGGAAAGAAGCTCTGCCAGCATCTGGTTGATATCATTGTCATCCTCCACGATCAGGATATAATTCTGCATAGTTTTACTCTTCTCCATTTCCGGCAATGTTTTAACAGCGATATCTTTCGCTTAAATACAAGAACTCCAGCCCGAAAGCCGGAGTTCTTGCGTTACTGTCCTTTAAATAAGCCTGTCTATTTGAAATATGCCACACCGGACTCAAAAATCTTCATATCCTGCTCACCGTAAATATTGACAGCCACGCCCTCTCCCCGGCGTTCTGCATGTGCCATCTTTCCAAAAACTCTTCCGTCCGGGGAAGTGATCCCTTCAACAGCTGCGTAGGAACCGTTGATATTCCACTCCTCATCCATAGAGATATTTCCGTTTAAGTCTGCATATTGAGTGGCTACCTGTCCCTTTGCAAACAGCTCATCCAGCACTTCCTTTGGAGCCACAAATCTTCCTTCCCCGTGGGAGGCAGGTACCACATAGGTCTCACCCAGAACCGCCTTCTGCAGCCAGGGAGACTGATTGGAAACCACTTTGGTGTAAACCATCCTGGAAATATGACGGTTAATAGTATTATAGGTCAGCGTGGGGGATCCCTCCTGCTGTCCCACGATCCTGCCGTAAGGTACAAGCCCCAGCTTGATCAATGCCTGGAAACCGTTGCAGATCCCCAGGATCAGGCCGTCTCTTTCCTGTAACAGCTTCTCCACAGCTTCTTTGATATAGCCGTTCTGGAATGCGGTAGCAAAGAATTTGGCGCTGCCATCCGGCTCATCTCCTGCCGAAAAACCGCCGGGGAACATAATGATCTGGGCCCGCCCGATCTCCTTTGCAAAAATATCTACGGATTCTCTGATATCCTCCGCCGTCTGGTTCTTAAATACCCGGGTAGTCACATCCGCTCCGGCTCTCTTAAAGGCCATCTCAGTATCATACTCACAGTTTGTTCCCGGGAATACAGGAATAAACACCTGCGGTTTTGCCACCTTATTCCTGCAGACATAAATCTCGCCTGCCTGATACAGCTTCGTCTCAACAGGAGCCGTGCTCTTATCCGCTTTGGTAGGGAATACCTTCTCCAGACCGGATTTCCACGCTTCTAATGCCTCTTCCATGGGAACCGTTACATCCTTAAAGGTAAAAAGACCGTCCTCCCTGATCACAGCCACCTTCCTGAAATGCAGACCTTCTGTCTCTGTGTCATTCTTTGCAAGGAGCGCTTCCGCGTCCTCAGGGTTCATTTCAAGGACAATGTCTCCCAGACAGTTTTCAAACAGATCCACAGGCTTTAATCCGTCTTCAAAGGCCACCCCAAGCTGATTGCCGAAGGCCATTTTGCTCACACCTGCCATAAGCCCTGCAGAATCCAATGCATAGGCTGCTTTTACCTGTCCCCTGCGCATCAGGCCTGTAATAAAGCCATAGGTCTTCATCACATGCTCATAAACCGGGATATCATATTCATCCTTGTCAAACCAGAACTGGAGCAGCACATTCCCCGGCTCCTTAAGCTCCGGTGTCATAATTTCCTTTACATCCGCCACATCTACCGCGAAGGACACTAAGGTAGGCGGAACGTCAATGTCGTTGAAGGTACCGGACATACTGTCCTTACCGCCGATTGAGGCAAGGCCATAACCGATCTGGGCATCATAGGCCCCCAAAAGAGCGGCAAAAGGCTGGCTCCATCTCTCCGGCTGCTCCGTCATCCTTCTGAAATATTCCTGGAAGGTAAAGTGGATATTCTTAAGGTCACCGCCGCTTGCCACGATCCTTGCCATTGACTCTGTCACCGCATAAACCGCTCCATGATACGGACTCCAGGAAGAAAGGAAGGGATCGAAGCCATAGCTCATCATGGTGACGGTATCCGTCTTTCCATCCAGCACAGGAAGCTTGGCCACCATAGTCTGGGTTTCCGTAAGCTGATATTTTCCGCCATAGGGCATCAGAACACTGCCCGCGCCGATGGAGGAATCGAACATTTCCACAAGCCCCTTCTGGGAGCATACGTTCAGATCCTTAAGCCCTTCTAACCATGCCTTTTTAATATTATTTTCTGCAAGCGCCTTCTCTGCGCCGGAAAGTGCGATCTTCTTCAGATAATTGTCTTCCCTGCCGGGCACCTCCACCACTACGTCCGTTTCCTGGTGAGCGCCATTGGTGTCCAAAAAGGCTCTGGAGATATTGACGATTTCTTTTCCTCTCCATCTGAGCACCAGCCTTGGCTCTTTGGTAACCACAGCTACAGGGACTGCTTCCAGGTTCTCCTCACCTGCATAACCAAGAAAGGTATCTACATTTTCAGGAGCGACTACCACCGCCATCCTCTCCTGGGATTCAGAGATTGCCAGCTCCGTTCCGTCCAGGCCTGCATATTTCTTGGGAACCTTGTCCAGATCCACTAAAAGTCCGGGTGCCAGCTCTCCGATGGCAACGGATACTCCTCCTGCCCCGAAATCATTACACTTTTTGATAATCCCGGAAACCTCGCTCCTGCGGAAAAGCCTCTGAAGCTTCCGCTCCGTAGGCGCATTCCCTTTTTGCACCTCTGCTCCACATTTTTCGATGGAGCTCTCCGTGTGTACCTTGGAAGAGCCGGTAGCGCCGCCGCAGCCATCCCGTCCTGTCCTTCCTCCCAAAAGAATGATCACATCCTCAGGGTCGGAATTTTCACGGATCACATTTTTGCGGGGTGCCGCTCCCATTACCGCACCGATCTCCATACGCTTGGCCACATATCCCGGATGGTAGATCTCCTTTACATAGCCGGTTGCAAGCCCGATCTGATTGCCATAGGAGGAATATCCCCCGGCTGCCCCGCGCACCAGCTTTTTCTGGGAAAGCTTACCCTTAAGGGTTTCCGAAACAGGAACCGTAGGATCCGCCGCTCCTGTTACACGCATAGCCTGATAAACATACCCGCGTCCTGACAGGGGATCTCTGATGGCGCCGCCAAGACAGGTGGCCGCCCCGCCGAAGGGCTCGATCTCTGTGGGATGATTATGGGTCTCGTTTTTGAAAAATACCAGCCATTCCTCTGTCTCAGGCCCGTTCCCATAGTCCATCTCTACCGGAACCACAACAGAGCAGGCATTGATCTCGTCGGATTCCTCCATGTCGGTAAGCTTTCCGTCTTTTTTCAGCTTACGCATAGCCATCAGGGCAAGATCCATCAGACATACGAATTTGTCATCCCTGCCTGCAAAAATCTCATTTCTGGTATCTAAATAACTCTGGTAGGTAGTCTCAAGAGGCGCTTTATAGTAGCCCTCCTTAAATTCAATATTCTTCAGCTCTGTGGAAAAGGTAGTGTGACGGCAATGATCCGACCAGTAGGTATCCAACACCCGGATCTCTGTCATGGTAGGATCTCTGTGCTCTTCCCCATTAAAGTAATTTCTGATATGGAGAAAATCCTTAAAGGTCATTGCAAGCTCAAGGCTCTCATAAAGCTTCAAAAATTCCTCTTCAGGCATATCCCGAAAGCCTGTAAGGACTGCCACATCCGCCGGGTCTTCGTATTCCGTGATCAGAGTCTCTGGCTTATCCATACCTACTTCCCTGGAATCCACCGGATTGATGCAGTAGGCTTTGATCCGCTCAAACTCCACGTCCGAAATATCTCCCTCGATCAGATAGGTAGTGGCTGTCCTGATCACAGGTTCCTCGTCCTCATTCAAAAACTGTACGCACTGCATGGCAGAATCCGCCCGCTGGTCAAACTGGCCCGGCAAAAACTCTACGCTGAATATCCGGGTATCCGCCGATGCGTCAAAGCTTTCTCTGTAAAGGATATCCACCGGCGGTTCCGCAAATACCATGCGCAGGGCCTGCTCGAAGGTTTCATCAGACACATTCTCCACATCATAGCGGTTGAGCACCCGCACCTGACGGATCCCTGTGATCCCTAAGTAACTGCTGATCTCTTCCGTGAGCTCCCTTGCCTTCACCGCATAGGGAGCCTTCTTTTCTACATAGACACGTCTTACCTTTTCCATTGTAAATTCCTTGTCCTTCCCTTCGTCATATTTATAGTTCCTATACTCATTTTTATCAATCAGCCTGGCAGGCGTGACATCCAATCTTTTCTGCAGCAGGCCGTTTACTCCTCAAGGAAAAGCCCCTGCATCACATAGAGGATCTCCCGGTCTACTGCCGCCTCCGGTATCTCCCTGGTCTGAGAAGCGATCTTAAGCCCTTCAAGAACGTACATGATATTCCTGGCCGCTCCCCGGGGATCTTCACAATAAAATTCTCCCTCCGCCGTTCCTTCCTGGATCAGCTTTTCGATCACATGCACTGCCGCTTCAAACTGCCTTTTCAGAAGATTTTCTTTGGAGGAAACCTGATTCTCAAAAAAATATTCGTAGGTTGCCTTGTTCAAAGAACATTCCCTGGATAAAAGCTCTCTCTTCTGCTCCTTCAAAAACAACGCCAGTATATCGGCAGGGGTAGCTTCCTTTGGAATATTCTGTTCAAACACATCGTCCGCTTCCTCCTGCTCCAGCCTTAGGACTTCCTCGAACACCTCCCCGGTATTCTGAAAATAAAGATAAAGTCCTCCCCGGCTGATACCGCAGGCATCCACGATATCCTTCATGGTGACCTGCTTGTACCCCTTTTCCCTGAATACCTTTCTCGCAGTTTCCACAATATATTTTTTCTTTTGTGCCGATTTTTCACTCATGACTGCTGTAATCCGGTTTCCTTTTCTCTTATATATTTTAATAAGGACGTAAGCTATATATAGTGAACGACAAAAATTTTGTTTTTGGCGTTCACTATAGAACAGACTTGCGCCCTCACATTCCTGCTTACTATTCAGTTATTCCTTAATCTTATCCAAATCCGTAAGATCTACACCTGACACATTCAAGAACGCTTTCAATGTTAAATACTCATCCTTAAGATCCGCATATGTTTTTGCAGCATTTTCTTCTTTTGCCAGCAGCATACGCCTTTGAACCTTTGCAAAATCATCAAGAGCAGCTTTTGTTATTTCGATACCTGATGGCATATGATCACCTGCTTTCCATTACCGTGACTTCCATTACTACAATGAAAGTATACCATAACCGAAGTTTAAAGTCTATTCAATTTATCAAGGTGATTTATGATACTTTGATTTTCAATTACTTTTCACACGTACGCCAACAGGCCGTCTGGACAGAGGCAAAGTCCTACGTCGCCACGCTCTCGCTCTACAAAAACGCAGTGGACGCTAAGCTCGGCAGAACCTCGCCAAGCGCCAGCGTTTTTGAAAGGGCTCCTTAAGGGCTTTGCCTCTGTCCAGGCTGGTTTTCTGGCGTACCTGTGAAACAATGTCAGTTAGTTAAGTACTTTGAAAACAGAACAAATAATCTGGA
>CANDAG010000057.1 GCA_947382625.1 uncultured Lachnospiraceae bacterium
CTAAAAAATCCTTGAAAAATAAGGAAAAAAGACTTGACTAAATAGGGAGGATGATACTATGGCAAGAAAGAGAGTAACGGAACCGCAGCTTATGAGTTGGGAGCAGGTGGATGACTGCCTGAAGGTGATGAGCGACGCAGAAAATCAGATCAGTGTGATCACGGCGGAAATGAATGCAGCCATCGCTGAGATCAAGAGTGATGCGGAGAAAAGGGCAGCACAGTTTAAGGAAACGATCAAACAGAATGAAGGGAAGATCAAGGAATTTACGACGATCCGTAAGGAGGATTTAAAAGGTAAGAGTAAGCAGCTCACGTTTGGGACAGTGGGATTCAGGCAGAGCACAAAGCTGCTCCTTTCATCTGATACAGAGGAAGTTATCAAAAAGCTCCGTGAAAACGGTATGGCTGATTGTATCACTGTAAAGGAGACGATCAACAAGGATACGGTCAAGTCTTATCCGGAAGATGATATCCTGCGCATCGGCGGTTATCTGCAGAAAACGGATACATTCTGGTATGAGACAGATAAAGACCGACTTGCGGAAGCGGCAGAATAGGAGAGAACGGGATGAAAAAAATGGAAAAGGTGACAGGAGGGCAGATCAGAAAGATATACGCAGCGGCAAAAGAACTTGGGATGGATAGGGATCTGCTTCATGAACACATGGAGATGCTGGTACACAGATCAAGTATCAGGGATCTGACAAAGAAGGAAGCAATCACGCTAATAGATTCACTGGAGGGTAAGGGAGTTACCGGGAAAGGGCACGCCACAAAAAGGCAGATGTCGTACATATACATCCTCATGCGGGATCTGGAGTGGACGACGGAGGACGGGAAGCCTGATCTTGAGCGGTTGAATCGTTTTTTACAGTCAGATAAGGCAGGGTTCAAACTGGACGATTACAGATGGCTCAAAAGAAGATCCGCCAGTGACCTGATAGAGGCCCTGAAAGCTATGCTGGTGCGGAAACAGGAAAAAGAGGTTGCAGGATAGAGAAAGGCGGGATATAATGATGGAGTCAGACAGGGAGATACTGGAGAGTCTGGTGATCGACGATCTGCAGGAGCAGCACAGGGACATTGCGGAAGCGGTTGGGATCAAAGGACTGATCAGCCTGACAGATGTGTTTGGTGGAAGCAGCATCTATATACCGCAGAAGAAAGAGCTGGTTAAAAACCGTGTATATCGGAACATCCTGCAGGAATATGACGGTAGCAATATCAGGGAATTGGCCGTCAGATATAATGTCTGTGAGTCAACGGTTTATAACATTGTCAGGGATAAGATCATCAAGGGAAGCGCAAAGCGGCAGATCCCGGGGCAGATAAACTTTGCGGACATAGGTATTTGATTCAAAAGTTTTTCCAAAATAAACTGTAGCATAGAAAATACAATATATGCGGGAACTGATAAGATAGCCATGTACAGAAATGTATGTGGCTATTTTTATATCTAAATTTAGGAACGGAGGGTTAAGGTTATGGTTCTTTCATTTGATGCTATGTTTGCATTGGTTACGGCATTCTCGATCGTTACATCGCTGCTGACGCAGACTGCAAAGGTATTCCTGGATGCTCTCAAAGTGGAGTATGCGTCCAATATCGTTGTCATGGTGGTGGCGGTTCTGGTCGGAACGGCCGGCACGAGCCTCTATTACGTGAATTATCAGATCCCATTCAACGCGTTGACCAGCGTGTATCTTGCAATCATGTGTCTCTTAAACTGTGCAGGGGCAATGGTCGGATATGATAAGGTAAGGCAACTGATCACGCAGCTTAAGGAGATCAGACACGGTCAGGAGGCAACGTAATGGCAAACAAAGACACAAGGATCGTTGGGGATATCTCAAAATACAATGTGATCCACAATTACGCGCTGCTCAAGCCGGAGTTTGACGGGGTGATCGTCAGGATCGGGTATCGCGGTTACAGCGCGGGAACGATCAAAGAAGATGACCGATTCAGAGAGCACATGAAGGGCCTGACAGAGCAGAAGATCCCTTACGGGTTTTATTTCATGGGGCAGGCGATCACGGAATCCGAAGCCATGGCGGAGGCAGAATATTGTTTCGAGATGACCAGGGAGTATTCTCCTGTGTTCCCGACTTATTATGACTCTGAGCTTTCTAACAACAAAGGCGGCGGCAGGGCAGACGATCTGTCCCGCAGGGATCGGACGGATATCACACTGGCATTTTGCCGCAGGATGGAGGAGCTTGGAAGGCGCGCAGGGGTTTATGCCTCAAAGAGCTGGTTTGAGACGAGGCTTTATGCAGCGGAACTTGCAAAGTACAGCATATGGGTGGCGCGGTATAACGAAAATCTTGGCTATCATGAAACGGCGTATGATATGTGGCAGCATACCAGCAGCCATGTGATCCCCGGGATCAGCACAAAATTCGACAGATCATACTGTTATGCTGATTTCTCATCAGGCGCTGCCCCCGGGCAGGGGCAGGATGCTACAGGAAAACAGACGCTTGAGATGCAAAAAGGGATCCATACCTACAGCCTGAAAGAATCCGGGGCAAAGAGGCTGGCAATAAATGGTGCTGCAGCAAACTTCGTTCTGCGGGAATTTCGCTGTAAGGACGGGAGCGACGAGATACTCCTGGACTATGGGCTGGTAGAACTTTTGCAGAAAGTCAGGGATCATTTTGGGAAGCCCGTGTCGATCACCAGCGCCTACAGGACACCCACGCATAACAAAAGCGTCAATGGGGCGACGTCTTCCTATCATATCAAAGGGCAGGCTGCCGATTTTACCGTTACGGGCGTATCAGGCAGAGAGGTCGCAAAGTACCTGCAAAGCATTGGAGCAAGAGGTATCGGGCTGTATGACTATACGGGCGGATTTGTCCATGTGGATACGCGGGAAAAGCAATACTACTGGCAGCAGGATGCGCGAAACAGAAAGTATTATGGCGTCAGTTCGTTTGGGCAGGTGGAGTTATATGAGGTAAAAGGCCGTACCGTGGCGACGGTCCGCTATAATGACAGGAATGAATGGGTCCGCCTCCTGCAGCAGGAGATCGGCGTGGAAGCGGATGGCATATTTGGTCCCAAAACGGAAGCTGCCGTCAGAGCGATCCAGAAAGAACACGGGCTGAAAGTGGATGGCGTGGTGGGACCTAAGACATGGGATGCCGTATTGTAGGAGGGCTGGATATGTATGGGATTTTAGCAAGTGCACAGACTCTCCCGACGTCATGGATCGACACTGCGGCAGAAAAAGGTATCGTCGCAATCCTTCTTATCATATTTGTGTGGTTTTTCTTAAAGCGCTCCCGTAATGACGATGAGCGGGTCAAACAGGCTTATGAGACATATAATGACCGGGTCAGAGAGGCTTACGAGACCTCACAGAAGAACATGGAAGAACAGAACAGGGTGGTGCGGGAGAGGGAAGATTATCTGCTTGCGGAGAGTGCCAAGCGCGAGGAGATCATCCGCACGGAAGCAGAACGCAGGGAAAAACTGATCCGTACAGAAGCGGAAAAGAGAGAGAGCATTTTGATGGCCAGTCAGGATCGGATGCTGGAGACTCTTGATAATATCGCCACATCCTTAAATAAGATGGAGCGGAGCATGGCAGGGCTGGATCAGCGGTTGGATGCAATGGAGAGGAAAATCGGAAATGGATCAGCTAAAGGTGATGGAAGCTAAGCTGCTTCGCGGGGCAGTCATTTCAAAACTGTATATGGTATACGGCACGGATATCCGGATCAATGCGCTTAAGAACCTGCTCCGGTCAAAGGGTTTCGTGCAGGAGGAGGAACTTCGCAAGGTCATATTTTATCTGGGCGGCGACGGGAAAAAGTTCATCCATGTTGAGGTCGATAAGGATGACTGGCGCGACAGCCTGATCTGGCTTACGCCGGCAGGAGTCAATCTTGCCGAGAAAGATATAGAAGATATAGGAGTGGTGTTTGAAGATGAGTGATCTGTTAAAGACAGCGGAAAAAGAGATTTTACGTAAGGAGATCCTGGGACTGTGTTACAAGGCAGCTCCGACGGGATGCAGCATGGATGTGCTGGCGGCTGCATTTGCCCATTCCGGGACGGGAGACAAAGATGAGATCGCAAGGCAGGTAGATTACCTGGAAGCGAAACATCTGGTTCTGGTACAGAAGGTTGGCAATGAGAGGCTGGGTATATCGAAGCAGATCGTAAAGCTGACTGCGGAAGGCATTGACTACATGGAGGGCAATGCGGATCAGCTTACGGGGATTGGAGAGTAATATGGCGGACAACAGAAGCCACGGAAAGATCGATGCGCTGCCGGATGGTCTGAAAAAGCAGGTGGAAGAAAAGCTGCTGGCAGGAGAAACCTATGAAAATATCGCATCCTATCTACAGGAGAACGGGGAAAACGTACATTTTAGCAGTGTAGGTCGATATGGGCGCAAGTTTTTGAATAAGTTTGAATCGGTCAGGGTCGCGACGGAGTATGCCCGCCTGTTGGCGGAGGATAATGTCGACCGACCGGCGACGGAGATCCACGAGGCAAACAACCTTCTTGCCAGCCAGCTTATCATGCAGGCTCTCGTGGATGATGAGATGGATCCGAAGGAGCGGGCAGAGCTTGTGAAGAATATAGCAGCTCTCCAGCGTGCGCAGGTCAGTAATGAGAATCTCAAGATCAAAGCCAGGAAAGAGCGGGGAGCAGTGCACATCGCATTGGATATGCTGAAGGATAAGGTGTACAGGGAACTTGGAGAAGCTTATCCGGAGATCGCGTCGGCACTGATCCTTTTGGCGGAGGAGACTGAGACTGAAATGGGAAAAATGCAGTGAGATCACAGAAGCGATTTTAAGCAGTTTTTGGTTAAGATGGCAGATTACCGCACGGGAATCAGTTGAAGCCAAATTGAACGAAGTTGAACGCCTTCTGAGGGCAAAAAATGGCAATGCCATTAGTGCGCCCAAAAATAAGAGGACAAAAATGTAAAGCGGGTGAAAAGATGCCTTGGAAAGAACGTGCGAAAGAGATGTATTTTGAGTCCGGTATGAGAGTAGGGGAGATAGCAGCCTATCTGGAAGTATCACGGCAATCTGTTTCGGGTCATATAAAATCGTTGCCGGGGTACGAAGCTGAGCGTGAGAGGCGCAGAAAAGCGGGCGCTATACAGAGAAGGGCATATAAAAACAGGAAAAATCAGGAATACAGGAAACAGGATGGGGTGACGGGCGAAACGCTGCGGAGAGAACATGATATGGCAGCGCTGATCCTGTCGAGAGAAAAATATTAAGGATCCGCAAACGCAGGATCCTTATTCAATTGGGAATATGACAGGGGATCCGGTATGGGAAGTCTTGCTTCGGAGTATAGAGAAAAAATAAATAGCGTCGGAAAAGACATACCGGAAGAATATAAACGGGCAAAAGAATCCCTGTGGGAATACAACAAGCTGATCAATCCCCGCTTCTTTAAGGAATCAAGACCGCATTTGAAAATACTGGCGGAGGTACTACAGGCGATCTGGGAGCACCGGATCATCAAGCGGAACACAGACAGAGACTGGCAGATCGTATCAAAAGCGGACAAAGAGCAGCTTGAAATTGATGGGACAGAGTTCAGATGCTGCCGTTGCCTGGCAATAGATATCCCGCCACGGCATGGAAAGTCCTATGATCTGTCACAGTTTTGCGATTGGGTGTTTGGAAAGAACCAGGAAGAAAAGATCATTGCAATCACATACAATGAGATCCTGGCGGGAAGGTTTTCCGTGAATGTCCGGGATGGTATCGAGGCCACCAAGGTAGACAAAAAATTTACGGTGTTTGGGGATATCTTTCCGGATGTACATATCAAATATGGTGACAGTGCCAAGCAGATGTGGTCATTGGAAGGACAGTTCTTTTCCTATCTGGGTACCGGGTTTGGCGGAACCATTACCGGTGTCGGCTGCTCCATCGGTATCATTGATGATCCGATCAAAAATCATCAGGAAGCTTTTAACGATGCGTTCCTGGCAGCACAGTATCAGTGGTATACGGATACATTTCTGTCCAGACTGGAGGAGGATGCGATACAGATCCTCAACATGACACGCTGGAATAGCGGGGATCTGGTAGGACGGGTGCTGTCTGATGAGGACGGCGGCGACTGGTATGTGCTTAAGATGAGAGCCTGTCTGGATGAACAGACGGGGGCAATGCTCTGTCCGGAGTTGTTCAGTTTCGCTTCTTATCTTAAAAAGAAGGCAAAGATGTCCCTTGCCATCTTTATGGCGAACTACCAGCAGGAGCCTGTGGATCTGGTCAATTCCTTGTATAAGGATTTCAAGGAATATGATGATCTGCCAAGAGATGATGACGGGAATGTCCTTCTGGAAGAAATCAAAAGCTATTGCGACACGGCGGATCAGGGTGATGACTTCCTGTGTAATATCATCTATGGTGTCTACCGCATGGAGGCATATGTGCTGGATATCATCTTTACGGATGAAGATATGAGTGTCACGGAGGAGGAAGTAGCGGCAGCGTTGTTCCGATTCCATGTAGCGTGGGCAGATATCGAGAGTAATAACGGTGGTGTCGGTTTTGCCAGGTCGGTGGAAAGGATCCTGATGGAGAAGTATGGATCCAACTTTACCCATATAGAGACATTCTTCCAGAGTGCCAATAAGCAGGCGAGGATCAGAAGCAATGCCACATGGGTACAGGAGCATATCTATTACCCGCGCAACTGGAAGAATAAATGGAATGCTTATTATCTGGCAATGAAGACTTATCAGGCAAAGGGCAATAACGCGCATGATGATGCGCCGGATGCGACAACGGGCATATGTGAGAAGATCGGGCAGGAATCAGATAACTGGCTGTATTAGGAGGAAACGAAAAGATGCTGGAACCGGGAAGAATCGTCTCCATCGTGGAGGCGGACAGAAACAGTAGGCGTAAGAAGCAGGCAAGGCTCGGGCAGCGCTATTATGACGGGAGACATGATATCCTGGACTATCGGATCTACTACATAAATAAGGAAGGGAAGCTGGTGGAGGATCTGACAAAGAGCAATATCCGGATCCCGCATCCTTTTTTTCATGAGATAGCGGAGCAGGAAGTTGCGTATATCCTTTCAAACGGCATTCAGTTTAAGACGATGAATGAGGAGCTGGAGAAGTTCTTAAAGAAGTATTTTGATGACAGATTCATCGGTGAGCTGAAAGAGGTCGTGATCGATACGGTGGTCAGAGGATTCGGGTATATGTATTGGTATCGGGATGCAGACGACTATACCCGTTTCTGTCATGCGGATTCACTCGGCATAGTGGAAGTTAAGGACGGAGAGACAACAGATTCGATCAATGATTATATCATCCGGTATTATCCTGTTACGATAAAGGATGGAAAAACGGCTGTTCGGATGGAAGTATGGGATAAGGATATGACCTGGTACTATCTCTGTATCGGCGGATCGGCGGAACCGGATCCGAATGTAAAGGTCAATCCCTGCCCGCATATCCTATACCGGACGGATCAGGAATATTATTACGAGGAGTGCGACCGGATCCCGTTCCTTCGACTGGATAACAACAGGAAGCAGCTCTCCGGGCTTCACCAGATCAAGCCGATCATAGACGATTACGATCTGATGGATTGCGGATTGTCCAATAATCTACAGGATATCAATGAGGGGATCTATGTAGTCCGCGGATTTAAGGGACAGGATTATGACGAGCTGCTTATGAACGTCAAGGCAAGGAAAGTGGTCGGTGTCGGGGACAAGGGAGATTTGGATATAAAAACGATCAATATTCCCCACGAAGCAAGAATGGCGAAGATGGCAGAAGATGAAAAGAACATCTACCGCACCGCCCTTGCGTTTAATCCGTCTCAGACAGGGGACGGGAATATCACGAACATTATCCTAAAGAGCAGATACACGCTGCTTGATATGAAAGCACGAAAGTTGATCTGGAATATCAAACAGTTTCTCCGGCAGCTGTTGGGGATAGCCATTGATGAGATCAATGCGAGGGAAGGAACGTTGTATGCAGCTGAGGATGTGGAGATCGTCATAGATCCGGTAGTCCCGACCGACGAAAAGGAAGATGCGGAGATTCGAAAGATTGATGCGGAAACGGTAAGAGAGCGTGTTGGAACGCTGCTGGATGCGGAAGCGATCATTGACGGGGAGATCCTGTTGAAGCAACTGTGCAGTGTAATGGATATTGACTATACAGAGGCAATGGAGAGCAGGGAAAAGCAGCAGGAATCGGAGTTGATCAGGGAGCTGTTACATGGACGGGAGACAGAAGGAAGTGCAGTTGGCGCTGCTGGATCACGAGGAGGCGGTCCTCAGGAATCTGAGGGAGAACTATAAAAACGCATTGGCGGAGATTCAGGCAAGGATCAAAAAGATGAAAGAGGATCCTTCTTTCCGAGAAAAGGATGCCAACCAGATGAAGTATCAGCTGATGCTGGAGGCACAGCTTAAGACGATCCTGCATAAACTCGGGGAGCAGAATGTGGAAGATATGACTGGCTACCTTGATAAGGTGTACCGTGAGGCGTATCTTGGATGTCTGTATGGAATGCACGGGGACAGCGTGGATCTGATCCTGCGGATCGATGAAAACAAGGTTCAAAAGTGCATCAATAAGGATACAAAGGAGCTTAAATTTTCACAACGTCTTTATGAAAATGTAGATCAGTTGAAGGATACCGTAAAAGCAGAGATCGCGAGAGGATTTTCTACCGGCAGGGATTATGCTTCCATTGCCAGGCAGATAGCCCTGCGGACGGGCACGAGTCTTTCAAGGGCATATACCATAGCCAGGACAGAGGGGCATCGTGTGGCAAGCGAGTCAGAGATGGATTGCATGGTCACTGCCAGGAATAAGGGCGCGGATGTGATAAAAGAGTGGATCTCCACGCTTGATAATGTGACTAGGGAGACTCATGTGGAGCTGGACGGTCAGCTCAGGGAATTGGATGAAGAATTTGTGATCCCGTCTTCAGGTGCAAGAGCAATGTACCCGGGAGGCTTCGGGATCGCGAAGGAAGATATCAACTGCCGGTGCTGTATGAACCAGAGGGCAAAGTGGAATCTGGGCAGTGAAGAATACCGCTACAGCAGGGCGGCAGGGGAAGTGGTGAGCATTCGGTCGGATGTTTACAAAGATTGGAAGAAACGGTATACTGAGGTCATAAGCGGGTTGGGAGCAGGCGGTTATGGCACAGACAGCGGGATAGAGGAACATGAGCCGCCCCGTTATCTCGGCAAAATAGATGTCAGTGATCTTGTGGCAGTGAGCCGGGCAATCGAGGTATTTGAGAAACAGAACCGCAAGTCTGAGATCGAAAAAGCTCTGGTCATCTTAACGGATGGCGGTATGTATGAATGTTATGGGACGGCGCAGAGTGTATATCCGGATACGGATCTGGGGGACAGGATCAGAGGAGCGGTCATTACCCACAATCATCCGATCGGGTATACGGAATATTCTTTTAGTAATCTGGATTGCAATTTGTTTGAGGCATTTGAGCTGAGAACTTTACGGGGAGTAGATTCTAAGTATACATATGAGTTGACCAGATTAAATAAGGAAGTGGAACAATTAAAGAATGTTTTTGAGATAGGAGATGAAGATGCGCGGGATGAGAGAGTAAAGGAATGGGCATTAGAAAAAGGGTATGGTTATGGCAGGAGACGTGTAGATGACTAGAGAACAGGCAAATAAAGAATACAGACAGCTGTTACATGATTGGAACGAAGAATCGGATTCGATCATAGAACGGGCAAAAAGAGAGGGAAGATTGAAGCCGGGCTTGGATTCCAACAGGGAGCTCTTTGTGGAGACGGACCAGAAGTATATGAAAAAAATACAGGAATTGAAAGACAGTGTAGATGAATAATTATGGTAACTTCCTGCCATGCAGGATTTTATAAACCGGAAAAAGACCTTCGGGTCTTTTTTTAGTACAAAAAAATAGGAGGACAAGAGGAGATGGATTTAAGAGCAATTCTCAAGGAACAGGGCTACACGGATGAGCAGATCAAAGCGATCACGGATGCAATGTCTGCAAACAAGCTGTATGTCACGTCTGTGGAGGATCCGGAAGCAGCGATCAAAAAGCTGCAGGAGGAGAAGGAACAGCTGGAGGAGGCAGCGAAGCAGCAGGAGCCGGATGCGACGGCGGCAGAGGAGATCAGGAAGTTGCAGGAGACCGTGCGACAGGGGAAGATCAATGCCCAGCTTATCCTGGCGCTCACGAAGGCTAATGCGTCTGACGTGGATTACATGATGTATCAGGCGGAGAAGACCGGAGAGATCAAAAAGCTTCAGGTCGGAGAAGACGGTAAGGTGACCGGTGTGGATGAGCTTGTAGCCGATCTTAAGAAAAGTCATGCGGCACAGTTCACGGATCCGCAGACGAGGACAGAGCCGCTGATCAGAACGGGGATCAAGAAGCTGGAATCCGGAACGGATGATGAAGCGGCGCCACAGTCGTTAGAGGAAGCAATTGCCCAGGAATATTCTGGAGATGAGAAATAAGGAGGATATGAAGAATGGTAACATTAGCACAGTTCAGAGAAGGAAGATCAGATCATGTGGCCAGGCAGGTCATTGACAGTTTCAGAAGAAACTCTTTGCTGCTTGACAGGCTGGTGTTTGACGATGCGCTGGAAGCGAGCGGCGGCGGATCAACATTGACGTATAGCTATCTGCGGGAGAAGACACCTGCGATTGCCGGGACGCGCGAGATTAACAAAGAGTATGTCCCTCAGGAGACGACCAGGGAAAAGCAGTCTGTTGATGTGAAAGTCTTTGGAGGCTCCTTTCAGGTCGACCGTGTGATCGAAAGTTCGTCCGGAAAAGCGTCCGAGGTGGCAAGACAGGTGGAAGCTAAGATCAAGGCTACCTGCACGGCGTTCTCCAAGACTGTTATTGAAGGTGATGCAGATGCAGATTCCACGACGTTTGACGGTCTGGACAAAGCGCTGCGGGGTGGCAACACGGAGATCAATGTTGATGGATATATTGATCTTTCTACATCGGATGCCATGGATAAAAACTATAAGAAGCTCCTGGATCTGATGGATGAGTTTCTGGCAAGCTTATCTGGCAGGGCATCCTGCATCATGGCAAACACCTCGATGATCACGAAGCTGAAGGCAGCGGCAAGGCGCAGCGGCTACCTGACCCATACAGAGGACAGTTTCGGGAATCAGGTGGAATCCTATGACGGCATCCCGTTTGTCGACATGGGCTATTATCCGAAGTTAGTCAGCGACAGTTACGTGGAGACACCGGTGGTACCCATTGCAGCCCGCACCATTGGCAGCACCGAGGTGATGGGGCTCACTGACATTTACGCGCCGGTGATCGGTTTGGATAACTTCCATGGTGTCACGGTCAAGGGCAATAAATTTATTTCACAGTATCTTCCCGATTTTACTAAGCCGGGAGCAGTCAAGACGGGAGAAGTGGAGATGCTGGCGGCAATTGCGCTCAAGAACACCAGAGGCGCGGCGGTGTTGCGCAATTTGAAGATCAAGTAGGAGGTACCGGATATGGCAACGAGGAAAACAAAGACCGAGGATACAAAGGCAGCAGAGCAGCAGGCGGCAGATTCTGAGGAGGTAAAGGCAGCAGAGCAGCAGGCGGCAGATTCTGAGGAGGTAAAGACAGCAGAGCAGCAGGCAGCGGATCCCGATGCGGCAAAGGCAGCAGAACAGCAGCCAAAGAAGTATAAGATTACCTGCCGGAACAAGATTGCAAAGCAGATTGGCGGTGTCGACTTTAAGGATGGCGTTGGTTATACCTTTGACGGATATGCGGCTTCGTGGTTCGCAGCCAAAGACGGCTATACCGTGGAGCGGGCAGAATAGGAGCGGTTATGGTTGTAAAAGTAGAAGATGCACTGGCATATCTGCAGATGGATATTTCGGAAGCGGTGGTGGAACGTAAGATCAGGGCAATCGAGAGCCTGATCCGTTCCGAGACAAACAATAACTTTCAGGACAGGACGGTACGATTCAAAGTGCCGTCCTGTGATGGAATGCTGATTGGTAACAGTCCTTATCTTGCAGCAGGAGACACTGTCGAGATCAGCGATTCGGTCAACAGAGGGTTATATGTCATTGTAAGTACGGAAGCCGGGCGTATGAATGTCGACAAGAGATTGCACGACTCGGCATCCAATACAGTCACTAAGGTGGTTTATCCTGAGGATGTGCAGGAAGGGGTGCTCAATATGCTGCAATGGGATTTTACGATGCGCGGGAAGGTAGGAATCAAAACAGAATCTCTGTCCCGTCATTCGGTGACCTATTATGACATGGACGACCAGAACAGCCTGAACGGGTACCCGGCGTCGCTGATCGGCTTTCTGGAACCGTACAGGCAGATGAGGTGGTAGCGCATGGGACATATTGACGGCAATACGGAAGCGACAGTCCAGATCAAAGCGGTGGAGAAGGATGAATACCAGTCGGATCAGGTCACATGGAAAGGGATATGTTCTTTGCATGGTACGCTCGATCTGCTGGACGGCGGAGTCAGCTTAAAGCAGATGAGCCGCGTCGAAGACTCCGATTATATATTCCTCTGTGACTATTTTGTTCCCGTGTATAACGGCGAAAAGCTGACTACTGCAAACAGCAGGCTCCTGATTGAGGGAGAAGTCTATGAAGTGAAGTTGTTTGATGATCCGATGCGCCGGCATGAGCATCTGGAGATCTACCTGAAATATTTGGGAGGACAGTGAAATGGGAATGGATATCCACATTGAAACCCATCAGGATGAGGTGACCGAAGAATTTCGGAAAACAGCTATTGCATGGCTTCATGAGGCGGGCGGTGAGCTTCTTGCAGCGGTGCGGAATAACCAGCGCGTGCGGACGGGAAAGACAAGGCAGTCATGGCGGTATGAGGTAGATGAGTCCCGCCTGGAATGTGTCGTGGCTTCCGACTCTCAAAATGCGATCTGGGAGGAGTTCGGTACCGGAGAGTATGCGTTGAACGGAAACGGGCGAAAAGGCGGCTGGTGGTATGTGGACGAACAAGGCAAAAGACACTTCACACGAGGCAAACGTCCGATCAGACCGCTCTATAAAGCCTATATGTCTCTAAAGAACGTCATCACTGCGGCTGCGCAGGAGAGATTCAGGGGGCTGTCATGAAAGAGATTATTAAGTCAGTCGGAAAGATTTTATCCGAGGGTATAAATTACAGATTTCTACGGTGGAAAGGGAAGCCCCAATATCCGTATTTTATCGGAGAACTGCACCGAGTGGGTGGTAGTGATGAATCCGGTGAGGAGGAATACAGGATGCTGCTTACCGGGTTTTACCGCGGCGGAGATGATATGCAGCTGTATGAAGCAGCGGAGCGGGTCGGTGAAATGTTTCCCGAGGATACGGGGCGCCTGATCCGGTGCAGAGCAGGGACGATGCTGGTTTCTGCCGGTGAGATACTTCCAGATATTCAGACTGAGGGAGAAACGGAACTGTTAAAAATGCAGATAACGCTGGTCATTAAGCGTTGGAAAGGAAAAGGATAATGGGAAAAGGGAAGCTGATTGAAAGGTTTAAGAAATCGGGAATCACGGAAGCAACGCCGAAGAATATGTTGATCAACGCTGCAGTTCTTTATGCGAATCTGACATATGAGGATGGAAAGTGGCATGGAGATCTGCTCGGGGCAACATCGGGCGGTGCGAAGGTTCATGTATCTTCTAATTTTGAGCCCATCGAGGTAGACGGTGCGGTGGTAAATGTGCGGGGCATGACTCTCAAACAGGGGGAAGAAGCATATATCGAGGCTAACCTGATCGAGATCACGCCGGAGATTCTCAAGATGACAATGGTTACGGCGCAGAAAGACTCGGAGATCCCTGGTTATGATCTGTACACGACCAAGGCGTTGCTGGAGGACAGCGATTACATTGACAATATCGCAGCAATCGGAACACTCTCCGATGGTCGGGAGGTCATCGTCATCATGGAGAATATGCTTTGCACTTCCGGATTTGAGGCAGATACGAAGAATAAGGACAAGTCAGTACTCAAATGTAAGTTTGAGTGTAACGCTGGATTTGAGGATGCCCATGATACGCTGCCGGTGTTCATTTATTATCCGCAACAGAAGGAGACAGTTGTTGTTTACACAGCGGAAATGCTCGGTTCCATGACCGTGGCTGATCTGGAAAAGATTGCAGCCGCCAGAGGGTATACGATTACGGGTGCCAACAAAGAAGAAAAGATTGCTTCATTTCTGGAGCAGCAGAATGGAGGGACTGAATGATGGATGCAGCAGTATCAGTGGTCACAACGGAAACAAGCGAAAAACCGTATACGCTTAGAAAGCTCCAGGCGCGGGATCTGATCCCTGCGGCGAAGATTATCGGAAAGCTTGGACTGGAAGATATCGTTTCATGCTATGCGGATGAGGATTTCACGGAACTGTTAGTAAAGCTCAAAAAAAGAAGGGAACTGACAGAGGAGGTATCAGAGACTAAATTGGATACTGATTCCGATCAGGGACAGGATACGGATTTCTTTATTGTGGGCGCGACGGCGATTACGCGGGTAGCAAACATGATTCTTCTGAACTTGGAACGCTGTATGGATGATGTGTTTGCGTTCCTCGGAGGTCTGTCAGGACTTTCCCAAAAGGAGGTCAGTGAGCTGGATCTGGATATCTTCTTGCAGATGCTCATGGATATTTTTACAGGAAATGACCTGGTAAATTTTTTCAGGGCTGCGAAAAAGTTCATCGAATAGGGATCGTTAAGTTTTGGGATTTGCTGTCGGAAAGATATGCGAATCCCTTTCCCGTTTTAGATGCAATGATCGCAAATGAAATGCTGCCGGAGTTTATCGACAATCTGCTTGAGCAGGTTAACGATGATAAGCTTTGGCAGCTCTATTTAGCTGTAGCCTTAGTAGAAGAAAGGTCATTCAGCGCATGGAAAGCGGATATATTAAGAGGTTCATCTTTGGAATCCGGTGTTGTAAAGGCAGATAGCAGTCATGAGTTGACACCGGAGGAAGCGGTGGTTCAGGCAGAGGGTATCCTTTCAGGATTCCATCCATTTTGATGAGGTAGCGTATGGATTTATTTACACTGGTCGGAAAAATTGTATTAGATGCAGACGGGTTTGGCGAAAAAATTGATTCTGTCGTGACCAAGGTGGAATCCATGGGATCCAGTCTGCAGGCTGCCGGAGACAAGATATCCCATATAGGATCCAAACTGACACTCGGAATCACGGCTCCCATTGTCGGGATAGGTGCTTCGGCTATCAAAACGGCAGCCAGCTTTGAAGAAACGATGTCTCAGGTCTCTGCCATTTCAGGTGCAACAGGATCAGATTTTCAAAAACTGGAAAATCTTGCAAAAGAGATGGGAGAAACGACAAAATTTTCCGCATCTCAGGCAGCAGAGGCGCTCACCTACATGGCAATGGCAGGATGGAAGACTGACGATATGCTTAGCGGACTGCCCGGTATCATGAACCTTGCGGCGGCATCCGGTGAGGATCTGGCTCTTACTTCGGATATCGTTACGGATGCCCTGACTGCATTTGGAATGTCGGCAGACGATTCCGGACATTTTGCGGATGTGCTTGCAAAAGCATCATCCAATGCAAACACAAATGTTTCCATGATGGGAGAAACCTTTAAGTATGTTGCGCCGGTGGCGGGCTCCCTTGGATATTCTGCGGAGGATGTTGCGCTGGCCGTAGGTCTGATGGCAAACAGCGGAATCAAAGCGTCACAGGCGGGCACGTCCCTTCGGTCATCGCTCACCAATCTGGTAAATCCGACAGAAGCGATGATGAATATGATGGTGTCGCTTGGTCTGGCAACGACTGAAACCGCAAACGTGATTGATAACGGCAAACTCCAGAAAGCCCAGACAAAGGTCGAGAATAAGACCATCGACATGGAAAAAGCGCAGATCAAATACAATGATGCTGTGGCAAAATACGGTGCAAACTCCTCGCAGGCACAGACGGCGGCGCTGAACCTCGAAAAGACAAAAAACAATCTGGAAGCGGCAGTGAATGATTTGTCTGTGGCGCAGGAAGGTGAGAACAAGATCACAGGCATCAATAATCAGCTTCTGGTCGACAGCTCCGGGAATATGAAATCTCTCAGAGAGGTACTGACGACGATTAGAGGGGCGTTTAAGGGTCTTAGTGAAGAACAGCAGGCACAGGCGGCTGCCACGCTGTTTGGGAAAGAAGCTATGTCAGGGATGCTTGCCATCATTAACGCAAGTGACAGCGATTTTAACAAGCTTGCGGAGGCAATCGATTCTGCGGATGGCGCTGCAAAAGATATGGCAGATACCATGAATGATAACCTGAGCGGTCAGATCACGCTGCTTAAATCTCAGTTTGAGGCGTTGGCGATTCAGTTTGTGACATTGATAATGCCTTATCTGCGGCAGGGCGTGGAATGGCTTTCCAATCTGTGCACCTGGATCTCCGGGCTGGATGATGGAACGAAGAAGATGATCATTACGATAGCAGGAATAGCTGCCGCGGCAGGACCTGTATTGATCGTCGGAGGAAAGATAATCTCAGGGATAGGTACTCTGATCACGGCAGGAAGTAAGCTGGCGGGAGGAATTGGGAGTGTCATATCCGTGGGAAAGACACTGCTTCTTGGCGGGGGTAAAGTAGTAGGCGGTATTGGAAGTCTGGTGACTAAATTAGGGAGCGGTCTGTTACCGGCTTTAGCAGCAGTCCCGGCTCCGGTATGGATCATCATCGCTGTGATCGGTGCAGTTGTAGCAGCCGGAGTTGCCCTGTATAAGAATTGGGACACGATAAAAGAGAAAGCACACGAGCTGAAAGAGAAGATCAGCGAGAAATGGAATCAGATCAAGGAAAAAACGCACGAGCTTGTGGAGTCTGTCAAGCAAAAATGGGCAGGAATCAAGGAAGGTGCGTCTGAGGCGATAGAGAGCGTGAAGGCGGCTGCCTTCGAAAAATGGGATCAGATCAGAGAAAAGACTCATGAACTTGTTGAAGGAGTGAAAGAAAGATATCATGCGATGGCAGACAGCCTGAGAGAAAAGACGGAAGAAATGAAAACGGCTGTTATCGAAAAGTATCATGAGATCAAAGAAAATGCAGTCAATAAATTTGAGGAGATGAGAGAGAAGGCAGGGGCAAAATTCGCCGAGCTGAAAGAGAATGCAACGACAAGACTTGAAGAACTTCGGGTGCAGGCTGGTGAAAAGCTCCAGAATCTAAAAGATAATGCAGTGAATCATTTTGAAGAACTGCGGGAAAAAACATCCGCCAAGGTTTCTGAGATGAAGGAGAAAGTGGTGACTGGTTTTTACAATCTGAAAGAGGAGGCTTCTGCAAAGATAGCCGACCTGAAGGAGAGATGGGGACAGCGGTTTGAAGAAGCCAGAGAGAAGATCGTTTCGGAAGTCACCGAGCTAAAGGAAAAGGCGACAACAAAGATTCAGGAATTTAAGGAAAGCGCCGTCGAAAAGGTGACGCAGTTCAAAGACAGTGCTACAGGCAAGTTTCGTGAATTTAAGGAAGAATCGGTGGCAAGGCTTAGCGAAGTGGCGGCAAAAGGTGTTGAAGGATTTAATAATATCAAAGAAAAGGGAAGCGCTGCGATCGAGAGCTTGAAGAACACTGCGGGATCCAAATTTCAGGAAATGGGCAATACCATTTACGACAAATTCAGCGGTATCAGCGGGAAGGTCCAGGATACATTTTCAAAATGCCGCGATGCGGTCCACGGTATCGTTGAAAAGATAAAAGGATTTTTCAATTTTGAGTGGAAACTGCCGCACATCAAGCTGCCGCACTTCAAAATGGAAGGGTCATTCTCACTAAATCCGCCCTCTATCCCGCATTTTGGGGTGGATTGGTATGCGCAGGGCGGTGTGATGACGAAACCTACTGCTTTTGGTATAAATCCGGCTACGGGAAATATCATGGTCGGAGGAGAGGCCGGAGCAGAAGCGATAGCGCCGATCACAGTGCTGCAAGATTACATACGTCGTGCAGTTTCGGAGCGTGATGACGGATTAACAACAGCTTTAAATGCCATTTCAGGCATATTAAACAGATATTTGCCACAGCTTGTGCAGATGCAGGTTGTTCTTGATTCAGGGGTGACTGTGGGTGCTTTAGCACCGGGAATGAATGCGCGGTTGGGAGAGATATCCAGACAGGATGAGAGGATCAAATAATGAATGGAGTATGGTTTGATGATCTGCATATGGGTTATACAACAGATTTTCTCATGAATTATGCCCGAGTCAGTACACCGATCGCTAAAATCAAGGAGATCGAGGTCCCAGGTATGAACGGGGTATTAGATATCACGGAAAGCCTGGGTGATGTGAAGTATGGCAACAGGCAGATCGGTTTCAAATTTACAACAAGGGAATACGCTAAGATAGAAAATCTGATCAACCAGCTGCATGGGAGAAAAAAGAAAATCATCCTTGACAGGGATGATGTGTATTACTATAGAGGGCGCTGTAGCGTTGCAGATCCCATGCCGGCAAAAAACCTTTTCACAGTGGAGGTAACGGCGACCTGTGATCCTTATAAATATAAAATCAGGATGACAAGGCATAAAGAGGAAATCAGGGGAGCCAGTAATATTGTGCTGCTCAATGAGAGGATGCGGACCATTCCAGTCCTTACAGTAACGGGCAGTCTGAAAATGACATATGAAAACTGCGTCTATTCACTGGCGGAAGGGAATTATGAGCTTGCGAGTGTGGTACTAAAGCAGGGATACAACAGATTCCGCGTAGAAGGCGAGGGAAGCATTTTGTTCCAATATCAGGAAGGAGCACTGTGATGTATACAATATATGCGGACGATTCACTGATCTACAGCCCCGATGTGGAAGATATGTGCCTTTACGATATCGTGCTCACACTGGAGGACAACAGTGCGGGCACGCTGAATTTTAACATAACATCAGACCACTTTGCCTTTGGCAGATTACAAAAACTAGCCACACGAATTGCTGTTCGGGACAGCGAGAGGATCATCTGGAAGGGAAGGATTGTTGCAGATGACAGCAATATTGATAATATCAAGACCATTCAGTGTGAAGGACAGCTTGCGTTCCTGAATGATTCCATCTTCCCTGCTTTTGATTTTTCGGGATCCCCGGAAGAACTGTTCCGGGATATCATAGAGAATCATAATGAGCTGGTCAATGAAAAACAGAGGTTAAAGGTTGGCAGAGTAACTGTTAAGGATAAAAATGATTATATCGTGCGGAGCAGCAAAAATGACTTAAAAACTTGGAAGGCAGTCAAGGAAAAATGCTTTCAGAGTACGCTTGGAGGTCATGTTAGGATCCGCTACGAGGAGGACGGGGACTATATTGATTGGCTGGAAGATTATGAGGAGATATCCGGGCAGCCAATTTCTTTCGGAAAGAATATCATTGATCTGCTAGTCAATACGTCAGCGACAGAGATGTACACAGCTATAAGACCTATGGGTGCAGTGGTCAACAACCAAAGGATTACGATAGCGAGCGTAAATGACGGGGAAAAGTATATCGTAGACCAAGAGAAAGCGGAGGAATACGGAATCATATTTGCGGATCCGGATGACAGCATATGGGAGGATGTAACGCTGCCGCAGAATCTTCTACGAAAAGCGAAGGAACGTCTCAAAGCTGGGACAAGCCTTAAAAAGACCATAAACGTGCAGGCAATCGATTTGAATCTGACGGATGCGCAGATAGAAGCACTGTATGTCTGCACTTATGTAAAAGTGGAGTCGGCCTTGCACGATATTGGAGCATGGTATCTTTTAAGCAAGGCAGAAATCCATATCGATGCCCCGGAGAATACCAGATATACGCTAGGCGCGGTCAGGGCGACGCTCACAGATACCAGTAAGCAGAGTCAGGGCGTAATCCAAAAGACAATGGATGCGGCGATCCCGACAGATGTGAGCCAGTTAAGGAATGATATCAATTACACTACAGAGGCGGAAGTCAGGAATATCATCAACACATCCGGCACTTCAGCTCCTGTTATTACAGTAGGGACAGAAACAGAAGAAACATACATCCTGCATATAAAAACTGCTGCGGATGAATTTGATACGCCAAATTTACACGGACGGGCGGGAAGGACGGCATATCAGGAAGCCGTTAAAGCTGGTTTTGTCGGTACGGAAGTGGAATGGCTTGATAGCTTGAAAGGTGCCCCTGGGATACCAGGCACAGCAGGCGGATCAGCATATGAGATAGCAGTGAAGAACGGCTATGAGGGAACGGAAGCAGAGTGGCTTGATACCTTGAAAGGTGATCCAGGGACACCGGGCACAGCAGGCGGATCAGCGTATGAGATAGCAGTGAAGAACGGCTATGAGGGAACGGAAGCAGAGTGGCTTGATGCCTTGAAAGGTGACCCCGGGACACCAGGAGCGGCAGGCGGATCAGCGTATGAGATAGCAGTAAAGAATGGCTATGAGGGAACGGAAGCAGAGTGGCTTGATACCTTGAAAGGTGTCCCGGGAACACCGGGAGCGGCAGGCGGATCGGCGTATGAGATAGCAGTGAAGAATGGCTATGAGGGAACGGAAGCAGAGTGGCTTGATACCTTGAAAGGTGTTCCGGGAACACCGGGAGCGGCAGGCGGATCGGCGTATGAGATAGCAGTGAAGAATG
>CANDAG010000058.1 GCA_947382625.1 uncultured Lachnospiraceae bacterium
AATATTACCATATAAGTTATTGACTTTTTTCGCATAAACTGTAAACTTAATATCAAGTTTTCAACTATTGTGTGCTTTTTAGAAAAGGGGAATTTTTTATGATGTACATGCATTATTGTAAACGTTGCCACCGTGTTTTCATGCTGAACGGGCACAAAATGATCTGCCCGAAATGCACAGATCCGCTTACAGAGCTCCAGATTTCCTATCTGGATTATGTGGAGCTTGATATGGCGGAAAGGGAAGCCTTCAAAACTGCCTGCGCCGATGAAGCACAGCTGTCCAGGCTCAAAACTACATACCGGATGTATAAATACAGCAAATGGTATAAAGAGCTTCAGGCCCAGAACAAGCACAACCTGCCGGTCACCGCCCTGCTGGCCGCCATGACCCTCCAGGGCTCAGAGGCTCCCAACCTTTAGCAGTTCCGCATTCTATCACAAACGGCAGGCGGCAAAACGCCTGTCGTTCGCTGTCATGATCTCCTGTCCCTAAAGCCTGTTACCTGTAGTACACAAAAATCCCCAGCAGGATCACTGCCATTCCCAGAATCTTACGCTTCGTGATCTTTTCCTTAAAAAAGAAATAGCTCAGCAGCATGACCACCACATACCCCAGGGACTCGATCACCGGAACATTTGAAAAGTCCAGCCCCCGGTAGGCAAGCACCGTAATAAACATGGATAAAAACATCATCCCGTAGCCGCAGATCACATAAACATTCAGATACTCCCGTATGGGCGAGCTATAGGTTTTTGCGGCGCTCTTTTTCAGAAGGATCTGGGCAAAGGATGCTATGATCACCGATCCGATCAGTATCAGGATTGAAAAATTCATGACTGCTTTCCCTCCTCACTGTTTAAGATAAAGATTCCCGCCATCACCAGCAAAATTCCTGCCACCTTCCAGAGGGTGATCTTTTCATGAAAGATAAATATCCCCCAGACCAGCGCCCATAACAGGGTAACCGCCTTGTTCGCATAGGCAACGGAAAGCTCAAATTTCTTGATCACCTGCTGCCACAAAAGAGCATAAATCCCCAGCACCAGAATATCCAGCCCGTAAAAAAGCAGGAACCCAAAGCTGAAAAGCTCCCTGCCGGACGCAAATTTAGATACAACGCTGGAAATACTATACACAAAAAACACCGCCTGCAGCATCAGAATATTTCCTAATTTCAAACGCTTCTCCATAAACCATCTTCCTCTTTTCACAAAAGCTATGTCGAAAACTAACGGTATTCTATCACAAAATCCCCGAAAGATATATTAAATTTTTATGAATAAGTGGATTTTTCGGTCAAATAATAGTAGAATAGCGAAAGAATTAATTGCTTCCATTCAAAGGAGTACCCTATGAAAGAAAATAAAAAGAACACATATAACAATGACCTTGACGAAGAATGGCTGGAGCTTGATGACGAGGAAGACTACGAAGAGCTTCTGGAATCGGAGGAAGCTGATGAGGAGAATGAAGAGGAGGACCTGGAGTATTTCGAAGAAGGCTCTGCTCCCTCCAAAAAACCTTCCGGAAAGAAGCGTTCTCCAGTCAGCCTGCACATCATTCTGGTCGCCGCGATCATATTAATTGCCGGCATTGCCGTTTTCCGGCTGGTGCGCTGGAACAAGGGCATCGATATCAACGAGCTGAACGCAGGCTTAGAGGACGTGGATCCTTCAGAGTTTGATGTGGAAACCCTTGATATGATCATCCCCATGGACGCCTCGGCATTTGAAGGACGGGAGGATGACGGTGTGACCACCATCCTTTGCCTGGGAAACAACCCTTTTACAGATGACCGGGGAGAGACCGGACTTTGTTCCCTGATCGCCGATAAGACGGATGCCGTAGTTTACAACTGCGCATTCCCCGATTCCTCTGCTGCCTGCAAATATCCCACCTACAACCCGGAGTATACAAGAGACCATTTTAACCTTTATTATGTGGTGGAGTGCTTCCGCAACAACGAATTTACCGCCATCAACTCCATTGCCGGGGACGAGCCGGATCCCAGATACATGGAAGGCGTGGACGAAATGAAAACCGTGGATATGGACAAGGTTGACGTTATCCTGATCATGTATGACAGCACGGATTATAATATGGGAACGCCTTCCGACAATCCGGACAACCCTTATGATGTGACTGCCTTTACCGGAGGCCTGAGAACTGCCATCCAAAACATCCAGAATACCTGGCCTTACATCCGCGTTCTGGTCATGTCCCACTCCTACGCCCAATATCAGGACGAGGACGGAAAGCTTCAGAACGGAACCATCACCGATCTTGGAAACGGCACCTTAAATCACTATCTGATCAAGGAATCCGAGGCTGTTTTGGACTGCGGCGTTTCATTCATTGACAACTACTACGGAACCATCAATGAGGGAAATTATGAAGAATATATGGCCGATCATATGCATTACAATCAGGACGGACGGGAAAAGATCGCCGACAGAGCGGCGGACATCATCAATAACCGAATGGACGTGGTAAACAGCAGCCAGGCAGATTAACTGCCTGGCTTTATTAACATAAGGATGGCTGGCGGAGCCTGACATCCGTTGTTTGACATAAGGACAGTTCACGAAGCGTGCTGTCCGTTGTTGACATAAGGATGACCGGCAAAGCCGATCATCCGTTGTTTTTCCCCAGCAATCCCTCATAATCAAAGGCCAGCGCAATTTCCCTCATACGCGCCAGATGACCGTCTATCCCTTCTCCCTCTTCTCCTTCCTTTGCCACCCTCTGCTCTCCCTTTGCAAAGCATTCCGCCATGTACCGGTTAAACCTGGGATGATAGTGGCTGTAATCCGCATAATTATTCAGATCACAGATGATCTCCTCTCTGTCCGGGAAAAAATAAACCTCCACATTCTCATAGGCGTTCAGCCTCTCTGCAATGTAACGGTATTCCTCCAGGGTTGCCTCCAGATGATTTTCCTTAAGCACATCATTCCAGAATAAAATGCTGTAGGGAGGAAAAAAGACCACAAACTCCGTCTGCGGATTCTCCTCAATATAAGGGCAGATGTTTTCTGCAAGATTTTTTTCAACCGCGGCAAGATAGGCGTCTCCCGGAGTTTCCTCCTGTGTCCGGGGAGGATCGCTGTAATTATGCAATACCCATTCCTGACTATAATATTCCTCCGTCCACCAGCTGGCATACACATTGGACAGATCCGTTGCCTCCGGATCCGCCACCTGCCGCAGGATATAATTCAGCAGCACATCCTTATTCAGCACATATTGGATATCATTCAAAATATCATCGTCATACAGATATTCCGGGATGGGATACTTCGTTTCCTCCACCCCGCCTGTATAAGTGATCACATCCACTCCCAAAAAGACCTTTTTCAGCCTTCTTTGCCCCTGATTGTTTTTGCTCTTGAATATGATATCCATAATATTGGCCTGATCCTTGGGATAAGCGGCACTGTAGCTCAGCTTGAGGGTATTTAAGTCCATCAGCTCCTGAAACCAGGTGGTCTGAAAATTCACCGTCATGGAGGAGCCCAGGATCACGCTGTCATATTCCATATAAGCTGCCATTCCCGGGTTCTGGGACAGCTGATTGTCCACCAGATAGGGAAAACCCGGAAGCGGAGCATGGTAGTGAAAAAAAGGATCCACATACACCACCAGTGCCGCTGCCAGGACAAACGCCGCCAGAACAAACGCCAGAAAGAATAAGATGGTTCTCTGAAAAGGATTTTTTGCCTTCAATTTTTATTCTCTTTCTCCTTTTAAAAATTCACGTATAAAAAGGAACTGACTCCCGAAAACGAAAGTACGCTCCACACAAACAAAACCGCCAGCAAAAGCGCATTTGCCACACCAGGCTTTGCCTTCTCCGCCCGGCTTACCGCCGTTCTCCCGAAGAATACCAAAAAAAGTACTGCCGCCAGAATAAGTACCATAAGAATATAATGGGCGTACTGCCAGCGGTCGATCCTGAGCACCTTGATCACATACCAGAACTCGTCCAGATTAAAATTTCCGGCCAGCTCCCAATTGATCCTGCCAAAGGAAAAGCCTCCGATGGTCTTAAGCAGTGAAAGAGCTTCCTTCACAGAGGGCGCCCTGAAAAAGATCCAGGCAATATTCACATACAAAAAAGTAAGCGCCACGCCAAAAGCGTGAACAGCCTTTTGGAGCAGAGGCGGCTTCTTTTTAGGGCTGCAAGTCCTCTCCTTCCGAAAGTGACTTTCATTTTGAAAGTCTTTCCATGCCCTGGTGAGCACAAACAAAAGCCCGTGCATAAGCCCCCATACCACAAACTGGATCCCTGCCCCATGCCAGATCCCGCTGACCAGAAACACCAGCAGACAATTCCCATAGGTCCTGAGTCTCCCCTTCCGGTTTCCTCCTAAGGGAATGTACAGATACCTGGTAAAAAAACGTGTCAGGGTCATATGCCATCTGCCCCAGAATTCCATGATATCTGCAGCCTTATAAGGAGAATCGAAATTAAGGGGCAGTGAAATCCCCAGCATCTGCCCGATCCCCATAGCCATATCACAGTACCCGCTGAAATCAAAATAAAGCTGCAGAGTATAGGACAGCATTACGATCAGCCCGTCCCCGGAATTAAGCGCCGCAAGATTGGCGTAGCCGAAATTCGCGGCAGAGCCAAGGGTATCTGCGATCAGAACCTTTTTAAACAGGCCCAGCACAAACAGATAAAGCCCCCTGTATATCCGCTCCCAGTCTGCCTGCCTCTCATCCTTTCCCCCGGAAGGCTTTGAGGCCAATTGGGGAAGCAGTTCACCGGGCAGGGCAATGGGTCCCTGCATCACCTTGGGGAAAAAACTCACATACAGCCCGTAGGAGAGGGGACTCACCTCCTTCAGATTCCCCCGGAAGCCCTCCATCAAAAACGCGATCTGAGTGAAGGTAAAAAAGCTGATGCCCAGTGGCACAAAGCTCCAGGGATCCAGATACTTAAAGACAAACAACAGGCCCAGGTCAAAGAAAAGCCCGGTAGCAAGACTCCCCCGGGGATTTTTCTCCATAAAGTGAAACAGCAGATAATTTACTGCCATGCTTCCCAAAAGCACCAGCAGATATTCCGGATGGGACCACCCGTAAAACCCCAGGGAAGCCATCAGCAAAAACAGCATCTTAAGACCTCTGATCCTGCGCCCGCCCCCCTGTTTCTCCTCTATCCTGCCGCAAAGATAATATCCCGCAAGCACCAACGGAAAAAATGCAAACACAAACCCGTATGAATTAAACAGCATTACTCCACCTCCGGATCCTCATAGATCCGATACCCGTCAATCTCATCGATCAGTAAAAGGCCGCTCTCTTCAGGGTCTGTATCGGTCTGCTTTTCCTGCCCCATTACCAGATACTTACAATGCTCCTGCCTGGTAGCCGAAAGCAGCTCCTCCATATTCACCACCTCCGGTTTTTCCATGGCCTCATAAACCGCGTTGTAGTACTCCCACCGCTCTACCAGCATTTCCCGGCCGTAAGGCATGTTGATAGAGGGATCATACTGCCTTACAAAATGGATCAGTTCTGTAGGCATCACCGCCGATACCCGTACCTGGGGATCCCCCGAACCGATCCTGTCGCAGATCTTTACCACCGTATCCGGTATGTGATAAAGATTTTCTGCCCTGGAAATATACTGGCTTTGATATACAAAGCTCCCGCAAACGATCACCAGCACGCAGGCAGCCACAAGGCCGATCCTCCTGTGCCCAACAAACAACCGGCAGGCCCCATAGCAATAGATCACCCCCATAGGGATCGTCCACAAAACACGGTAATAGGTCTCCCCGTCCAGCCCTGCTGCCACAAAGGCCTTGCGGCTTACAGGGAAAAGAAACAGCGCCGCCACCAGAAAGGGCGCATATACCAGCACGATACGCACCGTCTTGTTCTTTTCCATCACCAGCAAAAACAGCCACATGAGAAGAGTCAGTAAAAGAAGAGGTTTCAGCCCCGTATATAGTTTAAAGATCACAAGACTTTCCATAAATATCCCGTACATAAGCGCACCCCCTTATACGATCAAAAGGCCGTGGGTAAGAGCCACATAAAGCAGTACATAAATTCCGCCGGGCACACAGGAAAGAGCCGCCCTTACCAGGATCCCCGGCTGCCTTTCCTTCAGAGCAAACAAAAGGCCGAATCCCGCCGTCATCAGACAGCTTAGCAAAATCGCCAGAGAGCTGCTGGCCCCGCCGGCCAGATTCAGACAGCCAAGCAGCAGCCAGAACCCTGCCTGTCCCTGATACCCCTCCTTCTTCTCGCCCAGAATGCCCTTGCCGCTTTCTGTGATGCTCCAGCCCTCCTTCAGCTGCAGTCCTCTGCTCCTTGTCTTTTCTTTTTCAAAGAGACACAAAAAGATCCAGAGTACCGCCGGGATCACAAAATTGCCTGCGAAGGACTTTCCCTGCCAGGTGCGGGTAAGAAAAAAAGTTTCTGTGGTATAGATGGATACTGCCCCGAACATCTGCCACAAGGCGATCAGCACCATAAACATGGCGCGCATGCCCCTGCTCTTTTTGAAAAGGGTCCTGCCGATCTGATAGTAAAGCAGATAGGTAAGAGGGATCAGCACCAGAGGGATCACGCTGTGGCAGATAATGGTGGCGTGGATGCCGCTCATACTGCCCACATAGGCCTCCCATATGGGAAACAGCGCCAGTGCATGGCGCACGTCCAGAGGTGAACTCCGGCCTGTATAGGGGTTTACCCGATAGAGGGTATCGATTCTCTGGGCTGTAAGAGCCTGTACCCCGTAATAAGCATCATCCCCGTCAAAGGATGCCCTGGTAAAGGCCATATAAAGCTGGAAGCCCAAAATCCCCAGAAATAACAGCCAGCAGACCAGGCTCTCCCAGGATACCTCCTTCCAGCTGAAATATTCCTTAAAATTCAGCTCATACCCCTTTCTCTTTTTCAGGTAGGTTACCCAGATTCCTGCCAGGGCAAAAACCACCAGAAAGGGCGTATACCACTTAATAAAAGTTGAAAAACCATGATAAACTGCCAGAAGCACCACCGGTATCCCCACGATCTCCAAAAGCGTAAACTGCAGGATATACCCCCCAAGCAACGCCACTCCCGGGGTTCTGTGTCTTCTGCCCAGAAGAGGCAGGCTAAGCAGTCCCATACAAAAAGGAATGATCAGCAACCAAAAGATTAAACCTACGATCTTGTATACAAGCATAGTCCCATACTCCTTTTTCCAAACTGTTACAAATCCTTTCTCCGGAACAGATAATAGGTAAATTCCAGATCTCCCATATACCAGGGCGCCTGTGCCGCCAGCTCATACCTCTCCCAGATCACCTCCGGATAAAAGTCCCGTGCCAGCACATAATCCGTCTGCCCCTCCCGGATATACCGTTCCTGCTCCTTTTCCACGATATCCGTTGCCAGCGTCTGGGTCTGGAACCACCGGCAGGTAGGGACAATATCACACACCGTATACAGGCCTGCATCCAGGCAGCTGATATTGAGCAGGGTAGGATCCGGCGTCTCCTCCACGATCTCCTTAAACTGATACAGGAACATATCCTCCTTCTTTTCCAGCCGGTAGGGAATATTCATGGAATTAGTCCAGATAATGAGGATCCCCAGTGCTGCAGAGCAAAAGGCCGCCACCGGGAGCATCCCTCGGAAGCCGCTCTTTGACTTCACGGCCCATTCCCAGATACGCCCCGCCAGGGCAAAGCCAAATACCGTAAACACCGCCAGGGGCAAGGCATAATAGGGGAGCTCCGAGCCTCCTATATAAATCCCCAGAAAGAGGAAAAAGCTTAAGGCAAGGGGCAGGAAGCGCTCCAGAAGCCTTTTGTTTTTTCCCATTATAACCCAGATCATCCCCGGTATTATAAAGATAAAATAAATTATATTATCCCGGATCAGCCAATAAAGAAGCTTACTCAAGGTGTATATCCTCTCCATCAGCCCAGGCCCTTCTTCGTTTAAATTGCTGTACACGAAAACATTGATATATACATAGCCCCAATACCACTCATAAAGCCCATGGTTAACGGCAAAATAGATCACCCAGGGCAAAAAGGGCAGCGCCATCCCTGCCAGAAAAACAAAGCATGCCTTTATCCCTCCTGCCAGATCCTTCCTTACAAGAAAGGAAAAAAAGACACACATCATCCAGGCAAAGAAAAATCCCAGCACCGTAAATTTAATGTTGGCCACCATCCCTGCCAAAAGTCCGCCCAGAAAGACCCTGAAGGCGCCCATTGCCTGCCCGGGGTATCGGTTCTTAAAATAATCCAGCGAAAGATACAACCCCCACACCAGAAAAGGAAAACAGATTTCCTCCGCACTGCCGCCCCAGTAAAAGCTCCGGGAGCTGACGATCACCGCCAGCACAAGGGAACTCAGCACAAGGGCCGTCTCCCTTTTTACATAAAGCATCAGGATCCGGCAAATGCCGAACAGATCGAAGGCGGCCAGGATCCCCTCCAGCACAAACACCCCTGCAAAGGTAGTGTGAGAGACCAGATAAGCCAGTCCATACAGAAAATAAAGGTACATCCCCTTCTGGTCAAACACATCCCGGTAGGGCATCTTCCCGTTAAAAAGCGCTTTCCCTACGGAAAAATAGCTGTTGGCGTCATTCCAGTCATTACAGGGATACAAAAAGGAGGAACGACTTGCAAAAAAAAGCAGTAAAAACCCGGATGCCCCGAGATAGCATGCGGCCAGTATCTTTTTTTTATGATCAGACAAAACCATAGGTTCCTCCCTGAAGCTCATACTTTATCTTCTCTCCATCCTTTGAAATCATTCTGTTCTGTAAGCTTTTTTCATTTTACACTAATTTTTTCATAAACACTAGCCTAAAGTTGCTATTTGCGGCCTAAACTCCTGCCCAAAAACAAAAAAGGTAATATCTATCTTTTGTCGGCACTTCCTGCTATAATGTTTTTACCAAAAATCATTTTTACCCGAAAAGAAACTGAGGTATTGCCATGAAGAAAACTAACAGCCAATCCCCGGCCAAAGCCACGTCAAAACACAATTACGGCATCGATGCCCTGCGGATGTTTTCCATGCTTCTGGTGGTTACTGCCCATATACTGGGAAAGGGTGGTATCCTGGACGCCGCCGCTCCCATGTCCCCCCAATATAAGGCCGCATGGTTTCTGGAGGCTATGGCCTACTGCTCTGTGGACTGCTATGCCCTTATTTCCGGGTATGTGGGAATCCACGCAAAATACAGATATCAGAATATCATCCTGCTGTGGCTGCGGGTGGTATTTTATACCCTGACCATCACCCTGCTTTTTTCCCTGTTCGTCCCGGGAGCCGTATCGCCAAAGGACTGGATCAAGGCTCTGATCCCCGTAACAGGCGGCTATTATTGGTATTTCACGGCTTATTTTGCCCTGTTTTTCTTTCTTCCCATTCTCAATATAGCGATCAGCAAAATGACCCGGGCTCAGCACCGGGCGGTTGCCATAAGCCTTGCCGCCGTTTTTTTGTGCCTGCAGACCTTTTCCGGCAAGGAGCTTTTCGGCACCTCCTCCAATGCATGGCTGCTCATGATCATGTACCTGATCGGCGCCTATATAGGGAAGTACGGACTGTTTCCCAAAGCACATCCTGTGAAAATGCTGGCAGGAGCCGTGCTTGCCATCACCCTGACCTGGCTGACCAAAATCCTGACAGAGGCAGGAATCTTTCCCTTTTCAGGCTTTTTGGGCGGGATCAATTTTATCACCCATACCTCCGTCACCCTCTTTTCGGCGGCGGCCTTTTTGTTGCTTTTGTTTGAGCGGCTCCGTTTTTCCCGGAGAATGGAGCGCTTCATCCGCTTTTTTTCTCCCATGGCCTTCAGCGTCTATCTGATCCACGCCCATCCCCTCATCTGGCATCAGCTTTTGGAGGGGCGCTTTGCCCGGCAGGCAGAATTTTGGGTTCCCCTGGAAATCCTTTCCATACTGCTTACCGCAGCATCCATCTACATCGCGTGCTCCCTCATAGACCTGATCCGCATAAAGCTTTTCACCCTTTTAAAGCTAAAAGAGCGCCTCGGAAGAATAGAAGAGCGCTATTTGGGAACGCTCTGGAACCAGGATTAACCCCTTTTCCGATCCGGTTGTATTTTTTGTTCCTATCCCTTATAATTTATGGGTGACCTTTTCTCAAAACAGCAGGAGTAGTAACACGATGGCTTATCACATCAAACGCTGTCACGCTTCGCGTACCAGCTTATTGATCAAACGCCGCCATGCTTCGCAGGCCGGCTTATTGACCAGACGCCGCCCCTCTTATCGGGGCGGCTTACCAGCCCTGTGGCGTATGCTTGTAGGGGCAGGCGCCTGCCTGATGCTGGCAGGGTCTTTTATCCTGTCCTACCTGCAGACAGACCACGAAAAAGACATCATGGATGGCTTATCTCTGGAATGCACTGTTGATGGACAATGTATCCGGTTTGGTCTGTGGAAGGATGAAACAGAAGGCGGCTATTATCTTTTTCTTCCCTCCTGTTTTAAAAATGAAAATGAGGAATTTACCCTGCGCTATGATGACCGCAAGGGTACCCTGCAGATCGACGGGGTTCCTTACAGAGAAGGGGCTCTCTGGAATCCATCGGATCCGGAGGAAATCTATCAGCTTACCCTCAAAGGCCCCTTAGGCGCCTCCTATATGGCGGAGCCTTTGCAGATACTGGTTTCCGAAGGCCTGCCGGCCATTATGATCACCACAGAGGATGAAAAGGATCTTTTAAGCCTGGAGGAGTTTGACAACAGAAAATATATTGAGACAGGAACCATGGCCCTGCTGGATGAAAACGGCAACATTACCTGTCAGGAAAGGCTGGACAAATTTAAAGTCCGGGGCAACCTGACGGCTACCCTTGACAAAAAGCCCTTTACTTTTTCCTTCGGCAGACAGATCGGTTTATGCGGCATGGCGCCCGCCCTGAAATGGAATCTGCTGGCTAACGCAACGGACGGCTCCTATCTCAGGAATAAGCTGGTGCTGGATCTGGCCAATCAGACCACATCCTCCTATGAACCCGACGGCGTGTTTACAGAGCTGTATTTAAACGGCCGCTATCAGGGGCTGTATCTTTTGACAGAGGCGGTGGAAATTGCCGAAAACCGGCTGGAAATTGCTGCAGATGCAAGCTGGTTCCTGGAAATGGAGCTGGATTTCCGCAGGGAGGAAGGGATTCCCTATATCCTGACTGACCGGGGACAGCTTTTTGCCACCCATACCGGCTCTTCTCTTTCCGAAGCGGAAACAGAAGAGATCCGTTTTATGCTGAATGATATTGAAAGCGCTCTTTTTGCAAAGGACGGCGTCAGCGCACTTAGCGGAAAGCCCTTAGAGGAGCTGCTGGACTTGGACAGCTGGGCCGTGGCGTGGCTGATCCAGGAAATTTCCGGCGACCACGATACCGGGATTGCCAGCCAGTTTGCCTATACAAACAACCAAAAGGAAGGGCCCTTATACGCCGGCCCTGTCTGGGATTTTGACGGAACCATGGGCAATGTAAACACCGCGATGTTTGCCAACCCCTCTGCCCTTACCACCTCCATCTCCAATACCAGGGAAGAAGGAAATCCCAACCAGAACCGATGGCTTGCGGCCATGTACCAAAATCCTGCCTTCCGGCAGACCGTAGAAGAAAAATACCGGAATGTTTTCCGGCCGGCCCTGGAAAACATTTTGCAGGAAGGGATCGACAGCTATCTTTCCCTGATCAGCCGGAGCGCCGGGCTGGACGCCTTTCGCTGGAAGGAACACCGTCTTTCCTGGATGTTTGTCCTCCCGGAGGATCTGACGGTCCCTGAAGGGTCGGCTCCTTCCGCCCGGACAGATCCTGCCCGGTTTGCCGCCCTCGACTGCCACACAGACATGGTCCGCAGCTTCCTTCTTGCAAAAATGGATTTTCTGGACAGGCTCTGGATCGACCACAGGGAATTCTGCATCGTGGAGGTCAGAAACGATGCCCCTTTCTTAAATCAGGATTATAACCAGACCCTGTACTACTGGGTAGAAAAGGGCTCTGCTATTGAAGCTCTCCCCTGTATGGAGAAAGGGGATTATCAGTTCAAGGGGTATGTAGACCAGACAAGCAGGCAGATTGTTACCAACCAGACTCCCATCACAAGGGATTGTATTTTGGAAGGTGTCTGGGAACCATCAGAATAAACAGATCAGGAGAACCGTAATTTGGAACAGATACGTTACCGGCATGAATTTAAATATCCTCTGACCCGGGGCCAGATCCTTATAGAGGAGGCCAGGATCAGCCCTGTGATGACAAAGGACGCCCACGCCTCACCCATGGGCTATTATAATATCCGGAGCCTTTACTTCGACGATTACGAAAACAGCTGCTTTATGGACAACGAAAACGGCGTGGACAACCGGGAAAAATACCGTATCCGCATCTATGATCACAATACAGAGTTGATCCGCCTGGAGCTGAAGCAAAAGCTCCGGGGAAAAACCGGCAAGCGCTCCTGCACCATTTCCCTGGCCCAGTGCCAGATGCTGATGGCGGGACAGATCCCCCCGGACATTGGCCCCGGACAGCAGGTACTTAGCAGGCTCTCTTATCTGATGGCCGTGCGTCTCATGCGGCCTGCCATTATTGTAGATTATGACAGAGTCCCCTATGTGTACCGTCCCGGAGACGCCAATGTACGGGTAACCTTTGACCGGAACATCACCTCCTCGGACAGCATCCATTCTTTTCTGGAGGAACGCATCCAGGGCCGGGGCGTTATGCCCGAGGGACAGGCTCTGATGGAGGTTAAATTTGATGACTTTCTGCCGGACGAGATCCACAGGCTGCTACAGCTTGAGGGGCTCTCGGCAAGCACCTTTTCCAAATATTATCTTTGCAGAAAATTCACGCCGCAACAGGGAGGTATAACATGAGCTTTTCAGACATTTTTAAGAAGGATTTCCTTTCATCTTTTACCAGCGACGCCATCAGCGTCCCCCATATCGCCGCCGTGCTGATCATTACAGCGGCCATTGCCTGCTATATCTTTATGGTCTACCGGCTGATCACCAAAAAGACCTTTTATTCCAGAACCTTTAACATTTCTCTTGCGGTGATCGCAGTGATCACCGCGGGGATCATCCTTGCCGTCCAGTCCAGCATTGTGATCTCCTTAGGCATGGTAGGCGCCCTGTCCATTGTCCGCTTCCGGACGGCGGTCAAAGAGCCTATGGATCTTTGCTTTTTGTTCTGGTCCATTGCGGTGGGGATCTGCTGCGGTGCGCACATGACTGAGGTGGCCATTGTGCTTTCGGCAGTGCTCACTCTCATGGTCATCTTCCTGGACAGGCTTCCGGTAGGTCGTGCTCCCATGATCTTAGTGGCCAACCTGACGGACTCCGGAAAAGAGCCTCCTCTTATGCAGAAAATCGGGGAATACTGTAAATATTATAAAATAAAATCCCGCAATATCTCCTCCGGCCGCTGCAATCTGGTATTGGAGGTCCGGGCAGCCAGAGAATATGAAATGATGCAGACCCTTGAGAAATTAGAGGGCGTGGAAAGCATCTCCCTGGTATCCCATGACGGGGAGGTCACCTTTTAAGGCGCGGTTTCGTTTTTCACCATGGACACAATTTTCAATGTATGTTAGAATATTTTAATGGATTTTATTTTCTGAAAAAGGCGGACAAGACATGAAGAAAGCACTTGTCATAGGCGCCGGTCCCGCGGGACTTACGGCTGCTTATGAACTTCTGACAAAATCAAAGGATATGGAGGTCATCGTTTTTGAAGAGAGCGATTGCTTCGGCGGTATCTCCAAAACCGTAAACTACAAGGGTAACCGCATGGACATGGGCGGTCACCGGTTCTTTTCAAAGATCCCGGAGGTCAACGAGTGGTGGGACAAAATGCTTCCTATGCAGGGCGCTCCCACCTATGACGATATCATCTTAAACCGGCCCATGCCTCTGACCAAAGGAGGACCGGATCCCGAAAAGGAAGACCGGGTCATGCTCACAAGACACCGTGTTTCCCGTATTTATTTTGATGCCAAATTTTATGACTATCCCATTTCTCTGAAGCTGGAAACCCTGAAAAACTTCGGCTTCCTTACTACCATGCAGGTAGGCTTCAGTTATCTGGCTTCCCTGATCCACAAAAAGCCTGAGGACAGCCTGGAAAATTTCTATATTAACCGGTTTGGCCATAAGCTCTACTCCATGTTTTTTGAGTATTACACCGAAAACCTCTGGGGACGTCATCCCAGCGAGATCGATCCCTCCTGGGGAGCCCAGCGCACCAAGGGGATGTCCATCATGGCGATCCTCAAGGATATCGTGGAGAAAAAACTGAAAAAGAAAAACCGTAAGGTAGAAACCTCCCTGATCGAGGAATTTAAATATCCCAAATTAGGCCCCGGCCAGCTGTGGGACGTGACTGCCGCCGAAGTGGAACGGCTCGGAGGCACCATCATCAAAAACGCCTGCGTCACGAAGCTTCACAAAAATAAAGATAACGTGCTCACCTCCCTTACCTATGTGAAGGACGGACAGGAGCATACCGTAGAAGGAGATTATTTCATTTCCTCCATGCCGGTAAAGGATCTGGTGGAAGGAATGAATGACGTGCCTGCAGATCCCGCCAGGATCGCCGCAGGGCTTCCTTACAGGGATTACATGACCTTAGGCGTACTGGTTCCTAAGATCAACCTGGAAAACAAAACCAATCTGAAAACTGTCAGCAACATCGTCCCGGACTGCTGGGTCTATGTACAGGACAGAAATGTGCATCTGGGCCGTTTCCAGATCTACAACAACTGGTCGCCGTATATGATCAAGGATCTGGAGCATACCGTATGGATCGGTCTGGAATATTTCGTCAATGAAGGAGACCGCTTCTGGAACATGACAGAGGAAGAATTCTCCAAAATCGGCGTGGAGGAGATGATAAAGCTCGGTCTCATCGACAGCCCTGAGGTTGTGATCGACACCCACATGGAAAAGGTAAAGAAGGCCTATCCGGCCTACTTTGATACCTACGATGAGATTGATACCCTGGTTGCTTATTTAAGCTCCATTGACAACCTCTATTGTGTAGGGCGCAACGGCCAGCATCGCTACAACAACATCGACCATTCCATGGTCACCTCCTTTGAAGCCGTAGGGAATATCCTAAGCGGCAGAAAGGACAAGTCCAATATCTGGAATGTAAACACAGAACAGGAGTACCATGAGGAGGCTGCCTCAAACGAGGCGGAAATCGACTAAAGACAACGGGTGCATAAGCACCCTTATGTCAATAACGGACAGTACGCTTCGCGAACTGTCCGTTTGATTTTCTGGAAATATTATTTCATGTGTCGCAAGGAGGGACCCACCGCAGGTGGGAGGATTCCTTGTGACCTACGCGTGCATCAGCACGCTTCATTATATCATGTGCCGCAAGGAGGGACCCACCGCAGGTGGGAGGATTCCTTGTGACCTACGCGTGCATCAGCACGCTTCATTATTTCATGATCTACTTTCTGAAAAGGGATTGCCTTGCCCCATGGTTGGCTGCACGGTTCTTCAGGGTGTCATCCACCATATCCATACGGAGCCCGGCATCTATGAAATCACAATACTTACAGAAATCATAGCCGGCCCGGCCTCCTCTGATGGCCTGTCGCACCTTCTGGTAGGCCAGGCTGTTCCAGGCTTCCTTCAGAGGCGTTACATTCAGATCCGCCAGCGTGGTCTTCTCAAAATTATCACAGCAGCAGATTCCCATTCTACCATCCGGGAAAATAAACATATCCGTGTAGGGCATCAGACAGGTTTCCTTGATGATCTTCTGATCATTCTGCTTGTTAGGGGCGCTTCCCGCCCGATTGGTCAGCACCGCGTCCATATAACGCATCTGAACCAACAGCTCTACATTCTGGAACTCATCCTCATGAGCCTTTGCATAATCATAAATTTCCTTAATATTGTCATGGAGCTTCATATCCCTGCAATAATTGTTGATGATCAGCTGATCCACATAGGGAATGATCTCCTTGACCTTGTCCACATTCAGCAGAAGGCCGTTAGTGGAAAGGAAGATAAAGCAGTCCGGAAGCTGCTCCCTGCAATACTTATGAAATTCCACTACCCTGGTATCCAAAAAAGGCTCGTTGTTTCCATAAAGGGTCAGATGTCCCTTATAGTTCCAGTCCCTGAGCTGATCGATGATGCTGTAGAACAATTCCTCATCCATGCGCTTGTAAGGACGCTTCTCCGCATTCTTGTTGGCTGTGCAGAAGGAACAGGTACTGTTACAGCGATTGATGGTCTCAAGATTCACCACCAAAGGCTGGGGCGGCTCCTGATTTTTATGAAAATATTCAATATATTTTGCTTGTAATTTGTTTCTGGTAAGGAACTGAAGCTTTAAATAGCTCTCTGACGAAAGCTTGGGAAACTTCTTCTGGAGATTCCACCCCAGAGCCCCGCCAAAATTATGAAACTTAACTGACATTTTTTTCTCCTTATCTATAAGTTTATGATTCCTGGATACTAACTGTTTTATCTTAGCATCTTCTGAAAATTACGTCAATCAGCATCCTGCATATTCTTCGTAACTATTCAGCCTTCGGCTTCATAGTTACTGAATCTGCCCATTTAAAACCGCCTGCGGCGGAGGGGCAGATTCACTCTTGGTTAAATGTACGCATTCTCACGGACTTTGCAGCAAGTGCAAAGTCCTAGCTGAACAGTTTTACTTTTCTGCCTCCTCCCGGATCAGACGGGCGTTCTCCTCCCAGGACTCATATCCTTCCTGCCCTCTTCTGTCTGGAATCTCTCCCCGGGAATCCAAAAGCCTGCCAAGATAATCCGTAAATTTACAGCTTCCCCAGTAATTCAGGTGGGAATCATCATTGAAATCCTCCTGAAAATCCAGGCCGATTTCATCATAACACTCGTTATAATCGCAAAAAGAAATTCCCTCCTTCTCTGCAATCTCCTCAATCTGATTATAAACCCTTCTATCCTCGGCTGTCTCAATATAAGGGGCAACGATCAGCATCAGTTCTGTGCCCTTTTCTCTCGTAAGAGAGATGATCTTCCTTAAATATTTCTCTGACTTGACCGTCAATCCCCCCTTTTCTTCCTCAGAGATCACCGGACGCTCCTGAGGCTCTTTTTTCCAGTAGGGCGTATATCCTTTAAATGCCTCCTTTTCCTGGCTGTCCCAGAAAAAATGGTCGAAATCCTCTGTTTCCAGCTCATCATATCTGCTGTGGTAAACTGCAAAGGAAGGAAAATATTTATGCAGCCTGGAGGGTTCCACACTGACGGAAAGCATCCTGAGCTTATCCGCTGAAAACCGCATCCCGTAAATATTCTCCCCGATCCATTCATACTGATAATCCTCCTTAAACCGGGCAGGGGCATAGAGATCCAGCACAATAAGCTTAGGGGTCTGATATTTATATAATTCCCTCAGATAATAGTAGGTCATCCACAGAGGCTGCTCGGCCCCGCTGTAATCATAGGCCGCTATTCCGTACTTTTCCCACAAAAGCCCCGTATTCACATCACAGTGGACGTGGCTTGTCCCCATCATCACCACGTCAATGGTGTCTCTTGGCTGCCAGTACATTCCCTCCTGCTGATTGATGCCATGATCGGACTTCACCCGCAGGATATTTGCAGCCAGATATACTGTGATGCCCAGGAGAAGAACAAAACCCGCCCGGATCAGGGGCTTGGCGCTGTACTTTTTATTTTCACGGGATCCCGTTATTTTTACAATATCCATATCTGCTCCCATCTGCATGGATTCCTTTTTCATACTTGTGCCATGTCTTCCTCAGACACAAATGTTCATGAAAAAGCTACGATCTAAAACTGCATATAGATAAACTGCTCCGCCTGATAGCCCGGCCCGTACATACCAAAAATAAAGATGGCCATAAGCAGCATGTAAAACACCAGATATCTGCCTGCATTTTCTTTATACTGGATAAACACCGGCAGATGCACCTTCCTTCTATTGCAGAGTTCATCTACTGACCATACCACTATGATACCTGCCAGGATCACTGCCATCTCCACAGGATTTAAGGAGAGCAGCTCCGCATACTGCCGCCACATCCCCGGCTGAAAGCCTGCCGTCAGCATGGTTCTTACATAACGCACCGCTGCCCCAAAGCTGCTGGCCCTGAAAAAGATCCACGCAAAGGCCACCGCCAGGAAGGTGCCGATGCGGCCTCCCCTGATCTTCCATCCCGCCTTGCGGATCAGAGTTTCTATCACCGAATAGAACCCATGCAGTAATCCCCATACCACAAAATTTACCCCTGAGCCGTGCCACATTCCGCACACCAAAAACACTGCCATGGTATTCATACATTTCCTTACCATACCCTTCCGATTGCCTCCCAGAGGAATATAGAGGTAATCCCTAAGCCAGCTGCTTAAGGAAACATGCCATCTCCTCCAAAAGTCTGTAATCCCTGATGCACAGTAAGGCGCTTTAAAATTCTGTGTCAGCTTTATCCCGAAAATCTCACCACAGCCGATGGCAATATAGGAATATCCTGCAAAATCGCAGTAAATCTGCATGGTATAAAACAGTGCCCCCAAGATCAGCCAAAAGCTGTCATAGGTCTCCGGCGCCTCAAAAATCGGGTTTACCGTTACCGCCAGACGGTCTGCCACTACCATCTTCATAAAATAACCCCAGAGCATATAGGTAAATGCCACAGAGAGCCTTCCCCGGTCATAAAATTTAACGTCCTTAAGACTCTTTAGCTGGGGCAGGAAATCCTCCTCCCTCTCAATGGGACCGCTTACCAGCTTTGGGAAAAAAGCAAGGTAACACCCCAGGTACCAAAAGCTTTTCTCTGCCGGACTTTTTCCTTTATACACATCCACCAGATATCCGATGGCCTGAAAAAGGTAAAAGGACAATCCCAGAGGCATGGCCAGCCTCTCCAAAATCCCCTGTGGAAGCTTCTCTGAAATCCCAAGCCTCATGAGAAGATAAGGAGTATATTTATAAAGCCCAAGCAAGGCGATCCCCAGGCTCACCACCAGGACCAGATAAATCCGCCTCTTTTTCTTTGCAAGTCCCACTCTCCATGTACAAAGAGAAACCAGCAAAAGCACTGCCAGAGCCCTCACATCCAGCCATCCGCAGAGCAGATAGCTGGCCGCCAGCAATAGTCCCGGACGCCATTTCTTCGGCAACACAAAAAACAATGCGGCCGTAATCCCCAGAAAAATAAGAAAACCTATTGACACAAACAACGTTATTCCACTCCTGTCACTCAATTTTCAATGAAAGATTCAATTGTTATTTTCACGTCCTGTTTTTTGCTGCCTGTCTTCTCACAAAAGCAGAATTTCCATCCTCACCGCCCCTGCACTGCAAAAGGGGATCAGATACAAAAGCTGCCTTCTTAAAAGCCTGGCTTTTGCAGCAGATGAATACCCGATGCTTTCTCTGCTGACTCCTTACACCGACCGCTTACGGTCAGCATCCGTATTTGTTGTTTATTAGTATAATCAGGACCACCCGTAAAACGGGTGGTTTGTCCTCCCCCTATAAGGGGGTGTCA
>CANDAG010000059.1 GCA_947382625.1 uncultured Lachnospiraceae bacterium
TGGTAAGTTCTTTCATAGGAATTGGATTTGTTTTAAATGTGGGGTTACAATGCAGACAAAAATGATGTATAATAGTATCAGTTTTTTATATAAGGGTGAAAATACTATAATTAGGAGGGATTGGTATGAATATTGCATTAATAGCACATGATGCGAAAAAGAAATTAATGCAGAACTTCTGTATTGCTTATCGGGGAATCTTAAGCAAGAACGAACTGTATGCAACCGGTACTACCGGCAGACTGGTGGAGGAAGTGACAAACCTTAATATCCACAAGTTTCTGGCTGGTCATCTTGGGGGAGAACAGCAGATAGGGGCTCAGATCGAGCACAATGAGATGGATCTGGTTATTTTTCTGCGTGATCCTTTGACATCTAAGAATCACGAGCCGGATGTGAATAATGTGGTAAGGCTTTGTGATATGCATAATATTCCGCTGGCAACAAATCTGGCGACTGCGGAACTGCTGATCAAGTCTTTGGACAGAGGAGATTTAGAGTGGCGTGAAATGTACAAGTAAAAAACTGGTTCTGGCGGCTTCTTCTCTTGTATTGTTTCTGACAGGGTGCGGGCAGGCGCAGTATGCCATGCCTTATACAGTGGATTCAGAGGTGAGCAGCTTCCGTATTATAAACCAGGAGGAGAAGAGTGAGACGGCAGAGCCCTTTGCTGCCGGATTATGTGTAGTAAATTCCAATATTACCCCGGAGAGTGTTGATATGTCGAATACATCCGGTGCAGGATTGTTTGACGTGAACAGGCATAATGTGCTTTACGCCAAAAATATTCATGAAAGACTTTATCCTGCAAGCCTTACTAAGGTCATGACTGCCCTTGTGGCATTAGAGAATGGCTCTGTGGATTCCATGCTTACTGCTTCAGCTAATGTGCGAAATTTAGAGTCGGGAGCTCAGGTATGCGGGATCAAAGAGGGGGATCAGATGACCTTAGACCAGGCGCTCCATTTATTACTGATCAATTCTGCCAATGATGCGGCGGTTATGATCGCAGAAGGGATTGCCGGTTCCGTAGAAGCCTTTGCGGATATGATGAATGAGAAGGCTTTATCCCTTGGAGCAACCAACACTCATTTCGTGAATCCTCATGGCCTGTCCAATGAGGAGCATTACACTACTGTGTATGATATGTACCTGATCATGAATGCGGCTGTAGACTATTCCTTATTTAATGAGATTATCGGAATGGATTCCTATACTACTGTATATAACGATGCAAATAATGCGCCTAAAGAGATTACAGTCAATAATTCGAATTACTATTTAAGAGGGGAGGCAGAGGTTCCCAGCGGGATTACTGTCCTTGGAGGCAAAACAGGTACCACCAGCGCTGCCGGTTCCTGTCTTATGCTGATTTCAAGGGATTCCGGAAGTAATCCATATATCTCTGTGATCCTTCATGCGGAGAGCAGGGATGTTCTGTATACACAAATGACAGATTTGTTAGAAGAAATAAATAAATGAGTTGTTTTTTATCCGGTTATCACTTATAATAAATTATGCATTATCGAAATTTACATATAGCAAATATACATCAGGAGGGATTACCAATGGTTCAATTAGTAGTAGGAAAAAAGGGGAAAGGCAAGACCAAATATTTATTAGATAAAGTGAATACTGAGGTACAGACTGCATCCGGTAATATCGTATATCTGGACAAGAGCACCAAGCACATGTATGAGCTGAACAATAAGATCAGGCTTATTGATGTATCTTACTATATGATTTCGGATTCAGACGAGTTTGTAGGTTTTGTATGTGGGATCATCTCACAGGATCACGATCTGGAAAAAATGTATTTCGACAGTTTCCTTAAGATTGCCTGCTTAGAAGAGAGTGATGTGGAAGCAGTGATCGGCAAACTGGAAAAGATCAGCGAGAAATTTAAAGTGGATTTTGTAGTCAGCGTTTCTCTTGATGAGGACGAGCTGCCTGCATCAGTGAAGGATAAGATCATAATTTCTCTGTAAGCCTTATAGGCGCTTTATTTGCCATAAGGATAGTTTGCAGAAAGTATTGTAAGTTGTGTTATCTTTGTTTAAAAAGCTATAAACGCCCCCGGATCATTCCGGGGCGTTTTGTTGACATAGGGATAACTCCGGGAGAGTGTTATCCGTTGTCTGCATAAGGACAGTCCGCGGAGTGTGCTGTCCATTGTTGGATATCAAATGCTGTTATGGTTTTCAGCGATGCAATAGGAGTTGGCAAGTTGGAAGGAAATGGAAACAATAAGATAGTCAAATACAGAAGGCCGCTTAATATCAACATTGGTATGGTGATTTTTGCGGTGATTTTTGTTTATATCGTTATTTGCGTATTTATGTATTTTACACAGAAGCATATAGAGGGCTATCAGGTAAAAACAGGTTCTCTTTCCGCGAACAATATCTACAGAGGGATTGCCCTGCGCGATGAGGAGATCGTAAACGCTTCCCAGGCCGGTTATGTGAATTATTATGCCCGGGAGGGCGAGCGGGTAGGAGTGGGAAATTTAGTCTATACCTTAGATGAGTCCGGCAGACTGGCAGAGTATATGAACGCAGAAACCTCCGGCGCCGCCCTTACCGGAAGTGATCTTACCGAGTTAAAAACTGAGATCTTAGGATTTGTCAATAATTTTGACCAAAGATATTTTTCTTCGGTGTATGATTTCAAGTATAATGTAAAAGGAACAGTGTTAAAGCTGGCAAATGCAAGTATTTTGGAAAATATAGACAAGATCAACAGCTCCGGCCTTTCGGAATTGGTTTCCTTTTGTAACGCTCCGGCAACAGGTATTCTGGTCTATTCGGTTGATGGCTATGAGGATCTGACTCTGGAACAGTTTACGGAAGAGCTTTTTGATACACAGAATTATGAGAAAGTCCAATTGATCAGCAATGAACTGGTGGAGGCCGGACAGCCGGTTTATAAAATATCCACCAATGAGGATTGGTCTATTGTGATACAGGCCAGCCAGGAAAAAGCAGAAGAGCTTCTGGAGGAGAAGTTTGTTAAAGTGAAGTTCCTGAAAAATCAGGATACCTCCTGGGGGGAAGTGAGCAGCTATACCAATCCGGAGGGGGATATATTCGTGAAGCTCACCTTTACCAATTCCATGGTTACCTTCTGCACCGATCGTTTTATTGATATTGAGTTGATCTTGGAGGAGGAGAGCGGGCTGAAAATCCCCAATTCCTCTATTGTGGAAAAGGAATTTTTTATCGTGCCCAAGGAGTATCTGACCAAAGGCGGAAACAGCCTTAATGAAGGGGTAATGAGGGAAACCTACACGGAGGATGGAACTGCGACTACGGAGTTTATTGAGACGACTATCTATGGGGAAACAGAAACCGAGTATTATCTGGATGATATGACACTGCGGATCGGGGACGATATCGTGATGCCGGATTCGGAGGAAACCTTTACGATCAGCAAAAGAGGAAGTCTTACAGGGGTTTATAATATTAACAAGGGATACGCCGATTTTAAACAGATCAATGTATTATATAACAATGAAGAGTATTCTATTGTGAAGTCTAATACCCAGTATGGATTGAGTGTATATGATTATATTGTATTGGATGCCGCTTCGGTGGTAGATGATGAATTGATCTATGAGTAAAATTTTGACGGTACGGCAGGTAATGGATGTCATGCCTGCGAGTCATCCTCATGTAATGTAAATAAAAACTGCTGTATCAGGAGGCGGATAAAGTGATCAAAGAAAATCTTGCACAGGTTCGTGAAAATATCCAAAAGGCATGCTCTAATGCAGAACGTGACAGAGAAGAGGTTACACTGATCGCTGTCAGCAAGACAAAGCCGGTGGCTATGCTGCGTGAGGCTTATGAATGCGGCTGCAGGGACTTTGGAGAAAACAAGGTACAGGAGCTGATCGATAAGTACGATCAGATGCCAAAGGATGTGAGATGGCATATGATCGGGCATCTGCAGAGAAATAAAGTAAAGTATATTGTGGATAAGGTGGTATTGATCCACAGCGTTGACTCGCTGAGACTGGCGGAAGAGATCAGCAGGGAAGCTGTGAAGAAACAGGTGGAGGTGTCCATACTGCTCGAGATAAATATTGCAGGAGAGGAGTCGAAGTTCGGAGTTAAACCGGAAGAGGCAGAAAATCTGGCCAGGGATATCGCCAGACTTCCAGGCATACGTATCAAAGGGCTTATGGCTATAGCCCCTTATGTTGAAAATCCGGAAGAAAATCGGCAATATTTTGCCCTGCTAAAGCAATTATCTGTTGACATAAGCGCCAAAAACATTGATAATGTTAATATGAATGTCCTTTCGATGGGGATGTCAGGCGATTACATGGTTGCTGTAGAAGAGGGAGCTGTCTGTGTCCGTGTGGGGACAGGCATCTTTGGGGAAAGACAGTATCCGGTAAAGTGAGGAGCATTTAAAAATGGGAGTAATGGATAAATTTCTCAATTACATGAAACTGAATGAAGATGAAGATGATTTCTATGACGATGACTACTATGATGAACCTGTAGAAGAAAAGCCAAGAAAGGTACCTGCGGCAGTGAAGGAAGAGCCAATTTCCGAAGAGGATAAGACTCCGCGAAAAGCAACGCCAAGCAAGGTCACTCCTATGAGGCAGACAAAGAAAAGTACTGCGGGAATGGAAGTATGCGTCATTAAACCTACTTCTATTGAAGATGCAAGAGAAATTACCGAGACCCTTCTTGCAAACAGAACAGTGGTTCTTAATCTGGAGGGGCTGGATGTGGATATTGCCCAGCGGATCATCGATTTTACCTCCGGTTCCTGCTATGCAATCAACGGCAATCTTCAGAAGATCTCTCATTACATATTTATCATAACACCGGCAATCGTGGATATATCAGGAGATTTTCAGGAAATTCTATCAGGTTCCTTTGATGTACCGATCAACAACGGAATTTAAATTCACAAAGTCAGTAAAGCTTCCTGTTTGGGCAGGAAGTTTTTTATCAATAAGCCGACTCGCGAAGCGTGGGAGGCGTTTGATAATAAGCCGACTCGCGGAAGCGGGGGAGGCGTTTGATAATAAGCTGTTTAAGAATGGATTTGGACAGGAGAAGAGAGTATTATGAGCGATCGATTAAATATTTTGTACAACAAAAAGCCCTGCTATGATATTGTATTTTCCGGTGATTTTCAGGATCTGGCGGCAGAATTGGCGGCACTGGAGATACAGGACAAAAAAATATGTGTTATAACGGATTCCCATGTAGCCTCCCTTTATGGGGATGAAGTCATGGATATCCTACAGGGGATCTGCAAAAAAAATGTTCTTTTTTCTTTCACGGCAGGAGAGAAGAGCAAAACATTAGATACGGTGAAGGATATCTATACTTTCCTGATCAATGAGAAATTTGACAGGAAGGATTTACTCATTGCTCTTGGTGGCGGTGTGGTTGGGGATATCACCGGCTTTGCAGCAGCCACTTATCTGCGGGGGATCGACTTTGTCCAGATCCCAACAACCCTTCTTGCCCAGGCGGATTCCAGTATTGGAGGCAAGACAGGTGTGGACTTTGACGGCTTTAAGAATATGGTGGGGGCTTTTTATATGCCCAGACTGGTCTATATGAATGTGGGAGTCCTGAAGACCTTAGATGACCGTCAGTTTTTCAGCGGCTTTGCGGAAATTATGAAGCATGGACTTATCAAGGATGCGGTTTTTTATGAATGGCTGTTAGAGCATATGTATGAGATCTGCGACAGGGATACAGATACTCTGCTTGAGATGGTAGAACAGAGTTCCAAGATCAAGAAGGCGGTGGTAGAAAAGGATCCTACTGAAAAAGGGGATCGGGCTCTTCTTAATTTTGGACATACTATAGGACATGCCATAGAGAAAGCCAGGAATTTTTCTCTTACCCACGGAGAATGTGTTGCTTTAGGAGCTGTGGCGGCTGCTTTTATTTCCTGGAAGAAGGAACTTTTGTCCATGGAAGAATATTATGAAATCAGGGATATGTTTGTGCCCTTTAATCTGCCAATCTCTATGGAGGAGCTTGATCAGGAGGAGATTTTAAGATTAACAAAATCAGACAAAAAGGTGGAGGGTGACAGCATTAAATTTATCCTTCTCAAAAAGGTGGGAAAGGCTGTGATCGACAGAACTGTTACGGACGAGGAGATATTAAATGCCATCTCCGAGATTCACTATGTGGAGGATTGTGAATAGTATAATGGATAAACGAAAAACGAGATTATTTATTTTTGATCTTTTTTTGTTGGCTGTACTTATTGCCTTCGATCAGCTTACCAAACATATAGCTGTATTGAAGCTGAAAGACAGGCCGGCAATTCCCCTGATCGATGGTATTCTGGAGTTAAATTATCTTGAAAACAGGGGAGCGGCATTCGGGCTTCTGCAAGATCAAAAAATCTTTTTTGTTGTTGTGGCGGTGGTCTTTTTATGTATTATTACCTTTGTACTCATTAAAGCCCCCGGAGAAAAGAAATATGATAAGTTAAATCTGCTTCTTATCATGATCGCTTCCGGTGCGGCAGGAAATCTGATCGACCGTCTGAAGACGGATTATGTAGTGGATTTCATTTATATTGTATTGATCGATTTCCCGATATTTAATGTGGCAGATATGTATGTGACATTTTCAGCAGCACTTTTAGTGATCCAGGTGCTTTTTGTCTACCAGGATAATGATTTTGCCTTTTTAAGCCTGCATCGTAAATCATCAGGGAATGAAGAAGTATGAGCCCAAATAGTACAGAAAATTTTTTTAATTTTGTAGCCACAGAAGAAACAGAGGACGAGAGAGTAGATAAGGTGCTGAGTACACTTATGGACTCCTTGTCCCGTTCTTATATACAGAAGCTTTTAACTGACAAAAAGATCAGTGTAAACGGAGAATGTGTGAAGGCAAGCTATCGGGTCAGAACCGAGGATCTGATCCAGGTAGAGGTTCCCGCCGCGGTCACCCCGGATATCATGCCGGAGGATATTCCGTTAGATATCCTTTATGAGGATAAGGATGTTATTGTGGTCAATAAGCCCAAGGGAATGGTGGTCCATCCTGCTCCGGGCCATTACAGCAAAACCATGGTGAATGCACTTTTATTTCATTGTAAAGGTAATTTGAGCGGCATTAATGGTGTGCTGCGTCCTGGTATTGTACACCGGATCGACAGGGATACCACCGGTTCCGTGATCGTCTGCAAAAACGACCGGGCACATGGCAGTATTGCGCAGCAGCTAAAGGAGCACACGATCGTAAGACGGTATCATGCTATTGTGCATGGTGTGCTGAAGGAGGATAATGGAACCATACATACACTGATCGGAAGGCATCCGACGGAGCGAAAAAAGATGGCGGTCCGCTTAGAAGGAGGAAAGGATGCCATCACCCATTATAAGGTATTAGAGCGCTTTGACAAATTTACTTATGTGGAATGCGTTCTCGAGACAGGACGCACCCATCAGATCAGAGTCCATATGGCGCATATAGGCCATCCTCTGTTGGGAGATAAGGTGTATGGCCCCAGGACCTGTCCCTTCTCATTAGAGGGGCAGACGCTTCACGCCAAAATCCTTGGGTTTGTACATCCTTCCTCAGGAGAATATATAGAGACAGATGCGCCCTTGCCGGAGTATTTCCGGGGATTATTGAACAAAATATGAACAAATAATTTCCGTAGGATTGAGAATTTGTGAATATTGCCAAGAAAGATTGAAATATTCACCATTTTTATGTATAATAATAAGAAATTGTTGTAAAATTAAAGACAGGAGGCGTTTATATGAATACAGTAGTTACCATTGGCCGTCAATTTGGCTCCGGAGGCCGTGAGATTGGAGAAAAGGTTGCAGAATACTTTGGTATTAAATGCTATGATAAGGAACTTTTAAGCAGGGCTGCAAAGGAAAGCGGTTTCTGCGAGGAAATGCTTGAAAACCATGATGAGCGTCCGACCAGCTCCTTCCTTTATAATCTGGTTATGGACACCTATTCTTTTGGTTATAATGCATCACACTTTGTAGAGATGCCGATCAGCCATAAGGTTTTTCTGGCGCAGTTTGATGCCATCAAAAAGATTGCCCATGAAGAATCCTGTATCATTGTAGGAAGATGTGCGGATTACGCTCTCAGCGATATGAAGAACTGTGTACATCTTTTTATTTATTCTGATGAAGACAGCAAAACAAAACGTATCATGCAGAAATATGATTTAGATGCCGGTAAGGCTAAGGATATGTGCATTAAGAAGGATAAACAGCGTCAAAGCTATTACAATTATTATTCCTCCAAAAAATGGGGACGCGCTGACAGCTATGATCTGTGCATCAACAGCGGCGTTCTTGGAACAGAAGGAACGGCGAAGCTTATCATTCAGTACATTGAAGACTTTGAGTCCAGGAACAAATAAATGTGTGGGTTTTAAGGTATCCAACCAACTATTCGCAAAACGCAAGTTTAACGAATAGTTGGCTCGTGACTGGCAGCTTTTACGGTAAGGCTTAAAGCCACTACGTTTTGGACAAATAGCCAACTAGTTCGTTAAACTTGCAGGTCTTTGGATGAAGTAAATCAGGGCTCGCTCCCTTACGGGAAGCGTTGCCCTGATTTTTTAATAATAGATATTCACAGAATGATTTTGTGTATGTTTACATAACTTAGTTATGTAAACCGCTCCTCTTATAATCGTTTTCTTTTCTTTCGTTGGTTTGCTGTGGTTTGCGGCTCGTTTATTTCTTTCAGGAATTCAGTTTTGTCCACATAGTCAATTGAGCTGTTATATTTGGTTACATATGGTGTGTAGCCCTGCGGAAAATCTTTGGTATCATTGGCTTCCTGCAGGGTATCCTTTAAATATTTTTGCCTGAACTCTTTTACGGTGCTGGTCTGGTTGTCTTTTCGTTTTCTATGCTTGATAAAGGTATAGGCATAGATTACGATCAGGAAGGCCACAACGGCGATCAGGGTATATTTCATGGAAAGCTCCTTTCAAATCCGGCAATTTGCTTTGTTATATACGACCTGCGTTGCGCATCAGCGCACTTCATTATTACTTTATTATTTCATCTGAATCAAGGATCACGGTAAATGGGCCGTCGTTTATCAGGGAAACCTCCATGTGGGCACCGAAGATTCCGCCTGCAGTATGAGGTATTTCTTCTTCACATTTTTGGAGGATATATTCATACATTTCTTTGGCAGGCTCAGGTTTTCCCGCATTTGTGAAGGATGGCCGGTTGCCCTTGCGGCAGTCTGCATAGAGCGTAAACTGGGAAATGATCAGCAATTCTCCGCTTACATTTTTGATATCCAGGTTGGTCTTTCCGTTTTCGTCTGAGAATATTCTTAAATGCAGCAATTTATAGATCATTTTATCTGCAATTTCATAAGTATCGGTATCGCAGATACCGACAAGTACAAGGAAGCCGTTTGAAATTTCTCCTACGGATTTGCCTTCAACGGATACCTTCGCCTGACTGACTCTTTGTATTACGAATTTCATTTTGTTCGTCTCCTGTTAAGATCATTTTATTCGTTCTTTGGGGGTGTCTCTTTCGAATCATTGTGATTTTTACCTAAGCTGAAGGCTTTTTTTAATCGTTTAAAAATGGAGTTGGTTTCAGTCTTTTCTTCTATGGGGACAAAACCGTTTTCGCCAATATAGTCTACCTTCAGGTATTTTTCAGTTTCCACAGGCAGTCCCTTTCTTTTTAGCATCCGGTTGGTTACGCGGCGGATCATGGCATAGAGAACTGCAAAGAAAGGAACGCCGATGATCATACCGGGGATGCCCATGATACCTCCAAAGATGGTGATCGAAAAAATCACCCAGAAGCCGGATAATCCGGTGGATTGTCCCAGGATTTTAGGCCCGATCACATTTCCGTCTATCTGCTGAAGGATCAGTATGAATATTACAAAGTAGATCGCCTGGATCGGATTTACCATCAGGATAAGGATCGTGCTGGGTATGGCACCCAGATAAGGACCAAAAAAGGGAATTACATTGGTAACGCCGATGATCACACTGATCAGCAGAGCATACGGCATTTTAAGGAAGGTGGTTCCGGCAAAGCAGATCACGCCAATGATAATGGAATCAATGATCTTACCGCTGATAAAGCCGATAAAAGTGTCACTGATAAAGCGGATATCCTTAATAAACTGGTTGGCAGTACTTGTGTTAAACAGGGCAAAGACGATTTTTTTGGCCTGACCGGCATGTATTTCTTTGTTGTAAAGCACATAGATAGAAATGATCACACCGATAATGATGTTCCACAGAGCCTTCAGTACACTGATCATGCTTAAGGATAACTGCTTAACCAATGCTTCCATTTGTGGAATGATACTTCCATTCAGGTATCTGGTAAATTCTTCCGAGTACTCATCCAGGACACGGATCACCATTTTTTCGATATCCGGATTATCCTCAAGGAATTTGGCAGACCAAAGGCTTAGATTTTCTACATAGTCAGGAAACTGCCGCCCGATGCTCCGTATACTTGTAAAAATATTGGGAATCAGGATGGAGAAAAAACCATAGATCAGCCAGATCACGATCAGTACTGTTATGATGATAGAACAGGCTCTCATATATTTTCGCTGCTTCAGAGTAACTGAGCCTTTATCTTTACTCCAGACAGGCATCAGGATCTTTTTTTCGATGCCGTTCACCATAGGGGTCATAAGATAGGCAAAAATAGTTCCGAACAGCACAGGACTTATTACCCTGAATAAGGAATCCAGCTGGGCGGAGAAACGGTCTCCGTGAAAAATAAGGTAATAAAAGCAGATAGACGCCGCGATAACGGTGAAGGCTGTGATGCCGATACGAAAGTATCTTTTGTTGAATGGAAATTTCATACCGATTGCTCCTTTGTGTTATTGTGTGTAAAGGCTCAAAAGGTCTACACATTTTGTTATATTAAGTATACCATTTTTTTGAAAAAGATACTATGGTATTCCACAGGAAATATGATATTATGATATATAGTCCTATAAGGACATTCCCGGAGGATAAATAGAAATGACATTACAAAAGGTATTAAGCTTCATACGCCGTGCGGCGGATGATTATCATATGATAGAGGAAGGCGATCATATTGCAGTGGGAGTTTCCGGAGGAAAAGACAGTCTTACTCTCCTGTACGGTCTTCATGGTCTTATGAGATTTTATCCCAGGAAATTTGATATACACGCAGTTACAGTGGATCTGGGATTTGGAAATCAGGATCTTAGCAGGATCGAGGAGCTGTGCCGGAATCTGGAGGTTCCGTACACCATTGTAAAAACAGATATTGCGGATATCGTTTTCAGGGAGCGGAAGGAAAGCAATCCCTGTTCTCTTTGTGCCAAAATGCGTAAAGGCGCTTTAAATGAAGCGATCAAGAAGGCAGGCTGTAATAAGGTGGCATATGCCCATCACAAGGATGATGTGGTGGAGACCATGATGATGTCGCTGATCTATGAGGGAAGGTTCCATACCTTCCGGCCTGTGACTTATTTAGACCGCATGGATCTGACGGTGATCCGGCCTCTGATCTATATGAATGAGGCTGATGTGATCGGTTTTGTCAATAAGGCGCAGCTTCCTGTGGTCAAGAGTCCATGTCCTGCCGATGGCAGCACCAAGCGGGAATACGCCAAGGAGCTGGTCAAAAGGATCAATCAGGAAAATCCCGGCGCAAAAATGAGGATGTTTACAGCAATTCAGGGAAGCGGGATAGATGGGTGGATGGAAAATGGAAAACAGTAAAAATTATCATGACGAACAGATTAATCTGAATACATTGAAGATGCGGCAGGTGGTGGCTGCTCTCCCGCCCTTCTGCAAGCAGTTTTTCCGGGGGATACAGGAATATACCTCGGCTCGGACCAGACTTGCCTATGCCTATGATATCCGGGTGTTTTTTGAGTTTATCCATACAAACAACAGTGCCTGCAGCAATATTGCGATTTCGGAGTTTCCCCTGTCTATAATGGATAATATTACACGGGAGGATATTGAGGAATATCTTGACTATATTACCTATTATGTAAAGGATGGTAAAGAATACAGTAACAATGAACGGGGGAAAAAAAGAAAGCTTGCCGCTCTGAAAAGCTTTTATAATTATTTTTTCTGTGAGGAGCTTATAAAGACCAATCCTGCAGCCCTTGTTCCTCTCCCTAAACAGCATGAGAAGGAGATTGTCCGTTTGGATGTGGATGAGGTTGCCATCTTGCTGGATCAGGTGGAGGATGGGGAAGGTCTTACTAAAAGCCAGCTGAAATATCATCGAAAAACTAAGCTTCGTGATGTAGCCCTGATCACGCTCCTTCTGGGCACCGGGATCCGTGTATCAGAGTGTGTCGGCCTTGATATCAATGATGTAGATTTCAATAACAATGGCATCAAAATACGGCGAAAAGGCGGTTACGAAACGGTTGTTTATTTTGGAGAAGAGGTGGAGGAGGCGCTTCAGGATTATCTTGAGAAAAGGCGTCATGTCATTCCGATGGAAGGACATGAAAACGCCCTCTTCCTCTCCATGCAAAACCGCAGGATTTCTGTCCGTGCTGTTGAGAATCTGGTAAAAAAGTATGCTGCGACAGTTACAAGTCTGAAAAAGATCACTCCTCATAAGCTGCGCAGTACCTATGGTACAGCCCTGTATCAGGAAACAGGGGATATCTACCTAGTGGCAGATGTGTTGGGACATAAGGATGTAAACACTACCAGAAAGCATTATGCAGCGCAGGAGGATCAAAGGCGCAGAAGGGCTGCAAAGGCTGTTCAGCTCCGGGAGAGATAGAAGGCATTGCCGGCATCGCCTGTAGCTTTCTCCTCTGATGCGGGAGGACAGCTGGTCTTGTCGGTTATGTCTGGAAAACTGCCTCTTCCCGCCAGGCGATAATAAGGAAGAATCAGATATTGTCCGGCAGTGATCGTATCATCTTTTAAAAAGTTGATCGCCATAACTTCCTCAACATATTCTCTGTTGTTCTTATAATACTGGCGATTACCGTACTGACAGGCGTAGTCCCAGAGGGTATCTCCGGATTTCACCTGAATGCTGGTATAGTATTTGGTTAAATCCACAGGACGGTTTCCTTCGGCTCTGATCCGTATACTGAAAAAAGAGGATGAAAAAAGTACTGTCATGAACAAAACCAGTACTGCTGCTCTCTTTTTGCGTTGTAATTCTCTCCTTCGCCTGATCCTGTTATTCCGTATTCTCTGTTCACTCTTATTTGATCCTGAGTTCATTCTGCACCTCCTGCCCTGGATACAGGGATCTGTTTAAATCCCCGATACCTTATATCATCAGTATGTTTCATATATACCGAACATGCGTTGCGAACATTTGTTTGATATGGAGATTATATCGAACAAACATTCTCATGTCAATAGTTTCGAACAAAAAACCGAACAAATATTTGGAATATATGTTTGCCTTTTGGGGGAGAAAGTGTTATAATGATTAAAACCGCAACATGTAGAGTAGGCGGACTAAATATTGATCAATATATATAACAGAATTTTTCAGGGAGGTTCAATATGGGATATGGAAAGATAAGCAGCAAACAGCAGGAAATCCTCGATTATATTAAGGAAGAAATTTTAAAGAGGGGATATCCGCCTTCAGTAAGGGAAATTTGTGAGGCTGTTCATTTAAAATCCACTTCATCTGTTCATTCTCATCTTGAAACACTGGAGAAAAACGGTTATATCCGCCGCGATCCCACGAAGCCCAGAGCAATTGAGATTTGTGATGACAGCTTCCAGATGGTTCGTACTGAAATGGTCAATATTCCCATAATCGGACAGGTGGCGGCAGGTGTTCCTATCCTTGCGGAGGAAAATATTGATAGCTATTTCCCGGTGCCGGCGGAAGTAGTCCCCCACGGTGAATCCTTTATTTTAAATGTGAAGGGAGATTCCATGATCAATGCGGGTATCTTAAATGGAGACAGGATTTTTGTTACCTCCTGCTCTTCTGCTCACAATGGCGACATGGTAGTTGCACTGATCGATGATTCTGCAACGGTTAAGACCTTTTATAAGGAGGATGGACATATCAGGCTTCAGCCTGAAAATGATGCCATGGATCCTATTATTGTAGATGATTGTCAAATATTGGGAAAGGTATTTGGTGTTTTTCGTATTTTTAATTAATATGGTTTTTGAATAATATTTTAAGGTCCAGGAAAAAATAAGCCTGATGGCTGAATTGGTTAGCCTCAAAAAGTTTTTATGGAGGTGCAATATGAATAATAAATGCCTGGACTGCATTGCACTTACAATAGCCATTATAGGTGCAGTCAACTGGGGGTTGATAGGATTCTTTTCCTTTGACCTTGTATCCTTTATCTTTGGTAATATGTCCTGGATAGCCAGAATCGTTTACGCGCTTGTAGGGATCAGCGGACTTTATCTGCTTACTTTCTATATGTATGCAGGAGGAACCGCACAGACCAGAGAACAGAATTAGAAAAACCGGTAATATAATAAAAGGAACCGTCTCTTGTTCAGGCGATTCCTTTTATTGATATAAGGACAGCTGTGAAACATTGCTGACCGTTGTCAGTATAAGTATGGTCAGAGCATAAGCTCTTTTACATCAACTGTCTTTCCATCAAACCATAGCCGCTCAAGGTCATAGAACAGACGGTTTTCCTTATCAAAAATGTGGAAGATCACATCTCCAAAATCAAGCAGGACCCAGTTGGCGTTGTGATAGCCTTCTTTTTGCTTCAAAGGATATCCGGCTCTTCCAAGAGCCTCCTCCACTGCGTCAGAAAGAGCCTGGATCTGGCTTCTGTTATTTCCGTTTGCAATGATGAAGTAATCAGCGATCACGGAGACCTGGCTGATATCAATTACCCTTATATCTTCTGCTTTTTTATCTTCCATTGCTTTGATGGCTATTTTGGCCATCTCTTTTGTTTTCATTTCAGATGAATCTGCCATTTTTTCCTCCTGCTTCAAGCGTCTTGTTTGTAACATAATAGTCATAGGTAGTTTGGGTCATGGGATCGAAGGGGATATCCATGTCCTGAAGATATTCCAGTGTATCCTTAAGGATCTGTAAAAGTGCCTGATCCAGATCCTGGAAGGCCAGCTTTCTTACAATAGAAAGGCCTGGCGCCTGCTTGCGCCCCGGTTCCATGTAATCAGCGATATAAATGATCTTTTCAAGCTGGGACATTGCCGGGCGTCCTGTGGTATGGCTCAGGATGGCATTGAGGATATCTTCATCATGGATATGAAACTTTTTTCTGGCCAGATAACTTCCCACCTTGGCATGGAGCAAAAAGGGATTCTGCTTTTCCACATCAGAGATAGGGATATGATGCTTTTCACAGATGGATATCTTCTCTTCGTTGCTCATGCATTTGGCACAATCATGAAGCATTCCCGCAAGAAGGGCTTTTTCGGGATCGGCCTGATGGCACATGGCAAGGGCTGAAGCAGTGTAGGCAACCCCTAAGGTATGCTCAAAGCGTTTGCTGTCCAGATCCTTTTCCAGTTTTTTTCGGATTTTTTTAAGTTCCATATTTCCAGGTACACTCCTACCATTATTGTTTTGATCTTAATCAATAAGCTGTCCCGCGAAGCGTGGAAGCGTTTGATTTTCAGGATATATATAATCTGTTTTCGGTAATATATTCAACTACGTTTTCAGGAAGCATATAGCGGATAGATTGTCCCTTCTTTATCCGCGCTCTGATCTCAGTGGAAGAAATGTCGATCCGCTTTGCAGGCAATATCCGGATGTCTGCCTGATATTCTTCCTTAAGGAGCCATGCTTCTTCCTGGATCCGGGTGATGTCTGCACTCTCCCTGACCGCCCCTGCGATCACACAGTTTTGGAATATAAAGGACGGATCCCTCCACTGTCTTAACATAAGAAGATTATCTTCTCCCAGAATAAAATAATATTGTGTCTGCGGACTTTGGGATCTCAGTCTGGCAAGGGTTTCACAGGTATAGGTAGGCCCTTTTCTTTTGAGCTCTAAGTCTGAAAAAAAGAAATAAGGATTTCCTTTCAGAGCAAGACGCACCATCTGTGCGCGTATGCCGCCATCCAGAATAAGGGAGGCATCCTTCATATAGGAATTCCCACTGGGCATAAAAAGAACCCGATCCAGGGCCAGATTTTCTCTGGCGGTCTCCGCAAGTAAAAGATGTCCATAATGAATAGGGTTGAAGGTTCCCCCCATGATCCCGACTTTTTCCATATATGCTCCTTTGGATATCATGCTGTTTTAAGGAAGCTCTATTTTTTTGTGTTCCTTGCTTTCCTTGTAAAGAACGATCTTTCTGCCAATCACCTGTACCACTGCCGATCCTGTTCTGTCAGCAATAAAACCGGCAATCTGCCTGGGATCCTCCATGCAGTTTTTCAGCACAGACAGCTTGATCAGCTCCCTTGTATTGAAGGCCTCCCTGACCGCTTCGGTTACCTCGGGTGTCAGACCTGATTTTCCAACCTGAATGATCGGTTCCAGATTAGCGGCTAAACTTTTTAAATATGCCCTCTGTTTTGTTGTCATTGGTTCCTCCTACTTATAATAATCAAAAGACAGGCCGTACATCCGGACCGTATCCCCCTCTTTGATATCCAGGGCTTCAAGCTGCTCCAGGATCCCGTTTGTCTTTAGGAAATTCTGGAAAAAGATAAATCCTTTTTCAGATTCCAGATTGGTATAACCCAGCATTTTTTCGATTCTGGGGCCTTCTACCACATATTCATCAGCCTTTTCATCATAGATAACGGTGTAAGGCTCATCCGAAACAGAAAACATGGATTCGGGAAAAAACTCCTGTTCAAAAACTACGGGTTTTTCGTTGATCTCATCCAGCATATGTCTTACATGGTAAAGCAGCTCTCTGATGCCTTTGCCACTGATGGCGGCTATAGGATATACAGGGATGCCTGCCGGCTCGAATTCATCTTTTAGTATCTGTACCGGATCCGGAGCGCCTTCCTCCTGAAAGATCATATCTACCTTATTGGCGGCAATGACCTGCGGAAGCCTGGCAAGGGCAGGATTATAGCTTGCAAGCTCCTTGTTGATGGCATAGACATCCTTCACAGGGTCACGGCCTTCTGTACCGGCAGCGTCAACAATATGGATGATCACCCGGGTTCTTTCAATATGCCGTAAAAATTCAAATCCAAGCCCTACACCTTCGGAGGCCCCTTCTATGATTCCGGGAATATCCGCGATCACAAAGCCGTTGGCATCGGGCAGATCCACTACCCCCAGATGGGGATTTAAGGTGGTGAAATGGTAATTGGCAATCTGCGGCCTTGCATTGGAGACCTTCGTAAGCAAAGTAGATTTACCCACATTAGGAAAGCCTACCAGCCCTACATCTGCGATCACCTTAAGCTCCATGGCAAGCTCAAGCTCCTTTGCAGGCTGACCGGGCTGAGCATATTTAGGCGCCTGCATGGTGCTGGTGGCATAATGCTGATTCCCGCATCCTCCCCGGCCTCCGGCCAGCAAAAGAAAGCGTTTGGTTTCGCCGGACATATCCACTATCACCTTTCCGCTTTCCGCTTCCTTGATCACGGTTCCGGCAGGCACCTTCAAAATAAGGTCATCACCCTTTTTGCCTTTGCAGTTGCGGGTACCGCCCTTCTGACCGTCGCCGGCATGATATTTTCGTACATGACGGTATTCGGAAAGGGTATTAAGTCCCTCATCCACCTCCAGAAAAACATTACCGCCATTGCCGCCGTCACCGCCATCGGGACCGCCGCTGGGAACATATTTTTCGCGCCGGAAGGACACGCTGCCATCGCCGCCCTTACCGCTGCGCACATAGATTTTTGCTCTGTCTGCAAACATATTGTTTCCTCTTAAACTGTGCCTGAACTGTTACAAAAAGGCTTCAAACAAAAGACCATGTTTGAAGCCCGAAAAATCATACTATTTCTCTACAGGATATACGGAAGCCTGTTTCTTATCTCTTCCTTTTCTTTCAAATCTGAGTACTCCGTCAACCAATGCGAACAATGTATCATCACCGCCCCGTCCTACATTAATGCCGGGATGGATCTTTGTTCCACGCTGCCTGTATAAAATATTTCCTGCTTTTACAAACTGGCCGTCAGCTCTCTTCGCACCCAATCTCTTGGATTCGGAATCTCTGCCGTTCTTGGTAGAACCAACACCCTTTTTATGAGCGAAAAATTGAAGGTTCAGCTTTAACATGATTTACACCTCCTTGAATTTTAGTTTTAAATACTTTTTGCCGTATTCTTCTGCAACATTCTGCAGTCCCAATACCATGGAGTCAAGAAGAAGTCGGGCCCCCTCATCTAATCCACCGTCAAAACGGCATCTGATGAGGCCACGCTCCTCTTCGCTCTCTGCTGTGATCTGTGAAGCTGTCAATCTTTCAATAGAATTGATAGTATTGATGACCAGAACAGAAACAGCACTGCAGACAATATCATAGCCTGCCTCGGCAAAGCCGGCATGACCTTTACAGGTCACTTCTCTGTATTCTCCGTTTTTGGATTTGGTTATTGTAATGATAGTCATATATTAAGCGTTGATCTTTTCAATCTTA
>CANDAG010000060.1 GCA_947382625.1 uncultured Lachnospiraceae bacterium
CATTTGTAATGACAATCTCAAACCTGCCATCACCCTGATAGGCTGACGCAAACCCTGCCACATCTCCGTTCAGGTCTGAAAACTTTGCATATGAAAATGCACTTAACAATACCAGACACAGCAAACAGCCAGCCAAAAGTGCCAGCTGCCTGATTTTATGTCCGTCCGGCTTTCTGTCCGGAACAATAGCTGCCCCTGTTTTCTCCCGCACAATGGCCTGTATCGCCTTAAGATTTTTCCTGCTGTATTTCTTTATGTAATACTTTTCTTTCCTGCAATTACTCTTTTCCATTATGACCGGTCTCCTTCCTGCTTCTCCAGCATTTTCTTAAGCTTCTGTCTCACATAATATAATCTGTTTTCCACCTGCTTCTTTGGCATATCCAGTGCAACCGCAATCTCTGCCGGTTTCTGCTCATAATAATACCGCCTTATGACCAGTTCTTTTTCCTTTTCATCCAATCCTTCGATACAGGTCCGTAATTTTTCCCTGGAATGTTCTTCTTCCATGGAATGACTTTCCCCATATGCTACACTATTTTCAGCATAACCTAAGCTCTCCACCACAATTTCTTCCAGGGATATTTCCCTCTTTCTGATGATCCGGCGGTAGCTGTCAACTGCCTTCGACCTTGCGATTACGGAAAGCCATGAGGATAACTTTGCTTTGTCAGGATCGTACTTTTCAGGATATTGCCACAGGTAAATAAACACGTCTGCTACACATTCCTCCACATCCTGAGCAGAAGCCGCATTGACCAGGACAGATGCGGCAATCTTCCAGAGAAGTTTGGAATATTTCTTTACTACAAATGCCAGCATCCGCTCATCCCGGGCTATGATTGCTGAGATTATTTTTTTATCATTCAATATAAGTACCTCTTTCTCAAATAGTGCATTTAACTGGCCAGTCATATATAATACGAATAAAAATTTAAAAACACTTACTTTAAAAAAACAAAATCAAAAATTTATCTTTTATCAATTGTGAATTTAAGACAGACAAAAAGCCGGGGAAGGAATCTGACAAACCTTCCCCGACTTTATATCATTTTCAATTCAAAACCTATTACTATTTTTTGTGTATTTACACAATTTTATGCAGTGGTGAAGCAAGCATATGGAAAAGGATACTCAGATCCTACATTGGCAGACTCCTCTCCACACACAGCGCCCCATACCCCGATTGTGTCAAGTTAATGTCACGAACTTTTTTCACTTTTTTTAAAGCAAAATCCCCGGAAATCGCATAACTTCGTTGAGGTTGTAGTAAATCAATGTCAAGTTCGCGAAAAAAACGTGGTAAATTAATCTCAAATTGCTTTAGGAAAAATTTTTTTCAATATAATTTACTACAACTCCTCCGCGATCTAAGAGAAATTAACTCTCATCAAATTATCCTATGCATCTTTCCCTTCCACACAATTCGTATATTTCACTCTTTCAAATGTCTCCTCATATACTTAGATAATCCTCCATCGTCAGCCGAACAGTGTAATTCCAGATATTTTTTGTGCTATTCTTCAACCATGCTTTTTTCCACTTCAGCGCATACCATTCTAACAACGTAGTTAGTATCATGTTTGCATTTTGAAATGATATAATCTTTGGTTTCATCCGAAATTCCACTTACTTTATGAAGATTCCGCATAATCAAGTTTTTAATATATACACTGCCTGAATCTATAAGGGTCGCTAATTGATGATTTACAATGCCTTTATTCTCTGAATTGCGAGACAGTGCGAGAAAAATACGCGTTGCATTCCACCTTATATCTATAAACTCAGAACGTAGCCATTGTAGAACATTTTGAAGGATAATGGCTTCTACTCTAGCCGGTAGCATAATCGTATCTGTAGTCTCCAAATATTGAATAATCAGATTAGTTACTGCAATTATAGTTGCCACACTATCTTGAATATAAGGCATCAATTCAAGAATATCATTATACATATCTTTGCCCATAGAGCTATACAAAAACTGCAATCCAATTTTCAGAGAAATGCTATCAATATTGGAAGAAATAATTGAGTACTCCGCTACTTCAATTGTCTCTTGCTGAATAAATAATTCCTCATATATGCTTTGATTGCGTTTATAATCCTCCGGATATCTTACCGCAATACAGATGAGGAGTACTATTGCATCAAGTTTTATTGAAATACCCTCTTTAGAAATAAGAAGTGTATCTGCTATCGTAGATATGAGCATATCCATTGTTTCGGAATTACATGCCACCTCTTTCCTCAATAAAATGGTTCTTACAGTTGCAATCTCACGTATACCATGTCCAAAATAAGCACCATTTTTTCCCTGTATTTCATTGCTTTCCTTGATCTTTTCTACATATTCCTTCACAAATACGGGCATGTCCTCTTTTTCATTTTCAGTAGTTTCCAATTTATAAATTCCTCTGTAATAGTCTGGAAAATACTCTGCTACCTTCTTATCCATATCTTCTGTCAAAACAATATTTTGCTTTCTAAGAATGCACAAAAAGGTAGGGGAAGAATTAATTTCCTTTCGTTCCTTTTCACTATCAAGCAAACGGTTAATATGTTCAACCAAATCCTGTGCAGATTCAGTGCTCATCTTTCGCAAATCAATGCGATTGGCAATAAAGTTAAACATCTCTATATACCAGCGCCTATAATGCTTTTCAATAAATTGACAGCAAATTTCACTGAGTGTATCTTGCGACATACGATAAGCTACACCTGAGAGGCACTTGAATATATCCTGACCAATAGACACAACAGAACTCTCACTACTTAACCAAGATTTCATTTCACCGACAGTAGATTTTGCGTAACGTTCAAAACATTCATCATCCAAGAAATAACCTACCGCACCAAATGCTAACCACTGGCTGCTTAACCTTTTATGTTTGATTGGATGATTTAAGCCAAAATCCATAATTGACGCGGCTTCTTCGGAAGATAAATTATTTAAAATTTCAGGATAAGAATCTTGAATCCCCTTGATTTCCTTTCCTTCAAAAATCGCAAGTTTGTACAAGTTTAGTTTAAAGCTCCAATCATCATATTTACAACATAAATAGAATACAAAATTTCTTATTTTCTCATAGATAAGTAAAATATGAGTCAAAGAGCCATTATACATAGATACTATAAAGGAGCTTGCAAGCATTTCACCATATTGATCTAAATTATTACCTAAAGTGACCGAATAAGGAGATTCTGTTTTCTTTTTGTACAAACCTTCTATATATTTTTCGTGCAATGATTCATCAATACGGTCTAAAATAGGGTAGTAGAGTTCTTCGTTACTTTCCGTTAGTTCTTTTTGTGCTGGTGCATCGGAAAATTTATTTCTTGCCGTGCAACAAACCCAGTGTTCATTGCGCAAATCTACCAAAATATCTTTTATGATCCATGTCGGCTGATTCGTTTCCTTTGCAAGGTTCAACGCCTCTTCAAGGTATTCTACACACTTTTCGATATCTCCGGAAAAATGCGCCTGTATTGCCCGCCAACGCATCTGAACAATTTGATAATGCCCATCATCCTGCTGTGCTTTCAGTACATCCAAATACATTGCTGTATTAAAGTATTTAATGGATTTTCCTTCAAACAATATTGGAAGGAACTGAAGCCCCCATTCGTCAAATTCGCTTGTTTTTTCCATTTCATCCTGAAATCTACCTCGGGAATATCCAAGCACAAACTTTAGTATATAATCTCTGCATTTATCCACATTCTTTAATGCTGTTTTTGGAATTGTAGGCAACTGACATTTTTCTGTTCCTGCAACTTCTACACTTTGAATCTCATCGGCCTCATTTGGTTTTAATACGATTCTTCCAGTACAATAATAATGATAGACAGCAATAATATCATCAAGTAATGCCCGAGAGCCACATTGACTTAATTCATCAAAACTATGAACTGTCTTGCTTTTGGCAAAATGTGCCCCCATTAGACTTTGTTCTAATGTGGTTTTTTCCTTTTGAGTTTCATCGCAAAAATAATACAAGGCTTTAATGTTATACTTTTTGACAATATCGATTTCAGCCTGCACCCCTGGATTGATTCCATCAGCATTATCAATCAGGAAAATACAAATGTCACTGTCTTCTAACGCCCACGTATAGTGAACACCTGCAGGTAATGTAGATGCTCCTTTTCCTTCAAAAGTATACACATCGGCTAATTGTGTAGATTCAATAGCATTTTTCAACTCAATTCGCACTTTATCATACTTCTCAACTCCACAAATGGAACTAATAAATACCTTTATTTTTTGACCTGAAGACATTAACAAAGGAGATATTCTTTCCTCTGCTTTTGTATACTCCCATGAAAGCCCACCAACAGGTGTGCTTATTCCTGTTAATCTTACGCCCATATCTTTCTCCAAACTAATTCAAATCTTCGTATATATATACCACTCTTTACTCAATCAATTTTATCTGCTCTGCCGCATTAAGAATATTCAACTGATACTCCGCAATCTCTTTTAAAATATGAAATCTCTCTGTCTTACTTCTTCCCTCACGAATCATTTGCGCATTATGTGTCTCCAGATTGGATAAAACCGTCAGCTCATTAATTGAAGCAAAGTCTCTCACATTATTCTTTTTTGCTAATTCAGGATTCTCATTTCTCCATGCTTTTGCAGTAAAACCGAATAATGCAACATTCAAAATATCTGCTTCCTCTGCATATGCCAACCACTCCAAATTTTCTTTATAATTTCCAGATGGAATCAAGTAATTTTTGACCGCGTCCGTCTGAATCAAATAATTATTTTTAGACAAAAATCTTTTTGCATCCCACTCAATTTGCTTCGCATCATTCTCCGCTTCTTTCATTCTTTGGAATTCTTTGATCAAGTATAATTTAAAAACAGGACTGATTGCCGAAGCAAATTCAAACGCGATATCTTTATGTGCATAAGTTCCTCCATATTTTCCACGTTTCACAAATAATCCTATCGCTTCTGTCTTTTCAATCCATTCTGAAACGCTTAACACAAATGTATGTAAACCTGCCTCACTTTTAAAGTGGTCGAATTCGACCACTTTAAAAGCAGGATTATATATCTGCTCCCATGTTCCTAAAAATTCTAATGTTGCTCTGTTACGCATCCAATTTTTTACAACATCTGCTCCTCTCGACTCACCAACTTTTGCTTTAGCGATATCGGTTATACAAATGTAATCATCAAAATTCTCTTCAGACACAGTAATATTAATATTTTGTACTACAATTACTTTACTTTTTGCCATTCTTTTCTCCTGTATCGTATCGGTCAAAATTTTATTTGCTATTAAAAGTATATCATACCACTTTCATTTTATCAATTCATTTTCGAACATTAGTTCTTTTAATACATAATAAGCACTTTATTCTACACCATATATTATAAAATAAAGTGCTTATTCCTCCAAAAACCTATCCTATTTTACATAGGAATACTGTTTTCAACACAAAGTGCCCCATACCCCACCTTCTCATTAGGATATTCCCTCTCTCCCCGAATCATCTTTGCTCCCCGCCTCAAGTAAGCCTTCACCTTCTCCCCATACAAAAACGGATCATTCCCCCTTACGATCCCCCACTCCATCATAAGCGCCGCGCTTCCTGTCACAAAGGGCGTGGCAAAAGAGGTTCCCGACACCTGCACAAAGGTATTATCCGGGCCTATGGTTCCGATATCCACACCCGGTGCCGCCAGATCGGGCTTTACTTCTCTCTGGGCTATCCGCGCTCCCGAAATACTCATGAGCGGATAGCCCCGTCCGGAAAAATCTGCATAGGCCTCGTAGGCCGTATCATAAGCCCCCACAGTTATTACCTTGGATGCCGTAGACGGAATGGTAAGGGTTTTCTCCGGCGTAGGGGTAAAAAAGCGTGTTCCGGCATTCAGCACTGTATTGCCCGGAAGGTACAGGTCATAGCTCCCCGTCACCGTCTTGACCGGATATAAGCCAAATGTCCAGATTCCCTGATCCACATAGCGGTTCAACGGCAAAAAGTCAAAATAAATCTCCTGGTTAATACTGTAAGGAGAAGGCTCTCCCACATAGATCAAAACCTGCGTTTCCTCTAATATTACGCTTCTGCCACCTGTCATCTGCATATCCACAGCCACCCGCCTGCCGCCCGGAGATATCAGCTCTATCTCAAAAATATCCACATATTCCTTCCACAGCTGGACACTGAAGGAGGTCTGATAGTTTCCGACGCTAAGCTCGATCTGCCTGCCTTCGGAAGAACCTGCTCCCGGTCCGAAGCTTCCTGCCGCATGCCCTCCTGCCGCCCCTTCATTGCCGCTTCCTACACAGACAACACACCTTCCGATTTCAGATGCATTGTCAAGAAACCTCTCTACCAGAGAAGTACCCTCGTGGGAACCGTAAGTGTTTCCAAAGCTCAGGTTGATGGCAAGAGGCCTGCCCAGCTCTACTGCCTTTTTTACCACATAAGTCATGGCTCGCATCAGCTCCGTTGTCTTGGGAAAAGAATTCGGCATGGGCGTTCCCATTTTGACCACCAGAAGCTCGCACTCCGGCGCCACTCCCTGATATTGCCCCTCCAAAAGCCGTCCTCCGGCCGCGGCTATGGCCGCTACTGAGGTTCCATGCCCTGAGGTGTCAAAGCTTGGGACAACACGCTTTGGAAAACGGCTTTTCAACGCCGCATCGATCCGGTATTTAGAAAACTCCACTCCGATCCCAAAGCCCTCCGGAGGCGCTGCTTTCCCTGTAAACTCCTGATTTTCCTCCGGCAGCTGAGCGTCCACCTGCCGGGCGTTTAAGGTCTGATCCCACAGAAACTGGATTCTGGTATTTCCCTGAGCATCACGAAATTCAGGACTTTCAAAATCGATCCCTGAATCGATCACGGCAACCAAAACTCCCTTTCCTGTCAAGTAGGGCGCTCTTGCAGTAACCGGATAAATACAAGAGGCCCCTTTTCCTGCCTGCACAGAAAAATAGAGCCTCTTTGGCTTTTCCACAAATTCTACTTCATCCAATTGTGTGAAGGTATCGATCAGGCTTTCCGGTATGGTCACAATAGCGTACCCTGCGATCAACTCCTCCACCCCGATCACATTACTCCGAAGCCTTGCAATGTCCCCATTATACTTTACGATCAGCTCCCACTTGCCTGTTTCCTCCGAAAATCCAACTCCCAGCTGCCCGGATTTTTGCCGCTGTGCTTCCTCGATCTCAAGCGCAAGATTCAGAAGCACTTCCATTTTTTGATTTGCCATGAAGCCTCTCCTGATGCCCTGACATTTTCTGTTATTTTACTCTATGCCCTGTGGTCTGCTCTGGTGACAGCCGCCAGGCCGGGCAATCATTTCAGCTCCATCCTCTTTCTTACTGCAGAGCTTCTTCCTGCAGCCTGTCAAGCTTCTCCATACATTCATCTACAGATGCCCCGCCAAGCAGTTCCCGCACAAGCAGGCATACATTTCCCCACTGCTCTACTTTCATGCCTGCATTGCTGGCAAGCACATAGGTTCCCTGGTTTACCAGATCATTCAAAGGCTTTAACGCATCGATACAATCCACTTCCACATTTTTGGAAGGTGATATCACTTTATTTGTCTCAGTATATACCTGCAGCGCTTCGTCCGAAAGGATCGCCTCCAAAACCGCAAAGGCCTCCTGCTTGTTCTCCGAATCTTCCAGTACCGAAAAACCTGTCATAGACATCACAGGCATCTGCCCCAGATCACTTGGGAAACCGATCACCTGCATATTAAAGTCCGGCTTCCCATAGGCCGTTTCCGCATTGGCGGCTCCCCAATACGCCATGACAATAGGCGTTTTCTGCGCCAGGAAATCTGCGCTTTCCCCCTCAATGGCCTCATAAGTAAGGGCTGTTTCGGCATCAATATACCCTAAATCCATAAGCTCCTTCACATATTCAAAGCCCTTGCGCATATAATCACTGTATTTCTTTTCTCCGCTGTTCAATGCCTTAATCTCTGCTTCTGTATCAGCTCCATTATAAAGATCTGCATAGGCCTGGGCAAAAACAAAAGTTTCCATCCACCATCTGTTGGCTCCTACCGGCGTCTCGATTCCGTTCTCCTGAAACACCCTGCAGCATTCCATAAATTCGTCCGGCGTATTCGGCATCTCAAGCTGGTACTCATCAAACATATCTTTATTCACAAACAATCCGTATACTACTACTTCCTGAGGTATCCCCAACAGCTTTCCATCCACTGTGTTGGCTGTTTTTACTACCTCTCTTAAGTTTTTGGCGCAGTCAAGGCCTGAGAGATCGGCGAGATGTCCTTCTTCTCCCATCTTCTGAAGGATATCCGGATTAAGCAGATAAAAATCATCCATACTATTCCGTATCCGGTCAACCGCCACATCATCATAGGACTTCTCCTGATAATCCGAGGCGGTATAGGTATTATACTCGATCCGCACATCCAGCTTCTCCTCTGCCATAATAATGGTCTTGTCAAAGGCTGTTCTGGCAGCATTCTCAGCATCCGGCTTTGAACGTTCCATCGGAACATACATCTCAATGGTCTGTCCGGCACTGTTATCAGCTACCACCAGATTACTCCCTTCATCCCCTTTTTGTCCGCAGGAAACTGCCATGAATGCCATAAATGTAAATGCGGCCAGCAAGACTGCCGTTCTCTCTTTTCCACTTTTTCTCATCTTTTCAAAATACCCTCTTTTCCCTTATTTCAAATACTGAATAATAATTTTCTTGAGCAGCTCCATATCAAGAGGCTTGGCAACATGGGCATCCATGCCTGCATCTAACGCATCCTTTACATCCTCCGCAAATGCATTAGCGGTCATTGCAATGATCGGTATTGCCCCTGCATCCTCACGCTCTAACGCCCGGATCGCCTTAGCTGCCTCATATCCGTTCATTACAGGCATCTGTACATCCATCAGGATCGCATCAAAGCATCCCGGCGCGCTCTGAATGAAACGCTCTACTGCCAGCTGACCGTTTTCAAAGATTTCGCAGGACGCCTCTTCTATCAGCATAAGCTCTGACAGGATCTCTGCGTTGATCTCGTTATCCTCCGCCACAAGGAAATGTCTCCCTTTTATGCTTCCGCTCTCTGTGGCAGACGCAGGCTCTTCTTCTCTTTCCGCTCTCTCTGTCTCTGAAATGCGAATCTCCAATTCCACAACGAACAGGCTTCCTTCTCCTACCTTGCTGGTAACCTCTATAGTTCCTCCCATAAGCTCCACAATATTCTTTGTGATAGCCATACCGAGTCCTGTTCCCTGAACTTTGTTGGTCGTACTGTTCTCCGCCCTCGTAAATGCATCAAATATGGTTTCCAGGTATTCCGGAGTCATTCCATATCCATTGTCCTCCACCTCGATCCGGATATGCTCATACTGTCCGGACCGCTGCTCGAGCCCGATAACGCGAAGCCAGATATTTCCTTTCTCCTGGGTATATTTCACCGCATTGGATAGAAGGTTTATCAATATCTGATTCAGCCTGGTCTCATCTCCGATCAGATATCTGTTCCTGATTCCCGTAACCATAATTTCAAAGCTCTGATTCTTTGTCTTCGCCGCAGGACGGATAATGTCATCCACAGCACTGATCAGATCGTCCAGTAAAAATTCTCCAATAGTGAGCACAACCTTTCCACTCTCAATTTTGGAAATATCAAGCACATCATTGATCAGTCCAAGAAGATGCCGGCCGGAAGATGTGATCTTTTTTGTATATTCCCGGACCCTCTCCGGATTGTCTGCATCCTTGGCAAGCAAAGTGGCAAAACCCAGGATAGCATTCATCGGTGTACGGATGTCATGCGACATATTGGAAAGAAATACAGTCTTGGAGTTGTTTGCAATCTGCGCCGCCTGCAGGGCCTCTTTCAGCTGCTCATTATAAAGCTCCCTCTCCTTCTCTCTTTCTTTTTGAAACTTTTCATGCTGCATTTCAAAAAAGAAATAAAACATCCAAAATCCCAAAAATGCTACCAGCATAACCACCACAACGATCGCAATATTCTGGTTTACCGCCGCGCCTTCTCTCTGTATAGCACGGACGGGCACATATCCGATAAGATAAAGCGCTCCGTTGCCTACAGACCACATATAAATAAGAGACTCTTCATTCTGGATATCATGGTAAAACATAACATCTCTTCCGACAGCTATGCTTTCCGCAACGCTTAGCCGAATCCCATCCTCGTTGATCTTATTCGCGTAATAGAAATCCTCCAGGCTCAAATGCCCGGCCTCCCGCTCTCCTATCCCTTTGGGCTTCAATACCAGTCTTTCACTGGCCGCATCCATCAGATAAAGCTTTGCTTCCTTATTGTAAAAGCTACCGGGAAGGGCTTCATCAAAGGAATCATAAATATATTCTATATAAAGCGCTGCAATCTCTTTTTCATCCTTTACCACCGGACACTTCATAGTATATGCCCAGGTTCCCATGTCGTTTATATAGGATTCTGATAGTGGCAGGCCGTCCACTGTTTTTCCCGCCGAAAAATCCAGTGCATCCTCTCTAAACACATCACCTGAATTGGAGATTCCTTCTGTCTCTCCGGATAATATCAGTGACATCTTTACCATTGTTTTATTACTTTCATAGGAAAGGACAAAATCCTCCGGCTGCTCCGAATCTGCAATCTCCCAGGCGATCAGCTCCTGAAATTCCGCTTCCTTTTTCAGTAAAGTCTCTATTGTATTGCTAAGCAGGTTCAGACTTTCACTTAAATTTTCTATGGCTGATTCAGCAATCTTCGTGGATACCCTTTTTGAAATCAAAAAAACAACTGCTCCTAAGATACAAAAAACCACAATAAAAGGAACAATCATTATACGTTTTTCAGCGATTCTGCTATTATGCTCTTTATCCATGTAAAAGATCCCCAAAACAACAACCTACGAATTCATATCTTTACCTATTATCATACCATTACTGAATTATAACATCAAGCTGATTGCAATGCAAATTGGCTAAAAAAGTAACTATTCAGCCAGGACTTTGCACTTGCTGCAAAGTCCGTGAGAACGCGTGGAGCCAGCCAAGCGTGAATCTGCCCCTCCGCCGAAGGCGGCTTTAAATGGGCAGATTCAGTAACTATGAAGCCGAAGGCTGAATAGTTACCTAAAAAACTGACAGCCAGCTTCCAACGCCGACTGTCAGTTTTCTTTTATTCTGGCAGTACCTTCGTCCGCCACCTGGTGCTGCTAGATCAATTTACCAAGTATGGATCTGCCGATAGTCCCTTCCGGCATGGAAACACCAAAATTATCCGCCACGGTAGCGCCGATCACTGCAAAGGTATCTTCATCTTCCAGAGCCCCGCCCTTTTCCATTCCTTTTCCGTAGGCGATCAGGGGCACATATTCTCTGGTATGGTCTGTACCGCTGTAAGTAGGGTCATTTCCATGGTCTGCCGTCAGGATCAAAAGATCATCCTCCCGCAGTTTCTCCATCAGAATCCCCAGGTTGCTGTCAAATTTCTCGATTTCTCTTCCATATCCTTCCACGTTCCTGCGATGTCCCCAAAGTGCATCAAAATCCACCAGATTCACAAAGCACAGCCCCTGAAAATCCTCTTCACTGATCGCAATCGTCTGCTCCATTCCGTGAACAGAGCTATCGGAGTGATAGGTTCTGGTGATTCCTTCCCCACAGAAAATATCATTGATCTTTCCCACCCCGATCACATCATATCCTGCATTCTTTAAAGCATTCAAGGCTGTAGGCCCTGTAGGCTTTAAGGCATAATCATGACGGTTGCTGGTCCGCTTAAATTCGCCCTTTTTCTTTCCCACATATGGCCTGGCGATCACACGCCCCACTCTCCATTCATCCTTCAGGGTAATTTCTCTTGCGATCTCGCAGCAGCGGTACAGATTCTCAAGATCAAAGGTCTCCTCGTTTCCACAGATCTGAAGAACGGAGTCTGCTGAGGTATAGACGATCATTGCACCGGTATTTATCTCTTCCTCCCCAAGCTCCTCAATGATCTGGGTACCGCTGGCACTTCTGTTACCGATAACTCTTTTTCCGCACCGCTTCTCCAGCTCTTTGATCAGCTCCGGTGGAAATCCAGTATCAGTAAAGGTCTTAAAGGGTTTTTCTGTCCTGATCCCCATCATCTCCCAGTGTCCGGTCATGGTATCCTTACCGTTGCTGGCCTCTCCCAGACGCATATACCTTCCCAAAGGTTTCTCCACTCCCTGCATTTCTCCCCCGCAGTGAAGGTTCAGCATGCCAAGCTTTCTAAGATTGGGAATTTCCAGCGTTCCCATTTTTTCCAGAATATGCCCGAAGGTATCTACCCCCTGATCTCCGAAGGCCGGTGAATCCGGCATGGCTCCAATCCCCAGTGAATCAAGAACAATAACAAAAATCCGATGATATTTTTCCATACATAACCCTCCTGTTTCCATTCAGTCCTGTTTCTACTGGTTGAGGCTCTTGACAATCTTAACAATCCTGCTGGTTCCCAGCCTGTCTGCTCCGAGAGAAAGGAATTTTTCCGCATCCTCCATAGAAGCGATCCCTCCGGCTGCCTTAATCTTCACCCCTGCTCCCACATTGGCAGCAAACAGGCGGATATCCTCAAAGGTGGCACCGCCGCCGGCAAAGCCTGTAGATGTCTTGATATAATCTGCCCCAGCCCTGGTCACGATCTCACACATTTTGATCTTTTCTTCCTCTGACAAAAGACAAGTCTCAATAATGACCTTCAATATATTTTCCCCGCAAACACCTTTCAGCCTGCGTATCTCCTCTTCCACCAGATCATATTTTTTGTCCTTCAACCAGCCGATATTGATGACCATATCAATCTCTGTCGCGCCGTTTAAAATGGCCTCTCTGGTCTCGAACTCTTTGGTAGCTGTGGTCATATTTCCGTTTGGAAACCCGATCACCGTACAGATTTCCATTTTACCCTGTACATATTCGGCGGCCTGCTTCACATAAGAGGGAGGAATGCATATGGATGCAGTCTGATATTTGATGGCATCATCGCATATCTGTCTGATTTCCTCCCATGTGGCTCCCTGAGCAAGCAGCGTATGGTCTACATGTCTTAAAATTTCATTGATCTCCATTTGACTTCACTCCTTATCTTCCCTCTTCCCGGATCAGACTGCGGATCGCATCCACAGCCACCTGGATCGCCATGTCTGTATCATGCACCACCGGATTTTCCAGTCCCAGCTTTTCTCTTTCCTGATTGGCCACCACAAGGAAACAGGAGCCTGCCCTTACCTTCAAATAGCTTGCCGTAATAAACAGGGCAGCGGATTCCATTTCCGAAGCCAGGCAACCGAGCCTCTTCCATGCTTCCCACTTATTCATCAGCTCATAGCTCACCGGCTTTGTCTCCGGCTCATGCTGTCCGTAAAAGGAATCCTTACACTGAACCACTCCTGTATGAAAGGGATAACCCTTTTGCTCTGCCGCCTTTAAAAGCGCATTGGTTACAGAAAGGTCTGCCACAGCCGGGAATTCTATGGGTGCATATTCTCTGCTGGTTCCCTCCATGCGGATAGCTCCTGTGGCGATCACCACATCACCGCTTTTCACCTCCGGCTGCATACCGCCACAGGTTCCGATACGGACAAAGGTATCCGCGCCGCATCTGACCAATTCCTCCATGGCAATGGCCGCAGAAGGCCCGCCGATCCCTGTGGAGGTCACGCTGACCTTTACGCCGTCTAAGGAGCCCGTATAAGTTACATATTCCCTGTTGTCGGCAATCCGTACCGGATCATCAAAATACTGTGCGATCTTTGCACATCTTTTGGGGTCTCCCGGCATGATCACATAGCGTCCTACTTCTCCCTCAGCCACCTGTATGTGATATTGCCTGCTTGCATCCTCCGAATAATTTTTCATTCCCGCTTCTCCTTTCCCAAACAACGGATGTCAGGCTCCGCCAGCCATCCTTATGTTAACAACGGATGCCACGCTCCGCGAGCCATCCTTATGTCAAACAACGGACAGCACGCTCCGCGGAGCTATCCTTGTGTTAAGTCCAAAACAGGCACAGAGAATAACTCACCCTGTGCCTGTCATAAAAATGCTGTAAGAGTTCAGACAAGCCAAGCTGCTCTGACACTCCTCATATTTGATTCTGTGTTTAATACTTTCCGTAACCGTCCCCGAGAGAAATCACCTGCTCGTTGTCCGCGCTGGAAGAGGAACTTCTGTAGGAGGATGAGGAAGAAGAGGAAGGAGCGCTTCCGCCTTCTAAACGGTAAATAGAAAGCATATCTCTCATCCTGGAAGCCTGATTGGACAGCTCCTCGCTGGCAGCAGCACATTCCTGGCTGGTAGCAGAGTTGGTCTGTACTACCTGAGATACCTGTGTGATCGCCTGCTCGATCTGAGCAACTGCAGTTGCCTGATAGTTGGAGGATTCTGCAATACCGTTGATGATCACTTCACTCTCCTGTACTACCTTGGTAATCTCTTCCATAGCCTTAGCGGTATCATCCACGATCTTGGAACCGGAATTTACCTGCTCGATGGAATCCTCGATCAGCTCTGCGGTTTCCTTGGCTGCTTCTGCACTCTTGGCTGCAAGGCTTCTAACTTCTTCTGCAACTACTGCAAAGCCCTTGCCGGCCTCGCCTGCCCTTGCTGCCTCAACTGCTGCATTCAGTGCAAGGATATTGGTCTGGAATGCGATATCATCAATAGTCTTGATGATATTGGAGATACTGGAGGATGCCTTGTTGATTCCCTGCATGGCAACCATCATCTGCTGCATCTGGGCATTTCCGTTCTTAACATCGCTGATCGCTGTCTCTACCAGCTTAGCAGCATCATTTGCCTGCTCTGCATTCTGTTTGGTCTTCTCTGCGATCTCATCGATGGAAGCTGTGATCTGCTCAATAGCGCTTGCCTGCTCGGTAGAACCCTGAGCCAGTGCCTGGCTTGCACTTGCCACCTGAGAGGAGCTGATCGTAACCTGAGAACCTGCATCACTGATGTTGGAAAGTGCATGAACATTGTCTTCTACTAACTTCTTAAGAGAGTTGCCTAAAACATCATCAGGGGAGCTGGGATTAACCGTTATAGTCAGGTTACCATTTGCTACCTCTTCTGCAATGCTTGCCTGATACTTGATGTTCTCGATCACCTTGGTGTACTCGTCAACCAACACACCAAACTCGTCGTCATTGTATTTTACAAGCTTAATGTCATTGACACGTCCTAATGCAATCTCCCCGGCTGCATTTGAAAGCTGAACTACGGATTTTTCAATTGCTCTGATCAAAGCACGGGCAATCATAAAAGTGATCAGCATGGATACTACAGCCATTCCGCCTGAAAAAATTCTTGAATTCATGGCGTATCTTTCCTGTGCCGCAGGATCTGTGAGTTTTGCAACTGCTTTCGTACTGGAACTGCTTAAAAGAATATTGATGAGCAAAAGTACGCTGGGAATTACAAACCCAATTATCATTTTTGTTTTCATTTTCATATTTTTCATTGTCTTATCCCTCTCAATCTTCCTCAATTTCCATTTCATTTGCACTTTCGACAACTGATAAATCCTGGTCGTTCAGCAGCTTATCAGGATCTAACAGCAATTTAACCGTATCGCCCACTTTACCGATACCGTATACATATTTGTTATGTCCCTTGTCGCCGCGGCCAATGGTGGGAGGCGGCAGGATATTGTCATCGGCAATCTCCACAACCTCTGCGATCTGCTCTACAATAAGTCCTACCATCATGGATTTGACATTGATCACGATGATACAGGTTCTGTCATTGTACTCTAACTCCGGCTGTTTGAACCTCAGCCTTACGTCAATAACAGGAATGACTTTGCCGCGCAGATTGATCAGGCCCTTGATATAATCTTCTGTCTCGGGAATCTTAGTAACCGCCTGCAGCTGGATGATCGTGTTCACATACCTGATTTCCAACCCGAAATACTCATTCCCGGATTTGAAGGTCATATACTTTCCTTTTTGCTCGTCGTGCTCACTGGAATTCACCTTCAAGTCACTTGTTTCACCCATATAAATACCTGTTCCTTTCTGTAAATTTACTCTATTAATCCGGCGGCGTCCAGAATCAGGGCGATACTGCCGTCCCCAAGCTGGGTACAACCGGAAAGTCCCTTAACCTTCTTAATATAAGAGGGAATAGGCTTAACCACAATCTCACGTTCTCCTACCAGTTTGTCAACCATCAGGCAGATTTTCTTATCTTCCACCTCCAGGATCATCATGATCCCGTTTTCTACGGCTTCCTCATACTGGTCCAGACCATACCACTTACCTAAACGAAGCACCGGATAAGCTTCTCCTCTGATCATGATGTACTCATCTCCATTCGGCTCATGGATCATCATATCCTCTGTTACCCGGATAAACTGTTTGATCACGCCGGTTTCCATAACAAAGGAGGAGCCTCCTACTTCCATAACAATACCGTCAATGATCGCCAGTGTCAGAGGAATCTTCAGGATCATGGTGCTGCCTAACCCCGGCTTACTCTCAATCTCAAGAGTTCCGCCGATGGTCTGGATATTCTGGATCACCACGTCCATACCAACGCCCCTGCCTGAATATTCCGTTACCTGCTCATTGGTAGAAAAGCCCGGCAGCGTAATAAACTGGTATACTTCCTTATCGGAATAAGCGGAATCCGGCTTATTGTCATCTAAGAGTCCCTGCTTTCTGGCCTTGGCAATGATCTTTTCCCTGTCAAGACCTGTACCGTCATCCTCCACGCTGATCCAGACCTTCCCGGCCTCAGTCTTGGCGGATAAGGTAACCTTGCCTCTCTCCGGCTTGCCGCTTTCTATCCTCTGCTCCTTGGATTCAATTCCGTGGTCTACAGAATTTCTTACAATATGCATCAAAGGATCTGAAATATGCTCAATAATGTTCTTATCCACCTCTGTCTGCTCGCCGACCATGACGAAATCGATATCTTTTCCCAGCTTCCTTGAAACATCGAATACGATACGGTTCATCTTCTGGAAGGTGTTGGTAAGGGGCACCATTCGCATGGACATGATCACATCCTGCAGATCCGTGGAAACCTTGGTCAGCTGTGCCGCCTCTTTCTTAAAGTTGTCAAGATTCAGTCCCGGCACATTAAGATCCGGACTCTGAAGTACTACAGACTCCGAAATTACCAACTCCCCGATCAGTTCCATGAGCTGATCCATCTTGCTCACATTTACACTGATAAAGGATGCTTTATCGCTCTTTTTGTCCTTCGCAAGAGTTTTGCGCTTGCCTGGCTCTTTGGATTTGATAACAAAGTCTCCAGGTGCGATCTTGGGCTTGGCAGGCTCCTTGGACTCCTGTCCTTCTCCCTCCTTGGCCGCTGCTGCCGCTTCCGCCTTGCTCTCGATCTCCTCCACGCTGGCGTTCAGATCGATCACTGCGCTTTCTGCTGCAGAAGGTCCATTCTCGCCAAAATCAAAGCCCTGAAGGAATTCCTCGGCCTTGCACTCATAAACGTCTACTTCCTTAATATCATAGCCTACGCCAATGATCTGACGGATCTCCTCCTCGGTGCACTGTGCCTGCAGAAGAATACGGAAGCCCTCTTTTACGATAGTTTCCGCGCTGCTCTCATCTGAGATGATATCCTCAGGGGAATACAAAAGATCCTCTGCGATCTCCTTAAGTGCATATACCGTCTTATAGGCGTGGACATTAGCCATCTCCGTTTCCGGATAAAAGGTAATGTAAATCTTGTAAAAACGGCTGTCAGTAGTTGCAACAGGTGCAATATAGAAATGCTTGGGCTCCTCATGCACATTCTCCGGAGGAGGTTCGATCCCCTCTTCCACCCCACCGTTTTTGAGTAAATTTAAAAATTTGTCCAAATCTGCCACGATACCGCTGGCATCCCCGTCTGCCGGATCGCCGTTTCGGATCTTTTCCAGTTCGCCGGAAATAAAATCCTCCACCTCCAGCACATGCTCAACCAGCTGCAAATGAGGCACATTCTCAGGATGGGATTCTCTCAGATAATAGAAGACATCCTCTAGTTTATGAGACACAGCCGTAATATTATCGAACATCATGATACCGGAAGATCCCTTGATGGTATGCATGGTCCTGAATATCTCATTGATGCTGTCTTCATCAAAGCAGTCCGCATCCTTCTGTTCCAGAACTCTCTCCTGAAGCTGCTCCAGAAGCTGCTCATTTTCAAACAGGTATATGTCCAGCATGCCGTCTGTGCTAAATTCTTCAGCCATATTCTTCTCCTTTCCTCATTT
>CANDAG010000061.1 GCA_947382625.1 uncultured Lachnospiraceae bacterium
TTGCTTTTTTGGGTTTTGAGGCCGCGGGCGTAGGTGTTTACTTCGTAATTTAAAGCGGCAATGGCTTCCTCCACCTTCAGCCGGTTCTTTTCGGAAACCGGGATACCGTTGATCACCTTGGAAACGGTTCCTAAGGCAACTCCGGCTTTCAGTGCTACATCTCTCATGGTGGGCGCTTTTTTTGCGTTCATAACATCAGTCCATTTCGTATCACATTGATTACATGTAAAAAGTCTTTGTAGTATTTACACAATAAATATAACATATTCGGAGAGTTTCGGCAAATGCGGCAGCAGGGAAAAAAATATCAGAAAAATTAGTTTTCTGCAGGGAAAGAATATGATTGAAACGTTTCAGAAAAGGGTGTATATTGAGATTAAAGAGATTCGGAAATCGCCTCAGATAATTCTTATTCTGTTGTTGACAGAGCGGTGGAAAATAAGGGAAAATAGAGGCACAAGGTGACGGAGGATTTCATAAAAAAGCTTGATACAGAAAGGAAAAAGAAAATGAAAATGATCAGTGAGACCTTGCGGGAGGCCCGTAAGTATGAAGAGGCTTTCGGCAAAATGATTACCAGGGAGCAGAGGCCGGATTTTCATCTTTCGGCGCGGATCGGATGGATGAACGATCCCAACGGATTCTGCTTTTATAACGGAAAATACCACATGTTTTACCAGTATTATCCCTACGAGACCCAGTGGGGCCCCATGCACTGGGGACATGCGGTGAGCACAGACCTGCTGCACTGGGAGTACCTTCCGGCAGCTCTTGCGCCGGACGAGTTTTATGATAAGGACGGATGCTTCTCCGGCAGCGCCATTACCCTTCCTGACGGCAGGCATCTTTTAATGTACACCGGCGTGGTTCAGGAAAGGCTTAAGAACGGAGGCGTCTGCGATGTACAGACCCAGTGCCTTGCAGTAGGAGATGGTATTGATTACGAAAAATATGAGAAAAATCCGGTGATCGATGAGAGAGACCTGCCTGAAGGCAGCAGCCGTATAGATTTCCGTGATCCCAAGATCTGGCAGGAGGAGGACGGAACCTACTCCTGTGTGATCGGAAACCGCCCGGCAGACGGCAGCGGTCAGATTTTGCTGTTTACCAGCCCGGATGGATTTGAGTGGAAATTCAAGAACGTTCTGATCGCCAATAAGAACCGGTTTGGAAGAATGTGGGAGTGCCCGGATTTCTTCCCCTTAGACGGCAAGTGGGTTCTGATCACCAGTCCCCAGGATATGCTTCCCCAGGGCTTTGAGTATCACAACGGAGACGGTACCCTTTGCCTGATCGGCAATCTGGATAAGGAAACGGATACCTTTACGGATGAGCACAACCAGTCTATCGATTACGGCATTGACTTTTATGCGCCACAGACAATCCTGACCCAGGACGGACGCCGGATCATGATCGGCTGGATGCAGAACTGGGATACCTGCAACATCAAGGGCTACAGCGCTCCCTGGTTTGGCCAGATGAGCCTTCCGAGAGAGCTGTCCATTAAAAACGGAAGATTGTATCAGACCCCGATCAGGGAGATTGAGGATATGCGCCGTAACAGGGTTGCCAGCAAGAATATCATCTTTTCAGGCTTAAAACAGTTAGACGGTGTGAGCGGAAGAAGAGTGGATATGGAGCTTGTGGTACGTCCGGCAGTGGTGGAGAACGGAGTGCCCAGAGACATGTACCGGAAATTTGCGGTGCGGTTTGCTCAGAATGATAAGTATCAGACCTCCTTAAGCTTCCATCCGTCAGATTCTATCATGAAGCTTGACCGGAAGTTTTCCGGTTCCAGAAGAGCCATCATCCATCAGAGAAGGAGCGAGGTCAACAGCCAGAACGGAGAACTTAAGCTGCGGCTGATCCTGGACCGGTACAGTGTGGAGGTGTTCATCAATGACGGTGAGCAGGTTATGAGCGCGGTTCTGTATACAGATCTGGACGCAGACGGGATTTCCTTCCTTGCAGACGGCATGGTGAGCATGGATATTGTGAAATACGACCTGATCGGTGAGGACGAGAGGGCTTAGAACAGACAGCAGGTAAAGACATAGCCGGCGGCCTGAGGGCCGGGCCGCCGGAGAGAAAGAAATGGAGTAGAAATGAAAAAGAGTGTATTGATCACACAAAAGTATTTATTGCTTCCTATTAAAATGGAGGAGGAAAACAAAATCCTGGCTTTTTATCAGGGGGATGAGAAGATCCTGCAGCTGGAAGTTCCTGTAAGCGCTTCCGGAGAGAGCGCAGACCAAGGGGCGGCAGAGAAGAGAGCCTATGAGTTCAATTTTTATGCGCCCATTCCCATGGAGGAGTGGAGAGGGCAAAGGATCTGCGTGGAAGGAGATGTGCCGGAAAGCTTTCTGGAGGCCATTGCTTTTTCGGAGGATATGCCTCACACCGTTCACAAAAGACCGCTGATCCATTTTTCGGCGGATACCGGGTGGCTCAACGATCCCAACGGGCTGATGTACCATGACGGTGTGTATCATTTGTTTTTCCAGCACAATCCCTGCGATACCAGATGGCAGAATATGAGCTGGGGACATGCAGTGAGTAAGGATCTGCTCCACTGGGAGCAGAAGGAGACGGCTCTTTTACCGGACGGGGACGGTCCTATGTATTCGGGAAGCGCCATCGTAAACCGGCAGGGGATGCTGGGACTTCCTGAGGATGCAGAGATTCTTTTTTATACCTGTGCAGGCTCTTCCTCCGTCTGGAGTGAGGGTAAAAAATACGTTCAGAAAATTGCATACAGCATAGACGGAAAGACTTACCGGAAGAAGGAGGGCTGTGTGCTTCCCCATGTGACCGGAGAGAACAGGGATCCGAAGGTCTACTGGCATGAGGGGACACAGCTTTATTATATGGTGCTCTTCTTGGAGGATTATGACTATGCCGTTTTTAATTCCAGGGATCTGGAGCATTGGGAGATGACCCAGAGGCTGACCCTTGATATGACAAGAGAGTGCCCGGATCTGCAGCAGGTGCCTGTAGAAGGGGGCGGTTCTAAGTGGATGTTCTGGGGAGCAGACGGCTATTATTTCCTGGGAGACTTTGACGGCTCTCATTTTGAGACCGACGGCATCCGTCATAAGGCCTACCAGACCATGCTGCCCTATGCGGCTCAGACCTACTGGGGAACGGAACGTGTGATCATGGTTCCCTGGATGCGGACAGATAATAAGGGGAAGGTTTATACCAGCCTTATGGGAATCCCGAGACAGCTGTCTCTGGTGAAAAAGGGTGAGGATTTCATCCTGCGCCAGAAGCTGGTGGATGAACTGGAGGAACAGAAGGAGATGGCTCTGGAGCAGACTCTTGCGGAAGGAGAAGGGGGCGTTTCGGGAGACGCCGGTGCAGAGCTTACCTTCCGTCAGGAGAGCGATGCAGCCCTGGAGGTTAAGCTTTTCCCCAAAAAGGGGGCCGGCTTCCAGGTGGATATTTACGGAACGATCTGTACCATGGAGCCGGGCAGCGGACGGATCATAATAGAAGGCGTGGCTGAGCGGGGCGGACATATCAAGGGTGATTCTGTGATGGGCCATGATAAGGAGCGGGCCGCGTCCGAACAGATCGCCAGAGAGCGTCTGGCGGCGAAAGGAATATCTCTGGAGGGCATGGATAAGGAGATTCCAAGGATCAATCCCCAGGAGGTTTCCAGAGAAGAATTTAAGCAGTTCATGAAACGCATTGCAGAGCAGCCCTCCTGGGCGGATGCAGGCGTCCGGGTGCTGGAGATCGGACCGGATCCGGAGAGCATATCCTTCCTTTCTGACGGAGAGATCCTTGAGATCACTGTAGATGAAGGTCTTGTCAGCGATGCTTATGAGACCATGACAGACGTTATGAGCGGAGAGGTAAAGGTAAGGTCGGAGGGAGAAGTAAAGGTGGAGATTTCCCGGATCGTGTAATGCAGAACAGGAAGCCCGGGCGGGAGCAGGGATGAAATTTGCTTCCACCCGGGCCTCTTTGGATAAATTTATATGAAAAATCCATAATCCGGAAAACTTTTACTATGATTTAGCCTCGGAATGTTGTATAATTTTCTTATATGAATTTAATAGGAGGGTAGCATTATGGCAAAAGAAATGATTGCAATGCTTCTTGCCGGCGGACAGGGTTCCCGTCTGTACGCGCTGACACAGGAGCTTGCAAAACCGGCAGTTCCATTTGGCGGAAAATATCGTATTATTGACTTCCCGCTTTCAAACTGCGTCAATTCAGGAATTGATACGGTAGGTATTTTGACCCAGTATCAGCCTCTGGTGCTGAATGAGTATATTGGGAACGGACAGCCCTGGGATCTGGATCGTCTGTATGGAGGCGTGCATGTCCTGCCGCCTTACCAGAAGGCAAGCGGCTCGGATTGGTATAAGGGAACAGCCAATGCGATCTATCAGAATATTTCCTTTATAGAGAGGTATGACCCTGAATATGTGATCATCCTTTCCGGCGACCAGATCTGCAAGCAGGATTACAGCGACTTTTTGAAGTTCCACAAGGAAAAGGACGCAGAATTCAGCGTAGCCGTTATGGAGGTTCCGTGGGAGGAGGCTCCCAGGTTCGGTCTTATGGTTGCAGATGAGAACGACAGGATCACAGAGTTCCAGGAGAAGCCCAAGCAGCCCAAGTCCAACCTTGCTTCCATGGGTATCTATATTTTCAACTGGGATATCCTGAAGAAATACCTGGAAGAGGATGAGGCGGATCCCAATTCCGAAAATGACTTCGGCAACAATATCATCCCCAACCTTTTAAGAGATAAGCGCAGGATGTATGCTTACCACTTTAACGGATACTGGAAGGATGTAGGAACCATAGCTTCTCTGTGGGAGGCAAACATGGAGATCTTAGATCCCGAGCACAGCGGCATCAATCTTTTTGATGAAGACTGGAAGATCTACAGCCGTAACAGCGGTATGAACGGCCATAAGATCGATGCAGGGGCAGTGGTGGAGAATTCCATGCTCACTGACGGATGCCGGATCAAGGGTACTGTGAAGCATTCCATCCTCTTTGCCGGTGTTAAGGTAGAGGAAGGCGCAGTGCTTGAGGATGCTGTGGTAATGGGCGGTTCCGTGATCAAGTCCGGCGCAGTGGTGAAGCACTGTATCGTGGCTGAGAATGTGACCATTGGAGAGAACGCTGTGGTAGGCGCAATGCCCACGGAAGAGGAGAGCGGCGTTGCCACTATCGGTTCCGGCATCACCATCGGCGATAATGCCAAGATCGGCCCCAATGCCATGATAACCAAAAATGTGGAAGGCGGTGAAGAGAAATGCTGAATTCAAATACAAATGCACTTGGAGTGATTTTCCCCAACAGTTATGATGCGCTGGTTCCGGAGCTGGTAAATGTCCGTCTTATGGCTTCCATCCCTTTTGCCAGCCGTTACCGCCTGATCGATTTTATTTTATCCAGTATGGCACACTGCGACATTAACAATATTTCCGTGATGGTGAACAATAACTACCATTCCCTGATGGATCATTTGGATTCCGGTCGTGAATGGGATCTGGTTCGCAAGAACGGCGGCTTACATATTTTCCCTCCCTTTGCCGAGAGCAGCAACTCAAAGCCTTATACCGGCCGTGTAGGTGCACTGGCAAATCTCCTTGATTTTTTGAGGGATCAGAAAGAAAAATATGTGGTCATCACAGACACCAATATTGTAGTGAACTTTGATTTTAAGGCTATGATCCAGGCACATATCGACAGCGGCGCTGATGTGACGGTAGCCTACAATGAGCAGGAGTTTCCGGAGAGTCTTTTGAAGAATCAGTCCAATGACAAAGGCTTTTATTATAATTTCGACATCAAGGATGGACGGATCACCAAGATTTATGTGAACTCAAAGGACACTGGCGTTAAGAATTTTTCCATGAATATTTTTGTGGTGGACAGAGAGCTTTTGATCGACCTGATCAACACGGCTTCCGTGAGAGGACAGGAGTATTTCGAGCGCGACGTACTTCTTCCCCAGCTTGGCAAGCTGAATGTACAGGCCTATAAGTATGAGGGCTATCTGGCACGTATCTGTGATATGAAGAGCTATTTCGATGAGAATATGAAGCTTCTGGATGATTATAACCTGGATGCTCTTTTCTCCGGCGCTCCTATTTATACCAAGATCCGTGACGACAATCCTACCAGATACATCGAAGGGGCCAAGGTCCAGAACGTAATGGCGGCCGATGGCTGCGTGATCGAGGGCGAGGTAGAGAACAGCATTCTGTTCCGTGGCGTTAAGGTCGCAAAGGGAGCGAAGGTGAAAAATTCCATCCTGATGCAGGGCAGCGTTGTGGAGGCCGGAGCCAATATAGAGTACCTGATCATGGATAAGAACGTTACCATTACCGCAGGCAAGGAAATGAAGGGAACAGGTACCTTCCCTGTTTACATTGGGAAGTTCCAGACAGTGTAAAATATGGTATCTGAAATTATTACACTCTGATATTTGAGTGGGTTTAGAAAGATCAAACGCCGGCACGCTTTGCGTGTCGGCGTGTTGACTAAAAGGCAATTCTATGCTTGACAGCTCATATTGTATACTCTATACTATGGAAAAAGAGATGGGTTTTTGGCCAAGTAAAATCTTATGATTCGAAAGGGGTGCTCGTTTCTTTTTTTATGTCCATGATGTCATAGAGGTACATTTTTCCTTTGGCATCATGCCTGATCAGCATGGAGGCGTGGAATACATTGTACTGTACTACCTCCCCGTGATCATCGTAAACGGGGAGTGCAAAGTGGGAATTATACCGATACCAACCATTTGCAGCATTTCGGTTATTTTTTCGGAATTTTCTTTAGAAAGATCAAAGGTGCTGTCGCACTAAGCATATCACGATTTTTCAATCGTTAATGCGACAGCCCCTTCTTTCCCTGTAAAAAATATTTTTTATAAAACAGAAATCTTAACAACCGCTTCTTCCAGATGAACAGAAGCATCAGGATCCGCGCTTATCGTAAGGCAAACCTCTCCGGTTTCATACCCGGAACGGATTACTGCAAGGGCACGTCCCTGGTAGGTGGTAAAGGAGCCGGTGGTGTAGTTTTCTTCCGTGATCGGGTTGGCTGAGCCGAAACCGGCCAGAGTGCCAGCGCCGGTTACACTTGCTTTAAGAGGAACAGCAGAATCCATTACCCGGTTTCCTTCGGCATCCACAATTTCCACAGCGATATAAGAAAGGCTGTGGCCGTCGGAGGTAAGGGAAGCCATGGTATTGCCGGTGTTTTCCGTGCTCGTATCAGTGCCTGCATCGGAAACGTTGGAAGCATCGGCTCCACGCAAGGGCTCCGGAATCAGACGTATGGCAGCAGGCTCCCCTGTCGTTTTCAGATTGGTTCGGGATACTTCAGCGCCGTCCTGATAGCTGACAGCCTCCAAAAGCCCCGGTTGGTAGGTGATGTCAAAGGAAGCCATATAGCGGTTTGCCTTTCCTGCAGCACACTTCCCAAGGCTTTCCCCGTTCAGAAAAAGCTCCACTTCCTCGGCGGCAGAGTAGGCTGTCACACGAATAGGACGCCCTTCCTGGCCCTTCCAGCTCCAGTTGGCGGCAAGGGCAGGCCATCCCCATTTGCTGATGATCTCCTTTTTCCCGAAGGTATCAGGGGATGCGGCAAAAAGGCCGGTTTCCCTGCTTCCCCATACAATGCGACGGTAAATGCCCTGAGGGGTCAGATTGCCGTTGATATCAAAGTCCGCATCGTTGGCCAGACGCCAGGGATACTCAGAGGAATGGGACATCAGAGCCCAGGGCTCCAGATCCGCTTCCGGACTTCCGGGATCGACGAAAATGGATTTGCCGATGCCGGCCTCCCCGATATAGTCAAAGGCGGTCCAGGTACAGTCGCCGATCACATAGGGAAGCCGCTCCACGTAATCCCAGACCCGGTCGATCTCCATGGGAAAGCTCTCTGTGCCAAGGATCACCCGCTCCGGAAACATTTTGCCAGCCAGCTCGTAGTGATCCTCCATATAGTTGTAGCCCACCACATCCAAAAAGCTGCAGAAGGGCTCGGAACGATCCTCCCAGAAGGTGTCAGTGACAGGTGCGGAGGCGTTCTGCTCCATGCCGGTAGCGTTTTCGGACAGCTCCTTCATTTTCAGGAAATTCGCAGTGGCTGTCCGGTCATCCAGACCGTTCCAGTAGGAGCAAAGGCCGTTGGAGACAAGGCGTGTAGAATCAAAACTCCGTACATAGGCGGCCAGTTCCATGGCAAAACGATACCCATCGTTCATGCCGCCCCGTTCGGGAATCTCATTTCCCGTAGACCAGAACAGAATGGAAGGATGATTCCGATCCCGGAGGATAAAGGCTTTCATATCATCCTTCCAGTGATTCTTGAAAAACTGATTGTAATCACCGGGCTGCTTGGCCATGCCCCAGGCGTCAAAGGCTTCGTCAAAAACATACATTCCCAGGCGGTCGCATACCTCCAGCAGGACTGCGGAGGGCGGATTGTGGGAGGTACGCACGGCATTGAAGCCGGCGTCCTTGAGCAGCCTGATCCTGCGGTATTCGCTGTCGTAGAGAGAAACCGCTCCAAGAATGCCGTTGTCGTGGTGGATGCAGCCACCCTTAAGCTTAACGGTTTGACCGTTGACCTTAAGCCCGTGGGTGGAGTCAGCGCTGAGGGTGCGGATCCCGAAAAGCACGGAAAGATCATCTGCCTTAAGGAAACTGCCGTCGGCACTGCCATCATCTGCGGCGTCTCCTGTGGCATTCCCTGCAACATCCCTCGCAGACACCAGTCCACAGCGGAGCTCTCCCAGATCCATTACCCGGGCAGAAACCTGATAAAGATTGGGATCATCTACATTCCAGAGCATAGGCGATGGCAGAGTCATGGGAAGGATGGCTGTGGCGATATCCATAGCGTTTACCTGAACCCGGACAGAGCGGGTAAGAACGGGCTCATCCGGGAATGCAGACAGCCCGTGAAGCGTGTTATCCGTTGTCTTTCCCAAAGGAATCAGGGAAACCTCCACCTGCGCCAGACGGGTAACGGGAGTGTCATTGCATACGGTCACCTCTGTGCAAAGATAGGCCTCTGAGGGCTTGCTCTCCTCGTATTCGATCCGTTTCGTATAGGTAAAGATCCCATCGGCCGCTACATGGAGCCTTGGCGTATGTACCAGCTCTACCGACCGGAAGATTCCTGCGCCGGTGTACCACCGGGAGTTTGGCTGCATGCTTGGATTTACGGAAACCGTGATCCGGTTGGCTTCTCCCCAGTAAACATAAGGAGTGATGTCCGCCCAGAAAGGCGTGTAGCCGTAGTGGTGCAGCAGAACCTGACAGCCGTTGATCTCAAGTGCTGCGTTCATCATGATCCCGTCAAAATGGAGATAGACCTTCTCTTCCTTCCAGTCGGCAGGGATCTGTAACGTTTTGGCGTAATAGGCCACCCTGCCGTTATAATAGCCCATGGCCGCTGCCGAGGGTGCATCGGGCGAAACTCCGTCCTCCAGCATATAATCGTGGGGAAGATTCACAGTCCTGGCTGTATTTTTGCCGGAAAGCTCATCCCCTAACATAAAGGGGCCGTATTGAAACCGCCACCCGCCGTCAAGGCAGACAGCCCGGGGAAAGCTGTCCGTACAATCTTCATAATTTACCATTGTTCTCATTGCTTTTGCTCCTTTCCCGAAAAAATCTCATGTTGCTTTCATGATATTTACTTTTAAAACAAATGACAAGAACGAAAGACAAGTATATACTGAAAAAGAAGGACGAAATGCACGATTGGAGAGGGAAAATGATGTACACAAACAATCAGGATTTTCAGCCGGAACTGTTGTGGGGGGAGAGACAGTTCTTTTTGAATATAGAGGAAAGAACCCGGGCCTATAGGAGGCTTTATATGGAGAGGGAAACCGGGCAGCGACGGCAGTTGCAGCCGGAGGTGCCGGAAGTATCCAAGGAGCCGGAGACCGTGCGGAAATCGGAAGTGTCGAAGAAGTCTGAAGCGTTGAAGAAGCCAGAAGCGTCAAAAGGACCGGAGACACCAACTGAGCTGAAGGCTCCACACGCTCCCATAGAAGGGCATTCTACGGAAAGCCGTATGATGGAGGGGGATTTCGCCACACTGCTCTGTCTGTATGGCAGCACGGGAGAGGAGCACAGCATCAGCAGACAGGGACGGCATCTGTCTCGCGGCATGCTGCCGAGACAGGGAAGGTATCATAAGCATCAGTATATTGAACTGTTTTATGTGATCGAGGGCAGCTTTGAGCAAATCCTGCTGGGGGAAAAACGGCATTTCTCACAGGGGGAGGTGGTGATCACGGACCAGAACTGTGAGCACGCGGATTATATAAACAAAGAGGATGCGGCGGTTTTGTTTCTGTGGCTGAAGCCGGCTTTTTTGGATGAGCTGCTCAGAAGCTATGAGGAAAGAGACGATTTGCACCGCTTTTTGTTCCACGCCCTTGACCGGCAGAAGCGGGAGCAGAGCTTTTTGGAGCTGAAGGCGGAGAATAGAACGGAGTCTGGAGTTTCATACCGGACAGAGAGCAGACAGAGCCATAAAGCCCCGGAAGAAATGGGCGCGCTTCTGGAGCAGCTTGCAACGGAGGATTATGGACGCTGTCCCGGTGCGGAGGAGATCATACGGGGTTGCTTGATCCGTTTGTTTCATCTGCTTTGCACCTCTTACGCCCTGCAGCTCCACAGCTCCGACCAGGAGAGTAAGGAAAAGGTGCTTTTGTATGAGCTGGAGCGTTATATCCGTCTTCACGCAGCAGAGGTGACTGCAGCCGGACTTGAGGAGAGCTTTCATTATCACCGCAACTATTACAATCTCCTGCTCAGGAAATATAAAGGAAAGAGCTTTCGGGAGTACGTACAGGAAATCCGGATCCGGCAGGCGAAGGAGCTGCTTCTTACCACAAGGCTTCCCTTAAAGCAGATCGCAGCCTCGGTGGGCTATGAAAATACCAGCTTTTTTTATCATCTGTTCGAGAGAGTGGAGGGCGTTTCGCCGGGAGAACTGCGGAAGTAAGAAGAGAGTGAAAAAAGGAAATTTAAGTTGAAACGGCGACCCCGCCATGCTACAATACCATCAAAGCATAAGATTTCTTCCGGCAGGGCCAGGTGAATGGTCTGCCGCGTCTGAAAGAGCATCTCGTTCTTGATCAATAAGCTGACCGCAAAGGGTGACGGCGTTTGATGAACATAAGGACTGACCGCGAAGCGTGCTGTCCGTTGTTTGAAATCCTGCTTTTAAAAATCCAAAAACAAATAAACAGCAGGAGATCAGAGGAACGCGCAGTGTCCATTTCACAAAAGGCAAAAGCTTTACCCACAAAGCTTGTTTTATCCGCTTTTTTCCTGCACAAAGGAGGGAATGTATGAGCAATCTTGAAGCTGCAGGGATTAAGTGGCATCCGGGTTTTTACAGCGCCGCAGAGCTAGAGTTCTTAACTAACAAAGATGACCTCGAATTTCAAAGAGAGTATAACTTAAGCAGAGAACCAATCCGGATGGACCTTCTGGTCATTAAAAAGCTGTCAGCTGTCAGTATCCAAAATGAATTAGGGCACCTTTTCAGGAAGTACAATGTGATCGAATACAAAAGCCCGGATGATGGTCTGTCCATTGATGATTATTACAAAACAACAGGTTATGCCTGTCTGTATAAGAGTTCGGGAAAAGCGACAGACCAGATCCCGGCAGGAGAGGTGTCCATATCTATTTTCAGAGAAGCTTATCCCCGTGAATTGTTTAAAAAATTGGAAAACACGGGAAGTATTATAAAGGAGTACCGTCCCGGGATCTACTACATCACTGGGAAGAATGTATTGTTTGATACGCAGGTGGTCGTGACCGGACGTCTTGATCAAAGAACGCACTCTTATCTGCGAATCCTGTCCCACAGGGCTAAGGAAGAGGATATAAAAAGGTTTCTTAATGAAGCGGTGCGTTTGGTAAAGCCGGGAGATAAAAGTAACGTGGACGCTGTACTTAAGGTCAGCGTATTGGCAAACCAGAAAATTTATGAAGGAATAAGGAGGGAGCGGAATATGTGTGATGAGTTGAAAGAATTGATGAAGGAAGAGTTTGATAAGGTTAGGGAGGAGAAGGATCGGGAGTATGCTAGGATGCAAGAGGACTTTGTCAAAATTAGTGAAGAAAAGGATCGGAAGTATGCTAGGGTAAAAGAGGCTTATGACACATCGCAAGAGAAATTATCAAGGATACAGGAAGACCAGGCAGAAATGCAGAAGATCATGTCCGGGATGGTCAAAAATCTGATGGCAAGCATGGAGTTGACGGCGGAACAGGCAATGGCTGCATTGAAGATCCCAGATGCATACAGAGAAAAGTGCATCATAAAGTAACATTGTCATTATTTATCGGGTCAATCAAGTCATAATCGGTTCAATGAGATTGACCCGATTTGCTATAATGTAACCAGAGAATTGAAGAAAAGGAAATTGTAGCTTTTGCGAACTGCGATGGTGGAAAACTGTATATCGGAGTTCGGGATGATGGCACAGTAGTTGGACTTGATGATCCTGACAATGTTTCTTTGCAGGTCAGCAATATGGTAAGGGATGCAATAAAACCAGACGTGACAATGTTCCTGCATTATCAAACAATAGAGGAAGATGGAAAAGAAATTGTTGCTGTAGATATTCAACGCGGAACGGATCGTCCTTATTATCTTGCCAAAAAGGGAATGCGTCCAGAGGGGTATATATCAGACAAGGCTATTCCTCTGTTCCTGCCACTGATGCGGCAATCCGCCGTATGATTAAGGAAACGGATGGAGATCGCTTTGAAGCTATGCGTTGTTTAAATCAGGAACTTACATTTGAAGCTGCAAAAAAGGAATTTGCGCTCCGAAAAGTAGACATTAGACCGCAGCAAATGCGTACTTTGAAGCTGATCAACCAGGATAACCTTTACAGTAACTTAGGCCTGCTTTTATCTGATCAATGTATCCATACGATCAAGGCGGCTGTTTTTCAGGGGACGGATCAGACAATTTTTAAGGATCGGCGGGAATTTACAGGGTCGCTGATGCAGCAAATGAACGAAGTGTATGAATTTATTGACTTCCGCAATCAGACCCGTGCAACCATAGAAAAACTGTTGAGGATTGATGTCAGAGACTACCCGGAAATAGCTGTCCGTGAGGCGTTGCTAAATCTGCTGGTTCATCGTGATTATTCCTTTAGTGCCAGTGCGCTTATCAGTATTTATGTTGACCGGATTGAATTTATATCGATTGGCGGATTGGTGCCGGGAATTGATCTGGAAGATATTATGGTGGGGATTTCCGTATGCAGAAACCAGGATCTTGCGAATGTATTCTACCGGCTGCATTTGATAGAAGCTTACGGTACCGGGATGGGTAAGATTATGAAGGCATACGAGGGCATGGAAGAAAAACCGAAAATCGAAACTACTAAAAATGCCTTTAAAATCATATTGCCTAATATTAATGCAAAATACGAAACGGGAAATACTTCTGAAAAAAGCCTGAGCAACGAAGAAAAAGTATTAGAATACGCCCGGTCTCATGGCGTTGTTACAAGAAATGACGTGATGGGATTACTTGAGGTTAGTACATCTACCGCTGCCAGAGTCATAAGGAGAATGGTAAAAAGTAACCTGCTAAAGCAAAATGGAAAAGCAAGAAGCACAAACTATTCTGTTATAAAATAATGGAAGCTATGCCGGGCTGCTGATTAGCAATAAAATCAAAAGTTTAAGTTGAAACGGCGACCCCGCCATGCTACAATACCATCAAAGCATAAGATTTCTTCCGGCAGGGCCAGGTGAATGGTCTGCCGCGTCTGAAAGAGCATCTCGTTCTTGATCAATAAGCTGACCGCAAAGGGTGACGGCGTTTGATTTCCTGAAATCCTGCTTTTAAAAATCCAAAAACCAATAAACAGCAGGAAGTCAGAGGAACGCGCAGTGTCCATTTCACAAAAGGCAAGAGCCTTATCCGTAAAGTGCGTTTTATCCACGAAGCAAGTTTTAGCCGCTTTTTTCCTGCACAAAGGAGGGAATGTATGAGTAATCTTGAAGCTGCAGGGATCAAGTGGCATCCGGGTTTTTACAGCGCCGCAGAGCTAGAGTTCTTAACTAACAAAGATGACCTCGAATTTCAAAGAGAGTATAACTTAAGCAGAGAACCAATCCGGATGGACCTTCTGGTCATTAAAAAGCTGTCAGCTGTCAGTATCCAAAATGAATTAGGGCACCTTTTCAGGAAGTACAATGTGATCGAATACAAAAGCCCGGATGATGGTCTGTCCATTGATGATTATTACAAAACAACAGGTTATGCCTGTCTGTATAAGAGTTCGGGAAAAGCGACAGACCAGATCCCGGCAGGAGAGGTGTCCATATCTATTTTCAGAGAAGCTTATCCCCGTGAATTGTTTAAAAAATTGGAAAACACGGGAAGTATTATAAAGGAGTACCGTCCCGGGATCTACTACATCACTGGGAAGAATGTATTGTTTGATACGCAGGTAATCGTGACCGGACGTCTTGCTCAAGGAGGACATTCTTCTCTGCGGATCTTGTCCCACAGGGCTAAGGAGGAGGATGTGAAAAGATTTCTTAATGAAGCGGTGCGTTTGGTAAAGCCGGGAGATAAAAGTAACATGGACGCTGTCCTTAAGGTCAGCGTATTGGCAAACCAGAAAGTCTATGAAGGAATAAGGAGGGAGCAGAATATGTGTGATGAGTTGAAAGAATTGATGAAGGAAGAGTTTGATAAGGTTAGAGAGGAGAAGGATCGGGAGTATGCTAAGATGCAAGAGGACTTTGTCAAAATTAGTGAAGAAAAGGATCGGGAGTATGCTAAGGTAAAAGAAGACAACGCAGAAATGCAGAAGATCATGTCCAGTATGGTCAAAAATCTGATGGCAAGCATGCAGTTGACGGCGGAACAGGCAATGGTTGCATTGAAGATTCCGGATGCATACAGAGAAAAGTGCATCGTAAAGTAACATTGAAAAGCGCACTCTTTTCTGCGCATCCTGTCCCACAGGGCTAAGGAAGAGGATATGAAAAGACTTCGTAATTGTTCATCAGGTCTGCGCATTTACTGCGCAGAACGTGAGAAAACAACGGATGCCAGGCTTTGCCTGCCATCCTTATGTTCAATGATTCAGGAGTGCAAAAATCCCATCGCCGGAGGCGATTTCAGATGGATTTTTGCATGTAACTGTGAAGGTACTGAACAGTTACAAGATTTCTGAATGAAGCAGTGCGTTTGGTAAAGCCGGGAGATAAAAGTAACGTGGACGCTGTCCTTAAGGTCAGCGTATTGGCAAACCAGAAAGTCTATGAAGGAATAAGGAGGGAGCAGAATATGTGTGATGAGTTGAAAGAATTGATGAAGGAAGAGTTTGATAAGGTTAGAGAGGAGAAGGATCGGGAGTATGCTGAGATAAAAAAGGCCTATGACACATCGCAAGAGAAATTATTACGAGTACAGGAAGACCAAGCAAAAATCATATCCGGAATGGTCAAAAATCTGATGGCAAGCATGGAGTTGACGGCGGAACAGGCAATGGCTGCGCTGAAGATCCCGGATGCATACAGAGAAAAGTGCATCATAAAGTAAGTAATGGCAGAGTGACCGTATAAATTCGCAGCCTACTGTCAAATATGGTACTATGATTCCAGCATAAGCTGGCACGTTTGGCGAACCAGCTTATTGCTCAAACGTTGTCGCGCTTTGCGGGACAGTTTATTAAAAATCACCCCGGAGGTTATGAGAATGGAGAATCGTGTACTGACTGACACAAGGATAAAGGAATTTGAGCAGTATTTGAAGGAGGCGGAGTATGGGAGGGCGACCATAGAGAAATACCTGCGGGAGCTGCGGGATTTCCAAAGGTGGCTGGGCGAAAGGGATGTGAGCAAGGAAGCGGCGGCAGAGTTTAAGGCTTATCTTCAGAAGGAAGGATATGCGCCGGTGACCGTAAACGCAAAGCTCTCCGCGCTGAATGTGTTCTTCCGGTTTGCCGGATGGGAGGAATGCCGGGTGAGATTTCTGCGTATCCAGCGGCAGCTCTTCCGAAGCCAGTCAAAGGAGCTGACACGGGAGGAGTACGGGAGGCTTTTGAGGACAGCCAGAGAGAAGGGCAAGGAGCGGCTGGCCCTTCTGATGGAGACGGTCTGTGGCACCGGCATCCGGGTAAGCGAGGTCGCCTACATTACGGTGGAGGCAGCGAAGCGGGGACGGACAGAGGTAAATCTGAAGGGAAAGGTACGGGTGATCTTTTTGCCCGAAAAGCTCTGCAAGAAGCTCCTTAAGTATGCCAAAAAACAGGAGATCGCTTCCGGTGAGATCTTCTTGACGGGAAGCGGAAAGGGGCTGTCGAGAAGACAGATCTGGCGGGAAATGAAAGGACTTTGTGAAGACGCGGGGGTGGAGGCAACCAAGGTGTTTCCTCATAACCTCCGCCATTTGTTTGCTACGGCCTTTTATAAGGTGAGTAGAGACATCGTGAAGCTGGCGGACGTGCTGGGGCACAGCTCTATCGAAACCACCCGGATCTATCTGAAGACCACCGGCGAGGAGCATACCCGGAGCCTGGACCGGCTGGGGTTGGTGACGTAGGCAAATTTCACATTCTGACTACAGAAATATAGTACATTTTCATATTTCTGCATATTATATCACGTTCACATTACTACTGGCAATATTTTATTAAGAATTATCGGTACTTTGACAGTTGAATAAAGCTAAATTCCCTAGAAACCGCCAAATGGCGG
>CANDAG010000062.1 GCA_947382625.1 uncultured Lachnospiraceae bacterium
TCTGTGGTCTGGGGATCAACGGGATCTGGATAGGGGAAATGATGGATGAGTGGATCCGGGCCGGCCTGCTTTGGAGCCTGTGGTCAGGAAAGAAATGGATGATAAAGGGACATGCTGTATTTTGGAGAAAGGATGAGGACAATGAAGCAAAACGATCAACAGTATAGGATTTGGTATAAGAAGCCTGCGGTGGAATTCTGGACACGGACATTACATCTTGGAAACGGGATCATGGGTGCTTCCGTGTTTGGCGGTATTCCGACAGAAAAGATCATAATCAATTATACCCATCTCTGGCGCCATGCAAAGACACTGGGACGAGTGAATGAGGACTGCACAAAGATCCTTAAAACGGTCCGGGATCTGATTTTCCAGGGACGGCTTCGGGAAGCAAATTTATTGGCCTACAGAGGTCTTGGTACACAGTGGAACCTGGACGTCCATGAGAATTGGTTCGGACCGGATCCCTTTGTTCCGGCAGGGCAGATCGATCTGATCTTTCCCGAAGGAAGGGAATATACAGATTATAAAAATGAACTGGATATGCTTAACGGAATATCCGAGACCTCCTATATGGCAGATGGAATTTGTGAAAAACGCAGATTTTTTACAGATATGAACGAGCTGTTTACCGCAGGGGAATTATGCTCAGAGAGTGGAAAGCTGAATGTATGGGTTGGCCTTTCAAGAATAGAAGATAATGAGTGTGAGCTTACCTTTGAAGTGAAGGATAACGTGATCCTTCTGAAGGGAACCTTTTTTGAAGGGGTAACCTATGTCCTTGGATTGAAGGTTGTTGTCAAAAACGGCAGGTCAGAATTGATTGACAGGGAGGGCGTTCCGGGATTCCAGATAACAGGGGCAGACACTGCAGAGCTTTATTCTTATGTTGAAATGGAGAGAGAAGGGACTGACCCTGAGAAAGTAGTTCTGGATAAGCTTGCCAGAGCAGGGAGCGTTCCATTAGAGGAGTTGCTCAAGGCACATAAAGAGACTTTTTCCTCTTATATGGGGCGGGTGGAATTACATATTGAAGCGCCGGAAACCTGGGCGGCTATTGATGAAAATAAAGCTACTGACGAGCGGATGGCCGACTTTTTAAATGGAACAGATGATCCCGGCATAAACACTACATATTATCAGTATGGGAGATATATATTGCTCTGCTCAAGTATCAATGGCGGGAAGCCCTTCAATCTCACAGGGATCTGGGGAGAGGAGCTAAAGCCTGACTTTAACAGTGATTTCCATCATGATATTAATTCGGAAGCCCCTTATTGGATCGCTGAGACTACAAATTTATCAGAAACCACAAAAGCGCTGATAGATTATGTGGAGAGTCTGGTACCAACAGGACAGGAGGCGGCAAAAAAGATTTATGGATGCGAGGGCGTTTTTATCCCGCTTACCACAGGCGGATATCCGGAATGCTTTAAGCTGGAAGCAAGCTGGGATGAATGGATCGGCGCGGCAGCATGGCTGGGACAGCATTTTTACCAGCATTATCAGTTTACAAAGGACGAGGAATATTTACGGAAACATGCCTATCCCTATTTAAAGGAAGTAGCCAGGTTTTATCTGGACTATCTTGTGGAAGACCCCAGGGAGGATCACCGTTTCTATAAGAAGCTGCAGGTGGTTCCGTCATATTCACCCGAAAATGCATTTATGGAGGCGGGACCTGCACCTGTATCGTTAGCAGTTTCCTGTGCAATGGACATAGAGCTTGTGATGGAGATTATGACCAATGTAATTGAAGCAAGCAAAATCCTGGGAGAAGACAGCGAGCTGAGAAAGGAATGGGAGAATGTTCTCGAGCATCTTGCGCCTCTTCAGATCGGCTCGAGAGGGCAGCTTATGGAGTGGCAGGAAGAATATACGGAGGATTTTGTGACCACATCCTCAGAAGGCTTCCGGCACAGACATGCCTCCCATCTGTACGGGATGTTTCCGGGAGATATGATCACTGAGCGAAAGACACCGGAGCTTTTTGAAGCCGCCAGGGTGGCGCTGAACGAGCGGGTGATAAGGGCTGAGGGAAGAGAAATCAGGCAGCAGGAAGGGGGAGGGGATATGTTCCCGATCCTTTATGCGATCCTGTATGCCCGTGCCAGAGTGCCTGGCGCCGCCTATCATCATATCAGATTAAATGAAAAGCAAAGTTATCCCGCAAGCAATCATCCAAGAGAGGGCTTACGTCCGGGGACGGCGGCTGCTATGACTGAGATGATCATGCAGAGTCATGACGGCGCTATCGAACTGTTGCCAGCCCTTCCGCCGGTATATGCATCCGGCTCGGTAAAGGGGCTGGTTGCCAGAGGCGGGTATGTGACTGATATCTGCTGGAAAGACGGTGTTTTGACAAAGGCTGTTATTACGGCCCAAAATGCAGGCTCGGTGAAGGTGCGCTATCGGGAAAAGGAAATGGTGATCACATTAGGTAAGGGCGAATCGGAAACATTGTGTTTCGCATAAGGAGGGTAGAATATGAAAATCTGGTTTAATGAGCCTTCTGAAGCTCTATTTGACAAAACACTTTCTCAGGGCAGCGGGATCATAGGAACCACTGTTTTTCCGGATCGTGAGGATGAAGTCATTGTAATCAATCACGCATGGATGTGGCGTCATTTTAAGACGGCGGGAATGGAGAATCCTGAGTGTGCCCATTGGCTGAAATATATCAGAAAGCTGTATTTTGAAGGAAAAGTTAAGGAAGCGGGAGATATTGCAAACAGAGTGCTGGGGTCACAGGCAAGGAGCCGTACACCGTATTTTGAAGGGGATCCTGCAGAGCTCAAAAGATTAGGCGGGCTTAATCCTGTTGCAGGCATATACGGTCCTGATCCTTTTGTGCCGGTTGGAGAGGTTCATATTCATTATGAGGGGCGCGGCAAAGGGGACGCCTTATATTCGGAGTTTGATCTGGATACCTCGGAGGCTTTTGTACAGACCGGAGAAGGGAAATGTGCGATTAAACGCCGTTCCATCGTTTCAAGGGAAAAAGATCTGTTTTCAATGGAAATTACAGGGGAAGAGGAAATTTCAGGTACCATAAGCCTTACGAGGGTGGAGGATGAGCAATGCAGGCTTGCAGATCGTTCTCCCGGAGATCAGAATCATACATTATGTCTTTATGGAGAATTCCCGGAAGGGAAATATTTCTCCATAGAATTGAAGGTATTCTATTGTGATGGCGAGACCGAGATCAGCGAGGGGAGGCTGCGATTTAAAAATGCCCGTAAGCTATGTTTTTCTTTTTCGGCGGCAACAGACCATGAAAGTAAGGATACAGAGGGCTTTGTAAGAGAGATAGTTTCGTATTGTGATGGAAAGTCTTATGAGGAGCTTCGGACAGAGGCGATAGCGGCATACAGCGCTCTTTATGGAAGGGTAAGTTTTGAAGCGGATGAATCGGGAGAGGAGGGATTGAAGGGAATCCCTACAGATCAGCGCATGAGGCGTTTTTGTGAAGGCGGAAAGGACAACGGGCTTCAGAATATTCTTCTTCAGATGCATAGATATTTTGCAATAGCCTATTCCAGGACCGGCGGAGTTCCGGGAAACCTGAAGGGGATCTGGTCTGACTCTACAAATCCGGACTGGTGCTGCGATATCCATAATGATATTAATTCCCAGGGAATGTATTTTTCTGTGGATGCGCTGGGGCTTCCGGAGCTAAGCGATGTACTTTTTGAATATCTTGAAAATCTGATACCGGCAGCTAAGGATGCGGCGAAGAAGATATACGGGTGCCGGGGGATATTTATTCCTCTTACCACCTCCTGCTGGCCGGAATGTTTTAAGGTGGAACCGGGATGGGATGAGATGGTATCAGTGGCAGCATGGTTTGCACAGCATTACTGGTGGAGATATGATTTTTACCGTGATATGGATTTTTTGAGGGATCACGCATATCCGTTCCTGAAGGAAGCAGCGCTTTTTTATATGGATTATCTGGTGCCGGATCCCAGGCAGGACAGCCCTTTCTACGGAATGCTTCAGTCGATACCCTCGTATTCGCCGGAGAACTCTTATCTGGGGAGCAATCTGCCGGTTGCACTGACAGCATCATGTACCTTTGAAATAGAGCTGATCCAGGAATTGTTTATGCATTGTGTGGAGGCGGCACAGATACTTGGTGAGCCGGAGGATGTAGTCAGAGAATACACCTATGTATTAGATCATCTTCCACCCATTGGGATCGACAATGAGGGAAGGGTGATGGAGTGGAACGAGGATTATCCCCAGGAAGTGAGTATGATCCGTTTCAACGACGACTTCGGGTATGGACATCGTCACTTATCGCCGGCGATAGGCGCGTTCCCCGGAGACATTATAACCAGGAATAAGAGTCCAAAGCTGGCGGCAGCCACCTATGAGTTTTTAAAGAGCCGGCAACGCTATGGCGGTGTACGCGGCGGATGGGCAGCCTGGGGAGCAGTGCTTTATTCCCGTTTAGGGAAGGCTTCCGAAGCACAGGATCGTTTGCGGCAGTTTGTAAGGGAAGGCGGTCATAGTGACGCAATGATCCTTTCGCCTTCCGGAGGATTGTTTTCATGTGTGGCAAGTGCAGAGCTTGAAATGGTATTTCAAAGCCATGACGGAGCCATCGATCTGCTTCCCAATCTTCCTGAAGAATGGAAAAACGGAAGGGTTACAGGGCTCAGGGCCAGAGGAAATTTTGAAGTGGATATGACATGGAAGGATGGTAAACCGGATTATGTTAAAGTAACCTCCTTTGGCGGCAATCCCTGTGTGATCCGCTTTGGAGCGAAAGAGATTCCTTTGGATACTGAAAAGGGAAAGAGCTATGTGCTGCAGGATTTCTAAAAGCTTATTTTATCATTTGACAGTATAAAGGGGGAAAATGATGAAAAAGGAAAATTTAAAGAGAAGAATAAAACAGCAAAGGGCGCTGCAGGTTTTTGTCTGGCTGGGAATACTGTATTGCTTCATATTCAATATTATTCCCATGTTTGGATTGATCATCGGCTTTAAGGATTATTCCATTACCTCGGGGATCAAAGGGATCTTTACCAGCGAATGGGTAGGACTTAAATATTTCCAGCAGTTTATCGGTAACTATCAGTTTGGTAAGCTTGTCCGAAATACGGTGGTGCTCAGTCTGCTGAAGCTGGTGTTCACATTTCCGGCGCCGATCCTGTTTGCACTGATCCTCAATGATATGAAAGCGTTAGGGGTAAAAAAGATTGTTCAGACTGCCTCATACCTTCCGCATTTTATATCCTGGGTCATCGTTTCATGTATTGCATCCCAGTTTTTATCTCAGGGCGGGGTAATAAATTCATTTTTGATGTCGATCGGTCTTGTGAAGGAGCCTGTTAAATTTCTGACTGCTCCGGAGTATTTCTGGGGAACGATGGTGACGCTGGATGTATGGAAAGAGATGGGCTGGTGGACGATCATATTCCTGGCCGCGATCACGGGTATTAATTCTGATTATTATGAGGCGGCGCAGATAGACGGGGCCTCCCGGCTTCAGAGGACGATCTATATCACGCTGCCGTGTATTAAAAGTACGATTGTTGTGGTGCTTATTATGACCCTTGGCAACCTGTTTGGGGGCGGGCTATCCGGTTCTAATTTTGAACAGTCTTATCTGTTCGGAAATTCGGTAAATGCGGATACCTCACAGATCATACAGACCTATGTGTTTGATGTGGGACTGTCAAAGGGGCGTTATGCGTATGCAACCGCAGTGGGACTTATCCAATCGGTTCTTTCTGTGATCATGATCATGGGAAGCAATTTCGCGGCAAAGAAGATCAGCGGTGACAGCCTGTATTAATGGAGAAAGGAGGAAAGATAAGATGGGAAAAACTGCCAGACGCAGAAAGATCAGAAAAAGTAAAGAAGACTGGATACTGGATTGTATCATCTACCTCTTCGCTTTCTTAGTTTTCTTCATGACAATATATCCTTTCTATTATGTAGTAGTGCTTTCTTTTAATGAAGGCATGGATGCAAATATGGGAGGGATCTACTGGTTCCCGAGGAAGTTTACTCTGGAAAATTATGCTAAATTTTTTGGAGATATGACCTGGATCAGGGCGGCCATGGTGACAGTGGCAAGAACGGCTCTGGGTACGGTCTGTACACTTTTTTTTACATCTATTGTGGCCTACGGAATGTCATTTAAGGAATTGGTGGGAAGAAGAGCCTACATGAAATACTTTATCGTATGTATGTATTTTTCAGGAGGGATCATTCCGTACTATATGCTTCTTAAGACCTTAGGGCTTTTGAATTCCTTCTGGGTTTATATTATTCCCAGTATGCTCAGTATTTTTTATATTACGATAGGAAGGGGGTTTTATGAAGGGATTCCCGGATCGCTTCGGGAGTCGGCCCTGATCGACGGAGCAACGGAGCTTCAGATATTCGTAAGGATCATAGTACCGATCTCCAAGCCGTTTTTGGCAACTCTTGCGTTGTTCACATCGGTTGGACATTGGAATAACTGGTATGATTCCACCTTCTTTGTAAAAGATCAGGAACTGGTCACTTTACCATATAAAATGCTTGCTGTGATCAATACCAATACCATAACAGCCAATGATATGAATGCCGCAGGGCATGCGGCGTCTACGACTACCAGTATTTCGGTCCAGCTGGCAGCATTAGTTATTTCAGTAGCTCCTATTATCTGCGTTTATCCATTCCTGCAGAAGTACTTTGTCACAGGTTTGATGATAGGCGCGGTAAAAGAATAACAAACAAGGAGAAAAAAGGAGGAAAGAGAATGAAAAGAATTTTAGCAATCATGTTGGCAGCCATTATGATCATTTCAATGACAGCCTGCGGCGGAAACGACAACTCAGCGGCACAGGGCAGCTCAGAAGAGAACACAGATGCGGAAGCATCAGTGGAAGAGAGTGAGAGTTCAGATGTGGAAACGGCAGATAAAGGGATCGTAGATATGGAACTCTACATTGACTTTACCTGGTTTTCCTATGACTGGGTAGGCGTTATTCCTGAAACTCTGACAGAAAACGGGGGCGTCAATTTCAAGGTGGCACATTCTGTTAAGGATGAGCAGCTCGGAACCTGGATAGCATCAGGCGATCTTCCGGAAATCATATGGACATCAAATGAAATTGACAGACTGTGCACCAGCGATCTTTGTTACAGCTACGATGAGCTGATCGAGAAATATAACATTGACTGGGAGCCGTCTTCAGACCGTGTTGCGATTGCCCGTTCACATAATGTGAAAGAGGATGACGAGCATTTTTATACCATTATTCAGAATTATAATACCAATGATGAATGGCATGAGGCAAATGGAGTAGTTCCCCAGATCGGTACATTTGATTACCGTAAGGATATCTGGGAGGAAATCGGTTCTCCGTCAATGAATACAATTGAGGAGATCCACGATGTGCTATTGACTGTTCATGAGAAATATCCTGAAATGGATGTGATCAATGCGGCATCGCCGGCATGGAGATTCTCGGCATTATATGCGTGGTTTGGATGCAATAACGAGTTTTGTTACGCAGAGGATGGAAAGACGGTTCAGTACCGCGACACCACCCCGGAATTCCACGAGCTGGCCAAGTTCATTAACCAGCTTTACAGAGAAGGGCTGTTTTCGGAAGAGAACGTATCGATCACCCAGGAGGACGGGCAGGCGGATGCCAAGGCATATGCAGGAGAGAATTTCCTTTATGATACAAACTTAAGACCGACTCATCTGGAAAAACATAATACCGAATTGAAGGCACAATGCGGTGATGATGCAGAATTTGCCTGCCTTTCGATCCCGGACGATGCAAAGGATATCGTTCGCGCAAACAGTGGATGGGCGGGAGTATTCATCACCAAGAACTGTAAGGATCCGGAAGCGGCAATCAGGATGATCGCTTATCTGAACAGCGAAGAGGGACGCCGGCTTGCTTTATGGGGCCGTGAGGGTATCGATTATACATTAAATGAGGAAGGTGTTCCCCAGTTTAGCGAGGAATGGCAGGAAGCCCGTCAGGACAGTGATCAGTTCCATCTTGATTACAATAATGAATTCTATATGTGTACAACAGAGCTTGATGAGGCATATACCTATTATGCAGGACAGCCTTCTGAGGTATTGGATACATACACCAAAAATTCCGATAAGATTGTAAATTATCCGGAGCTTGGCATTGCACTTCCGACTTCTACCTCTGATATGGGAGTGATCCGGGCTGAGATCGATAATGCAAGATCCAATAATATCGCAAAGCTTTATCTGGCAGCATCTGATGAGGAATTCGAAGCAGCTTATGAAACCTACATGGAAATTCTGAAGCAGTGTGGAGTAGATGAATTGTCAGAATATATGACAGAGACAGTGGAACAGGTGAAGGTTGATTTCGGCTTTTAAAATCACGAGGCTTTAAACGGGTAGGGCGCCTGGCAAAAGGATTCTTTTGTCAGGCGCCTCTTTCAACGAACGATAGGAGGAAGGAATATGGGAGCTTTATCAATCTGGGAAGAAAAACCGGCGCATGAATTTTGGGATGCGCATTTGACAGGAAACGGACGACTTGGCATGTCTGTCTATGGAACAATGCCCAGGGATCAGATTTTGGTGAATGATGACACGCTCTGGTCAGGCTGCGAGGGCTTTTATGTGAACCCGAAGCATTATGATCAGTTTCGCAAGGCCCAGAAAGCAGCGATGGAAGGCAGGGTAAAGGAAGCAAATAATATCATCAATGAGGAGATGACAGGCAGATGGACGGAAGCCTATATGCCTCTTGGCCAGGTGTATCTTATGCATGGCCAGAGGGATAATTTCCGTAATATGCAGATGAAAAGGACGGTGGAGGCCCGGGAAAGTGAATTTGAAGGCTACAGGAGAAGTCTGAATATAGAGGATGCAATAGAAACAGTTTCCTATAAGAAAGACAATATAAAGATAAGGAAAGAATATTTTGTCAGCAAGCCTGCAGATGCGGGATTCGTGTATGTAACGGCTGTTGATGAAACAGGGAAAAATGAAAGGCCCCTTTCCTTTGCGGTCGGTGTGGATTCAAAGCTCATGTATGAAAACGGCGCAGACAAAGAAAGCGCATTTTTGACAGGCATTGCGCCCTCTCATGCGGAGCCCAGCTACACACCGGTAGCCCCGATGCTGATCTATGAAAAGGAAGAGGAGTCCAAAGCCTTAAGATTTGCGCTTGTGGTGAGAGTGCTTGATACAGATGGAGCCTGTGATACAGACGGACAGCGCCTTTATATAAAGGATGCTACCTATGCATTTTTGACCATAGGGGCAAAAACAAATTTTGAGGGATTGGATCAGCCAAGAAATAATGACAGAGCTGTTTTGTTAAATCGTCTTCAGGAGAGTTTAAAGGCGTTAAGCAAGAGCTCCTATGAGGAAATAAGGGGGGAGCATATTGAGGACTACAGACTTCTTTATGACCGTGTACATATTGATTTAGGAACAGCGCTCACGGAAAATCTGCCCACATCAAAAAGACTTGCATGCTGTGCTCATGGCGTTGATGATCCGGCATTATCTGTTCTTTATATGCAGTATGCCCGTTATCTGACCATCGCGGGATCAAGACCGGGCTCGCAGCCACTTAATCTCCAGGGAATCTGGAACGACATGGTAAACGCGCCCTGGGCAAGCAATTATACCACAAATATAAATGTGGAGATGAATTACTGGCCTGCAGAGCCTCTGGCGCTTCCGGAGTGCCATATGCCCCTGATGGATATGCTGGAGGAGCTTTCCGTAAATGGAAAAAAAGTGGCGGAAGAATATTATCATATGAATGGGTGGGCGGTCCATCATAATGTGGATCTGTGGCGTAGCGGAGAACCCTCCTGTGAGGATGCTTCGTGGAGCTGGTGGCCTTTTGGCGGTACATGGATGTGTCAGCATATCTGGACACATTATGAATTTACTCAGGACAAGGAATTCCTGGAGAGAATGCTTCCTGTTCTTGAGGGAAACACCTTGTTCATGCTGGATTTTCTGACAGAGGATGCCGAAGGGTATCTTGTGACTGCCCCGTCTCTTTCTCCGGAAAATAAGTTTATCTGGAATGGCGGGGAGGAGACCATGATCAGCCTGATCGAGGAAGTGGCATCAGGCAGCAGGTGTTCCCCCAATCATGCAGATATAAGTGCAGTAACAGTGGCATCAACAATGGATATGAGCATGATCAGAGAGCTGTTTATCAATTATATCGAGGGAACCAGAATTCTTGGGAAAAATACGGAGATAGCAGACAAAGCAGCCAGGGCATTATCGAAAATGCGGCCTTATGGAATCGGGAGCAGAGGGGAATTATTGGAATGGCATGATGAGGAATGGGAGTGTACTCCGGGAATGGGCCATATCTCTCATATGTATCCTGTATTTCCGGGAGAACTCTTTACCGAGCATAAAAACAGTGAGCTGTTTAAGGCGGCGGAACGCAGTCTGGAGCGGAGGCAGCTGAATTCTTCGGGTGGCGGCGGATGGCCTGGGGCGTGGAGGATCGCGCTGATGGCCAGGTTTAAAAATGCATTGGAGTGCGGTCATCTTATAAAATCATGCGGCATAGGATTAGGAGCCAATCTTGTCTCTGCAGGCTCTCAGCAAATGGATGGCATATTCGGGCTGGCAGCAGGTATATGTGAAATGCTGATCCAAAGCCATCAGGGTTATATAGAGCTGATACCGAGCATTACGGTTGACTGGCATAAGGGCTCCTATTCCGGACTGCGGGTGAGAGGCGGGTTCGAAATAGCAGCCTCATGGGACGGCGGAAAGCTTCAAGGTGCCCGGATCATATCATATGCCGGTAATACTGCAAGAATAAAAGCCGCAGGACTCAAGGCGGCAGTTGACGAGAATGAAAGGAGACTCGCTCAGACAAACGAGGATTATCTGGAGTTTGAAACAACAGCCGGAAAAGCCTATACGCTGATATTTGATACAGACCGGCAGACAGGCAGAATGATAGCGCCGTTGACGGTCTGAATGGAGGAAGGATATGAGATTACGGGTATTCAGGAGCAGAGAAGGTCAGGCAATGCCGCCTCCTACTGTAAAAATTGAAAAAGAGTTTTTTGAAAAGAATGAATATACGGATATACGGTGGTTGGGCACAGCAGGGATATTGATCAATTGCCATGGAACTGTGATTGCCATAGATCCGCTGCTCGCAGCATACGATCTGCCCTTATTACAGGAAATGCCCATAACGTCTGCTGAAATACCATATCTTGATGCTGTGCTGATCACACACATTGACGGGGATCATTACAGCACAGCAACATGTGATGAGCTTAAAGGTAAGACAGCGGGTTTTCACGCCCCCGGGTATGTGGCAGATGACATGGGTATGAGGGGCTACCCTGCTTTTAAGCACAGGATCGAGGAACCCTTTCAGCCGGGAAATATGACAGTCACGCTTACACCTGTGGAGCATGACTGGCAGAATGGTGTGCCGCAGTTTCAGTTCAGACACTGGGAAAAATACGATTACTGCGGTTATCGGATCGATACTCCTGAAGGAAGGATATGGATGGTGGGCGATTCAAGGCTGATAGAAGAACAGCTCTATCAACCGGAGCCGGATGTCATTTTGTTTGATCTTTCAGATGACGGCTATCATATTGGATTTGAAAATGCAGTAAAGCTCGCCAATCATTATCCTAAGGCGGATCTTTTGTGCATTCATTGGGGAACAATGGATGCTCCCAAAGCACTTCCGTTTAATGCAGACCCGACACGCCTTATCTCGCGGGTGAGTGATCCGGAACGGATTAAGGTGACAGCATTAGGCGAGCCTTTTATATTAAAGAAACAAGGTGTTTGAATCGAGCAGTCGATATTGCAAATTATATTATTGACAACAATGCGACGGTGAGGCAGACGGCGAAGGCGTTTGGGATTTCTAAATCGGCAGTACACACGGATGTAACAAAATAGAGAACAGGTATGTCAGGGCATTAGGAAGAATTACCAATCTTCTTAATGCTCTTTTGTAATATTTAATTGTGAAGTAGAAAAGTTAAGGGTATAATAAATTCAGAAGAGCAGATAAAGATAAGCTTTCAGGAGGTGAGGATAAATGCTGTCTGATGATATGAAGGAGGAATTGGTACAGGGATTAACGGAAATTTTTCAGAGAAATATGTCTGCAATTATTTTGTATGGATCAATTGCGAGAGGTGATGCAACTGATGAGAGTGATATTGATATAGCAATTGTAATAAAAAAAGAGATGGATAATCAGACAAAAAGGCGTTTTATAAGTTGGACGGCAGACATGGACATTCGCTATGAGAGAGTTTTTTCAATTGTAGATATACAGGAAGAAAATATGAAGAAATGGGAAAGAGTACTTCCGTTTTATCAGAATATTCGGAAGGAGGGAATTGTTCTATGGAAGGCAGCTTGAAAGAGTTAGCAGCATACCGATTGGAGAGAGCAAAAGAGATGTTATCCGCATCGGAAAATAATTTAAGGATAGGGGAGTATAAGACTTCGCTAAACAGAGCTTATTACGCAGTCTTCCATGCAATGCGTTCAGCAAATGCTTTAAAAGGATTTGATTCATCCAAACACTCAGGTGTGATAGCTTTTTTTACGAAAGAGTATTTGAAAACAGAGATTTTAGATAGAAGTCTTTCGTTAATCATAAAGGATAGTTCGCTTTGCAGGGAGAAGTCGGACTATGATGACTTCTATGTTGCAAGTCGTACGGAGGCAGAAGAACAGCTTGAAAATGCAAAGAATTTTGTTCAGAAGATAGAGGAATATGTGATAACTATGAAGATATAAAGAAGTTAGCTTATAGTCAACAAAGATAGTGAAAACCAAGTCATAACCCCTCAGAACCTTTCATACAATGTAAAAAAGTGTTCTGAGGGGTTATCCTTTGAAAGATTATATCGAGGAACGGGCAGTCGATATTGCAAATTATATTATTGACAACAATGCGACGGTGAGGCAGACGGCGAAGGCGTTTGGGATTTCAAAGTCCACAGTGCATAAGGACGTGACGGAGCGGCTGATGCAGATTAACTCCGCACTGGCGAAGGAGGCCAGGAAGGTTTTGGATGTAAACAAGCAGGAGCGGCATATAAGAGGCGGGTTGGCAACCAAGGAGAAATACCGTCATATGCAAGGTGAACAGGATTAGTGAAAATTGTCTGAATTTTGCAGAAAGAAATGATATTGATGTATTCTTGAATGGTGATATAATGAAGCGTGCTGAGGCACGTAATTAATTTTCAGACAGTTTAGAGTATTTACACCTGAGCATGAGGTACGGATATGTTATATACGAATAAGGACTTAAGAAAACTGATCATTCCATTAGTATTTGAACAGCTTCTTGCAATTCTGGTGGGAATGGTGGATACGGTAATGATAGCGGGCGTGGGGGAGGCGGCGGTCTCCGGAGTGTCGTTGGTAGACACCATTAACGTCCTTGTAATAAATATCACAGCGGCATTGGCCACAGGCGGCGCGGTAGCAGCCGGACATTATCTTGGGCAGAAGGATACGGAAAATGCCAGCAGATCGGCATGGCAGCTTTTGCTGTTTTCCGCAGGACTGTCCGTAATAGTTACGGTCGTATTTCTGGCGGCGCATCAGCCTTTGCTGCGTGTTATTTTCGGGCAGGTGGAGCCTGCAGTCATGGAAAATGCCAGTATCTATCTCGTGATCACGGCACTTTCCATTTGTCCTCTGGCGATTTATAATTCCTGCGCGGCGTTGTTTCGGGCGATGAATGATTCAAGAACAACCATGCTGATCGCCATCGTTATGAACCTGATCAATCTGGCGGGAAATGCAATTTTGATCTACGGTGCCAAAATCGGTGTGGCAGGAGCGGCGATCGCTACCACTTTTTCAAGGCTCACGGCGGCAGTCATCATTATGGTGCTTATGTTCCATGGAAACAAGGCAATTAATTTCAAGGGACAAGTTACATGGAAAATGAATTTCGGTCTGATCAAAAAGATTCTTTACATTGGAATACCCAATGGTCTGGAAAACAGTCTGTTTCAATTGGGAAAAATCCTTCTTTTAAGTCTGATATCAACCTTTGGCACTTATGCCATAGCGGCAAATGCGGTCTGCAATACCCTGGCAAGCTTTAATGTACTGCCGGGACAGGCCATCAATCTGGCGCTTCTTTCAGTGGCTTCCATGTGCATTGGTGCAGGAGATTTCAAGCAGACACGGTACTATACCAGAAAGCTGATGATGATCTCCACGGTGTGTACGGTTCTGATATCCGGCGTGCTGATCCTTTTTGGATCATGGATCATGAAAATCTATCAATTGACGCCGCAGACGGAAGCTCTTGCAGTTCAGGTAATACGGTATCATGCGGTCATGGCGGTATTTTTCTGGATGCCTTCTTTTAGCCTGCCCAATACGCTGCGGGCGGCAGGGGATGTGGTTTGGACTATGCTTATTGCAATCCTTTCCATGTGGATTTTCAGGATCGGTTTTGCTTATCTTTTCAGCAAAGGCTTTGACGCAGGATTGCTTGGGGTGTGGATCGCAATGACCATAGACTGGGCTTTCAGGGCTTTGTGCTATGGCCTCAGATATCGAAGCCGGAAATGGGAGAAGGCAATGTAAGAATATTTTGACAGGCGCTTTGTGATTTTATATAATTTATCAAGAGAAAGTTGACAGTGTTTTATGGGGCAGGCAGACATAAGGAGCACATTATGAAAAAGGAAATGGTTGTTGTACTTGATTTTGGCGGGCAGTATAATCAGTTGATCGCCAGAAGGGTGAGAGAATGTCATGTTTATTGTGAGGTACATCCTAACGCTATAAGCCTTGATGAGCTCAAAGCTCTGGAGCCGAAGGGGATTATTTTTACGGGAGGGCCCAACAGCGCGTATGCAGAGGATTCTCCCAGCTATGACAAGGAAATCTTTGAACTGGGGATCCCAATCCTGGGTATATGCTATGGTTCCCAGCTGATGGCTCATTTGCTGGGGGGGAGCGTGAAGACAGCTCCTGTCAGCGAGTATGGAAAGACGGAGGTAGAAATCGATCAAAGCTCTGCGCTTTTTTCAGAGGTGTCAGCCAAAACGATCTGTTGGATGAGCCATACGGACTATATTGAGAAGGCTCCGGAGGGCTTTTGTGTTACAGCGCATACGCCGGTCTGTCCGGTGGCAGCCATGGAGAATGCGGGGAAGAAGCTTTATGCGGTACAGTTCCATCCTGAGGTTATGCATACCCGGGAGGGGATGAAGATGCTTTCCGCTTTTGTATATAATGTCTGCGGGTGCAAAGGAGACTGGCGCATGGATTCCTTTGTGGAAAGCTCCATTAAACAGATCCGTGAAAAGGTAGGCGGTGGCAAGGTGCTCTGCGCCCTTTCCGGAGGCGTGGACTCCTCAGTGGCAGCAGTGCTTTTGGCTAAAGCAGTAGGAAAGCAGCTCACCTGTGTATTTGTGGATCATGGTCTGCTCCGCAAAAATGAAGGCGACGAGGTAGAGGCGGTATTTGGACCGGAGGGGCCTTACGACCTGAACTTTATCAGGGTAAACGCCCAGGAAAGATTTTATTCAAAACTGGCTGGGGCAGAGGAGCCGGAAGCAAAGCGGAAGATTATCGGGGAAGAGTTTATCCGTGTGTTCGAAGAGGAAGCTCAGAAAATCGGTGCGGTAGATTTTCTGGTACAGGGAACCATTTACCCGGATGTGATCGAAAGCGGACTTGGCAAGAGCGCGGTGATCAAGTCTCATCACAATGTAGGAGGCCTGCCGGATTATGTGGACTTTAAGGAAATTATCGAGCCCCTGAGGATGCTGTTTAAGGATGAGGTTCGGAAGGCCGGCTTGGAGCTTGGCATTCCGGAGAAGCTGGTATACAGACAGCCCTTCCCGGGACCGGGGCTTGGTGTCCGCATCATCGGAGAGGTCACTGCGGAGAAGGTAAGGATCGTGCAGGAGGCTGATGCGATCTACAGGGAAGAGCTGGCAAAGGCCGGTATGGACAAAGAGCTGGGACAGTATTTTGCAGCGCTCACCAATATGCGGAGCGTGGGGGTCATGGGGGACGAGAGAACTTATGACTATGCAGTTGCCTTGCGGGCAGTGAACACCTCGGACTTTATGACGGCGGAGGCCGCAGAGATTCCCTGGCAGGTGCTGGGAACAGTGGCAAATCGGATTGTGAATGAGGTGAAGGGGGTCAACCGGGTGCTGTATGACTGTACGGGGAAGCCGCCGGCGACGATTGAATTTGAGTGATGAAATGGGCTTTAAGAAGCTAGTGTTTATGCGTGTTTCAAACAAATTTGTTTAGGCGCTGGCAACGATTTGGCAACATTTTCAACATCACGCACTAAATAATTACATCAATGGCATAAGAAAACCTTGCTGATTTTCAGATATGGAAACTGAATATCGGCAAGGTCTTTTTATGCTTATTTCTGCTTTTTCTTTTTAGCTGTTTTCTTTTCTTCTTTCTCGATTTTCTGAAATTCTTCCATAAGCATATCACTGACCGCCTGTGAGGGGACTTTCGCCCAATGTTTTGAGGTGTCCAGTTCCGGGTACTTGTACCGCCACTGGTCGTATTCCTCTTTGG
>CANDAG010000063.1 GCA_947382625.1 uncultured Lachnospiraceae bacterium
CCTGAAATGTGCGACAACTCTTGTTGTTTTGAACCTACAGTTACTTTAAACGGGATTCCTATATCGTCAGATAGCTGTCAAGCCTCCACTCTACAGAGGATTGCAGAGGAAGGCAAAAGTCTGATTGCGGTCACCCACCTAGCTTAAGGCTAGGAGTCAAAAGACAAGAACCGGCATTTTGGGTCAACAGAAGAAAAAGCAGCCTTAAGTAAGGGCTGCTTTTTCTTCTGTATCAATAACCTGATCTGCAAAGCGTTTTTTGGAAAGGCATAAATATTTTCATGGAAAAGAAAGCAAGAGTCCTGTTTAAGCTTATTTTAACAGCAGTATTGTCCCTGCTTCTCATATGGCTCATCTATACGGATGAAAAAGTACTGCAGAAACATCTTACGCAACCCGAAGGCGAACCGGTCAAGGCAGAAGACGTCCTGATATTGACCGGAGAATTCTGTCAGGCACTTTGGGATTCCGGCTCCGGACAGATTACAGAGGATGATTTCCAGGATTTCCGGGAACAATATTTTACAGACAGCACTATTGAGACCGGTCAGCTATCTTATGATACCTATTTAAAATTTCTGGATCTGATGACCGGAAATACCGAAGGGAACGGCCTGAAGGAAAAGCTTACATATAAAGAGAAATATGAAGAGGATTTCTTTCTGCTGAAGGAGGACTGGTATTACAGCTATGACCAGCTGCTCAAATATTATGGGCTCGAGGAAGTCATACGGCAAGATGAGATAACCATCCTGTGCGGCAATCAAAATCTGGTGGGAACAGAAACCATAGGAGACGGATGTGTTCTCGCCCTTGGCGGCAGAGTTTACGATTACAGCTCCAAAGATTTTGCCGATCTTGTATTCACAAAAGTGAAAGCCTATGCCCGGGAAAACCGCCTGCTTACTCTGATCTCCTTTCTTCCGGAGAAAAATACGATTCCTAACGGTTGGATCATGGAAGCAGATAATGAGGGAATTCAGTTCTTTTATGAGGGATATGAAATCCGGGCAGATTATGATGCAGATCCGGCAGATTTTTCGCAGCTGCGGGAGCAGATCGGGGATATTTCTTTTGAGAACGGAAGGCTTTCGGATATTTCTCTTAAAAAGGATCGAATAGGCGGAAAGCTTCTGGGGATTTCAGAAGACTATATTGAGATAGAGGGGTATGGCAGCATTCCCTTTGATGAACACTATATAGGTTATCAGCTTTATGAGGAGCTCCGCACAGCAGATGCTTCAGAAATGGCGATCGGTTATGATTTCACTGATTTTGTGCTGGACGAAGGAAGGGTATGTGCTTTTCTGATCACCCGGAAGGAATCCATGGAAACCATTCGGGTAGCCATCAAGGGCGAAAACAAAAGCGGAGGCTTTGGCAGTCTTTACCACGAAAAAATTGTATTGTCTTCTCAGGATGATATGGTGATATCCTACGGGCCCTATGATGACCGCAAGCAGGAGACCATAGCCGCCGGTGAGGAGCTGTCCATAGAAAAAGGCGGAAAATATCTTTCCGGCCACCGGATAGAGATCTCACCCGTTACCGCCTCCGGAAAGATCCGTGTACTTTCCTGTAAACGTAATCAGGGGATTCCCGAATACCGCGGAAAAATGGAAATAGCAGAAACCGACGAAGGATTGGCACTGATCAATGAAGTGCTTCTGGAGGAATATCTTTATTCTGTGGTTGCCAGCGAAATGCCTGCTCATTATCCATTAGAGGCACTGAAGGCTCAGGCTGTCTGCGCAAGAACCTATGGCTACCGATACCTGGAGCATCCGGGCTATGAAGCCATCGGCGCTCATGTGGATGACAGCGAAAACTACCAGGTCTACAACAACAAGGATGAAAATGTGAATTGTACCAAAGCAGTAAAGGAAACTGCGGGGGTTTTGCTTTTGTATGAGGAGAAACCGGTAAGCACTTACTATTATTCCACCTCCTGCGGCTTTGGCGCGGATGCCGGCGTATGGGGAGCGGACAAAAAGGATGAATTTCCGTATCTGAAATCTGTATACATTGCCAGAGAAAACACAGATAAGGATTCTGCTGATGCTCTTTCTCAGGAAGAACAATTCAGAGACTATATCTCCGAAACAGATGAAAATGCCTACGAAAAGGAAGAAGCCTGGTTCCGTTGGCATTATCAGGCAGATGAGATCGATGCTTCTGTTATGTCCCAAAAAATAAGGGACCGGTACCAGGCAGGAAGTTCAAGGATCCTGACCTTTACAGGAGACGGAAGTCCTGATGACCCTGATGCTTCCTATGAGGCCCGGGAGCCTGCAAAATTCAAAAAAATCTATGACATCCGCTGCCTGAAACGAAAAGAGGGCGGCGTCATGGATGAACTGCTGATTGAGACAGATGATGGGATTTATAAGATCATCACCGAGTATAATATCAGGTACATCTTAAACCAGGGCGGTGAAGCAGTAGGACAAAATGATACCGTCCAAAGCGGCGCTTTACTTCCAAGCGCATATCTCATAATTGATACTGTTAAATCCGGAAAAAATGTGGTAGGATATAGCATTATGGGCGGAGGCTACGGTCATGGTGTCGGAATGTCCCAAAATGGCGCCAGGGCCATGGGGCTTGAGGGAATGGATTACGGAAATATTCTTTCCTTTTTTTACCAGGACTGTAAACTCAGCAAAATCTACTGATAAAAGGAAATACCATGCTGAAAAGATTATTATTTATCGGATACGATTTCGGAAAGCATATGAGTAAGAGGAATATCAGTGTATTTGCCGCCAGTACGGCATTTTTCCTGTTCTTATCACTGATCCCTGCGCTGATGCTTTTATGCGCTATCCTGCCTTATACCCCTTTGACCAAAGCGAACCTGATGTATCTGGCCAGAGAGATCTCTCCTGATGCCATGGACGCTTTGCTTGTCAGCATCATTTCCGATGTCTATGACAAATCCATCGGTATCATCTCCATTACCGCAGTGGGTACCTTATGGTCGGCGGGAAAAGGAGTCCTTGCGCTGATGCGCGGACTCAATGCCATCAATGACGTAGAGGAAAACCGCAATTATCTGCTGCTGCGTCTGGTGGCAAGCCTGTATACGGTTTTAATGCTGGTTGCGGTCATTTTGTCTCTGCTGATCATGGTTTTTGGCAAGTCTCTCATTGGTCTGGTGGAAGGCTTTATCCCTCAGACCTCTTACCTGTTTGACGGACTGCTGCATTTCAGGACTCTTTTTGTGTGGGCGCTGCTTACCCTGGTGATCGCACTGATGTATGCCTATGTGCCCGGAGCAAAGCTGGGATTTAAAATGCAGCTGCCGGGAGCAGCTTTTGCAGCTGTGGGATGGAGCGTTATGACCTGGGCCTTTTCCGTTTATGTGGACGAATTTAACGGCTTTAACACCTACGGAAACCTGACTACGATCATTATTTTGATGCTGTGGCTTTACGCTGAAATGTACATTATTCTGGCAGGCGCATACATCAACAGGTATTTTAAACCGGCATTTCAGTTTTTTATCGGAAAGAAAAAATAAAGTGTATTGACAACTGCCAAAAGATTGGCTAAAATGGCAGATAGATTTATAAAAAAGGCTATGAAGGTGTTTCGGAGCTTTTAGTAACATAAGGATGATCGGTGACACATGACATCCGTTGTAAGGTTCCGCAGTAGCAGCATATCTTCCATCAGAGAGAGGAGGCCACCGGCTGAAAGCTTCCTTTGGTTCAGATCATGACAGGCGAATTTCCCACCGGAGCTTTTGTACTCAACACAGTTTCAGGACGATTCTGTTAACTGTAAGTAGGTGCAAACGTTGACGCGCGTTAAGCGTAAAGAGAGCCTGCCTTATGGCAGGAACCTGGGTGGTACCGCGGAAAATTTCGTCCCTTGTGCATATTTGCACAAGGGTTTTTTTATGCGCAGAGCCGCACAGATGTAATATGCCGCTGATGCGGCGTGCGGCTCGCGCGGCGAGTAGGGGAAGTGACCTTCCCTACTCGATTCGTAAGGATAGTTTCCGAAGCAGGCTTATCGAATTAAAAAGAAAGGAAAAGAGCGATGAAAGAAAAACTGGAACAGATTAAGGCAGAGGCCTTAAGGCAAATCCAGGGCAGTGATGCACTGGATAAGTTAAACGAGATCAGGGTCAGTTATCTGGGCAAAAAGGGAGAGCTTACCGCCGTCCTTAAGAGTATGAAGGATGTTGCGGCAGAAGAGCGGCCCAAGGTCGGGCAGATGGTCAATGAGGCAAGGCAGGAGATCGAGGCTGTCTTAGAGGAAGCAAAAACAAGGATGGAGCAGGCCGCCTTAGAGGCAAGGTTAAAAAGCGAAACCATTGACGTGACTCTTCCCGCCAGGAAAAATAATGTGGGACACAGACATCCCAATTTTATTGCTTTAGAGGAGGTAGAGAGGATTTTTATCGGTATGGGCTATGAAGTGGTGGAAGGCCCGGAGGTAGAAACCGATTATTATAATTTTGAAGCCCTTAATATTCCTGCGGACCATCCTGCCAAGGATGAACAGGATACCTTTTACATCAATGGAGATTTCCTTTTAAGGACTCAGACCTCCGGCGTTCAGGTCCACGAAATGGAAAAGGGTAAGCTTCCTATCCGTATGATCGCCCCGGGCCGAGTGTTCCGCTCCGATGAAGTGGACGCCACCCATTCGCCGTCCTTCCATCAGGTAGAAGGGCTTGTGATCGACCGCCACATTACTTTTGCGGATCTGAAGGGAACCCTGGAGGAATTTGCCAGAGAGCTGTTCGGAGAGGAGACCAGAGTAAAGTTCCGTCCTCATCATTTCAATTTCACAGAGCCGAGTGCGGAGATGGATGTATCCTGCTTTAAATGCGGAGGCAAGGGCTGCCGTTTCTGCAAGGGCTCCGGCTGGATCGAAATCTTAGGCTGCGGTATGGTACATCCCAACGTGCTTACCATGAGCGGGATCGATCCCGAAGAATATACCGGCTTTGCATTTGGTGTAGGACTTGAAAGGATCGCACTTCTTAAATATGAAATTGATGATATGCGTCTTCTCTATGAGAACGATATCCGTTTCTTAAAACAGTTTTAGACAGATAAGGAAAGGAAGGGACAGGAATGAATACAGCATTATCATGGATCAGAGCCTATGTGCCTGAGCTTACATGTACGGACCAGGAATACTGTGACGCTATGACCCTCACCGGGACTAAGGTAGAAAATTATCACAGGCTGGATCATAACCTTGAAAAAATCGTAGTAGGACAAATAGAAAAAATCGAAAAGCATCCCGATGCGGATAAACTGATCGTCTGCCAGGTAAATATCGGAAGCGAAGTGATCCAGATCGTAACAGGGGCTCCTAACGTAAAAGAAGGAGATAAAGTACCGGTAGTGCTTGACGGTGGAAAGGTGGCCGGCGGCCATGACGGAGGTCCTCTTCCTGAAGAGGGAATTGCAATTAAGGCCGGAAAGCTGCGGGGAATTCCTTCCAATGGTATGATGTGTTCCATCGAAGAGCTTGGCTCTGACAGGAATATGTATCCGGAGGCTCCGGAAAACGGTATTTATATTTTTCCTGAGGATATCCAGGTAGGGATCGATGCAGTGGATGCCCTTGGCATGAGAGATACCGTATTTGAATATGAGATCACCTCCAACCGGGTAGACTGCTACAGTGTTCTTGGCATTGCCAGGGAAGCGGCGGCAACCTTCCGTAAGCCTTTTGTGATGCCGATAGTGGATGTAAAAGAAAACGGAGAAAAGATAGATGACTATATTTCCGTAGAGGTAAAGGATCCGGATCTGTGTTCCAGATACTGTGCAAGGGTCTGCACCAATATTAAGATCGCCCCTTCTCCGGAATGGATGCAGAGACGGCTGCGCGCCAGCGGCATACGTCCCATCAACAATCTGGTAGACATTACCAACTATGTAATGGAAGAATATGGACAGCCCATGCATGCGTTTGATCTCGATACGGTAGCCGGACACAAGATCATTGTCCGCAGAGCCAAGGATGGAGATGAATTCCAGACCTTAGACGAGCAGATACGAAAGCTGGATAGTGAGATTCTGATGATCTGCGATGCGGAAAAGGAAATTGGAATCGCCGGGATCATGGGCGGTGAAAACAGCAAGATCACCGACAATGTAAAAACCGTATTGTTTGAAGCTGCCACCTTCAATGGACCCAACATCCGTAAATCCGCCAAACGCCTGGGACTGCGCACCGATGCCTCCGGCAAATTCGAAAAAGGGCTTGATCCCCATAATGCAGAAGCTGCCATTAACCGTGCCTGCCAGTTGATCCAGGAATTAGGCTGCGGAGAGGTGGTAAGCGGCATGGTGGATGTGTGCCAGCCGATGAAGTCGGAGGCGAGGATCAAATTTGAGCCGGAAAAGATCAACCATTTGCTGGGAACCGAAGTATCCAAAGAAGAGATGCTTTCCATCTTTGATATGCTGGAAGTGGCGTATGAAGAGGGCAGCAATGAACTGATCATCCCCACCTACCGCCAGGATCTTACCTGTTGTGCGGATATGGCTGAGGAAGTAGCCAGATTTTTCGGATATGACAAGATCCCTACCACTCTTCCCACAGGGGAGGCAACCGCAGGCAAGCTCTCCTATAAACTGAGGATCGAGCAGAAGGCAAGGGATGTGGCAGAATACTGCGGATTTTCACAGGGAATGAGTTATTCCTTTGAAAGTCCCAAGGTATTTGATAAGCTTCTGCTTCCGGCAGATTCCCCGCTGCGCAATACCATTGTGATCGCCAACCCCTTAGGAGAGGATTTCTCCATTATGAGAACCATTTCCTTAAACGGAATGTTGACCTCACTGGCCACCAATTACAATAGAAGAAACAAAGATGTAAGACTTTATGAGCTGGGAAATATCTATCTGCCTCACCAGTTCCCTTTAACAGAGCTTCCTGAAGAGAGAATGCAGTTTACTCTCGGTATGTACGGAGAGGGCGATTTCTATACCATGAAGGGTGTGGTGGAAGAGCTCTTTGAGGCTGTGGGCATGCACCAAAAGACCGTTTATGATCCACAGTCCGGCAAGACCTTCCTTCATCCGGGGCGCCAGGCCAATATTGAGTATGATGGAACTGTAGTGGGTTATCTGGGTGAGGTTCACCCCACTGTCTGCAAAAACTATGATATAGGCGGCCGGGCATATATTGCTGTGATCGATATGCCCTGTATCGTAGAGAAATCCACCTTCGACAGAAAATACGAAGGAATCGCCAAATATCCGGCAGTCTCCAGGGATATCAGCATGGTGGTACCCAAAAATGTACTGGCCGGTCAGATCGAAGCGGTCATTACACAAAGAGGCGGCAAAATTCTGGAATCCTGCCAGCTCTTTGATATCTATGAGGGCGAACAGATCAAAGAAGGGTATAAGTCCATGGCTTACTCTGTAGCCTTCCGCGCCAAAGACCGCACATTGGAAGAAAACGATATTACTGCTGTAATGAAAAAAATATTGAACGGACTTGAGAGTTTGGGAATTGAATTAAGGCAGTAAATGAAGTATTATGAGATATATTGCTAAACAACGGATGGCAGGCTTTACCAGCCATCCGTAGGACAGAAGCGTTCCGCATACTGTCCTCATGTTAATAATTCGGAAGGAAGGTTAGTAACGATGGAACAGAAAAACACTTGGGAAACTTATAATGAGCAGCAGCTGGAGGCCTTAGAGGAGCTTGCCTCTGAGTATAAGGAATTCCTGGATGAAGGAAAAACAGAACGGGAATGTGTGGACCTTATTGTGAATGCTGCAGAGCAGAAGGGCTATCGCGATATCCAGACCGTGATCAAAGAAGGCGGTAGCCTGAAAACAGGGGATAAGGTATATGCAGTGTGCATGAATAAATCCGTGGCCATGTTCCGCATTGGAGCTCGTCCCATGGCAGAGGGAATGAATATCCTCGGCGCCCATATCGATTCCCCCAGACTCGACATAAAGCAGAAACCATTTTATGAGGATGGCGGCTTTGCTTATCTGGATACCCATTACTATGGCGGCGTAAAGAAATATCAGTGGGTTGCAATCCCCCTTGCCCTTCACGGAGTGATCGTAAAGAAGGACGGCACCACAGTAGAGGTTAATGTGGGTGAAAATGAAGATGATCCTGTATTCTTCGTATCCGATCTGCTGATCCACTTAGCCCAGGAGCAGTTAGAAAAAAAAGCCTCCAAGGTGATCGAAGGGGAAGCTCTCGATATTATCGTAGGAAATAAGCCTTTTATCTGGGGAAAAGATGACGAAGAAAAGGGAGAGGGCGACAAAAAGAAGAAAAAGAAAAACGCCAAGGAAGCGGTCAAAAAAGGAATCCTGGAAATTTTAAAGAACACCTACGGTGTGGAGGAAGAGGATTTCCTTTCAGCAGAGCTTGAGGTGGTTCCTGCCGGAAAAGCAAGAGACGCAGGATTTGACCGCAGCATGATCCTTGCCTACGGCCAGGACGACAGGGTATGCGCATTTACATCCCTGAAGGCTATGCTTGATGTGGAGGAAACCAGCCGGACCGCCTGCTGTCTGCTGGTAGATAAAGAAGAGATCGGCAGCGTAGGAGCTACCGGTATGCAGTCCAGATTTTTTGAAAATACAGTTGCTGAGGTCATGAACCTGACCGGAGAATATTCTGAGCTTAATGTAAGAAGATGCCTTGCCTCTTCCTGCATGCTATCCTCCGATGTGAGCAGCGCTTATGATCCCACCTATGCGGCCAGCTTTGACAAGAAGAATGTAGCCTATCTTGGAGGCGGTATGGTATTCAACAAATTTACCGGTTCCCGCGGAAAATCCGGTTCTAATGATGCCAACGCCGAATATCTGGCACATATCCGCCGTATTTTCGATGAAGGAAAGATCAATTTCCAGACGGCAGAGCTTGGCAGAGTGGATCTTGGAGGCGGCGGCACCATTGCCTACATCCTGGCACTCTATGGCATGAACGTCATTGACAGCGGTGTAGCGGTACTGAATATGCATGCTCCCTGGGAAGCCACCAGCAAGGCAGATGTGTACGAAGCTAAGAGAGGCTATGAAGTGTTCCTGAAGGAAGCTGATCTGTAATGAACGCTGAAACACTGAAAACTTCAGATTTTTATTTCGATCTGCCAAAGGAACTGATCGCTCAGGATCCTCTGGCAGACAGAAGTGCTTCAAGGCTGCTTGTCCTCAATAAAAAGACCGGGGAAATGAAGCATGAAAGCTTTAAAAATATTATAGAATATCTGAATCCGGGGGACTGCCTGGTGCTTAACAACACCAAGGTCCTCCCGGCGAGGCTTCATGGTGTGAAGGCGGATACCGGCGCCGCCATAGAGGTTCTTCTTCTTAAACGGCGGGAGGGTGATGTATGGGAAGCTCTGGTCAGGCCCGGCAAAAAAATGCGGACAGGCGCAGTGATCAGCTTCGGTGACGGACTTCTGACCGGCCAGGTTCTTGATGTGGTGGAGGAGGGTAACCGGCTGATACGTTTTTCCTATGACGGGATCTTTGAGGAGGTATTGGACAGATTGGGAGAGATGCCGCTCCCTCCTTATATTACCCATAAGCTGGAGGACAAAAACCGCTATCAGACAGTCTATGCCAAATATGACGGATCTGCAGCAGCGCCTACGGCAGGACTTCATTTTACAGAGGAACTGCTTCACCAAATAGAAGCCAAAGGCGTAAAGCTTGCCTATGTAACCCTTCATGTGGGACTGGGCACCTTCCGTCCGGTAAAGGCTGACCTGATCACCGATCATCACATGCATTCTGAAACCTATCAGGTCTCGGCACAGGCGGCAGAGCTGATCAATGAAACCAAAAAAAGCGGACATCGGGTGATCTGTGTAGGAACCACAAGCTGCCGTACCTTAGAGAGTGCGGCTGACGAAAACGGAATGCTGGCAGAGTGCAGCGGGGATACGGAAATCTTTATTTACCCGGGCTACCGCTTCAAGGTATTGGATGCCCTGATCACCAATTTTCATTTACCGGAATCAACTCTTGTCATGCTGGTAAGCGCCCTGGCCGGAAGAGAAAATGTGCTGAATGCCTACAGGGAAGCAGTGAAGGAGCAGTATCGATTTTTTTCCTTTGGCGACGCCATGGCCATTATTTAACATAAGGACAGCTCGCGGAGCGTGTTATCTGTTGCTTAGTACCATCTTTACAAAAGGCCGCAAGTGGTTTATGATAGAAAACAACGGATAATAAAAATTGCTTTATGAGCAGATGGAGGTATATATGGAAGAGAGAAGAAGAACAAACCGGCGGACTTTAGAGTCCAAGCTTCTCATAAAGAGACTGGACGGAAGCGGACAGGAAGAGGCCCAGATTGAGATCATGGATGTATCAAAGACAGGTATCGGTTTCAGCTGTAATAAGCTACTTGATATCGGCGCCGTATACGAATCCTTTTTACGGATCTGGACCCAGGAAGTGATCCATGCCTTCCTTGAGATCGTCAGAATTGAAAAGGTGGGCCAGAACTATAACTATGGAGCCATTTTTATCGGTATGCCTGAAAGTGAAGCTGTCAGGATCGAAGCCTATGATACAATAGAAACAATGAAGGGCAACTAAAGTAAATTGAAAGCCAAAAAGATTTATACGGCAGTGGCTCTCCTTCTTCTGATCGCATTATATGCCGTCATATTTTGCTTTTCAGCGGAAGACGGAGAGCAGTCCTCTGTCGTCAGTACCAGAGTCACCGAAGCCCTGCTCAGAAGCTATTTCGAGCTGATGGGGAAGGGCGGAAGGGCCCTTGCGGAAATGGTAATACTTTTAGAAGGATTGATCAGAAAGCTGGCTCATTTCCTGGAATATATGTGCATGGGATTTTTATCCTTCAGCATCATCGTCACCTGGCGCAGGATTTCACGAAAAGGGATCCTGGCCGTGCTTCTGCAGGTTTTTATCTCCGCTGCAATGGATGAATTTCATCAATATTTTGTTCCCGGGAGACATGCATCCTTCAGGGATGTACTCATTGATACTGCAGGAGGGATTGCCGGCATCCTGCTGATCGTCCTGTGGAAAAAATTATTTTCTAAAAAAGTACCGTCTGCTGCAGGTCAGTAGACGGTATATCCTTTGGCACGAAGAATTTCGCATGCCTTCTCTATGCTTTCCTCCTGATAAAATTCCACCTTTAAAACCCCATCCTCCTGTTCCCTGTTATGTGAAATGCCGATATTCTTGATGCTGATCTGGTGCAGCGCCAGAATCGTGGCAATAGCGGCCAGCGCCCCTGGCTCATCGGCAATCTCAATGCGGAGAGAAAAGGATTTTTTGATGGGACCGCTGGAAGCATCAATGAATGAATCACGGTAATCCCTTGCTGTTTCAAAAAAACGGTACAGGCTTTCGGGCTCTGCCGAGTCGATCTCCTTTTTGATCTGTTTCAGAGAATCAATGTAATCCTCCAGCAGCCCTGATATATTCTCCCCGTTGGTAAGACAGATCTGCTGCCACATCACCGGAGAGGAGGAGGCAATCCTTGTAATATCCTTAAAGCCTCCGGCGGCGATCATCTTCATCGTTCCCTCCTCAGAGTCGGACCTTTCGATCAGATTGACCAGAGATGCGGCGATCACATGTGGGAGATGGCTTATAGCCGCAGTGACATGATCATGCTCCCGGCAGGAGAGTACCAGAGGGATCGCCTTCAGGGAAGCGATCAGCTCTCTGAATTCTGTCACCGTCTCCGCACTGACTTCCGCCTCCGGAGTCAGAATGTAATAGGCATTTTGGAGCAGAAGAGCTTTTGAATTAATATAACCAGTCCGCTCACTCCCGGCCATGGGATGCCCGCCGATAAAGCATGAGGAAAGTCCTGCTTCCCTTACCTGCCTGTGGATCGTAGTCTTGACACTGCCTACATCAGTAAGCAGGCAGGAAGGAGACAGATATTTTTTTACCTCCATGAGGAGATGATTATTTTCATCCACGGGAGCACACAAAAAAAGATAGTCGCAGGCACGCAGGCTTTCATTCAGTCCGAAAAGGGGGCGATTTATAACCCCATCCCTTTCTGCCAGTTCCAATGCATGCCGATCTGTATCATAAGCCATAATATGACAGGACGGGTAATATTGCCGAAAAGCTCTTGCGATAGAGCCGCCGATCAGTCCTAAGCCAATAAATCCACAGGTAAAATCCGTTTTCATAAAATCTCCTTATTATACCCCGAAGCTTCTGCCCATAAGCTGACAGAAAGGCTTTAGTTCTTCCGTGAGCGCGGCAAATTTATCAAAATTCAGGGACTGGGGCCCGTCTGAGAGCGCATGGGCCGGATCGTTATGCACCTCGATCATCAGTCCGTCCGCATCACAGGCAACCGCCGCTTTTGCCATAGGGGCTACATATTTGTAGGAGCCGGTAGAATGGGAAGGATCTGCAATTACGGGAAGATGGGTCCTTGTACGCAGTACCGGAACAGCGCTTAGATCCAGGGTATTTCTGGTGGCCGTCTCAAAAGTACGGATCCCTCTTTCACAGAGAACTACGTTAGGGTTCCCCTCCGCAATAATATATTCAGCAGCATTTAACCATTCATCGATCGTGGCGCAAAGCCCTCTTTTGAGCAAAACAGGGAGGCCTGACTGACCTGCCTCTTTGAGTAAAATAAAGTTCTGCATATTCCGGGCGCCGATCTGGATCATATCCACATATTTAACGGCAGCTTCGATCGCCTCCTGACTCACCACCTCGCAGATGGTGGCAAGACCATAAGCCTTTCCGGCCTCCTGCATATAGCGGAGCCCTTCCTCCTCAAGACCCTGAAAGGAATACGGGGATGTCCGGGGTTTGTACGCGCCTCCCCGGAGAATGGTGGCTCCCGCCGCCTTCACGGCTTTTGCAATGCAAAGAAGCTGTTCCTCCTTTTCCACTGCACATGGACCTGCCATAATGGTGAGATTGCCGGGACCGATACTGGTATTTCCTACCCTCACGGTAGTGGGCTCCGGGTGGAATTTTTTGTTGGCAAGCTTATAGCTCTCCGTAACCGGAACGATCCTGTCCACATCCTTAAAAATGATCAGATTCTCTGTGGAGAGCTTTGATTTGTCTCCCACAATACCAATGATCGTAACCTCTTCCCCTTTGGACAGGTGGACCTGAAGCCCGTTTTCCTCAATATATGCTGTAACGGCATGGATGCTTTGCTCCGCTGCCTTTGGTTTCATTACAATGATCATTTATCTTACTCCCTTCACTTCTTAATTATTCTCCGCTACACAATATAGCACTTCAACGTGTGAAAGTCAACAGGAACAATTCATACCTGAAGCCTGTTATAACCGCCGCTTAATATCTGTTAAAACAAATTGCTGATTTTGCTTGTATAAATCCGGAATATTTAGTAGAATATATCCATGGGAATTTAACAGGCCAGAATTGCTTATTTTAGGAAACACGGCGGAATGCCCAAAAATGCTGAAAATGGAGGAGCTTATATGAATATTTACACAACTGACAAAATCAGAAATGTAGCTTTACTTGGACATGGCGGGTGCGGAAAGACCAGTCTGGTAGAAGCTATGGCATATTTGTCAGGTATCACATCGAGAATGGGTAAGGTAGATGATGGGAATACTGTCAGCGATTTTGGAAAGGAAGAACAGAAGAGAAAGATTTCGATCAGCACTTCCGTTATTCCCATTGAATGGGAAGGATATAAGATTAATTTATTAGATGCCCCCGGTTTCTTTGATTTCGCAGGCGAGATGGAGGAAGCGATCAGCGCGGCAGGAGCTGCTATCATCGTGGTAAACGGTAAGGCCGGCGTAGAGGTAGGAACCCAGAAGGCATGGGAGCTGTGTGAAAAATATAAACTGCCAAGAATGATCTATGTAAGCAATATGGACGTGGATAATGCTTCCTTCCGTCAGGTAGTGGAGGATATGACCGGGCTGTTCGGGAAGAAGATGGCTCCTTTCCATCTCCCCATCCGTGAAAATGAAAAATTCGTAGGATATGTTAATGTGATAACCGAAACCGGAAACAGATGGCAGGGCAAAGAAGTAGTTGAATGTGAAGTTCCTGAATACAACAAGCCCAACCTTCAGATCTGCCGTGATACCCTGATGGAAGCGGTAGCCGAGACCAGTGAGGAAATGATGGAACGCTATTTCAGCGGAGAGACCTTCTCTGACGCCGAGATCAGGGCGGCTCTGCGTACCAATGTATGCGACGGGAGTATCGTGCCTATGACCATGGGTTCGAGCATACTCTGCCAGGGTATGTACACCCTTCTGGACGATATCATCAAATATTTCCCCAGCCCCGAAAACAGAGAGGTTGCCGGAATCAATTTAAAGACCAATGATATTTATCATGCAGATTATGATTTCTCCAAAGCAAAATCTGCTTATGTCTGGAAGACCATCGTAGATCCCTTTATCGGCAAATATTCCCTGATCAAGGTGAACTCCGGTGTTTTGAAGACAGATGATGTGATCTACAATGTGGATAAAGAGATTGAAGAGAAGATCGGCAAGCTTTATGTGCTTCAGGGCAGCAAGCCTATTGAGGTAAAAGAGCTTCATGCCGGGGATATCGGCGCTCTCGCCAAGCTCACAGGAGCAAGGACAGGAGACAGCCTTTCCACCAAAGCTACCACCATCAAATATGGTAAATGGGAGATGCCTAAGCCTTATACATATAAGCGCTACAATCCCAAGAACAAAGGAGATGTTGATAAGATTTCCCAGGCTCTTCAGAAGATTTCCCATGAAGATCAGACGATGAAGTATGTGAATGATTCCGAAAACAGACAGATGCTTCTCTACGGAATGGGTGATCTGCATCTGGAAGTGATCTCCAGCAAGCTTTTGAATGAATATAAGGTTGAGATCGAGCTGACAGAGCCTAAGGTTGCATTCAGGGAGACGATCAGGAAAACCTCCGATGTGGAATACAAATACAAAAAGCAGTCCGGCGGCCACGGACAGTATGGCCACGTTAAAATGAAATTTGAGCCTTTGGGTGATCTGGAAGAAACCTATGCATTCGAACAACAGGTAGTCGGCGGGGCAGTTCCCAAGAATTATTTCCCTGCTGTTGAAAAGGGTATCCAGGATTCCGTCTTGAAGGGACCTTTGGCGGCATATCCGGTAGTCGGCGTAAAGGCGATCCTTTATGATGGTTCCTATCATCCGGTAGACTCATCGGAAATGGCTTTCAAGATGGCTACGATCCAGGCCTTCAAGAAGGGCTTTATGGAAGCAAGTCCGGTTCTGTTAGAGCCTATCGTTTCCCTGAAGGTGACCGTTCCGGATTCCTATACAGGAGATGTTATGGGAGACCTGAACAAGAGGAGAGGCAGAGTGCTTGGCATGAACCCGGCTCCCGGCGGCAAGCAGGTGATCGAGGCAGATGTTCCCATGATGGGGCTCTTCGGATATTGTACGGATCTTCGCTCTATGACCGGCGGTCGGGGAGAATATGAATACGAATTTTCACGTTACGAGCAGGCGCCCAGCGATGTTCAGGAGAAGGAAGTTGCTGCAAGAGCTGCCAAGGTAGCGGAAGGTTCAGAGGATTAATACAGGTTCTTTTTAGAGAAGGATAGATTTAAATGATCGGGGTGACAGGATGCTGTGTATGGGGGTATACGGCATCCTGTCCCCCTGTCAAAATCAAACGCTGTCACGCTACGCGAGCCAGCTTATTGAATTAAAATAGCAAAGGCAGGAAAGATTTTATGGGTAAAAAGAAGTTTTTAAGAGCTCTCATCATAGTCCTTGTGGGCATCGTTTGTCTGGGCGCCTATTATTACGTGACCATTCCGGCGATCAATATCCATTCCCAGGGTACATGGGGCGTCATTTTATTTCTGGTATTTGTACTGATGCTGCTCTCAGGCCTTAAGCAGCTGCGCAAAAGCAGTACGGCCGAAACAGTGGAAGGCATAAGGACATTCCGTTTCCATTTTAAAGAATACAGCCTTCTCTTTAAAGCGCTGGCAATCCTTTTGCTCCTTCTGGTCATCTTTTATATTA
>CANDAG010000064.1 GCA_947382625.1 uncultured Lachnospiraceae bacterium
CAGACATTGTTTTAGGACAAAATCCTGTTGGTACTTCATATTGGCAATGAAATGTATCCCCTGTCTCAAATCCCAGCCTACAATTTCCGGATTTTCCGGATATTACAGAAATCGTAAACTCCCAGTCTTCGGTAATCCATTTATTCATGTCCACAATCTCCACATATTCTATTTGTGGTACAAGTATAACATGTCTTTAACAGGCACACAATTCCAAAAAGGGATTTGAAAAATTAAGTACATTATAAAATTAGCAAATTGCACAACACTATATCTGGTATTGAATTGAGACAAATCACACTATACCACACAATATATTCTCGAGAATCCCCTTTTTTATCCCATTGCGTACGGTAGATTTCTACATCCCTTTTTCCGGAAAGGTTTGCAGACAGATAAGAAATATGGTATAAAATTATTACGCGTCAGAATACATCTGAATCAATAGTCTGGATCGTAAAAGGTTTAGCCTATGAATCATCACATCTTACTCATCTTAAAAACAGAAAGGACAACTCTATGAAACAATTCAAAACATCTGAAGAATTTACGCAAGCTGCAAAAAATCAAACAATAGAAGGCTTTGGGCTTAGGCCTGCTGAGAAAGAAGGGGTTCAGCAACGGGAGGAAATCATAATGCTTGCAGAGAAGAATGAATATATCAGTGAGGCGGCGGATACCATTTATCATCTTACTCAGGATGAAAAGATCCGTATGCAATGCGAGGCCAGGGAAGATTATTACCGCACCCGGCGTGGATGGCAGGATATGCTGGAAGAGAAGGACGCCATGCTGAAGGAAATGGACGCCATGCTGAAAGAGAAGGATGCCATGCTGAAGGAAAAAGACGCCATGTTGGAGGAAAAGGACGCCATTATCCGGCTTCAGGAGAGCGCTCTTGCAGAACAAAAGGCTGCACTGGAGACAGTAGGCTCTGAACTTAATAACCTTGTGACCTGGGCGAAGAAACAGGGCTACGAAGAGTAGCAGATTGCTATCAGGCATCCTCCTCATCAGGAAAAGTCTCTGCAATGGTGGACTTATTGGTATACCTTCCATAGACCCAGATAAAGATCCACAAAAGGATAGGAAGCCCGATGGTGGCAATGATGCACGCCCCGAAAAGTCTGTCTGATCCGGGGAAATCCAGGATAGAGACCACCAGGGTGGCAACGTATAAGAGGACAAGCAGTGCGATGCATATGATTGCCGCGATTTGCTTTGGTTTATTTTTCATTAAGGGAACCTCCTAAAAACCGGAAAATTTTTCCGTAATATTTTTGAAGGACAAAGTCCGGACTGTTGTATATTTCATGCTTACTTCCGGGAACCCTGACCAGACGGGCACAAGGGGTACGCTGTACGAAGCGCACGATACTGGAGCCCTTCACGGTGCTGTCATTCATGGACTGAAACACAAGGACAGGAACTGCTATTCTATGGCAGTTCTTTTTTTGTGAGATAAAATTGCAGGCGTTTAAGGACTGATACGCCCAGCCGTAGCTGGAACCGCTGTTCTGAAAAAGAGGATTCTGCTCCTTTTTCTGCTGATAATAGAGGTATCTCTGGAGGCAGGCAGAGCAGCTGTTTTTAAAGTCCTCTCCGGGAACGAAGGGATGCTGGCCGGGGGCGTAGGTATTTTCCCTGTGAAGGCACATCATGATGCGGCCAAGGATCCTTCCGACAAGGGGAGGGATACCTAAGGAAATCCCCAGCATAGGTGCGGTGAGGATCGCCTTTTGGAAGGTGTGGGGGTAAATTTCCAGATAAAAGGCCCCGATGCAGCCGCCCATGGAATGGGCGTATAAATATAAGGGAAGCCGGCCTGCGGAGGGCTGGACGATCCCTGTCACAAAGGCATGCAGATCCTTCACATAATCTGTGAAACGGTTGACATGAACCATGTTGGGATGAGTGGTGTCCCGCAGGGAACGGCCATGTCCCCGGTGGTCGGCTAAGTAAACCTGATAACCGGCTTTGACAAAATAGTATATGACTTCTTTATATTTTTCGATGGATTCCGTATAGCCATGGCTGATCACCACGGCGCCCCTTGCTCCGGCAGGACAGTAGGACTCGTAATAGAGGCTGCCTCCGCCCAGAAGGATTTCCATGTAACCGCTCCTGCACAGGGAGGCAAGATAAGGAACTACAGTAGTGTCCATAATATCCTGAAAGCGGGAATCAGGAATGATCGAAATTTGTGTCTGACTGGATGATCGTTTCTTTTTCATAGCATTTTGATGTGGTTTTTGATGGCTTCAAAGCTTTCCTTGCTTATATCATGCTCAATCTTGCAGGCATCCTCTGCGGCTACTTTTTCATCTACTCCCAGCTGGATCAGCCATTTGGTAAAAAGCTCATGGCGTTCGTAGATCATCTCCGCAATTTCCTTCCCGGAAGGAGTTAAATAGATAAAGCCTTCTTTGGTCACGGTGATATGCTCCTTTTCGCGAAGGTTCTTCATGGCAACGCTGACACTGGACTTTTTGAAGCCGAGCTCTTCAGCAATGTCTACGGAGCGGACCACAGGGTGTGTCCTGCTCAGCACCAATATGGTTTCCAGATAATTTTCGGCTGATTCATTGATATGCATAAAAAATTCCTCTGATTCTGTGAAAAAACAACTGCTACGTTAATCTTAACTGACAGTATACCATAAAATCAAATTAAAAAATACTAAAAAATTCTAAAATAAGTATTGACAACTAATTTGAGGTAGAATATACTAACACTAGATAGAGATAACAACTATCTGTTCGTGATGCAAATCGAACCGATTTTTCAAAGAAAGAGGGTAGGATGATGCCACTATCGTTAGTAAAAGAAGGAGAACCCAGCATTATACATAAGGTCGGCGGCAAGGAGGAGACCAGAAAGTTCCTCGAGAATCTTGGTTTTGTAACCGGAAGCGCAGTGACCGTAATCTCACAGATCGGAGGCAGCCTGATCGTTAACGTGAAGGATGCAAGGGTGGCCATTGGAAGAGATATGGCAAATAAGATCCTGGTAAATTGAACCTGTAGGAGGAGATGGTTATGAAAACATTAAAGGAGATCGCCTGCGGTAATACCGTTAAGGTGGCAAAGCTGACCGGAGAAGGCCCGGTAAAAAGAAGAATTATGGATATGGGCATTACCAAGGGCGTGGAGATTTTTGTGAGAAAGGTAGCCCCCTTAGGCGATCCGGTAGAGGTGACGGTGCGTGGCTATGAGCTGTCCCTGCGTAAGGCAGATGCGGAGATGATCCTGGTGGAGTAGGTTTGTGCCGTTTTTTTGTTACATTGAAGTTAGTATAAACTAATAAAAGATAGAGGAGGATAATCAGATGTCGATCAAAATTGCACTGGCAGGAAATCCAAACTGTGGTAAAACAACATTGTTCAATGCGCTGACCGGCTCCAATCAATTTGTGGGCAACTGGCCGGGCGTTACGGTAGAAAAGAAGGAAGGAAAGCTAAAAGGACATAAAGATGTGATCATCATGGATCTGCCCGGCATTTATTCCCTTTCCCCTTATACGCTGGAGGAAGTGGTGGCCCGGAATTACCTGATCACAGAGCGGCCGGACGCGATCATCAATATTGTGGATGGAACCAACATCGAGAGAAATCTGTATCTTTCCACCCAGCTGATGGAGCTTGGGATTCCGGTGGTCATGGCAGTCAACATGATGGATATTGTGGCCAAAAGCGGGGACGTCATTCATATTTCCAAACTCAGCGAGAAGCTTGGCTGTGAGGTGATGGAGATTTCCGCGCTTAAGGGAACAGGCGTTATGAAGACGGCGGAAAAGGCAGTCGCCCTGGCTAATAAAAAGGAAGCTGCCGCAAAGGTGCACAAATTTGCGGTAAAGGTTGAAAATGTACTGGAGCAGATCGAGGATATGCTTGGAAGTGATATCCCGGAGGAACAGAGAAGATTTTTTGCCATCAAGCTTCTTGAGAAGGATGACAAGATCACAGAGCAGATGAAGACGGTTCCGGACGTATCGACACAGATCAGTATGATCGAGAAGGAAATGGATGACGATACGGAAAGTATCATCACCAACGAGCGTTATGTTTATATTTCTTCCATCATTGACGATTGTTATCAAAAAGCAGGCAAAGAGAAATTGACGGTATCCGATAAAATTGATAAGTTTGTAACCAACAGATGGGCAGCTCTTCCCATATTTGCAATTGTGATGTTCCTGGTGTATTATGTTTCTGTGACTACGGTGGGAACATGGGCTACGGACTGGGCCAATGACGGCGTGTTTGGAGAAGGCTGGAGCCTGTTCGGACTGGAGATCCCGGGAATCCCGGTATTAGTGGAAAGCCTTCTGACCTCCATCGGCTGTGCTGACTGGCTTTCAGGTCTGATTCTGGACGGTATTGTAGCCGGTGTGGGAGCGGTGCTCGGATTTGTGCCTCAGATGCTGGTGCTGTTTATCTTCCTGGCGTTTCTGGAAGCCTGTGGCTATATGGCAAGGGTCGCATTTATTATGGACAGGATCTTCAGAAAGTTCGGTCTTTCCGGCAAGTCCTTTATCCCAATGTTGATCGGCAGCGGCTGTGGCGTTCCGGGGGTTATGGCGTCAAGAACCATCGAAAATGACCGCGACCGTAAGATGACTATCATGACTACCACCTTCGTTCCCTGCGGCGCAAAGCTTCCTATTATAGGGCTGATCGCAGGCGCTCTTTTCGGCGGTGCGTGGTGGGTGGCTCCCTCCGCTTACTTTGTAGGGATCGCGGCTATTATCTGCTCCGGTATCATCCTTAAGAAGACCAAAATGTTTGCAGGGGATCCGGCTCCCTTTGTAATGGAGCTTCCTGCTTACCATATGCCTACCGTGGGAAATGTGCTGAGGAGTATGTGGGAGAGAGGCTGGTCCTTTATCAGGAAGGCAGGTACCATTATCCTGCTGTCCACCATCGTACTCTGGTTCCTTATGAGCTTTGGCTGGGCAGACGGCTCCTTTGGAATGCTGGATGAGGAAATGCTTGACAGCAGTATCCTGGCTTCTCTTGGCGGCGTTCTGGCTCCCTTGTTTGCTCCTCTGGGATGGGGAGACTGGAAAATGGCGGTTGCGGCTATCACAGGTCTGATCGCAAAGGAAAATGTAGTAGGAACCTTCGGTATCCTTTTCGGATTTGCGGAAGTGGCAGAGGAAGGGGAGGAAATCTGGGGACAGCTTGCAGGAAGCATGACAGCCCTTGCAGCTTATTCCTTCCTGGTGTTCAATCTGCTCTGTGCTCCCTGCTTTGCAGCTATGGGCGCGATCAAGAGAGAGATGAACAATATCAGGTGGTTCTGGTTTGCCATCGGCTATCAGACAGTCCTGGCCTATGCAGTGTCTTTGTGTGTATATCAGCTGGGAAATTTGTTGATGTCCGGTATTTTCGGGATCGGAACTGTTGTGGCTTTGCTCCTGGTGATCGGTTTCCTGTATCTTTTGTTCAGGCCCTATAAGGAGGTAAATACCCTGAAGGTTGACCTGAAGAAAATGGCGCGGGCAAAATAGAAAAAGAGGAATATTATAAACAAAGAAAGGAAATGGTGTTTTTATGGGAACATTCGTTACTGCAGCAGTGCTGGTCTGTATTGTAGGGCTGGTGATACACAAAATGATAAAGGACAAAAGAAGCGGGAAATCCCTGCAGTGCGGCTGTGACTGTGCCCACTGCGGCGGCTGCGGGACGGTAAAAGATAAATAGCATATCTCCTTAAAATAATATATCCATCAAACACTGACATGCTTCGCAAGTCAGCTTATTACAATAAGCTGGCTCGCGAAGCGTGACAGCGTTTGTTGATCAAGAGAACCAGGTGTGAAAGCCTGGTTCTTTTGATTAACCCTTGTCCCCTGCCTGTAGGTGTGATAAAATTTTCTTATCAGAGTATCATACAGGTGATTAAAACCTATAACAGATGAGAGAAGAGGTATTTATGAAGGAAGTCAGGATCTTAGAGATCAAGCAAAGCGTTTTTGCCGATAATGACAGGCAGGCGGAGGAATTGCGGAGAGAATTAAAGGAAAAAGGGGTTTTTCTCTTAAATCTCATGTCTTCTCCGGGCTCCGGCAAGACTACTACCCTGATGCGGACCATTGAGGCGTTGAAGAACGATCTGAGGATCGGAGTGATGGAGGCGGATATCGATTCCGATGTGGATGCGAAGACCATAGCAGAGTCCGGTGCCAAGGTGATCCAGCTTCATACAGGCGGCATGTGCCATCTGGATGCGGCAATGACCAGACAGGGACTGGAAGGATTGGAGACAGGTGATGTTGAACTGGCAATCCTTGAAAATGTAGGGAATCTGGTGTGTCCCGCGGAGTTTGATACCGGCGCATCCAAAAACGCCATGATCCTGTCCGTACCTGAGGGGGATGACAAGCCGCTGAAATATCCGCTGATGTTTTCTGTCTGCGACGTGGTTTTGGTCAATAAGATCGATGTCCTGCCGTACTTTGACTTTGATCTGGACAAATGCAGGGAATACATTCATATGCGCAATCCAAAGGCCAGGGTGATCCCGATCTGTGCCAAAACAGGAGAGGGTATGGAGGAGTGGATCAGCTGGCTGAAGGAACAGGTCGGAAGCTGGCAGAAGCCTTAAGTCCGGTACTGCAGGAGAAGATTAACCTAAAGAAAAAAGATTGGGGGCAGCATGAAGAAAAATTTAGACAAGGAACTATATCCGGATTACGTTTATCCGGAGCATGAGACCCGGGGCGATGAGCCTGTCAGGGAGAGTATCGTGAAGCTGGGGAAGATGATCACAGACAGGATCCCCCAGAAGCTGGGCCTTAAAAAGATCACGCCGGAGGATCCGGAGTACTGGGGGCTGGCAGGAGTGATCACCGATAAGGAGGCCGAGATTGCCCTGAAGCTGGGGGTGAGAAAGCCCAAGACCCTTCCGGAGATCGCAAAGCTGACAGGGATTTCTGAGGAGGAACTGGAGCCGAAGCTTCAGCAGATGTCCGTCAAGGGGATTTTAGAATACAACTGGGAAAATCCCCGGCATGAAAAGCAGTATATTCTGCCCATGTTTGTGCCCGGGTCGGCGGAATTTTTTAATATGAACAGCAAGGTCATGGAGGAGCACCCGGAGGTCACCCTGTTTTTTGAGCATATGTCCAGGCTGCCTCTTGAACATGTGACGCCCTTTGTGGGAGAGGGTGGAAACGGCATCGGCATGCATGTGATCCCGGTGGAAAAGGCCATTGAGATGGAAAATGAGTCTGTCGACTTGGAGCATATTTCTTACTGGCTGTCCAAATATGAGGGCAAGTATGCGGCAAGCCCCTGCTCCTGCCGTCGTTCCAGGCTGTTCCACGATGAAGGCTGCGGAGATGATCCGGAGGGCTGGTGTGTGGCAGTAGGGGATATGGCAGATTACGTGGTGGAGACTCAGAAGGACGGACGTTACATCACAAAGGAGGAGGCTCTTGCCATTTTCCGGCAGGCGGAGGACAATGGTTTTGTCCATCAGATCACCAATATTGACGGGGCAAACAAGATCTTCGCCATCTGCAATTGTAATGTGAATGTGTGCTATGCCCTGCGTACCTCACAGCTTTTTAATACGCCGAATATGTCCCGGTCCGCTTACATAGCAAAGGTAGATAAGGATAAATGTGTAGCCTGCGGCAAGTGTGTGGAGGCCTGTCCGGCGGGTGCGGTGAAGTTAGGACAGAAGCTCTGCAAAAAGGACGGCAGTGAAGTGACTTATCCTCAAATGCCCCTTCCCACAGAGCAGAAGTGGGGAGAGCATATGTGGACCCACAATTACAGGGATGTAAACAGGATCAACTGCTACGACACCGGTACCGCACCCTGCAAGACCGCCTGTCCTGCCCATATTGCAGTGCAGGGATATTTAAAGCTGGCAAAGGAAGGACGCTATGAGGAAGCCCTTGCGCTGATCAAAAAGGACAATCCCCTTCCGGCTATCTGCGGCCGTATCTGCAACCGCCGCTGTGAGGACGCCTGCACCAGGGCAACCTTAGATGAGGCGGTGGCCATCGATGCGGTGAAGCGTTTCGTGGCAGAGAGGGATTTAAAGGCTGAGACCCGTTATATCCCCAGGCCTACAGTGCCTTCCCTGAAGGGAAGCTTTGATGAGAAGATCGCCATTATCGGTTCCGGACCGGCAGGGCTTTCCTGTGCTTATTTCCTGGCGGATAAGGGCTATAAACCTGTGATCTTTGAAAAGAGCGAAAAGCCCGGCGGTATGCTGACCTATGGTATTCCTTCCTATAAGCTGGAAAAAGACCTGATCGAAGCGGAGATCGATGTGATCAGAGCCATGGGCGTTACCATCAAATGCGGCGTTGAGGTGGGCAAGGATGTGACCCTTGACCAGCTCCGGGCAGAAGGATACAAGGGATTTTATATTGCCATCGGCTGTCAGGGCGGCAAAAAGCCGGGTATTCCCGGCCAGGATGCAGAGGGCGTGTATACGGCGGTAGAATTTCTTAAGGAGGCCGGAGAAAAGGAAGCCTTTGACCTTGGGGATGAGGTGGTCGTAGTAGGCGGCGGAAATGTTGCTATTGACGCGGCCAGAGTGAGTACCCGATGCAGCAAGGGAAGGGTATCCATGTTCTGCCTGGAAAGCAGGGACGAAATGCCTGCAAGCCGGGAGGAAATCCTGGAGGCTTCAGAAGAGAAGGTGGCGATCAACAATGGATGGGGGCCTAAGGAGATCCTGACGGAAAACGGCAGAGCCGTAGGGGTAGTGTTCAAAAGATGCACCCGTGTCTACGATGAAAACCATAGATTTGCCCCGGTTTATAATGAGGAAGAGACCATGACGGTTTCCTGCACCAACGTGATCTTCAGCGTGGGACAGGGGATTGAATGGGGAGAATTGCTGAAGGGCGCAAAGGTTGAGCTTCGTCCTAACGGCGGCGCGATAGCCGATAAACTGACCTACCAGACGGCAGAACCGGATATCTTTGTGGGCGGTGATGTTTATACCGGACCGAAGTTTGCCATCGACGCCATTGCGGCAGGACGGGAAGGGGCCATCTCCCTGCACCGTTACGTGCATGAACACTGCACGCTGACCATCGGCAGGAACAGAAGAGATTTCATCGAGCTTGACAAGGAGAACATCTTCATTGCCAGCTATGACAATACCGACAGGCAGAGACCTGAAAAGGCGGAGGAGATGCAGGAGCGTTCCTTCAGGGATCTGTCCCACACTCTGACGGAAGAGCAGGTGAAGGCCGAAACCTCCCGCTGCCTGGGCTGCGGCGCTTCGGTGGTGGATCCCAACAAGTGTATCGGTTGTGGTATCTGTACCACAAAATGTGTGTTTGATGCGATCTCCCTGCACAGAGAGCTGCCGGGCTGTTCGGAGATGGTGAAATCAGAGGATAAACTAAAGTACGTGCTGCCTAATATGGTGAAGCAGTCTTTGAAGATCAAATTTAAACAGCCCAAATAGGTCTGCAGGAGTATAAGGATGTAAAGAGTGCGGCAGACAAAAAGGATGAAGTTATGCATGAGCTTGGCGTAGTGTTTCATATTATGGACAGTCTGGAAAAGGTGGCGGCAGAAAATGAGGTGACGGGTATTTCCAAGGTGGTGCTGGAGTTAGGAGAGGTTTCCACAGTGCTGGAGGACTATCTGCAAAGCTGCTGGAAATGGGCCATTAAGAAGAGGGAGCTTTTTTCACAGGCGGAGCTTGTAGTGGAAAAGCTTCCCGCCGTCACCTGGTGTAACGGCTGCAAACAGACCTATCCGACTGTCGAATACGGAAAAATCTGTCCCTATTGCGAGAGCCAGGATACCTGGCTTTTGCAGGGGAACGAATTTAATATTAAAGAAATCGAAGTACATTAAAGAGCAGTTGAAGAGACTGAAAATGAGGAGGGATTTTTATGTTTAACTTAAGCAGTGGTACCACCATGTGGCAGCTTTTGGGCTGGGTCATGGTTTTTGCAGGACTGATCCTTATGAATGAGATCGCACGGCGCACAAAGGTAGGCGGAGGGATCTGCTTTTTTGCCATTCCTGCCGGGCTGACGGTTTATTTTATTTCCATTTACATTGGTGCCGCAAGGGGAGCCGAGTGGGCGCTTAACAACCAGACCTATGTGCATATGAACAGCTGGTTCCATTATGCCAAGCTGTATGCGGCACTGGCAGGCTGTATCGGATTTATGGTTCTGAAATATAAATGGGGAAAGCTGGGAAAATCCCATGGCTTTAAGGTGTTTCCTTTTGTGATCGTTGCCATTAATATTCTGATCGCCGTGGTTTCTGATTTTGAATCTGTGATCAGGGCAGGGGACGTAATGGGCGGCTGGTGGAAGTCATCCGAAGGCGTATGGCTTTACGGCGGCTGGTGGAATATCTTAAACGGTATTGCAGGTCTGATCAATATCGTCTGCATGACCGGCTGGTGGGGGATCTATTCCTCTAAGGACGAAAAGGACATGCTCTGGCCGGACATGATCTGGTATTATATCCTGGCCTACGATATCTGGAATTTCCAGTATACCTACTTAAACCTTCCCACCCATGCATGGTACTGCGGCTTTGCCCTTCTGCTTGCACCTACGGTGGCAAATGCCCTCTGGAATAAGGGCGGCTGGATCCAGAACCGGGCCAACACCCTCGCCATGTGGTGCATGTTCGCTCAGGTATTTCCGCTGTTCCAGGACGGCAGCCGTTTCACCACAGTTTCCTCTGTATATGGAAATGCAGGAGCAGCGGCAGCCCTTGGCGAGGCCATGCCCACAGTAGCCAATCCAACGGCTCAGGGGATCATTTCCGTGATTTCCATTGTGGTAAATATTGCGGTGTTTGCCGTGATCTTAAGGCGTGCTAAGCTTCAGAAAAAGAACCCTTATACCAATGAGATCTTTACCGACCAGAAGGATTTCAAGGAGGCTATGGCGCGGGCTAAGTAGGTAACTATGAAGCAGCAGGATGAATAGTTACCCTAAGCAGGCTCCGAACAAAAAGTGTGATTCGCGAGCATAAAGAAAAACTTCAAAAATCAGTATGATGATTATTTTTATACAAGGACAGTGCATGGCACTGTCCTTGTATTTAACTTAAGGCTGACTGCAAAGCCTTGCAAACCCGTCTAAGATTTCCTTTTGGTTTTTCCCCGTAATAAAATAGTAGTCCATCATAGGTTCATTTTCCATATGCAGATAAGAGCCGTAGGCAGGGATATCGCAGCATATCACGGGATTTTGGGTGGCGAGCAGGAGACCATAGCCTTTATCGGAGAGGAGAAAAGGAAAATCCTGATCGGCGCCGCTGTGGGAAATATACCGGGCTTTGCCCCGCAAAGGGACCCTGTCTTCGCTTTTAGCACCTATACCGTAGAGATTTTCTCCCTTCTGCCAGTTTAAGAAAAGCCACAGCTTAGATCCTCCGGCAGCTAATTCTTCCATCTGCCTGCCTTCCTTTTCTCTTTCTGCAAGCAAAAGCTTTTTGTCCCGTGTGAAATAGCTGACGGCACCGGTGGATTTATTGACCTGCAGGCGGAGCTCATCGGTTAAAAGCTCTACGGAGCCTCCCATGGCTCCGCCGGGCTCCCGGTACATCCAGGAGCTGTCCGTTTCTTCCAGGGCGATCCCCTTGTGAACGCCTTTGGGAAGAGATTGGCTCCGGGTAAAGCTGATCCGGATGATGGAGCCGTTCAGGGGACTGAAACGCAGCAGGCCGTAACGGCTTTGAAGATAAAGGCCGTCTGCCTGTTTGGTCACCCATCTGACAGCAAGGTCGATCCTGGGATGTCCCGAGGGACGCAGCTTTTCCGTAGCAGGGATATCTCCAAAGGAAATTTCTGTCTGCCCTGTTTTGGCGGAATTTACCGACAGCGAATTTACAGTCTGCTTCTTTGCTCCGGGCCGTATGATTTCGGGACGGCCTACATTGGGGATCCTGGCCGTTGGCTGGGCAGATCCGGCTGAATAAGCCAGGGGTCTGGCAGACTTCGGAGCATTTCCCGGTGCGGCGGCCTGAGGGCGGGAGAGGAGGATGGTTTTGGAGGGAGGCTCCTTTGTTCTGGGTATGGCCAGGGTGGCAGTCACCTTTTTCCGGGGAATGGGCCCGGGGGGGACTGCAGTTTCTTTGGGGGCGTCCTTTTCCCAGGATGATTCCTGCTCTTCCGGGTCTTCGGATCTCTGCTCTTTGGGGTGGTTCAATTTTGGCCCGTCCAAACCTCCTGACGTTGTTTCTGACGTTTCAGGTATTGTTTCGTGTCCCTCCGGCAGCGGGTCTGCGATCAATCCGGTAAGGCTTCCGGTGTGGAGCACGCATAATTCATGTAAGGCGCGGGTAGCCGCTACATACAGGAGCTTGGCGTGGCCGTCATCGACGGGATATTCCGAACGGGTGGGATTCAGGATCAGAACCGCGTCAAATTCCAGACCCTTGGTGTATTCCACAGGCAGGACCAGGATGCCGCTTCCAAACTCTGCCTTTTCCAGGTCATTTTCCAGTATAGTGATGTATTTGCCCAGCGCCTCTGCGGCAAGGGCGGCGCTTTCCCGGTTCCGGCAGACCACGGCGATGGTATCGAGCCCCTTTTGCTGCCAGTCCTTTAAAATATGGGCGGCCTTTTGGAACATTTCTGCACCCTCATCTGTTTCCAGAAGCTGAACGGGATTGCCGTGGCGGATAATAGACTCTACAGGATAGCTGGAAAACTGTCCGTGGTGGAGGATATGGGTGGCAAATTCCGAAATTTCCACGGTATTCCGGTAGCTCTTTTTTAACACGCCGAAATTGGCCATATCATCGGTGAGGATCAGCTCTTTCAGCTCTTCCCAGTCATTCAGACCGTAGCCAAAGTGGATATTCTGGGAGACATCACCCATGATGGTGTAGGTACAGTCCTTGATACAGAAGTCCAGCACACTGTAAGCCATCATACCGAAATCCTGGGCCTCGTCGATGACCACATGGTGGGCTTCGCTGATGATCTCGGTCTCTTTTACCCGTTTATACAGATAAGCGAGAGCTGCCAGATCATAAACGTCAAAGGACTTCTCCGGGATCTCCAGTGCATAGCCCTTCAGCTGCTGACCGATGAGAAAGTCCTGATAGAGGCGAAAAATGGACTTTTTCCATACCTTGGGACCAAATGTGCCGCGGTAAGCGCTTACGATGGCCTTTCGCTGGTTTTCCGTATAAGAGATTTCTTTTCCCAGAAATTCGTCCTGTATTTTGATCATCAGCCGGTCATTGAGCATATTGATCTTGCTCTGGATAGAAACAGTGGGGTTTTGCCGCAGGTAATCCAGGATCGCATCCTCGGACAAAAGCTCCATCACTTCCCCGGGCCGGGGCGGCTTTCCCTTGCGCTTGTCTGTGACAATGGTATGGCCGTTTATGATCTCCTCCGCAAACTGCCGCAGATCCAGCCGGATGGAAGCGATAGGAATGGTTTCCCGTTCCAGCTTAAGACAGTAATCCTCCAGATCATGAAACCACCCTAAAGTACCTTTGGCGGCGTCTTCAGGACGCATCTGGTCAGCCCCCAGGATTTGGTATTTTTTTTCATCCCAATCCTCATACAGAAGACGCACAAAGAGCTGCTCCATGGTCATCTGCCGGATCCCGTACACATCCAGGTCCGGCAGGACGCCGGTAATATAGTTCAGCAGGATTCGGTTACTTCCCACGATGTAGAAGTCATCCGGCTTGAAGCGCTCCTGATAGTTGTAGAGAATATAGGAGATCCGGTGCATGGCTACGGTGGTTTTGCCGGAACCTGCCACTCCCTGAACGATCAGACTGTGGTAAGGAGATTTACGGATGATATCATTTTGCTCCTTCTGGATGGTGGCAATGATCTCTCCCAATACGGCCTGCTTGTTCCGGGCAAGATATTTGGTCAGGAGATTATCATTGGCAACCACCTCCGTATCATAGTAGTCCAGAAGTCTGCCGTCTTCGATCTCATAGGTTCTTTTCAGCTTCAGGTCGATCCTGACAGGGGATCCTCCCGGAGCCGGATAAGAGCATTTGCCGAGACCGTTTTCGTAGTAAGCGTTTGCCACCGGGGCCCGCCAGTCGATGACCATCTGATGAGTGGTATCCCTGGCAATGCCTCCTCTTCCGATATAAATGGATTCTTCCTTGTCAAGATCCTCGTCCCGAAAGTCGATTCTGCCGAAGTAGGGCTTTGCCAGAGCCTTTTCGTTTCTTGTAAGAGCCCGTTTCATGTGGTCGTGGAGGGTGATGGTGTTGTTCAGGATGATGTAAACCTCTGCGTCGTTATCGTGATAATGATCCAGCATTTCATCGATATCCGCCTGCATTTTGGCAACCTCTCTGCCGTAGCTTTCCACATTGCTGCGGACCACCGCAAGGGTTTCCTCAAGGTGGGCTTCTTCGTCCTGCCTGTTGCTTTGATTCATTGGGGTCATCTCCTTTCCGTTTGTGTGTTGTTACTTTTTGCACGTACGCCAGCAGGTCATCGGGACAGAGGCAAAGTCCTGCGTCGCCGCGCTCCCGCTCTACAAAAACGCAGCGAACGCTAAGCTCGAAAAAACTTCGCTAAGCGTCGGCGTTTTTGAAAGGGCTCCTTAAGGACTTTGCCTCTGTCCCGGCTGATTTTCTGGCGTGTCTGTGAAACAATGTCAGTTAGTTAAGTACTTTGAAAACAGAACAAATAATCTGGA
>CANDAG010000065.1 GCA_947382625.1 uncultured Lachnospiraceae bacterium
CGTGCGCACGCTGATGCCTGTCAGGTCTGATATTTCCTTTACTGTTCTCATAGCTGATGTCCTCCTGTTCCTGATAGGATTACTTTAGTCCATAACGTTCCGTGAGGGTCAATAGGTAATTTGAAAATATTTTACCTCAAAATATTTTTGCAGGGAAGTGCTTGACATGAGAAAACAATGCGTCTATACTGTACTTGACGAATAAGTACAGATAGTACAAACAGTACATGCGGAAGGGGGACGGCATGGAGATACTGATCAGCAACAGCAGTGATAAGCCGATTTATGAACAGATTTGTATCCAGATCAAGGGTATGATCATGAATGGGACGTTATCGGCGGGGGAGGCGCTGCCGTCTATGAGGGCTTTGGCACGGGATTTACATATCAGTGTGATAACCGTCCAGAGAGCCTATGAGGATCTGACCCGGGACGGATTTGTGGAGACCGTATCGGGAAAGGGCAGCTTTGTGGCGGCGCAGAACAGGGAGTTTATTCAGGAGGAACAGCTTCGTATCGCAGAGGAGCTTTTGCAGAAGGCGGCGGAGATCGGAAGAGCCAATGGGATATCCTATGAGCAGATGGCGAATATCCTGAAATTATTTTATGAAGGATGACAGGAGGCAATGCAGTGGAAGAGAACAGTATTTTGGTGAAGGATTTGTGCAAAAGGTTTGATGGCTTTTGTCTGGATCATGTGTCTTTTCAGGTTCCAAAGGGCAGGATCGTTGGATTTATCGGTGAAAACGGGGCGGGCAAAAGCACCACCATCAATCTGATATTAAATGAACTGAAAAAGGACAGTGGCGAGATCCGTATCTTCGGGACTGATCATACCAGGTATTCCCTCAAGGAGGAGATCGGAGTGGTATTTGATGAATGTAATTTTCACGAGGTATTTACGCCGGACGATGTGGAAAGGATACTTTCCGGCGTTTATCATACCTGGGATAAAGGACTTTACCGCGAATATCTGAGGAGATTTAAGCTTCCGGGAAATAAGCCTATCGGTTCTTTTTCCAAGGGAATGAAAATGAAGCTGTCGATTATCTGTGCACTCTCTCACAGGCCGAAGCTTCTGATCCTGGATGAGGCCACTACCGGCCTGGACCCTGTTGTACGGGATGAGATCCTGGATCTGTTTCTGGAGTTCATACAGGACGAGGAGCATTCTGTTTTCTTTTCCTCCCATATCACATCGGATATACAAAAGATTGCCGATTATGTGATCCTGATCCATCAGGGGAAGATCATTTTTGAGGAGCCCAAGGATAAACTGGTGTATGATTATGGGATCGTAAGATGCGGAAGAGAGCGGTTTGCCGCTCTTTCAGAAGAAGATTATCTGGTATACCGGGACGGGAGGGCGAGCATTGAGTGTCTGGTCAGAGATAAGGGGAATTTCAGGCGAAAATACAAGGAGTATCAGGATATTGTGATTGATAATGCATCTCTGGAGGACATCATGCTTTTTTACATTAAAGGAGGGACACCATGCGAGGATTGATCTATAAGGATTTTTGTGTTTTTTACAAATGCATCGATAAAAAGCTGATCGTTATAGCAGTGGGATTTACAGCGCTGCTGATCTTCAGTGCAGGACCCTATGGCGGACTGTTGGCCTCTGTCATGTTTGCCATGACCATAGGGATGCAGAATGTCATGAGCCTTGCAGGGGATGACAAGGCAGACTGGAAAAAATATCAGATGGCGTTGCCGGTAAGCGGATTATCAGTAGTTGCCAGTAAGTATATCTCTGTGCTGCTTACTTTGGGGATCAGTCTTTTGGGAAGTGTTGTATTTAACCTGATAGCAGGTGTGGCTTTTCGGAGCTTTGATCCGGCAGTCTGGGGCGTAAGTCTCTTTGGAGCGGTTTTTCTTCCCCTTTTGTGGACGGGGATATGCCTGCCCCTGACCTACTGGTTCGGCGTGCAGTCGGCACAGGCTATGGGACTTGTGGTGGTCATTCCCATGTTTTATCTGGTAAAATATTTCGAGGATGGAGCGGGACTTTCCGTCATGGCAGACTCGCTGATGTCCTTCCTTGCGGCGGCAGGCGTTGCCACGGTCCTTATTTTTGCTTTGTCCCTGGGCGTGAGCGTTGCGGGATATGGAAGGAAACGGTAGATAATAAAAAGCAGCTATTATAAGTAAAATATATAACCGTGATCTTTTTTGCTGATCACAGGAAAGAACAACTCGGGGAACCTTGCAGGTGGCAGGTTCCCTGAGTTGTTTTAAAAAAAATTATTTTCTTTAAAACTTTTTTTCCAATGGAACGGTTATATAATATAGATGCTGACAGGAAAGGAGGCCGAAGGTGGACGACAGAACCCTGATCTACAAAATACAGCGGGGAGAGAAAGAACTGCTGAATGAAATAGCTGAAAAGTACTATGACGATATTTACCGGTTCTGCTGTTATCTCACAGGGGAAAGGTGGGACTCCTATGACCTGGCCCAGGAAACCTTTCTCAGATTCATTCAATATGTGGATCACTATCGGTACAGGAACCTGAAGGGCTATCTGCTTACCATTGCACGGAATGTCTGCATGGATTATTTCAGGCATGGAAAGGACGAGGTTTTGCTGGAGGAGCCTTTAGGGGAACAGGAACGCCGGTCGGCAAAGGAAGCCTCACAGGATGAAATTTCGGCGCTGGTGGAGAGGCAGTTCTTTCTGGGAGAATTGCAAAAGCTCCCGCAGATCCAGAGGGAAGCGCTGATCCTGTATTATTACAGCGGCATGAAGATCCGGGAGATTGCCGCTATCACCGGGGTATCCGGCTCCACAGTAAAGTCCAGGCTACGGCAGGGAATGGAAAAGATGAAAAAAGGCATGGAGGAGTGAAGGTGAAGAGAAAAGACAAAGCTCTTTTAAAAAAGGAATTTGTAAATCTGCAGTCAGGCTTTGAGATCGATCAGGGAAAAAGAGAGAGGGCGCTTGCATGCATTCGGGGTGGAGTGAGAGCAAAGAAAATCAATGTCAGTCCTTCTCTTATCCGCAGGCTGTATGTGCAGATAAAGTATATGGAAAAATGGTATCTGCTTTTTCCGGTTCTGCTCTCGGCAGGCCTTTTGGGGCTCATGAGAATTTTAAGCCGGGAGGAGGGGTGGCGGATGGAACTGCTTTCGCTTCTGTCCGCGGGCGTTGCCTTTACAGGGATCTTCGGAGCCATCAGTGTCAGCAGGATCTTCGCGAATCATATGGGGGAATTGGAGGCCTCCTGCTTTTTCCACGTGGGTGAGATCGTGGCGGTGCGTATGATTCTTTCAGGATTGGTGAACGGCGTGATGATCCTTGTGTGTGCTTTCGTTTTACAGGGATGGATGAGGGAAGAGCTTTTGAAGGTGCTGGTCTATATCCTGACCCCTTTTCTGGCCTCAAATTGTCTGTACTTTGCTGTTTTTCTCTTTTTAAGAGAAAAGAATATGGTGTTTGCATTTCTGGCAGCAGGAGTGGTGTGCGCCTGTTTGTGGTTTGTACTGCTTTGCCTTCCATGGGCTTATGAGGAAGGGATGCTGGCTGCCTGGATGCTGCTGCTTATTGTATCTGTTATTGTGTTCGCCGCAGAAATCTGTCTGATGCTGAGGCAGGTCAGGGAAGGAGAGATGGTATGCTTACATTGGAATTGAATCATTTGAGAAAGCAGTATAAAAACAAGGTGGCAGTGGCTGACCTTTCATTGAGGCTGGAGGAAGGGGTCTACGGACTCCTGGGAGCAAACGGTGCAGGCAAGACTACCCTTCTTCGGATGCTCTGTGACATTTTAAAGCCCACATCCGGGAGTGTGCTCTGTAATGGAACGGAAGTCCGGGAGATGGGCGGGGAGTATCGGCGTTTGCTGGGGTATCTGCCGCAGGACTTCGGTTACTATCCGGAAATGAAGGCGGAGCGTTATATGCGGTATCTTGCAGAGCTGAAGGCCCTTCCACCGGATCTGATCAGGAGCAAAACAGAGGAGCTGCTGCGGCTGGTGGAGCTTTATGAGGTGAGGAACAAAAAGATCAAAACCTTTTCAGGTGGGATGCTGCGGCGTCTGGGAATTGCCCAGGCCATGCTGAACGATCCGGAGATCCTGATATTGGATGAGCCCACTGCCGGCCTGGATCCCAAGGAAAGGATCCGGTTCAGAAACATCATCAGTTCCTTTTCCAGAAACAGGATCGTTATCCTTTCCACCCATATTGTCTCGGATGTGGAGTATATTGCGGATCAGATTCTTTTGATGAAGCAGGGAGAGTTGATTTCTCAGGGAGATCTGCATCAGATCACAGAGAAGGTGCGGGGCTGCGTCTGGGAGTGTGTGACAGAGAGCAGCCAGGCGCAGGAGCTCAATGAGCGGTATGCAATTTCCAATCTGAGAAACTGCGGGGAGAAGGTAAGTCTTCGGATCGTGGCGAAGGAAAAGCCTGTAGAGGATGCAGTGCCCGCGGAGCCGAATCTGGAGGATGTTTATCTGTTTTATTTTACCATGAAAGCTCCGGACGGCGGCTGTGCGCTGGGCGTGCCTGCACGGCCCAGCGTGCAGACATCGGACGGGCAAGACGGTATGAGCAAGTAGGGCGATAGCCCGGATTGCTCATACCGGCAGCGATTGCGGGAGCGCCAGAGGCGCGGAGCAATCGGCTTTCATGCAATAAGCTGGCTCACGGAGCGTGACAACGTTTGATGCCGTGATGGTGTGCTACCAGGTTACAATGAGAAGCTCTTCCTGGAGAGCAGTAAATTTCAAGACAGGAGACAGAAAATATGAGATTGGTGCGGGAGGAATTATATAAGATCTGCAGCAGGCGGATCGTGAAGATCAGTTTTGCGGCGGTGCTGGCAGGAATAGGTCTGTTTTTCATGATGATCGGGCCGGGGGACGAGCGGTGCAGTATCGGAGCCGGAATGAGCAGAGAGGATTACTCCGGGTTTGCCGCCATAGCAAAGGATAAGGAGCTGGCAGCGGAATTTGAAGGCGTGCTGACGGATGAGGTGGTCAGCGAAATGGCAGAAAAGTGCTTTTTCCAGGAATACAGCGAAAAAGGCTTTGCCACCAATCGGAACTATGTGAATACCTTTTTTACGGATAACGGATTGACAGACGGCGTATCAAGAGGAGAGCAGCGGGTGCAGGCAACTCGGACGATTCCGCTTGAGAGTACGGCCATGGGAAGCCTTACCGGGGAGAGCGTCTATTTTACTTATATTCGGGGCTGGCAGGTGCTGAAGGATCTTTTTTCCGTAGGGGCATTGATGATGGGAGTGCTGATCATCATCGGGCTGTCCCCGGTCTTTTCGGAGGAGTATTCACTGAAAACCGTATCAATCCTTCTGACCACTGCCCATGGAAAGAAAAAGGATATCTGGGCAAAGCTGGCGGCCGGCGTGGTGTTCTTTGCCGGCGTGTTTGGTATTTGCACAGGTTTTATGATTCTTCTGTGCGGCTGCTGTTATGGGTTTAAGGGACTGGAATGCTTTGCGGGAATGCTGGATGGAAGCTGGTGGCTGTCTACGGAATGGATGGCGAGTGCGAGCTATATTTCTATCGGAAGATTTTTTGCGCGGTATTTTCTGGTTGCTTTTTCGGGTCTTCTGCTACTGACAGTATTCATGTCGTTTGCTTCCGCCATCTCACGGCAGAATTTTACGGCGCTGATCCTGGGGCTGATTTTCTTTTTACTGCCCATCCTGTTGTGGATCTTCTATATGATGAGCTATATGCACATGAGCCCGAGATTTTCACTTTTCCTTACGAGAATGATCAGCAGCAGCCCGGTTTATTCCTGTTTTGGAAATGCCATAGAACAGGTGACCACCAGAACAATGCTGTTGTTCCGTGGCGTGGAATATCTGGTATGTACGGTAATCTGCGTGGGACTGACATTTCGGAGGTACAGGAATTATCAGGGGTGAGGCGGATGGTCGGGTGAAGTAAAAAAACGAGTAAAAAACCGATTGCATCCCCGGAAAGGATGTGTTAGAATACATCTAGTTTAAAGAAAGGCACCAGAGTGTGTAAGGTGGAGGAATGATTAAGAGATAGTTTTATTGGCATAAGAATGGTTTACTAAGTGCAAACCCGTTATGAGCAGCCTGCTTTCAGGGCGTTGTTTGCGTATGCCGAATAGACATTTCTCTTGTTATCCGAAGCCTTTTTTACTGGCCGTTGTTATCATAAGGACAGTTCACGGAGTGCGTTGCACATCAAACGCTGATATGCTTCGCAGATCAGCTTATTGATCAAACGCTGTCACGCTTCGCGAGCCGGTTTATTGATTAAAACGTCAGGATGATCTGACAGGATGCAGCATCCTTTGGTGCGTAAGCCGCCGGCCGGCTTCGGGGATATCATAGAGAGTTCCTTTGAAAAGTCTGTTTTCGGATACGAAAGCAGGCTTAATTTTGTTAACATAAGGATGACTGGCAAGGCCTGACATCCGTTGTTTTGTTTGAGGAGGTCTCTATGTTACAGATTAAAAATTTAACCATTACCCATAAAAAGGATTTCCGTGTGATCCTGCAGGACTTTTCCTGTGTGCTGAATGCCGGGGACAAGGCGGTGATCGTGGGAGAAGAGGGAAACGGAAAGTCAACGCTGTTAAAGTGGATTTATGATCCGGGAATGATGGAGGATTATGCGGAAGCTGTTGGAGAGAGAGCGGCGAGCAGGGAAAGGCTGGCTTATCTGCCCCAGGAGCTGATGAGGGAGGATAAGGAGAAAACTCTCTATGAATTTTTTGCCGGGGAGCCCGCTTTCTTTGAGCAGACGCCCAAAGAGTTAGGAGGCTTTGCACGCAGATTTCAGGTTCCCGTCGACTTTTTTTACGGGGAGCAGAAAATGGAGACGCTCTCCGGCGGGGAGAAGGTGAAAGCCCAGATGATGCGGCTGTTGATGACAGAACCCACAGCCCTTCTTTTGGACGAACCCTCCAATGATATTGACCTGGAAACGCTGAACTGGCTGGAGGATCTGATCATCGGCTGGCCGGGGATTGTACTTTTTATTTCCCATGATGAGACGCTGATCGAGCGCACCGCTAATATGGTGATCCATGTGGAGCAGATACGGCGAAAAACCTTAAGCCGTACCACAGTGGCGCATATGCCTTATGAGCAGTACCGCAGGGAGAGAGCGGATCAGTTTGAAAAGCAGGAGCAGCAGGCCTTAAGTGAACGGAGAGAGAAGAAGCTCCGGGATGAAAAGCTGCGCAGAATAGAGCAGAGTGTGGAATCTAAGCTGGATAATATCCCGAGAGCGGAACGCGGCACCAGGAAGAACAGAATGATAAAAAAGAAAATGAAGGCGGTCAAAAGTCTGGAACACCGTTTTGAGCGTGAGGACGCCGGTATGACTGAGAGGCCGGAGGAGGAGAGCGCCATATTCTTTAAGCTGGGAGAAAAAGAAAACAGGATCCCGGCAGGAAAAAAGGTGCTGGAGATTTCCTTAGACGAGCTGTGGACGCCGGAGGGAGAAAGACTTCTGGCCCGAAACATTTTTTTACAGGTGCGGGGCTCAGAAAAAATTGTGATCGTGGGGAAAAACGGAGCGGGAAAAACCACGCTGCTTCGAAAAGTGGCAAAGGAGCTTTTGGAGAGAGGGGATATCCACGCAGAGTATATGCCTCAGAATTACGAGGAGCTGTTAAACCTTTCTATGACTCCCGTGGAATTTCTGGCTGTTTCCGGGGATAAGCAGGAGGATACCAGGATCAGGACATTTCTGGGCGCGCTTAAGTATACCGCCGATGAGATGGCGCACCCCATTGCCGAGTTATCCGGTGGGCAGAAGGCAAAGGTGCTGCTGCTGAAAATGAGTATGTCCGGGGCAAATGTCCTGATACTGGATGAGCCCACCCGGAATTTCTCTGCCCTGTCCTCGCCGGTCATATGGAAAATGCTCTCGGAATTTCCGGGAGCGATCATCAGTATTTCTCATGACCGTAAATATATTGCAGAGGTGTGCGATAAGGTGTACCGGCTGACGGAAGAAGGGTTGATTGAGGAAAAAGAAAGGAATATTTGACAGACATGAAAACCAGGACAACCACAGAAAAATTTGACTGGAATTATTTTATCCGGCACATTGCGATCATTGCAGTTCCGGTGGCCCTGCAGAATCTCCTGACCACCACAGGAAGCATGGTAGATACCATGATGCTGGCTTCCTTAGGGGAACAGACGGTAGGGGCCGTCGGGCTCTGTGCCCAGTTCTCCAGCCTGATGTTTTCCGGATATTGGGGCTTTGTAGGGGGCGGGATGTTGTTTTTTGCCCAGTACTGGGGTGCCAAGAATGATGACGGCATCACCCGCTCCTTCGGTCTGACGCTTTCTTTTATGCTGACGGTAGGAATTATTTTTGGTGCGCTGGCTTTGGGAGCGCCGGAATTTATTATGAATATCTACACGGATAAGCCGGAGATCCAGCAGATTGGTATCTCCTATCTTCGGATCGTGGGCTTTGCCTATATCCTGCAGGTGGTGTCTATGGCCATAAGCGCTCTCTTACGTTCTATCGAGCAGGTAAAAATCCCTCTTTATGGAGGAATTGCTTCGGTGGTGGCCAACTGTGTGTTTAATTATATATTGATCTTTGGAAAATTCGGGCTTCCCCAAATGGGTGTGAGAGGGGCGGCGCTGGGGACAGTCCTTGCGGGAGTGGTCAATCTGCTGGTTCTTTTATTTTTTATTTTGAAAAACCGGATTCCCTATGTACTGGAATTTTCCAGGCATTTTCGCTGGAATCGGGAGTTTATCCGGCAATACCTGCAAAAATGCTTTCCCATTATCTGCAACGAGGTTCTGATCGGTGTGGGAAATATGATGATCAACATTGTGTTGGGACACCAGAGTGAAAAGGCTATCGCCGCAGTGGCAGTGTTCCGTACCTTAGAGGGGCTTGTGATCGCCTTTTTCAGCGGCTTTTCCAATGCGGCTACCGTTCTGGTGGGGAAAGAAGTGGGGGCAGGAAACCACGAGGTGGCTTATCAGCGTGCCAGGCGTCTGGTGTATCTGTGCAGCGGTCTGATCGGTACGGCCTGCCTTGGGGTGATCGCCATCCACAATCCGCTGCTTCATGCCATGGGGCTCAGTGGTGAGTCTTACCGGATCGGAACCGGAATGCTGCTGATCTACAGTGTGGCGGCCCTGATCCGCATGGGGAACTGGGCGCAGAATGACACTTACCGTTCTGCGGGGGACGCGGCCTTCGGATCCATCATGGAGATTACCTTTATGTATCTGATGGTGCTCCCTTTTGTGTATCTGGCCAACTATGGGTTTCATGCGCCTTTTCTTCTGGTTTTTGCCCTCTGCTATGTGGATGAGCCTGTCAGGTATATTATCATGCAGATCCATATGTATTCCGGTAAATGGGTGAAGCCGGTGTCGGAGGAAGGCATCCGGACGATTGGAGAGTTCCGCAGGCAGCATGGGATTAAGGATAAAGCCGGAAATCAGTATTAGGTAAGTAAAATAAATTCTGTTGTGATCCTGTGATGCCTGGTATATACTGGTTTTAAGAAAAAGAAAGGATGAAGTAACTGTGAAGGTACTGAACAGTTACGGGACGAAAAATCTATGAGTAAATTACTGGAAGAATTGAAAGAGTATCTGAACAAAAGGAACCAGTACGAGCACGTATGCACGCTGTTGTACTGGGATATGAAAACAGGCACGCCAAAGCTGGGACAGGCAGGTCATGTGGAAGCATTGACTCATTTCTCATCGGAGAGCTTTGCCATGTCCACCTCCGAAAAGTTAGGAGAGTTGCTGGATAAGCTGGCGGAGCCGGGGGAATTTGAAGAGCTTGATGATACCTGGAAATTTATTGTAAAGCACATGAAGAAGGATTTTGACCGGAACAGGCGGATACCGGCAGAGCTTTACACTGCCTTTGTACAGGCCCAGGCCGAGTCCGGCAATGCATGGGAGGAGGCGAAGGAGGCCTCGGACTTTTCACTGTTTGCCCCCCATCTTCAAAAAATGATCGATATGACCAGGGAGATCACCGGGTATACCGATCCGGGAAAGGAGATTTATGACGCCCTTCTGGATCAGTACGAAGAAGGTATGGATTCGGCAACCATTGACAGATTGTTTGAGGATCTGAAAAAGGAACTGATCCCCTTTGTGAAAGCCATCCTTGCAAAACAGCAGCCGGAAAATAAAGCGTTTTTACAGTATTTTGATCCGGATGCTCAAAAGAAAGTGCAGGATATGCTGCTGGATTATATGGGCTTTCGTCAGGAGGCGGGAAGCGTGGGAGAAACAGAGCATCCCTTTACCTTAAGCTTTTCCTCAAAGGATGTGCGGGTGACGAACCATTATTATGAGAACGATCCGTTGAGCTCCATCTTTTCAGCGATCCACGAGGGCGGACACGCTATTTTTGATCAGAATGTCAATCCGGAGTACGACAATACCGTGGCAGGAAGCTGTAATTATATGGGACTCCACGAGAGCCAGTCCCGGTTCTATGAAAATATCCTGGGGAGAAATAAAAACTTCTGGATTCCCATTTATGACAGGCTGGGTGAGCTGTTGCCTGCTTTTAAGGAAATCTCATTAGAGGATTTTTACCGTGAGATCAACCATGTAAAAAACAGCTTTATCCGGGTCAATGCCGATGAGGTGACCTATTGCTTCCATATCATCCTGCGCTATGAGATGGAAAAGGCGATTTTCAGAGATCAGATTCCGGTAGAGGAGCTTCCGGCGCTGTGGAATCAGAAGATGCAGGAATACTTGCAGATCACTCCTGCAAACGATGGGGAGGGAATTCTGCAGGATATGCACTGGTCGGACGGCTCCTTTGGCTATTTCCCCTCCTATCTGCTGGGCAGCATTTACGATGGAATGTTCCTTGATACCATGAGAGAGGAACTGGGGGATGTGGACCAGCTGCTCAGAGATGGCAAAATCGGGGAGATCACGAAATGGCTCAATGAAAAAATCCACTGGTACGGCAGCACCCGCAAGCCGAAAGAAGTCATCAGCACAGTATGCGGCAGGGAGGTGTCTGCTGAGCCGCTGATCCGTTATTTTAAGGAAAAGTATGCGGTGATTTATGGGATCTGAAAAGAAATGAGAGAAATATCTGAAGTGGGATATTTTTGAAAAGAGTAGTGCAAAAGGCCCGTGCTTTGTGATAAAATGAAGCATGGGCTTTGTTATATGTGCCGCAAAATTATTTTTTTTCTCCAACAAATATTATAAAATGTGTCGGTTCTCATGAGCGGCAGGGGACAGGGCATTCAGACCAGAAGAAAGGACAGGACAAAAGCAATGGACAAGATTAAAGAGATCCAGAAACTCTGCAAAGAAAAAGAAATCCGTATGATCGATTTTAAGATGACAGATATCGATGGGCGCTGGCGTCACATCACGATTCCTGTGGAACGGTTCGGGGAGAGCACCTTTACCTACGGGATTGGCTTTGACGGATCCAATTACGGCTATGCTCCCATAGAAAAAAGCGATATGGTATTTTTGCCGGATCCGGATACAGCCTATATAGATCCCTTTGCCACAGTGCCCACGCTGACTATGTGCGGGAACGTATGCACCATTGGAAAGGGAGAAAATAAGCCCTTTGACCAGTATCCCAAGAATGTAACCCTGCGGGCCATGGATTACATGAAGGAAAGCGGTATTGCGGATCAGATGATCATCGGACCGGAATTTGAATTTTACCTTTTTGACAATGTGCGTTACGAAGTGACGCCCCAGCAGTGCGGGTACCGGGTAGATACCAGACAGGCTGACTGGAACTGCAGTCTGGACAATCCGGGCAATAATGGCTATGAAGTGCCTTATAAGGGCGGTTATCATGTGGCTTCCCCTCAGGATGTAGGGTATGATCTGCGCAGTAAGATGTGTATGATGATGGAGGACTGGGGCATTAAAGTAAAATATCATCATCACGAGGTGGGCGGCCCGGGTCAGATGGAGATCGAGGTGGAGCTGGCGGATATGCCTGCTATGGCTGACAATACCATGATCATCAAGTATATCATCAAAAATATGGCGGCCCGGGAGGGCAAGACGGCCACATTCCTTCCCAAGCCGATCTATCAGGAGGCAGGAAGCGGCATGCATGTGCATATGCTGCTGATGAAGGATGGAAAGCCTTTATTTTACGATGCGGAGGGATATTCGGGTCTGAGCAGGACAGCCCATTATTTTATGGGAGGGCTTTTGAAGCATATCGCATCCCTGTGCGCCTTTACCAACCCTTCCACCAACTCCTTTAAGCGGCTGGTGCCGGGATATGAAGCGCCGGTTACCATTGGCTACGCCACCTCCAACCGCAGCGCGGTGATCCGTATCCCCGCCTACGCGAAGTCACCGGAGACCAAGCGCTTCGAGCTTCGTAACCCGGATGCCACAGCCAATCCTTACTATGCCTATGCCGCTATTTTGATGGCAGGCCTTGACGGGATCGAAAATCAGATCGATCCGGCTGAAAACGGCTGGGGGCCTTATGATTTCAATCTTTACACATTGTCAGAGGAAGAGCAGAAAAAGATCAAGGGACTGCCCAAATCCTTAGGAGAGGCCCTTGATGCCTTAGAGGCCGATCATGAATATCTGACCAGGGGCGGAGTCTTCCCTCAGAGACTGATCGATGTGTGGGTAGAACGCAAGCGGGGAGAGCTTAAGAAATTAGAGCAGATTCCCAATCCTGCGGAATTTAAGATGTATTACGATCTGTAATGGTAACTGTTCAGTGCCTTCACAGTTACAATGATCTTACTGATTTTGGTAAGAAGCTTTCAGGCGGCCAAGAACATGGCTTAAGGGTAAAAAGAGTACCATACAAAGGATCCCGTTTGACAGACAGTGGATCAGATCGTAGGGGATTCCCGCCACCCACCAGGTAAAGGCCATGGAAGGGCCGCCAATAAAAAAATAAGGAATAGAACAGAGCGCCCCGAAAAAGAGGCCGAAGGCGCCGGATAACAGGCTCCAGAACCACAGGGATTTTTGTCTGCGCATAAGATAAGTGAGCAGTGCAAGAAGGGGCCAGAGATAGGCGTACATGACCCACCAAAGCCCAAAGCCGTACCAGCAGCCTTCTATCAGGAGATAGGCTGTCAGGATATAGCCCACCTTTTTTCCCCAGAAAAGAGTATAAAGAATGACAAGGAGCGTCACCGGCTCCACGTTAGGAAGTGGAGAGAGTGCATGCACTGACACGATCAGCAGGGTGGTCATGACGCCCATCAGCGCCAGATCCCGGATGGTAAGCTTTGGGGTTTGTCTGTTCATGGTAAGGGTTCCTCCATGGGAGTCTGTGATCCCCGCGGGCAATGAGCTGGATGGCTGCTTGCCGCGGGATTATTGACTATTCGGCAAGGGTATACACGATCCTATAGGACTCTCCGTCCTGTACGGGCTGCTCATCGATCCCGTAATTGCAGTATTCATCGCCCAGATAAAAGGCCCAGTAAGCGCCGTCGGCATTGTAATCGGCCCGGACGCCGTTTACGGTTTCCACCATCAGTCCGTATTCCGATTCAGTCCCTTCAATGGTCAGCCCTTCGGTTTCCTCCAACGCCTGCCGTAAGTATTCGGCGTCGGTATGCACGGTGTAGCTCTGAGAAGCGGCGGTATCGTCTACCACTTCGATAGAAAGCTCCTTGGCACCGGAAACCGGCCTGGGAGAAAAGTTTGCATACACGATGCCGAAAAGAATGGCTATTGCGGCAAGGACCGGAAGTCCTATAAGCAGTTTTTTGTTTGTTTTTTGTGGTTGTGATGCAGACATGATTTGTCCTCCTTTTGTGTTGTTTATAAATTAGGATCCTTTTAGCAGGATAGTGATTCACCAAAGGAGTGGTCTGTGCGGTGAGGTTCTGCGACATTCCTCTAAAAAAGGCAACAAAAATTCAGACATAAACACAAATGCCCTTTGCGATGCAAAGCTCCCTGTTTGGGTTTGGGGACATGCATACTGCAAAAGGGCATGGTTAGGCCAAAAAGACAGAACGTGCCGTGTACCATGACCAATTCCTCGTGATCGTTTAGTACTGAAATCCAGGCAGGTCTTCTGACTTAAAGATCAGTAACAGTCTGATGAGCAGACCGTTACAGGGGTCAACATCTCCTGCACCTTCCCATTTCTATGGCTCTAAGAGGCCGAAAAAACAGTGGCATAAGCAGGAAACTCTCTTATTACAGCGACGAGATCGTACAGGACTTGCACCTGTTTCCCTTTTCACCCAAACGCTCCGGCGCTTTGCCGGGCTTTGGACACCTGAACTCAATTCAGAAAGAGTGTAGCACAGGCGTCAGGGGAGCGCAAGGATTAATTTTATCAGTTAAAGGGATTAATGTAACTATTCAGCCTTCGGCTTCATAGTTACCCTAAATCTGCCCATTTAAAGTCGCCTGCGGCGAAGGGGCAGATTCACTCTTGGCTTAATCTACGCTTTCTCACGGACTTTGCAGCAAGTGCAAAGTCCTGGCTGAATAGTTACGGATTAATACTGTTTTTGAAAAAAAGTGAAAAAAATTAAAAAAAATGTTGACAACCCTGCCCTGTAAATAGTATACTAGCAGAGCGGGTCAGGGAAATGACCAAGACTCGTGGGATCTTAGCTCAGCTGGGAGAGCATCTGCCTTACAAGCAGAGGGTCATAGG
>CANDAG010000066.1 GCA_947382625.1 uncultured Lachnospiraceae bacterium
ATTTCTCCGTTGGGAGAAACTCCGATGTACTCAACGGGCTAAAGCCCATTAACAACGGATGACAGGCTTCGCCAGCCATCCTTATGCCAGTAAAACTGCCCGGACAGGTATGGATCACATGTCCGGGCAGTCTGTTAACCGAAAGGCTGTCTGCAAAGTATGTATTGGCTTCCTAGCGTGAATTTCCTTCAAAAAACAAAGCAATGGTTCCCGGACCGGAATGGGCTCCTATTGTGGGTCCGATATGGTTGATCTTAAACTCTTTGATCCCAAAACGCTTTTCTATTTCAGCTCTCACATACTCTGCATCCTCCAGTGCATCCCCATGGCTGATAAATACAATGTCATTTTCAGCAGGCAGGCCTTTGGTTTTTTCTTCCATATAATCTACCAGAGCATTTAAAGACTTTTTCCGTCCACGGACTTTGCTGATAGGAATCAGATGGCCCTCATCATCTACATGCAAAACAGGCTTGATCGCCGCAATCGTCCCTACGATAGCCGCTGCTTTGCTTACCCTCCCGCCCCGGTAAAGGTGATTCAGATCATCTACCGTAAAAACATGGGTAAGATGGGGAACCAGATCCGTTAAGTAATCGGCGGTTTCCTGCATAGATTTTCCCTGTTTCTGCATCTGGATCGCCTTGTGAACAAAAAGTCCCTCTCCCATAGAGGCACATTTGGAATCCACCACAATGATCCGGCAGTCAGCATTCTCCTCCATCAATTCTTCTGCGGCAAGTATTGCATTTCCACAGGAACCGCTTAATCCTGACGAAAAGGAAAGATACAACAGATTCTTATTTTCCCTGAGAAATTCTTCAAAATACTCTTTGTACTGCTGGGGATTTACCTGAGATGTAGTGGGCATCTTCCCCTCTTCCCGCATAAGACGGTAGAATTCCTTCCAGTCAAGCTCCTTATCTTTTCCATAGGAAGTTCCGTCCATAATATAGTTAAAATAGATTAATCCAAGATTATTTTCTTTGATGTACTCTGCGGGCAGATCCGCCGTAGTGTTTGTGATGATCTTATAAGAATCCATGCTATCCTCCTTTTTGCTGCAGTTCAAACAGACTAACCTTTTCGTCTGCCGTCATGCTTTTAACAGTTTTCTTATTCTAACATCTTTCAGGTGTTTTTACAATCATTGCATAAAACAGAAGTTTTTGCCTCATAATACAAACAGTAATTTTCAAAGGAGTTTTATTATGAGTAAAATGACGACCTCGCTTACTGAGAACATGCGATATCTTAACAAGTATCTTTCGGTAGATACCAGCTTTGATATTGTTTACCGGGTAATAAAGATTGGCGGCCGGGAAGCCTGTATGTATTTTATTGACGGCTTTTGCAAGGATGATCTGATGCAGAAGATGCTTCAGTACTTTATCGGCATCAAAGAAGAAGAAATGCCTGCAAGCGCCCACGAAATGTCCAAGACCAACCTTCCCTATGTGGAGGTTGACCTGCAGGATGACTGGGACCAAATAGCCTATTTCATTATGTCCGGGGTATTTGCCCTTTTTATTGACGGGTATGATAAATGCCTGTTGATCGATTCCAGAACCTATCCTTCCAGAGGTGTGGAAGAACCGGAAAAAGACAAGGTACTACGAGGCTCCAAGGACGGATTTGTGGAAACCATTGTCTTTAATACTGCGCTGATCAGGAGAAGGATCCGGAGCAACCAGCTCTGCATGGAAATGCTTCATGCCGGCAACAGTTCCCGGACAGATATTGTTCTTTGTTATATGAATGACAGAGTAGATCACGCTTTCCTGACCAAGATCCGGGAGCGTATCAATCACATCCAGGTTGACGCCCTGACCATGAACCAGGAAAGCCTGGCGGAATGTCTTTACAAGAAAAAGTGGTATAATCCTTTCCCCAAGTTCAAATTTACAGAGCGTCCGGACACAGCCTCTGCCCAGATCCTGGAAGGAGATGTGGTGATCCTGGTGGACAACTCGCCTTCTGCCATGATCGCTCCCACCTCGATATTTGATATTGTGGAGGAGGCAGACGATTATTACTTCCCGCCTATCACCGGAACCTATCTCCGTCTGTCCCGGTTTTTGATCGCCATACTGACCTATTTCATTACACCCACCTTCTTATTGCTGATGCAAAGGCCGGAGTGGATCCCGGCAGGCTTTGAATTTATTATGGTAAAGGAGCCAACCAACATCCCTCTTGTATGGCAGTTTCTGATCCTGGAACTGGCAATCGACGGTCTGCGTCTGGCTGCGGTAAATACCCCCAATATGCTCAGCACCCCCTTAAGCGTAATGGCGGCTCTGGTATTGGGAGAATTTTCGGTAAACAGCGGATGGTTTAACTCAGAGGTCATGCTTTATATGGCTTTTGTTGCCATTGCAAACTACACCCAGGCAAGCTATGAACTAAGCTATGCTCTTAAATTTATGCGTCTTATAAACCTGATCCTTACTGCCATTTTTGGAATATGGGGCTATATTTCCGCCGTTTTGTTGCTTATTCTGGCCATTGCCACCAACCGCACTGTATCCGGGAAGAGCTACATTTACCCGCTCCTTCCTTTCAATTTAAAGCAGCTTTCCAAAAGGCTGTTCCGCTACCGGCTGCCGGGGTCACGTGAGTGATGCGATAGAGGATAATATCCGTTGTTTTTTATTGCTTTCCCGTACTTCCGAAGCCGCCCCGGTCTGTGCCTTCTAAGGCGCAGACCTCCTCAAAACAGATCCTGGGCTGGTTTTTCATGATACGGAACTGACAGATCCTGTCATTGCAGGAAATATGGGTGTCCCGCAGGGCATAGGCCGGCATGAACCACTGATCATTGTCTCCGCAATAGGAGCCGTCAATGACGCCCTGATGATTGGGCTGGATGATGCCGAAATTTTTGAAGGTGGAGCTTCTTGGTACCACGTGGGCTTCATACCCCTTGGGCAATTCCATCCCTACCCCCAGGGGAATAAGCTTGAATTCCCCTTTCTTCAGATCCACATCCTCCGCCGCCCGAAGATCGATCCAGTCGGACTTTCCGTCTATGTAGGCAAGTCTTTCAATTTTGTCCGAAAAATATTTTATTTTGATCGTTTCCATTCCTTAAAAAGTACCTTTCAAGTTCTTTATGCAAATTATACCGAAAAGCTTATTGCCCGTAATCTCCACAGTGAAGCACCGGCGGGGCATCCTCCGCCGCCGCAAGGCTTTCGGGCACATCGATCACTCTCTGGTTGCTGCTTCCTTTCCAGAGAAGCTTCTTATCCATTTTTTCAATCTGGAATTCTCCGTCTACCAACACATCAACATACTGCATCAGGGATAAGTGACGGACATTTTCCCATAGATCCCCGGTATAGAGCCATATGGTCTTATCCGGATATTTTTCTTTAATTTCCTTCATGAAATCCCGAACATCCAAGCGATTGGCCGCATGCAAAGGATCGCCTCCGGAAAAGGTAATGCCGGAGATATAGGGCTTATCAAGCTGTTCAAACACTTCCTGCCTGGCGGCCGTATCGAACAAAAGTCCGCCTGCCGGATCCCATGTCACAGGATTGTGGCATTCTTTGCAGCAATGAGAGCATCCTGCAACCCACAAGACTACCCGCAGGCCATCGCCGTTTAACATATCATCCTTTGTTATATTGTGATATCTCATTGAACTACATGCTCTTCCTTTCTGCTATTTCCGCCATTTTCGCCTCATTTAACCGGGTATCCCCATGGACCCTGGAATAAGAAAGATAGCCGTTCATGCGCTCGATCTTGGTTAAATTCTTGCTTCCGCATACAGGGCACACATCCATTTCCAGCTCCTGATGGCCGCAGTCATCACAATAGGCAAGAGATAAATTGACTCCTTCATAAAAGCCCATATCCATTGCCCGCCGTATCAGGGTTTTGATCGCTTCCATATTGTAGTCAATAGGGTATTTTACATATTGTATTTTTCCGCCGTTGGAAAGCTCCCAGAAACGGTACTCCAGATCCTGCTTTTCAATGGGCGTAATATCCTCGGTTACATGGCAGTGAAAGCTGTTGGACACATATTCTCTGTCGGAAACTCCTTCCACAATTCCGTATTTTGCACGGAACTGTTTTACCTGCAATCCGCACAGGCTCTCTGCAGGGGTTCCGTAAATGGCATAAAGATTTCCATCCTCTTCCTTGAATTCGTTGACCTTCTGGTTAATATGCTCTAATACCTCAAGGGCAAATGTGCCATCCTCCACCAGCGACTTGCCGTTGTAGAGTTCCTGCAGCTCGTTAAAGGCAGTGATCCCGAAGCTGGCTGTGGCGCTCTTCAGGATAGGCTTGATCTTGTCGGAAAGCTTCAGGTGCCCGCCCAGGAAACCGCCCTCGCAGTAGGCCAGGGGATTGGTAGAGGCACGCATTTCTCCCAGATAAGCATAGGTTCTGATATGGAGCTGGCGTATCAGGTTCAGATAGTAATCCAGCACCTCATAAAAATCACGGCTCTCCTGTCTTGCCTTGGCAAGGATCATTGGCAGATGAAGAGATACCGCCCCGATATTAAAACGGCCCACAAACACCGGCACATCCTGGTCATCAGCCGGATGCATACCGCCCCGCTCATACCAGGGCGAAAGGAAGGCTCTGCATCCCATAGGAGAGATCACCTTGCCGTATTGTTTGTACATGCTGGCGATATAGCCTTTTCCGGTCAGGGAGAGCCAGTCCGGATACATGGTTTTGGCGGAGCATCTCACCCCTGCCTCAAACACCTCCTCCAGTTCCTTTCCGGGACCATGAAGATTTTCATCATACAAAAAGACAATCTTAGGGAAAAGCACAGGCTTTTTGCATTCTGCCTTGCCCTGCCCTTTTCTGCGTACATCCAGAAGGGAAATGGTGGCAAGCCTGGCAAAACGGCCGGTCCCCAATCCTGCAGTTACTGTAATAAAGGGATAATCCCCCCGGCTGGAGGCTACTGTATTGAACTTATATTCCCAGCCCTGGAAGCCCTGTTCAAACTCCCGTTCCACGTCAGCTAAGGCCTCCGCCTCCGCCCGTTCCTGACCGATGCCCAGCTCCAGATATCTCTTCAGGCTTCTCTGCCAGGTCTTCTCGGCATAGGGCTCTAAGATCTTGTCCACCTCCGGCACGGTAAAGCCTCCATACTGCTGGCTGGCGGCGCTCAGCACGATATCTCCGATCACGTCAAATGCAACGTCCAGGGTTTTGGGCTCGTTATACCAGATATTTCCCATCTCGAAACCGCCGGTAAGCACATTCCCCACGTCAAACAGACAGCAATTCATAGTATCCCGTCTTGCAGACATATCGTGAACGTAGATATAGCCGTCCCTGCAGGCCTGGATCTCTTCCACAGTCATAAAAAACTTCTGGTACAGCTCCTTATTGAACTGATTAAAGATCAGGCTTCTCTTGGTGGATACCAGGGCGCTGTCCGTATTGGCATTTTCTTTATCTCCCACGTACATAATGGACTGGCTCTTTTTGTACACGTCATCCATCATGCGCACAAAATCCTGCTTATAGTTGCGGTAATCCCGATAACTCTTGGCAACGATGGGCTTTACTCCCTCCAGGGCGCTCTCTACAATATTATGCATGATCGGAATGGGGATCTGATCCTGCTCCATCTCATCTACCTTGTCCACTACAAAACGGCAGATATGCTCCTTTTCTTCATCGGTGAACTTTGTGAGCGCTCTGTAAGCGCTTTTTCCTACCGCATCAATGACCTTCTGCACATTGAATGCCTCTAAGCTGCCGTCCTTTTTAACGACCTTAACGTTCCTTTTCGGCTGGAACACTGTGCTGTAAGCCTTAGAATTGTCCTGTTGATTCTCCATGTAACTTCCTCCAATCTCTATACCGCAGCCATCCAAACGAAAAAACAAAATCTGGTATACCAGTCCCGTTTCTCATCTATATATAGCGTTACTAACCAGTATAATGAACCTTGTTCTCTGTGTCAACTTACAAAATCACAAAATTTTCAGTCCAACATTCCCGAAGCCTTTACGGCTGCTATGGCTTCCCGGATTTCCTCAGCCGGAAGGACAAGGGCAAACCGCACATGGCCCTTTCCCAGTTTTCCAAAGCTGCTTCCCGGTGTACACAAAACCCCGGTTTTTTCCAGAAGCTCCATAACAAAGGCCACATCATCCTCATAGCCTTCAGGAATCCTTCCCCAGGCGAACATGGTTCCCTCGCTGTCCGGTATATCCCACCCGATCTCACGAAGGCCTCCGCAGAGTGCATCCCTTCTCTCCTGATAAAGAGCACATCTTTGCTTCACTCCTTCATCGGAACCTGTAAGCGCAGCAATAGCGCCGTACTGTACCGGCAGGAAGATCCCGTAGTCGATCTGAGAACGGAGCCTTTTAAAGCTCTGTACCAGATATTCATTTCCCACCAGAAAGCCCATTCTTGCCCCGGTATAATCATAGCTCTTGGAAAGAGAATAAAATTCCACACAGTTATCCTTTGCCCCCGGGAACTGCAAAATGGATTTCCCTTTATGCCCGTCAAAAATAATATCCGAATAGGCATTGTCATGGACAATAATGACATTCCGCTCCTTCGCCCAGGGGATGAGTTTTTCGTAAAATTCATCCGGCGCGATCCTACAGACAGGATTTAAGGGATAGGATACCACCATAAATCTTGTCCTCTCAAGAAGCTCCTCATCGATGGCATCAAGATCCGGAAGGTAATTGTTTTCGGCCTTAAGCTGGTAAGTATGGACTTCTGCCATGGCCAGAGCCGGCCCGATCGAAAAAATGGGATAACCAGGGTCCGGCACCAGCACCACATCCCCGGGATTACAGAGTACGAACCCGATGTGAGTGATCCCCTCCTGTGAACCGTAAACCTCCGTGATCTCCCTTTCATTTAAGGTTACCTGATACCGCTTCTGAAAGCGTTCTATGACTGCCTGTGTCAGCTCCGGCAGCATTTTCAGTGCATATTTATAATTGGCAGGATCTTGGGCAGCCCTTGTGACAGCCTCTATGATGTGAGGCTCTGTGGGGAAATCCGGCGTTCCCACCGACAGGTTATAGACCTTACGGCCGGTTTTCTCCACCTCCTCTTTCTTTTCGTTTAATAATTGAAAGATTCCTTCTTCATATTCCTTCATTCTGTCGGCTATCTGCAGTTTCATTTTAACAACAAGTCCTTTCTGTTTCTACTCCTAATAATTTTTTAAAACCTCTTTCAGGTAATCCCGGTATCCCTCTCTCACATGCTCCGGCCCCGTGATCACCACTTTCCCGCCAAGTCCGGTGATCCAGCCATAGAGCTGCATGCTGACGGTCACTCTGACCCTGGCGCTGACCATATCCTCCGGCAGCCTGCGGATATCGATCTCCTTCCCAAAACGGTCCAGGATCACCCCTACAAGCTCCTCCGGAAGCCTTAAGGTCACGGTTTCTGTTTCTCCGCCAAACATACCGAAGGTCCGGTTGGTATATTCTGCGATATCAATCTTTCCAAAAGCCTCTACGCCTTTGCGGCTTTCTCCTGAAAGCTCTGTAATACGGCTCATTTTATCCACTCTGAAATGCTTGATCTTCTCCTGCTTATCGTCATAGGCGATGAGATAATAGTTTTCGTCCTTCCAGGTAAGCGACCATGGGCTGACCTGATAACGTTTCCCGTCCCGCCGCGGCTCTAACTCCTTTTTGCTGTTCCATTTCAGATAAGTAAACAGAATCGGCGCGTTATCCTGAATGGCCTTATGGATCTGGTCTACATTATAATAGATACTTTCGTTTTCGGTCTTGACCCGTCCCACTACAAATACCTGACGCTGAAGCTGTTTTCCCCCATAGGGACCTGCCAGCTTTTCAATCTTGGAGATCAGCTCCCGGGACTTTTTCTGGGTAATGAAGCGGGAGGACTGTACAGCGTCCACCAGAAGCTTTAGCTCCGGCAGTTCAAAATCCCGTTCCATCAGGTAATATCCGCCTCCCTTTCTGGCCTTTATGTAGCCGATTTCATAGCCGAAAAGATTCAGACATTCGATATCATCATAAATACTTTTGCGCTCCGCCCTGATATCGTATGAAGCAAGCTCATCAATAAGCTCCTGGGTAGAAAGGCAATGGTCTTCATCGGTCTTCTCATTCAATATTTTTAAAAGATACAAAAGCTTCAGCTTTTGATTGGTGGTTTTGGGCAATATCTGATTCCTTTCTCCCTACATGGGAAACAGCACATTCTTAAGCTCCCACAGATTCCGGATTTCGTAATCAATCCGCAAACTGGTGTCATTGGTCTTTTTCTCCGGGTTATACCAGCAGCAGCAGATCCCCGCATTGTTTCCGCCCTGAATATCGCTGGATAAGGAATCTCCCACCAGCAGAGCCTTTTCTCTGGAAAATCCGGGAATCCTGCGGAAGCACTCTTCAAAATAAAGCATACTGGGCTTGGGCGTGCCTATCTCCTCGGAAATGAAAACATCATCCAGAAGCTTTTCCAGTCCTGACAGGCGCAGCTTGTTTCTCTGTGTGGAAGAAACCCCGTTTGTCACCGCATACTGACGGATCCCTTTCTCTTTCAGCTCCTGGCAGAGGCGGTAAGAGTCGTCACGAAAAAAGTAGACCTCTCCTAATGCCCTTTGATAAAAATCTGCAAATTCCTTTACAGGGATATCTGTAATATTCAGGCGTGAGAACAAGGTTGCAAATCTTCCTGTAAGGAGTTCCTTTTTTGAGACCTCTCCCCGCTCATGGCGTTTCCAGTAGTCATCATTAATTGAATTGTAAAGAGCGAGGGTTTTCTCATCCAAAGTCCGTTCATATTTTTCAAAACTCCTGGAAAGCGCATCCTGCTGAGATCTGCCAAAGTCCAGAAGGGTCTGGTCTACATCCCACAATATCATATCGAATTTTTTCATTGACAATCTCCTCATTTTAAGCTGTGCAGGGCTCTTTTGTGCTATAAATAACCCTGACGAAATTTTTATGAGACAAAAAAGGCTGGCCAATGGCCAGCCCTGATGCTTTTTGTTATGCATCTGCGGCAGTCTGCTCACTTTCAAGCTGTTTGTTTTTGTTTTTGCGAAGCCTGATACCGATAAAAATAGCAACTCCTGCCAATGCCGCTACGATCACTGCTACCAGTAAGTAGGACAAAAAAGTATTAATAAATGCAACCAAAGCACTCACCTCCACAACATTCTTTTATTATCATATCATTCTGCCCTGCCACCGTCAAGTCTGTGCCAGGCACCTGAGGTAAGAAAATCTTCTGCCATACTCTCCGCCTCTTTTATGATCCTTTCATCATAGCCCATGATCCCTAAAAGCTTAATGGCGTTGCGGGTGCCTGCCCGCCCTTCCATGATCCTGTAGCTGAAGGAGATATCGTTTGCCTCAATAGTTTCAGCAAAATGATAATTGTGATAATCGTCCTCTAAGAGATGGGTCAATTCGATGTCATGAGTGGCTGCAAAGCACATACAGTTTTTGGACGCCATGCTGCGGAGGATCTGGGTAGAAGCGGCAATCCGCTCTACAGTGTTGGTTCCCCGAAGAACTTCATCCACGAAGCATAATACAGGAAAAGAATCTTCCGGTGAAAGCAGGTCAAGGATCCGCTTTATGGACTTGATCTCTGCCATATAGTAGCTTTCGCCGCCCTGTACATCATCCTTAAGGCTCATAGAGGAAACGATCCGGAACATGGCTCCCTCATAATGCTCTGCCAAAACAGTATGGATGGTCTGGGCCAAAATACTGTTGATGGCCACAGTCTTTAAAAAGGTAGATTTGCCGGATGCGTTAGAGCCGGTGATCAGCACACTTCTGTCAGTCCCGATATCATTGGTCACAGGTGCGGATAAAAGGGGATGATAAAGCTTACGGGCGTGGATGGATAACTCCTGGTGAAATTCCGGAGTACAGTAGATTTCCAGAGATTCTCTGTAAGCCCCAATAGCGATCATGGCCTCTATCTTGCCAAGAGTGGTGATCATTGCATCCACTTCATCCAGATGCTTTCGCACCTGGGAGAGCATCTGATTGAACTTCATCAGATCCAGATGGAACCCCATTCTGAAAAAGTCAAGCAGCATATCCAAGGGATTTCCCGAACCGGACATCCGCCCTCCGGACATGATAAGCAGAGATCCCCGTTTAAAGCTCCCCATAGCTCCGGCAGATTTTTTCAGCTCGTCCATTTCTGTCCGGAACACATTTACTCCCTGCAGTTTTATCCCCTTTGCAGCATCCAGCAGACGGAAAATATAGGCGAAACTGGTAATATAGGGATCGATCTCACTTTTGATCCGGAAGTAGGTGATATTATTATAGATCAAAATACAAACCAATAACAAAAAGCCTACCGGAAGGTTGACAAATATCACACCGATCGCCGCCAGCAAAAGAACCAGAGCCAGGTAATGGGAACGATTGCTCCGCGTTCCCAGCTGGTCTAAATAATCCAGATAATCATAAATTGAAAATTTACCCGTGCCTCCCAGTTGATTGAAGACACATTGGCAGGCTACTCTCTCATCGGGATGTTCCCTGAAAAAACGGATCATTTCCTCCCGGTGCGATAACTCCTTTTCATCCATGCAGGGCATCCGCAGAACATAATATAGGTATTCTTCCCCGGCTGCTGACCAGGTATGATTTATTTTGCGGAATACCTCATCCATATTCAGGTCATTCCAGGTGATGTCATCAATGGAAAATCCGCTCTGATGACACTGAAAATAGTGAGAAATATTGGCAAACTGCCCGGGTTTATACTCTTTTGGAGGCAGGATGCCGTAATCACTGTACAATTTTTGGATAAATTTCTTTTGTGATTTCCTGTAATCCGCCCAGCTTCTCACAATAAGCAGCAAAAGGATCGCTGCCATTACCACTGCAAAAATCAAGTATTCCATTTCGGTTATTGTCTGCCTCCATTTTCAACCTGCAAATAACAAATTTATTTGTCGATTGCCGGGATTTATAACAGCCTTCTTCTGATCTGCTCTACCTTCTCATAAATCTCCTTCGGCTGCTCTTTGGTATAAAAACGTCCCTTCTCATAAAGTATGACGCCGTTTATCATGGTCATAGCCACATTTTGCTTGCTTCCGCTGTAGACCAGATTCTTGGCAATGTTGTTAAGGGGCTGCATATTGGGCTGATTTAAATCGATCATGATCAGATCTGCCGCCTTCCCTGCAGCCAGCACATCCGTGTCCTTAAGTCCCATGGCATGGGAGCCGTTAACGGTAGCCATTTTCAGTATATCCATGGCGTCTGCCGCTGCTGCATCCTCCTCCCGAAGCTTGGAAAGTCCGGTTACAAGGAACATTTCGCGGAACATATCCAGTGCATTGTTGCTGGATGGTCCATCGGTACCGATGGCTACCTTGACTCCGGCCTTCAGAAAATCTGCAACAGGGGCGATCCCGCTGGCCAGCTTGGTATTGGAGCCGGGATTGGTAATCGCATAAAGCCCTCTTTTTTTCATGATGTCAATATCCTGCGACGTCATATGGACGCAGTGATAACCGCCTCCCCCGTACTCAAACATTCCAATGGAATCCAAAAATACCGGCGGCGTCATTCCATAACGCTCTTTACACCCTTCTACCTCCTGCTTTGTCTCCGATAAATGGGTAAAAACAGGAGCCTTATATTTATGGGAAAGGTCTGCGATTTCTGTAAGGAGCTCCTTAGAGCAGGTATACTCTGCATGAAACCCCAGAATATAGGATTGGAGAGGTCCTCTGCTGTTCAGCTTTTGGAACATTTCCTCCACCATGGCAGGCGACTGGCTGAAATTATTGACCGCTCCCACCTGCACACAGCGCATCCCCATCTCGTCAAAAGCATCCGCAATAGTCTCCGGCGTGAGATACATATCAAATACTGCCGTGATCCCGCTGGTAAGATATTCCAAAACTGCCAGCTTTGACAACACGCCAATATCCTCCCCGGTCATTTTGGCTTCCACCGGAAAAATCTTGTGGTTCAGCCATTCATTTAGCGGAAGGTCATCTGCATAGGACCGTAAAAGGGTCATACCGGAATGGGTGTGGGCATCCTTAAAGCCCGGCATTAAAAGATTTCCCTCACAATCGATCTCCCTGTCCCATTTCACAAAAGCTTGAAAGCTTTTTGCTCCAGAGCTTTGACTGTCGGTTCCTTCAAAAGAGCCTTCTGCTCCCACATAAATGATCCTTCCATCCTGTATCCGGATTTCTCCCTGAAAGACCTCTCTGTTTTCTTCCATGGTTAAAATTCTGGCATTGTAAAGTCGTATATTCATATAGCTATTTCCCTTTATTCTGTTTTTATCAGTAAATTTCCCTATCGCAGATTATCCGGTCCGAAGCTTTCAGGAAGCAGCTCGCTTAAACGGAACAGCTTATAGTCCTGCTCTCCTCTTGCCACGATCACAATAAAGCTTTCAGGATCAGCAAATTCCCGCATCACCTGCCGGCATACGCCGCAGGGAAAAGAATATTGACTGATAAGTTCTCCCTTAGGGCTTCCCACGATGGCGATCGCCTTAAAACCGCGCCGTCCTTCGCTGACAGCTTTGCTGATCGCTGTTCTTTCTGCACAGATTGAAGGCGTGTAGGAAGCGTTCTCAATATTGCAGCCTGTATAGATCCGCAGTTCATTGGTGAGGACCGCAGCTCCCACCATATATCCGGAGTAAGGGGCATAAGCCTTTTTTCTGGCTTCTGCCGCCGAACGGATCAGTTCCTTTACAGGAATATCTTCCACCAGATCCTTATTTGTCATGGATATCCTCTCCTTTTTATACCCTTTTAAAATGCAGCGATGGATTCAGTGATAAGCTGACGGAACAAAGGCGCCGCCTGATTGGATGCCGCCTGTACCTCCTCATGGGTCAAGGGATTATCAGTCATACCGGCCGCCAAATTGGCCACACAGGAAATTCCGCAGATCCTCATTCCCATATGATTCGCGGCGATCGCTTCCACTACCGTACTCATTCCTACCGCATCTGCTCCAAGGGTGCGGAGCATTTTAATTTCCGCAGGGGATTCAAAGGACGGGCCTGTAAGCTGTACATAAATCCCCTCATGCAAAGGAATACTGCATTCCTTCGCTGTAGCGCGGATCACTTCCTGAAGTGCCGGGTCATAAACCTTGCTCATATCAGGAAAACGGCATCCGAATTCCTCAATGTTGGCTCCTACCAGAGGATTCGGTGCAAAGCAGGAAATATGATCTTTGATCAGCATAAAGGATCCTGCTGAAAAAGAAGGGTTAATTCCGCCGGAAGCATTGGTAAGGAACAAAATCTCTGCTCCCATAAGCTTCATCAGCCGTGCCGGAAGCACTACGTCTGTAATAGGATATCCCTCATAGTAATGAACTCTTCCCTTCATGCAGACTACCGGAACATTCTTCACATAGCCAAAGATGAACTTTCCCTCATGCCCCGGAACCGTTGAGACAGGGAAATCCCGGATCTCGTCATATCCGATCTCCCCTTTCACATCCATGCTGTCCGCATAATTACCAAGCCCCGAGCCTAATACCAGGGCTACCTTCGGCTGGAAAGGAATCCTCTCTTTAATACTCTCATAACATTTTACGACTTTTTCATATACCTGATTCATATTGATCCCCCGTTCTTTGTTTATTAATAATAGTATCATAGAAAAAAGGCTCCTGCAATGATTTTTGCCGGACGCCTGACAGTGATATTTGACACAGGCTGTAAAACTTTCTAAAATAATAATGGTAACAAAAATGTCATCTGTTGCAAATGGGACAAGGGCAGTAAAGATTTCGGAGAATGAAAATGGATCAGATTGAAATTTATCCTAATCAGTTAGACGAAGCGATTTCCATTATGAAAGAAGTTGCCCAGTGGGGGCGAAACAAAGGGTTTCGCGTATGGCTGGACGAGTGGCTGACAAAAGAGAAGCTGATCACGCCGGATGCTCAGCCTGAAAACTTCTTTGTTGGAAAACTGAACGGAAAATCGGCCTGTGCATTTATTTTGCAGGGAAATGACCCGGAGTATTGGGCGCATGCCAAAAAGAATGAAGCTGTATATTTACACAAATTTTGTGTCAAACGGGAATTCGCCGGTCGAGGTATGACCCGGATCCTCACTAATACCCTAAAAAAATATTGCATTGAAAATGGAATCAAGTATATCAGGCTGGATACAGCGCTTGACGAAATAGCTGTAAGAAAAATATACTTAAACGCCGGATTTAAAATTGTGGATATCCTCGATTACCCTAATGGACGGTCTGTCGCATTGTATGAATTGATGGTCACTAAGTTAAGCTGAATGGACGATGGCATAGATCATTTCAACTGTATCCGAAAGGTTCATATCCTTTGTGATGACCTTTTCGGGTATTATTTTGATATAGTCTTTTTCCTTCCACCATCTTCTCATATCCTGTTCACCGAATTCTGCCCTGTTGGGCTTCATATTATGTCTCAACAAGGTTTCTTCAAAGGGAAGGTCATAGGACACAAAATATTCCACTGCGTTACTCGGAAAATACTCTTTGAACTCACCA
>CANDAG010000067.1 GCA_947382625.1 uncultured Lachnospiraceae bacterium
GTGTTACCGCCGTGAAAGGGCGATGTCTTAACCGCTTGACCACGGAGCCTTATTTGAGTCCAGATGCCCTAACGAAGGATATCTTACCATATCTTTCTGCGTTTGGCAAGAAAAATATTTGGATTTTGTCAGGTTTTCTTAATATGTTCAAATGCTATTTCCCCGGGTTCCATCTTCCCCATTCTTTTTATAAATATCCTCCAGGGTCAGCAAAGTCACTTTCCCCTGCCCGGCCTTTCTGTGATGGGTGTCTCTTTCTTCAGTATGCCCAGTTCCAGCAGAACCCGCAGATATTTTGCACAGATACCGGATTCTAATCCAACCTTTGTAGAGATTTCATTTGCCCGGGATGCGCCGCCTGCAATGGCGGAAATGATGGAATTATAGAGAGCAGGCTCCCGAAGCTCCTGTTTCAGAAGATTTTCAGGTTCTTCAAAGAGATAGCCTGCAGGATGAAACAGATTCTCCAGCAATGCTTCATCCAGGTCATCTTCCACCTCCAACCTATTGATATAATGGGGAATCCCTCCGGTAATGCCATAGAGAAGCGCCTGCTCCTTTGCAGGCAGCTGTGGATGGAAGGCTGTCATTTCCCGGTAGTCCAGAGCCTGAAGCCTGGAAGAAATGGACTTTTCCGCTTTCGCCAGGTAAGGATACTCGTCAATGACAAACACAAGACGCTGTTCTCCCGCCATTTTAGTGATTTCCTCCAGGGCAGTCTCATAGCTTTGATAGACAGGGGCACTGGCGGCTTCCGGATTCTTACACTGGTAAATCGCCCTGGATAATGCGCAATTCCTCTTCCCGACAATAAAACATGACTCCACCCCTTTTCGCTACTTGCAGACTCGTAAGTTGGTGCATTACGAGTCTATTTTAACTTTCCGGAAAATAAAGCGGCTCTGCCGAGCTTCCCGAGCGAGGCAGAGCTTGCGGTGCTTGCAGCGTGCTTACGGGTCTTTACGTACCATGGATCAACTTATTGAATCAAACGCTGTCACTCTTCGAAACTCGCTTCATTCAATTAATATAAACAGTTTTACTAAAATAAGTTTTACTAAAAGACATTTTAGTAAAACTTATTTTATGAATTCATTATGCACAAATTACAGATTACTGTAAAACACCTTTTTACTCTGCAATTTACCTCAGATCCTCAGGCTCTGACCAGTCGAATCCCCGGATCCTCTCGTATTCCGCCCTGGTTATTTTCAGGATTGTTCCGTGTTTGAAGCCATAAGGAAAGGAGAATTTCTCATCCGCACGGACAAATCTGCCTCCTCTATCTTTTCTGCGGTAAAGGGCACATAGCCCTGAGCCTTTCCCTTCTCTCCCATGTAATCCAGAAACAGACAGCACCAGCCTTCCGGCGTTACAATCCTGCCAGATGAGCCCGTCCCGGCTCAGAAAATAAATCTGTTCCCCGTCTTTTTGTTCCCCCTGTAAAATGTACAAATAAATAACCCACGATTGTTTTCTCCTTTTATTTTGTGTTTGTATTTCAGCATGACTCCCGGCTAAATCCGTCGGTTGCAGGCGCTGTCTTTCGCTTTCTCCCCAATCAGCACATTCTTACCTTTAAATGCAAAGCCATACTTCCGTATCCGTTCCGGGCTCACTCCCCTGGCCTCTATGGCAGATGCGTACTGCCTTTCCTCTATCTGTGCAAGCGCTTCCATAAGGGACTCCTCCAGATTCTTTTCCTTGCCCGGGCGATGAACCTTAAACTCTATGATCATGTAGTCATCCTTTTCATTTAAAGGCTCCAGCATCACATCATAACGCCCAAAACCACTCTCACGATTTGAGGTAATGGAATACCTCCCTGAAAGCTCTACCATCAAGCCAAGCACAAAGCCATGATAAAAACGCTCCGGTCTTGCACTTTCGGAAGGTTTTTTGCCCGTGTCAAAGTTGCTGAAGGTATCTTTGGCAACTTTATTCATATATTCATTCATGGCATCTAAGTCATCCTCCAAAAGGGCTTTTATAAAATCGTTATACTCCGGCGTATGATTTTTAAACCAGCCTGCGATCATTTTCCGGAACATAAGCTTCACTTCTTTGTTGGTAAGCTTTAAATCATATTCCTCCTCCCCGCTTTCTTCATCTATTGTATATTTTTCTACCTTCAGGTAACCGCTTGCAAGCAACAGGCTCCAAATCGCATATTCATTATGGTCAAGCTGATTAAAAACAATCTGCTCATCTATCTTCGTGCGGAGAATACCGTCATTTAAAAGCTTCTCCATAGAAAGCTTTACATCCTTACTGCCTTCCTGTATCAGTTTCCCGATGAGACCATTGCTGCTGGTATTGGCCCAGTATGTGGACAGCTTCTTCTTATCAAGAAAATTGATGATCGACCAGGGATTATAAATATCCGTCCTGTTGCCGAAACAAAAACCGTCATACCAGTCTTTTACACACTCCTCCATATCAGAAAGACCAAATTCCTTCAGTGCCGCCGTTACCTCTTCCTGGGTAAAGCCAAAAAAATCTGCATATTTATCAGAAGTTGCCGTTACTACAGTAAGATTATTCAAATCGGAAAAGATAGATTCTTTGCTGACATTTGTGATGCCCGTCAGGATTGCTTTTTCGAAAAAGGGATTCGTTTTGAAGGTGGAATTGAACAGATTTCTTATAAAAGCTGTGATTTCTTTCCAATATCCATTGACATACGCCTCCTGCATGGGAGTATCGTATTCATCCATCAATATCACCGGTCTTTTGCCATAATATCTTTGCATAAAATCACACAGCTTATGAAGGCATATGGTCGCATCCGTTTCCTCCATGCTCTCTGATATCCTGTCAAAATATTCTCTTTCCCTGTCTGCAAGAACGCCACTGTCGCGCAGGAAACGATTCCTGATATATAAATCCGCAAGTATCTGGCAAATCCTGATCCTCACGTCTCTGTATGTGTTTTCCTTTACATTGGCAAAGCTGAGACTGATCACCGGCCAGGTTCCCTGGAGCTGTCTGTATTTATAATTTCCGTCAGGCGATTTTTCTTTCCACAAGTTCATTTTTTCAAACAGGTCGATGCGTCCCGCATAGTCCGGCGAAAGGAACTGCTCCACCATGCTCATATTTAATGTCTTTCCAAACCGCCTTGGTCTGGTGATCAGGGTTACCTCATCATCGTTCTCCCACCACTCTTTTATAAATAAGGTCTTATCCACATAAAAATTTTGATTGGAAACAATCTTTTCGTAGCTTTGCTTTCCCATCCCGATCGTTCTCGCCATATGGACTGCTCTCCTTCGTCTGATTTCGCCAAAAGTCTGATCACTGCTTTCATTATATACAAAACCTTCAGAAATAACAATGTAATTACACATGTATCACATTTTGTATTTGGAAAATAGGCATGAAATCTCTAAGATAATATGTTAGAATTTAATGAAACCAGACAACGGATGCCACGCTTCGCAAGACATCCTTATGTCAACAGCTTTACAAGAAGGAGATCCTCCATGAACCCTCAAAAGTTATTTGCCCTTACTGCCAAAGAGCAGAGTCTTTATCAGATACAGCCGGATAACTATCCTAAATATGACTGGGCGGCGGCCAACGAAGAATATGAGATCCCGCCCTTTATTCCTCAGACCTTCATGCGGTTCTGGTACAATACAGAAGACACCTCCTATTCCACCCACTGGCATGATGCCCAGGAGATCATAGTGCCTTTGGAGGGAGTTTACACTGTCACCGTTCAGGGTATCACCTTTCATCTGGAGCCCGGAGATATTTTGCTGGTTCCCCCCGGAAGCCTCCATTCTCTTGAAGCCCCCGACTGCGGTGCCCGGTTTATCTTTCTGTTGGAACTGGGTACCTTCTGCCAGCTTACAGATTTTTTTCAAACTCAGGCTCTGCTGACAAAGCCGGTCTGCATTAATGCAGACACTTACCCTGAAATCTATGAACAGGAAATCAGGCTGATCATGCAGGTGGCAGGTTACTATTGGGGAAATACCGCTTCCCGCCAGTTATGGATCTACTCCTGCATGATGGCGTTTTACGCATGCTACACAGATTTCTGTATCCATGCTAACAGGCCTGATTTCAGTGGTTCCGAAGACATCTCTCCCGATGACTGTTCCCAAAGGATATACATGCTCCTTAGCTATTTACAGCAGCATTATGCCGAAAGCATTTCCCTGGAAGCTGCCGCCTCCAAAGTCGGCTTATCCAAATTCTATTTTTCCAAGATTTTCAAACAGCACACCGGACAGACCTTTTATGATTACCTGTGCTTTCTGCGTATCCAGGCCTCCGTAGATCTGCTGAAGAACACTTCCGCCTCAATCTCCGAAATTGCGGCATCCTGCGGCTTTGCCACCCTTTCTTCCTTTAACCGGATTTTCCGTAAATACCAGAAATGCACGCCTACAGAATGCAGAAACCTGTATCAGCGCAGAAAGTAGGCGTGATAAGATATTGGCTTTGTATAAGCTTAAGTATTTTTATTCCAAAGTAAACGACAGCAAACTGGCGTTTCCGCCGCCACGATAGGTAAGATAAATTGCCTGCCTTCCATCCGGGATGGTGATCGGCGATGCATATTCCTCCCAGACATTGGAATTTTTGACCGTGATTCGGGCAAGGACTTCTCCGTCCCATGCAGTTTTGACCTCAAACTCGCCGTCGGCATAGCCTCTTACCCTGATCTTTATCTTAGTGATCCCATAACAGTCAAAATACTTAAAGCCTGCCGTTGCTGAATCCTGGATATTTGCAATATAGCCCGGCTCCTCATCTCCGTCCCGTCCGTCCTGCATGATTTTGGGGAACTTCTCCCCTCCCACATAGACAGAAGGCGTATCGGTAAATAAGCGGCAGGCAATATAAGCGGGATATTCTCCTTTTCCATGCAAAGGACCACCGTTTAATCCGCAGGAGGTCAGCTCCACCTGGGGGATCCTGCCATCCGGAAGGATCGTAAGTTCCTCTGCACAGCCCTGTCTGCTGTACCAGGTGCCGTTGGTATGACGGTGATAAAAAATGTACCACTTGCCCAGAATCTCCACCATACTGCCGTGATTATTGGCCCCATAGGCCACAGGCATATCCGCCGGTTTATCGCTGTCCATATGCAGGTCGCAGTTGCTCACCAAAACTCCGCCATAGACGAAGCCTTTTGTGGGCTCTTTGCTTGTGGCGTAGCACAGCTCGTGCATCACGATAGAGGAATAAATGAAATAATAGGTATCCCCCACCTTCCGCATAGACGGCGCCTCAAAGAATTCGTGTCCTTCAAACCCGGTTCCCTCGCTGTACTCACACCCCGGCGCTACAAAAACAGGATCCTCCACGATCGTCAGCATATCCGGTCCTAAGACTGTTGCCATAGCTCCTGTCCGTGACTTATCGCCTCTTGCGCAGAAGCCTGTGTACAGATAAGTTCTTTCCCCCTCTGTCAACAGACCGGGATCAAACTGGGGCTGATCTCCCTCTCTTTCTCCTAACCGGGTTCCGTCCTCATAATGGACATACCCGTAAAACCCATACCGACCGGCGGGAGTATCACTGACTGCCACCGACACAACAGAAACATGATCAAGAACATAATAAAGATAATATCTTCCGTCCGGCCCCACAGTCACGTCCGGCGCATAGAGACACATTTTTCCGTCTTTATTTAAAGGATCCTCATTGCGGGGATAGATCACCCCTTCATACCGCCAGTCCCCCAGATTGTCTACCGGAGCAGACCAGCAGACATAATCCCCCATGCAGAATACATATCCATTGTAAAAATCATGAGAACCGTAAACATAAACCCTGTCCCCAAACACATAAGGCTCCCCGTCCGGTATATACTCCCAGGAAGGAAGATACGGGTTAAATGCCTGTTTTTTCATAGAATGTTACCTCCTCACTTCACCACTATCTTCATTTTTACTTTCGCAAGCCCCGGATCCACATCCTCCGCCGCCGACATGCCAAATTCCGGAGAACCGTCCCTGCGGAAATGCACCCGGCGGATCCCGTCACAGCGCAGATTCTGGTCGATTGCCGTCTCCCCGTGGTAAGCGATCATCAGATCTCCATCTTCATCCTCAAAAAAGGAATTATGTCCCGGTCCGTATTCTCCTTCCACGGAATAGAAGGAAAGCACCGGGGCACACCGCTTGTCCCAGACAGAAATCTCCAGCAGATCATCACTTTCCCTCGCTGTCAAAAGCCCCAGCACATAGGTGTAGCCGTTAGCAGCCCCGCCGGAATAGGTCAGATACACCTTTCCATCCTTCACAAAGGTATAAGGCCCTTCATTATTGATGGTTCCCGCCACATTCTCCCATCCAAGCAGAGGGCGGGAGAGCAATACAGGATCACTTTTCAGCCTCCATGGCTCCTTTTCGTCCGCCTCGGCGATATACAGCATGGAACCTGTATCCGCCGGCGTGCCGATATGTCTTCTGTAAGACCATATAAGGTAAGATGCGCGGACCGTCTTTAAATACGTCATATCCAGCGTGATTCCATCCTCCGAAAGCCAGCTTCCGTCTCTTCTTTTGACTCTCACAGGATCCTCCCAGCTCTCAGGCTTTATGATGGGCTGCCCCTTTTTCAGCTTCATCATATGGCACTGAGGCCCCCATACGGGACCGCTGACTGCAAAGAGCAGATAAAGCTCGCCGCCGATCACATGGAACTCCGGCGCCCAGAAGGTCTGGATCAGCTCACGTCTCTCATCTCTTGCCAGGATCAGATGCTCCAGCGCCCCTTCCGCAAAAAGCTCCCGGATGGTATCTCCTTCCCGGACATACAGGCCGATATCGTCCACATTATCATTGGTGGAAATGTAGTACCACTTTCCTTCCCAGTGGAAAAGCACCGGATCTCCATAACCTTTAGCCAACGGGAAGGGATAGCTTTTATCTGCCACCTGTCCTTTCACCTCGTAAATCCCCGGCGCGGAAAAGTCAATCCCGTCTTTTTCCCATAATACTCTTTTGGAAGCGCAGGATCCGTCAGAATATACCGCTGTTGCCTTTATGCCGTCCAGTTCCTCCTCCGAGCGGATCTCCTCACATTCCGGAACGGTAATTTCCGTGTTGTAAACCGGACACCAGTATTCCTGTGCCCGGGCAAGGATCTCGCCTTCAATCTCCACAGAGTCGGACGCCGCCTCGCTTACCTCTGTCAGCCCTCTGTCTTCAAATGAGATGAAATCCCGGGTCGTCCAGAGAAGACGCTTATGCCCCGCAGCTTCCTCCCGCTCTCCGTCTTCGTTTACCCTGACCGCCGCAATGCCATATCCCCCTTCCGCCAAAGGAAAGATCACGGGATCCTGCACCCCCTTAGGACAGATGGTGTCATCCTCACGTATCACTGCCTCTGCAAAAAGAATACCGTAGTTTTTGTTCAGCGGCTGAAATTCCCTGCCGTCCGGGCTGACCGCCATATGGACGCTGCAGGAAAGTCCTGCCGGATAGCAGTACTGATCCGGCTCTTTTGTATATACCTTTATGTATCCTTTATTTTCACTCATTACTTTAGCCTCCTTCTCAAGCTTCCCGGGAAATCCGTCGGATTTTCCTATAAGATAAAAAACGGCGCATAGCGCCGGTTTTTTATCCTTTCACTGCCCCTAAAGTAACTCCTTTCACAAAATATTTCTGTAAGAAAGGATATACCACCAAAATCGGAACAGACGCCACAATGGTAACCGCCGCCCGAATGGATGTGGGGGTAATGGTATTGGCCACCTGCGCCTCCTGACCGAACATGCTGGAATTATCACGCCCGGACTGAGAAGCGGAAGAGAGCAGCTTCATCATCTCATACTGCAGGGTGGTCAGATTATCCTTGCTGGATGCATAGAGGAAGGTGTCAAACCACTGGTTCCACGCCCCTACCGCGCACCACAGGGCAATCGTTGCCAGCACCGGCTTACAGCAGGGAAGGACGATCTGCCAATAGCACCTGAAATATCCGGCGCCGTCCACCATGGCTGCCTCTGTGAGACTTTCCGGCAGCTGCTGCATGAAGGATTTGATGACGATCACATTGTATACGCCCAGCATACCCGGAATGATATATACCAAAAAGTTATTTAACAGATGCAGCTCCTTCATCAGGAAGTAGGTGGGGATCAGTCCCGCCGAGACATACATGGTCACCAGAAAATAGGCTGTGATAAATTTCTTTCCCACCAGATCCTTCCTTGAAAGTACATAAGCCACCAGAGAGCTGACCGCCACACCAAGTACTGTGGACAGGAGTGTCCTTAAAACGGAGTTCACCGCAGCTGTCGCCATCAGCTTATTCTTAAAGACGGACTGATAACTGTAAAGGGAAAATACCCGGGGAAACAGGGTGATCCCGCCCCGCAGGGTATCCTGTGCGTCATTGAAGGAAACAGCAATGGTATTCCAAAAAGGATACAGCATGATCACGATCACGAAAAGCATGATCAGGCCGTTCACGGCGTTAAATACCCTGTCGCTGGTACTGAGTTTTCTGTGTTTTTCTTTCACTGCATTTTTCATACCAATCTCCCTCCTTACATCAGGCTGCTTTCGCCAAGCTTATTGGCCACTGCATTGGTGCCGAACACCAGAATCAGGGAAATCACAGATTTAAAAATGCCTGCAGCCGTCGCCAGGGAATAATTCCCGATATTCATACCATATTTCAAAACAAAAATATCAAGGGTCTGGGACACATCCTGCAAAAGACCGCCGCCCAACAGATAAGGGATTTCAAAGCTGGTATTCAAAACCCACCCCAGATTCATGATCAGCAGCACCACGATGGTGGGACGGATACCGGGCAGCGTCACATGCCACATTCTCTGGAAGCGGTTCGCCCCGTCCAGCTGCGCCGCCTCATACATATCCTGATCGATTCCCGCTATGGCCGCTATATAAATGATGGAATTCCATCCGGTCTCTTTCCAGATACTGGCAAAGGTTGCCACCCACCAGAAATATTTCTGTTCCCCCAAAAACAGGACCGGCCCCTTAGTAATGTGCAGAGCCATCAGCAGATTGTTCACCATGCCATCGCTGGCCAGCATATTGGAGATCAGGGAAGTAACGATGATCCAGCTTAAGAAGTGGGGCAGATAGGATACGGTCTGTGTCACCTTCTTAAACCCTTCCGATCTGATTTCATTTAAAAGCAACGCAAACACAATGGCGAACACCGTTCCAAACACAAGGTTCATCAAAGACATCCCAAGGGTATTGCGCATGCTCCGCCAGAATTCTATATCTCCAAACAGGAACTTAAACTGATCCAGCCCCACAAACTTCGAACCCGCATACCCCTTGGCAGGCTTGAAATTCTGAAATGCCATGATCCACCCTTTCAGAGGATAATAGGAAAAGATGAACGTGTAGATCATGCATGGGATGATCATGATGAAAAGTGTTTTCTGTGCCATCAGCTTTTTTTTCAAGCTAACACCTCCTCTAATTTGGCTAATCTGTTTTTAAAACCGGCAGAAGGCTGCTACTTCTCCTGCCGGTTTTTCTGCTTCTTTCTCTGTTTTCAGTTTATTCTCAGCAATTACTTCGCCATCTTTTCAGCAATCTGTCTGTCAATCTCTGTCTGATAGGATTCCAGATCCAGAGCGTTAAACTCATTCAGATAAGCCTCCCAGAGGGATTCATATTCCGCTTCGTCTTTCGCCAGGATCATCTTAGAGTAATTCTTCGAGCATACGTCCACGATCTTTTCGTTGGTCACAGCAGCCGCACTTCCATCCTCCAGGGACATTCCCCATACCGGATAGTAGGCTGCCCGTGCAACCGGCTCGGAATGCAGCTCGGCAGGATACTCAATACCATAACTCTCAAGGAAATTCTGGTCAAATTCACCCTGGGCTGCCAGATATTCTGCAGCTGAGCTATTGCAATCCACAGGCATGCCATCCTCTTTATAAAGACCCATCAGAGCCGGACAGTAATTGGCCAGGGTGCTGCCGGTCTGGTCACGGTTCTTCTCTGTATCCTGAACAAGGGCCCGCCTCTCTGCTGTCAGTGCTCTGCTCTCGCCATCCTCGCTGTAGTTCCAGTCAGTGCCTTCCTCGCCCCACTGTAAATAGTCCTGCACCTCTCTCTGCAGCATCCAGTCAAAGTAAGCCAGGATGCGGTCAGGGTTCTCACAGTCTATGGAAATCATCACGGAGTTATTAGCGGCAGGCAGACCGTTAGGAGCGTCTATATAACCGTCCTGCACACCCGGATCGGTGATGGGCAGCGCCACATAAGTGCGCTCAAACTTACCGTCCGCCTTTAACAGGTTGTTGGCGTTCTGGAAATTCCAGTTCTGGTCAAAGAAGCCCAGTACGGCGCCTGTGGTAATATTGGCAATATATTCGTCATAGCTCTGGGTCAGAGACTCTGCACGGATCACGCCCTTTAAGTACTCTTCATTCAGCTTCTTATAGAAATTGTGTGCCGTATCGCTGGTCTGATAGAAAGAGGTCTCCAGGGTCTCCTGATCTACGAAGATATTCCCCTCGTTGCTGACGCCCAATAGGTTCTGAGCCGGGTTTAACAAAGACCAGTTACGCCAGCCGTCTGCCAGCATCTCAAAGCCCATGGTCTTCACGCCGTCGATCTCAGGGTGCTTCTCCATATAATCCTCGATCAGGCCAAAGTACTCGTCAAGGGTACGTACCTCCGGATATCCTGCCTCTGCCAGCACATCCTTCTGCATATAAAAGCCGATCCCGCACTCAAAGATTGGATTCGCATCTGTCAGCTCATTGGTAAACCATCCGTAAATAGGCAGTCCGTAAATATGGCCGTCCGCCTGCTCCAGATACTTCATGGAAGGGCCATACCATTTCATCAGGTTCGGATACTTGGGAATGTAATCCTCCAACGGGATTGCCGCACCCGCATCCATAAACTTGGGAGCCGCATCGCCTGCGAAGATCAGATCCGGATATTCGCCTCCCGCGATCATAACGCCAATCTTCTGATCCAGATCACCTACCAGGAACTCAAAATCAAGGGTCACGCCGGTAAGCTCCTGAATCTTGCTGATTACCGGATTGTCATCGGCCGGATCCTGACCTGCGTCACGGACAAAGTAGGTATATGTAATGGGATCTCCGGCATCCGCCATGGGAACAAGTCCTCCGTAATTGCCGTCACCGCTATCTGCCCCGCTCTCCTCAGACGCTGCTTCGCCGTCCGCTGCAGCACTGTCATCAGATGCCTGTGTATCAGAATCTTCCGTGCTCTCTTCCTGCTGTGTTCCGGACTGGGAATCCGACGCGCTCCCGGCTCCTGCATCCCCGCCACAGCCGACAGCCGCAAACGTCATGCCCGCCGCCATCAAAACTGCAAGTAATTTCTTTAACTTCATAATTTTTCTCCTTCCCTTAGGTATAACCTGATTGCTTTTTCATTTGGTTGAACCTATTATAAGGGAACAGGAAGAATTAATCATTCCTTTTATTGAAGTAAAAATTCCACTTTTTATACCTGTTTTGTGTGCAGATATTGCCATTATGCAAATCTTGTTTTTCTGTACTCGGCAGGGGTACATCCTGCATTTTCCGTAAATTTCATCACAAAATACTTGCTTTCCCCAAAGCCCACCTCCGCCGCAATCTCATAGACCTTCTTATCCGTCTGCAAAAGCAGCCTCTTCGCCTCCTCTATCCTCAGGTTGGTTAAATACTGCCGAAAGCTTGTGCCTGTGGCTTTTTGAAAGCATCTCCCTAAATACGCCGGATTCACGTAACAGGCTTCGGCAACATCCTTCAGCGTGATCGTTTCCCTGAAATGCTCGCCCACATACGCTGCTGCCCTCTCACCTGCATCGCCTGCCCGGTACCTGCTTACCTCCGAAACCAGTGAAAAGACCATGGAAATCTGCCGCCGGATTTCCTTTCTCCATAGCTCCTTCCTTGGGAAATACTGGGAATCCCGCATATCCATTGGGGATAAATCCCGGCATTCTATCTGTTCCCCTGTCAAAATATCCAGCAACATATAATAGATGCGGTAACTGATTTCCTGTAGATTGATCACATCCAGACGCTTTTCTGCAATCTCTCTGCCCATCTCCTCATAGAGGGCCAAAAGACGGCTCTCATCCCGCTCTGCTATGGCCTGCCTGATCTCATTCATGTAGAAGGATTCATTTTTCAGCCTCCGCTCCTCTGACTCATCTGCCGGCTGCAAATCTGTATCTTCGGAAATGACGGTGTCCGTACCCCAAAAGACTTCTGTCATCATATGATATAAGCCTGCATCATACCGGCTCCGCAATGTTCCGTCTTCTCTCCGGAATATTCTTTCGTCCGCAGAAACTGCGCATACCCATCCCCGCCGCTTCAGATGGTAAGCGATATGCCGGCAAAAAAGCATGGCGCTGTGCTGATACTCAGCCAATGTCTCCCTTGAGAGCAAATACGAGAAAGCGCTGCCCCGATTTCGCAAAAATGCTTCCCTTCCCCCGGGTATCTTCTCCTCCAATGCCTGACGGACCGTATAGATTCCATCAGCCTCCGCGTGTCCGGACGAAAGCACAACACAATGCAATACCAGAAAGTCCTGCAGCTTACTGCAATCTCCTCTTCCGCTGTGAAACATTTTCATCACAAGCTCTGCCTGTCTGCCTATATGAGAGCCTGTCCCTCTGCGGACACGCTCGTCCAGACTTTGCTTCAGCTTTGTGAGAAGCCGTTCCACCTCTTCCTCATCCACAGGCTTGACCAGATAATCCTTAGCGCCATAACGCATGGCTTCTCTCACATACTCGAAATCACTGTAACCGGAAAGCATTACCACGTAAGGCAATTCTTCCGCTTCCACCGATCCGGAAAGTGCTTTCAGGAATCCAAGCCCGTCCAGTACCGGCATGCATACATCCAGAAAGATCAGATCCACAGGATTTTGTCTGAACTGCTCAAGCGCATCCTGTCCATTCCTTGCCGCCGCAGAGATCCGAAACCCCAATCCGTTAAAGTCTACGATATTGGGAAAATGATTGCGGATCGTTTTTTCATCATCCACTATCATGACCTGGTACATCATTCACCCTCCCCTTTTGTCCTCCGGAGAAAAATGCTCCCCGGGCATTGCAGGAATACATATAGTACATACTGTTCCCTTTCCCGGAGTGCTTTCTATATTAAATATAAAATCATCTCCATAGTATAAAGCAAGCCTTCGGTACACATTCCAGATTCCTACGCTGTGGCTGCTTTCCTCGTTTCCCTGAAGCATAGCCCGCAGCTCTCCAAGCTTTTCTTCCGACATGCCGCCTCCATTATCCTCCACCCGGATCTCCAGCATATCCTCTGCGGCCTGATCCCCATTTATCCGGGTTTCAGAGCGCCCGGCCTCTATCCTCACCCATCGGTCCTCCGAAATAGCCTCCACGCCATGTACACAGGCATTTTCGACCAGCGGCTGGAGGATCATCTTCGGGATCATACAACGATAGGCTCCCTCCGAAATCTCAATTTCATAAGTAAACTCATCTTCGAAGCGATAGTTTTGTATATACAAAAACTCATCCAGAAAATTGATTTCTTCCCGCAGTGTGATGATATTATCTCTCCAGTCGATAATATTACGGAACATCTTCGCCATATATTTAATAACCCCGGCCGTTTCCCGCTCTCCCTTGGCCAGCGCCTTCAGCCGGATGCTTTCCAGTGCATTGAACATGAAATGGGGGTTTACCTGGGACTGAAGTGCCTGAAGCTTCGCCTGGTTCGTCTCTTTTTCCAGCTCCATCTGCCTGATCTCCGCCTTATATTCTTTCTCGATCAGCTCCTGCAGATGCGTACTCATCTGATTAATACTTTGCTGCAAAATACCGATTTCATCCTTTGCCTCATCCGGCATTTCTATCCGGACAAATTTGCCCCTTGCAATGTCCTCGGACTGCGCCACAAGCCCCCGCAGCCGCTTGTTGATACTATTCGAAATCATATATACACAGATTGAGCCAAACAGCAAGCACAGCAGGGAAACTCCCACCGTCAGCTGCCGGCCCTGCTGAAATTCTTCCGAAATCAGCTTTGAATCATAGATCCCATACAATGTCAGCGGGAAACTGCCCACCGTCCTCTCCAGAACCACCAGCCCCCTTTTCCTTTCAATCAGACTGTTGTCAAAAAACTCCGGTGCCTCTCTGCCGCTGTAACCTGACGCCGATACGATCACACATCCTTCGCTGTCCGCAAGGATCATATTGTCAAATAAATTGCTTTCTTTCAAAATATTTTCCAGATAATCCCTGTTCACCTCCAGGCGCAAAAGCTTTGCATATTTTGTATACTGCCGGTAATAATCCATCCTGCACAG
>CANDAG010000068.1 GCA_947382625.1 uncultured Lachnospiraceae bacterium
TGCAGATGTAGTTCATTGGTAGAATATCAGCTTCCCAAGCTGAGGAGGCGGGTTCGATTCCCGTCATCTGCTTGTAAATAAAATAGCCGTAAACTCAAAGATTCTCCACAATAATCAAGGGTTTGCGGCTATTTTTCTGTGTAATTTTAAAATATTAATTTATGTGATATAATATGTTTTTATAATATTTTTTGTCACGATTTTTGTCATGGGAATTTAGTCAAAAAGAGCATTTTGAAATTTTGCAGAGGCTTCTCTTTTCGCACTTTCTTCCTTATCCATCATGGAATGCCGGTATACGGATTTCATGACATGGTCAGTTTCCCATCCTCCCATTCGGAGAATATCTGCTTCCGGAACTCCCAATGCGGACATTTCACTGGCAAAGTAGTGTCGGAGCTTGTGGAGGGAAAAGTGCTGGATGCTTAATTCTTTTTCTATTCTGTCTAAACATTTGATAAGCTGGTTTGGGTGGCCTTTATAAATATATCCCTGCTCCCTTATTTTATCAGCCAATTCCATAGGTATAATAATATCCCTTGTACTTTCAGTGGTCTTGGGAATTTTCTTAATAACCCATTCTTTGTTTTCGTTTTGGACCTTGGCTTTGGTGATATGTAAAATATCTCCCTCTAAATCATCTATTTTTAGAGCGCATATCTCTGATCGGCGCATTCCGTAGCAGGCAAGGATAATTGGAATTTCATATGGCGTATCTTTTATCATATTCAATATTCTTTTCACATCAGCCTGAGATGGAATATAGGGCTCATTTTTAATTTTTTGAGGAAGAGTAGTACAGAGCTTAAGGTTTGGGCAAAAAGTCCCCAGAACAGCCGATATAAAGCCGTGGTGATTACGTACAGTCTTCGGACTGTGCCCTTTTGCCATACGGTTTATCTCCACCTGCACATCGAGTGCTGTTATATCGTGGACATTTTCGGACAGGAATTTTTCGGGAATCTGCCGCATGATACCCATGTACCCTCTTATCGTTGATGGGGAAAGGACATTGCGCTTTGACTCTATATACGCTTCAGCCGCGGTCTGGAACGTCATACTTTTGTGTTTCTCCTGCACTTTATCAAGTTCTGAAGCCATGGCCTGCACAGCTTCTTTCTGCGTAGGCTTTTTCTCAAACACAACAGTATAGGTTTTTCCCTTATACATTTTCCGTACCCGGTAGGACCCGGACGGGAGCTTTTCAATCTTCATAGCATCATCCTCCTTAAAAACGGGTATAAAAATAACAGCCTGTGAACTATTAAATTTTTTGAGATAGTTCACTTGCAAGCTGCCTCCGAAGATGATAAACTATGTGTAGGTTTGCGAGACCTTATAGTTTATCTCTTCGGAGATATATCTAAAGCCGTTCCTGTTGGCGCAGGGGCGGTTTTACTTTATTTATTCCCAGCCTTGAATTTATATCCGCAATTCATACAAGTACATTGTATTTTCTTTCTTCCAATATTTCCAGCGCCAGCTCCAATAGCGGCGAGCGCCAATCCGCCAGTGGCTATACCAGCCACAGCTCCCAAACCTCCTTTTACAACTCCAAATCCTTTTTTCTGTCCTGTTATGGAGGTGGAACCACACTTAGGACATTTGACCATGGAATCGTATTGCATTTTCTGCATTTGTAATTGTTGTTGTTGCAAGGCAAGTTGTTCCTGCTGTGCTTTCAAATTTTCCAGTTGAATCTGAATTTGTAATTCCTGTTGCTTCTCTGGTAACAGATCGGGAGAAAGAATTTCCACTTCCGGTTTCTTTTCAAGCGAATACTCTCTGCATTTAGGACAATACCAGGGAGAATCTACTCCTGATTTCTTTTGAAATTTCATATAGGTTCCACAATTTGGACATTCCATAATAATCCCCCTGTTATAATTTCTGATGTACCTCTAAATTTGGAACAAAGCATATTTCATAGTCTTCAAACAGAACGCTTGTCCCATATTTGTTTTTATAAGTTTGCAGTGCCTCTGACAGAAATTCTTCCGTCACTTCCAAATAATCCGCTGTCTCACTTAAATCCTTGCATCCTCCCTGATAAGCTCTCACAATTCCCCCAAGCCCTATCAGTTTGTTATAAGCCCACATTCTTGCTCTCATTTCCTGTTTCTGGTTTTCTCCATTTGATTGGTCTAATATGTTGCCTACGGTAGTGTAATAGTGGCCCAATTCCTCCGCAAGTATGCAGGTACGTTTCCGGTACGAATGAATATTTCGATTTAAACCTATTACACTTCCATTTATCAGCCCGTCAGCGCTGGACTTAAATTTTGCATTTTCAATTACATATATATCATTCGAGACAGCTTCTTCCAGTAACATTTCATAACTCAATAAAATCGCCCCTTTTACATTTTACTAAATGAAATGTCCGTTAAAACGGTCTTTGAAGATTTTCCACGTCCTCCTGCATCAAGGAAAGTTCTTCTGCTGTTTCTGAATCGTTGTGTGCGGCCTGCGGTTTAAGATAGTCGGGCGCATCTTCATTAACAGCCAATGTAGCAATTTTGCTTTTCTTTATTTCTTTTGACCGCTCCCATTCTTCATTTAAGGTGAAATCCACCATTTTCCTTCCGTGAAGGTCCAGGTCGCGGTATTTTTCTATCATTTCCCATTCTTTATTAGTGAATAAAACATCATCAACAGAATTTGAAAATACCTCCATTATATTTTTGCATTTATAAATTTGGCATAATGCTAAAAACATATCGGCGTTTGTTGAATTTCTTCCGCTTTCATATCCATATAGAGTCTTAACGGAAATCTCAATTCCCAATTCTTTTAATTTTTCTACTACATCATTACCTTTTAAACCATTTTCTTCTCTGAGTTTTTTTAAAATGTCGCCTATGTTATTCATTGCCTCACCTCTCTTTCTTCATAATATATCAAAATATTTTATCGTAGTCAATAAAAAGTCTTTGAAATAGAGAAAATATTTTTCGAAATTCTATTGACAGTATGCGAAACAGAGACTATAATACACATATAGTCTTTGAAACAAAGAAAAGAGGTGAAAAAAGTGTCTGTAACAAAGAACTTGGCTAAGTATACAAAAGAAAAGGCTATCAATCTTTCTGCTATGGCGCGAGCAACGGGTATTCAATATCCTGTTTTATATGCAAGTCTTGGGGATAAAAACAGAGACAGGACTCTTTCTGTAGATGAAGCCATTATAATTTGTAAATTTCTTGGCGTTGACCCACGTGAATTTGCAGACAAAGAGCCGGTAGTGCAGTAGGGAGGTGAGGGAAACGAGAGTAGTAAAACACCAAGACCTTGAGCCGGGTAAACCAATACCGAAAGATGTGATTATTGATGAAAGTGAAGAATACATGGAAGAATGCGAATTTGGATGCCCAAGGAAAAGTAATTTTGAATCAATATCAAAACTTTCTTGTATGTCGGCGGATGAAGCTATGAGGGCGGAAAAATTTTCCATATTTGCAATAATTCTTTCAGCGATTTCAATAATTCTTCATTTTTTGTAATAAATGAAGCGATGCTTACAACTAGGGCTATAAAAGAAATTAGTGTGGGAACCCAAAAACGATAATGTTCTACCTTATAGGAATAAATTGCAGAATCGCCTTTTGGAGTGATTATATATCCCTCATAGCCGCCAACTTCTTTTCTTTTTACAAACCCCTGTTGTAGAAAGAAAATGTATAAATCTTTGTTTTTATCATAATCTTTTGCTTTTGTTCCGTTGAGCATTTGTATTGATTTAAGTTTTCGGTATTGCTTTGGGTTTAACATTTTATATCTCCTTTGCACTTAATAAGGAGATTATACCACAAATTGGCAAGCCGATTGAGTATTTTTTGAAGTAGGAAGGCGGTGAGGAAATGACAGAACAGAAATTATCCGAAATTACATCGTCACTTATGGGGTTAAAACTCTATGAGTGGAAGTCGGTTGAAGATGCTGTAAACCGCGAATTTACAGAAATGTCAAACCGACTTGAACTCACAGACGTTTCAAAGATTCAGATTCGCCTAAAAAATGAACTTATTCATTGACAATCTGAATCATGGACGGGTGTATGCGGTATGTTTTTTCATTATAGAAAACATTTACATGGTCATATTTGCACATATCCTGTATCTGCTCCCGGTAGTAGGTGACTGGGTTTTCTTCATTAAGCAATCCGTCAGATGTAATATCCGTCCAGTTACCTAAAAGATTGGCATAAATTCGGTGCATGGCTTTTCTCCTTTCTTCCGTATTCCAGATGGCAGTCTGGTACTTACAGTATAGGAGATAAACAAGAATAAGGCAACAAAAAGCCCCAGCGGTGAGGCAACACCAACTGAGGCAGTAACCACATTAACCACACTAATGCGATTACAGAGAGATTATACCATTTTCCTCTGCAAATCGCAAGAAAAGGAGGAAAAATGGACGTGGACGAAATTATCTTAAGAAGCGGCCGGAACCACAGGGAACCAATGAGTTTCGAGCGGTACAAGTTTACATTGTATTTTATCGCCGGCATGGTTGCCATGGTGATGGGATTTATCGCTTTGTACATGATCATTTATTTTACGGGGAATTGAAAGGAGGTAACAGGGAATGCACTTAAATGGAGTAAAATGTCCAAATTGTAGGAGCGAAAACACTCGCGCACTTGGATGCGAACGAGCGGGTCTGCGGGATGATAGCTTTTACGAAGCTCTTAAGAAGGAATTTGGAGAGAACCAATTGCTTTATGGTGGAACAGACAGCATGATTTACAGATATCGCTGTAATCACTGTGGAAAGTATTTCTCAGCGCTTCTTCTCGTGGAAGCCAAGATTAAAAAAGCAATCCCAAGGGAGAGCGTTGCGGAGATTATGAAACTGACTTTTTCTAATACTTTTAATCTTAGACGGGAAGGGACAGGAGATGCCGAGAATAGCGATTAAGAAAAAAGATTACATGATCAAGGACCTTGCTGGGTGGATAGACGGGCGGATGCATAGTCTGGGGCTGAACCAGGAAAGCGTTGCCAGAGAACTTGGAATCACACAGGCGGCGCTTTCAACGAGGTTGAATCCTAAAAAATATGAGTCCGGGGTGACGAAGGACCCGTTTTCTTATGGGGATATGCTGACTCTTTTTAAGCTTTTGGAGGCTACAAGTGAAGAGAAACAGCGACTTATGACACTGTGAAGAGAGGAGGACCAGATGAAATACAGGGCATTTTACATCGAAGATGGCCAGCAGTGTTACAGATATTTCGACACCATGGAGCAGGCGCAGGAGTTTTACGACAGCCGGCTTGAGACTACGATCCAGAAATACAACGCAGAAACCAACGATTATGAGGATGTAATTTATCCCACGTATGAGGTTTAGGGAAGGAGGTGGTAAAAGTGTATGTACCGGAATTTATCTGCGGAATGATAACTATGGTGCTGATAGAAATCATCCTGATAATTATCGCAGCAGTGATCTATTCAGGGAGAAAGGACAAGGACCAATGCGAAGATCAAATAGAGGAATCGGAGAAGGAGTAGCCTTTACGGCGCTTATCATATCTGCGTCGGCTATGGACAGCGACAGCAGGGTGCTGCCGGCCGTCATCTGCTTGGGCGCCGTATCAGCGCTCTTCTGGATGGGACAGGCCCGCAGGAGAGGAAAAAGAAAGAGCCTGTCGGGAGCAGGCTCAATCAAAAAAGAAAAAATAAATATTCTTGTGTTTATTTTACCACAGGGGAAAGGGAAATCCAATGAAAATCTGCAGGATGTGCAAGGGAAATTGTGATAATGGAGAACTTATAGGCGGTATCTGTCCGGAACGCCGTGAGGCAGAGGCTAGAGAGCAGGAAAGGGCTGATGATGTAGCCAGGATGCTGCGGAGCCCTTTTTATCAGATGGCACCGGATATGGAGCCAGGCGTATGACAGTGGTACGATGTGACCATATCGGGTGTGTCCATAACAGGGATGGAGGGTGCTCGTTAGCTGTAATCTCCATAGAAATGAAATTTGGGGAGTTTTGCTGTGGGGAAAGACCTTGTTATCCCACGCGCCAGGAATGCAAGGAGACGGAAGATGGAGATGATTGAGAACCGGATGGTGGTGTATCCAGAGCAGGATTCCGATATGACGGAAGAGGTTGGAGATAAGCTGGATGGTCCCGGATACTGCGAGATGGGGACAGGGCTGTTTGTTCCGGAGGAGGATGCATTTTTATATGCGTTGGAAAGGATCCGGGGCGCTACAGAGGAAGAAAAACAAGAGTTTGTGGAGTGGTTCTATTCCGGAAATTGGGTGCATGAAGATGATAACGCAAAAAACATTTAGAAGTCACGCCCAGTGGCTCAGGAACCGAATGAATACAATCGGAGGTTCCGAGATTTCCTCGGTAGTTGGCTTTAATCCGTACATGAGTAACGTGACCTTGTGGGAGATAAAGACCAGACGGCGGCAAGCTGATGATATATCAGATAAGCCATATGTCCAGTATGGCACACAGGCAGAAAAACATTTAAGGTCCTTGTTTGCACTGGATTTCCCACAATATCAGGTCTTTTATAAGGAAAACAATTCCTTTACCAACGACTGCTACCCATTCGCTCAGGCTTCGCTTGACGGATGGCTTGTGGATGAGCAAGGCAGGACAGGGGTTTTAGAGATTAAGACCACGGAGATTTTGCGGGCAGGGCAGAGGGATAAGTGGAAAGACAGGATTCCGGATAACTATTTCTGTCAGGTATGCTTTTACATGGCGGTCATGGAGGCTGATTTTGCCGAATTGTGGGCGCAGATAAAGCATAGCTATCCGGATGTATGGTTTGAGACAAGGAATTACCACATTGAGCGTAGCGAGGTACAGGAAGATATTGATTATCTGATGCAGAAAGGGGCGGAGTTTTGGGAGTATGTGAAAAGCGATACCAGACCGCCGCTGATTCTGCCGGAGATTTGAAAGGAGATTAGGGAATGACAACAGAAAGTTTGGAACGTGGAAAAGAAATTAAAAACAGAATCCATAATTTGGATAAAATGCAGAGTTGGCTTGAAGACAGAGAAAACCGAAATGTTTCTCTTATCGCAACCGGCTGTACGGTAAACGATACCGTCTACCTTTCTGATGATATGCGTACTGTACTTTTTGGCATGTGTATCGGTGAGAGGTTGAGATTAGAAAAAGAATTTGAAAGTTTGTAGGAGGATAGGAAATGGAACTAAGAGTTGAAGAATTGCAGTTACCGCAGGAGATACGGTTTAACTATGATGAGTTGAAGAAAGAACTCTCTGAAAAGGTAAAGCTGTATGAAACACTGGTCTACAGCGACGACCAAATCAAGAGTGCGAAGGCTGACCGAGCCGATTTGAACAGGCTGAAAAAGGCACTGAATGACGAGAGAATCCGGCGTGAGAAAGAGTACATGAAACCTTTTAATGAGTTTAAGGCGCAGATTAACGAGATTATCGGGATTATTGATAATCCGGTAAAACTGATTGATGAAAGAATCAAGGATTTTGAGGAGCAGAAAAAGCAGGAGAAGAAGCAGAAGATTGAGGAATATTTCGGTTCTTGTATGCCCCATATTCCTGTGTGGCTTCATCTTCCCATGATTTGGGACGAGAAGTGGCTGAATGCATCCGTTTCCATGAAATCTATACAGGAGCAGATTGATGTCAAAAATGAGTCTATTAAGAGTGATATCGAAACACTATCCAATCTGCCCGAATTTGCCTTTGAAGCTATCGAGACATATAAATCTACCCTTGACCTTAATAAGTCCATTGCAGAGGGGCACAGGCTGTCAGAAATGCAGAAACGCAAGGCAGAGCAGGAGCGGATTAAAGCCGAACAGGAGAAAGTGAGAGCCGAACAGGATAAGATGTGTAAGGAGCAGGAGGAGACGCTGCGCAGGCAGATGAGGGATTCCCTGGCAGAAAGAGGCAGGCAGGCGGCTACTGTGACCGAAGAAGAAATTGCGCAGAGCGCAGAGGATTACAGAGAAGCGGCAAGTGCAAATGGAGTACATATATTTGATGGCGGATATCTGGCAAAAGAAGAGGTTGTCGAACCTCCGAAAGAATTACCTATGTATGTGTGCTTTAAGGCTCTTCTAACTGTGGCGCAGGCAAGGGAGCTGAAAGAGTTTTTTGAGAGCAGGAACATTGAATTTTCAAGAATTTAAGGAGGATATGGATTATGACAGTACAGAACAGTTTAGCATCGAAAAAGGCGGCAAACAAGAATGAGATCAAGGTTGTGGCGAATGGGGAAGAATTTACACTCACGCCGGAAACGGTAAAGGCGTATCTTGTGTCCGGGAACCGGGACTTGGTAACAATGCAGGAGGTTGTCATGTTTATGAACCTCTGCCGGTTCCAGCACCTGAACCCTTGGCTTAAAGAGGCATATCTGATTAAATACAGTCAAAACGACCCGGCGGCACTTGTGACGGGCAAGGAAGCGTTTCTGAAGCGGGCAGAGGGTGAGGCGAACTATGATGGGTTTAAAGCAGGAATCATCGTGCAGGATGAAGAAACCGGAGAATTAATATACCGTGACGGCTCTTTCAAACTGCCAAGCGAAAACCTTGTTGGTGGATTCGCAGAAGTGTTCAGAAGAGACCGGGAACATAGCTATCGGGCAGAGGTTTCTTTTGAGGAATATGCTGCAAGGAAGAAAGATGGCTCCTTAAACAGCCAGTGGAGTAAGAAACCGACAACGATGATCCGTAAGGTTGCATTGGTGCAGGCGTTGAGAGAGGCTTTTCCGGGTACGCTTGGAGGGATGTATTCCGCAGAGGAAAGCGGTGTTGAGGAACCTGCTGATATCATTATCGAACAGCCACAGGAAGCGCAGGAACCGTCGCAGGTCGCAGAACAGTATGAACAGCAGTCTTTTGCGGATAGTCCGGCGGATGCGCTGTTTGGGCAGAATTAGGAGGGTAGAGAGTGAAAGTAGAGTTTTCGGGAGATTTACCGATTAAGGCAGAACCCATTGACAGCCATTATGAGTTAAAGACGGATAGATATGATGTCCGCGATATCGAAATGGGGCAGTCGAGTACATCAATTCAACTTATGGGATTTTCGGATAGAGTGTTTAATTCCATACATTTTAAATTTTATTTGCACAACAGAGAGATTGACATATACAGAAGCGGATTGATTAACAGATACAGGACGCTTGTATTACTTGGTATTAAGTATGTGGATTAGGTAACTATTAACTATTGTTCATGCATATATCACAAGAAAACGGCGGTGGTTGGTCTGCCGCCGGAAAGGAGGATTTTTGTGAGGAAACTATTTAAAGTTTTATTTGGTAGGTTTGACGGAGATGCATGCCCTTATTGTGGCAGCAATGATACATATTATAACGAGTACCATCATGACTGGGTCTGCCACAAGTGTGGAAGATATTTCGGGTAGGTGTTGTATGGAGTATTTGCTTACAATCCCCGGCACCCTCAACAACCTCAACGATTACATAGCCGCTGAACGCACGAACCGCCACAAAGGGGCGAAAATGAAAGCGGACAACGGAAATATCGTTGCGGTGGCAATCAGACAGTGCTTGAGGGGTGTGAGGATTGAGAAACCGGTATTCATGGAATATACGTGGATTGAGCCAAATAAACGCCGTGATAAGGACAATATTTCATCGTTTGGGAGGAAAGTCATACAAGACGCACTCGTGGGCGCTGCGGTATTAAAGGATGACGGATGGAAGTATGTTGTCGGGTTTTCTGACAGGTTTGAGGTGGATCGGAAGAATCCTCGGATCGAAGTTTTGATAAGGGAGGTGGAAGCTTGAGATTGTGCACAGGAGGTATCAGGGATGCCTAATCGGATCATAAAAGAATCAATCTGTCGGAGCGATTCTATAGATTCCCTTTCATGGTTTGAAGAAGTTCTATTTTACAGACTGATAGTGGTGTGTGACGATTACGGACGTTTTGATGGGAGGCCGGCCATTATAAGAGGCTCATGCTTCCCTTTAAAGGATATAAGACTGGAACACATTGAGAGCGCTCTTAGTAAGTTATCCACGGCAGGAATGGTCAGACGGTATGAGGCCGGAAGAAGACCCTACCTGCAATTGATATCTTGGGAGCGGCACCAACAGATACGGGCAAAGAAAAGCAAGTTTCCGTCACCCGATGAAACTTGCAATCAAATGATATCAGATGATATCAGATGTCCCCGTAATCCAATCCAATCCGAATCCAATCCGAATCGTAATCCGAATCCAATCGCGCGCGCAGAACACTTCGAGGAATTTTTGTCTGCATACCCAAAAGACTGCAACCGATATTTGACAGAAACGGCATATATTGATCTGCTGATGGCAGGGAAAGTGGCGGAGGTCGATCTGGTCAGATGCGCGAAGAACTATGCAGAATCATGCCGGATTCTCAAGACTCAGGAAAGGTATATCAAAAACGCTGAGAATTTTCTGAAAGATTTCGCGTTTGAGAAATATCTTCCGGGAAGATACAAAAAACCGGAAGTGACGAATAAGGGAGGATTTAACGATTTCCAGCAGAATGATTATGACTTTGAGCAGCTGGAGAGGGAGATTTTGAGCAATTAAAAGCGATTTTAAAAGAAAGAAAGGAGCCGAGCCTCCGGCCGGGGTAATGCTATAGCAGGCTCCTAAAAAGATATGAAAGGGCAGTTAAGTTTATTTGAGCCAGATTTTATAAAGGATGTAGACTGTACCAAAGACACACCAGTAACACTAGGGAAAAAGGATGAACCAATATACGGCAAGGGGATAAGGATAAAGCCCAGGGAGCCGGGCAGGACAGACAGCGAATACTTTAGAAAGATATATCTGGAAAGCCTTCTGCCGCTGGAAGAGTATGACCTCATTGTTGTGCTGTTATCAGGCGGAAAAGATAGCATAGCTTGTTACTTTAAACTGATTGAGTTAGGGGTACCAAAGGAAAAAATTGAGTGTTGGCATCATGACATAGATGGAGGGCATCCAAGTAGGAGGATGGATTGGAGATGTACCCAGAACTATGTAAAAGCATTTGCTGAAGCTGAAGGGATCCCACTGAGGCTGTCATGGAGAAAAAATGGTTTTTTCGGCGAGCTTTACAGGATAGGAGCGAGTGAGCCGGTGGAATGGATGGAGCCGGATACTGGTGAGATCCTGCAATGCAGACCATCTCCCAATTATCTTAAGTGCCTGGAGATCAAAAAACAGGCAACGGAAGAGATGGAGGAAGAACTGAAAAAGCTGGGGTACAGGATGAAATTCCCCGCAAAGACTGGAGATCTGAGCCGCAGATGGTGCAGTGCGTATCTTAAGATCATGGTGGCAGATTCCGTTATGAGCAACCTGGACAACCTTGGAAAGTTGGAGGAAATAGGCGGTAAAAGGCTGAAATTCCCTGCAAAGGGTGGTACCCATCAGGGCCGCTGGTGCAGTGGAAACCTGAAAGCAGCAGTCCAGGACAGTGTCACATCAAACCTGGAAAAGACAAAGGAGAATGTAAAGATCCTTGTTGTTTCAGGGGAGAGGCGGGGAGAATCAGCAGGCAGGGCAAAATACAATGAAATGGAAATACATAGGACTAATGCAGAGGTAAAAGCCCATAGAACAGTGCACCAATGGAGACCTATTATTGACTATTCGGAGGCGGATGTGTGGGAAGTGCACAAACGGAACAGAGTAGCTTCACACCCGTGTTATAGAGCGGGATGGAATCGGTGCAGTTGTGCAATGTGCATCTTCTCAACACCTAAACTATTTGCAGGGATCAAGGAGTTATACCCCGAAGATTATGAACTGCTAAGGCAGGATGAGGAGATATTGGGATTCACTTTAGACAATAAGTGCAACCTGGATGAGTTTGTGGGGGATGCTGATTCTTGCGTATACCATGGAGATGAGGAGGCGATACGCAGCCTGATCACAGGAGAGTTTACGGTGGATGATGTATACGTTAAAGGAGAGTGGATGTATCCGGCAGGAGCCTTCCATGGAGCGGAAGGGGGGCCGTGCTGATGATAAACGGTGAGCTGATAGTTGACAATTTTGCTGGAGGCGGCGGTGCAAGCACGGGAATAGAACTGGCAACAGGGTACAGTGTGGATATAGCGATCAACCATGACCCGGAAGCCATCCGGATGCATAAGACAAACCATCCGTCCACAAAGCATTATTGTGAGAGCGTCTGGGATATCGATCCGGTAAAGGTATGCAATGGACATCCGGTAGGCCTCGCATGGTTTTCTCCGGACTGCAAGCACTTTTCCAAGGCCAAGGGTGGTAAACCTAAGGATAAGAATATCCGGGGACTGGCATGGGTGGCACTGCGGTGGGCCGGAAAAGTAAGGCCGAGGGTGATCATGCTTGAGAACGTAGAGGAGTTTAAGACTTGGGGCCCCCTGAATCGGAAGCATCGCCCTATAAAATTAAAGCAAGGTACAACCTATAGGAAGTTTGTAAGCCAATTGGAAGTTTTAGGATATGCAGTGGAAAGCCGGGAGCTGGTAGCGGCAGATTACGGGGCGCCGACTATGCGCAAGAGGTTTTTCCTGATTGCCCGGTGTGACGGAAAGCCCATCATCTGGCCGGAGCCGACACACGCGCCGGCCGGAAGCCTGGAAGAGGCAGCAGGGATCAAGAAGCAGTATATCGGGGCGTATACACAGATAGATTTTTCCCTTCCCTGCCCCAGCATCTTTGATACTGCAGAGGAGATCAAAGAAAAGTATGGGATCCGGGCGGTAAGGCCGCTGGCTCCCAAGACTATGGAGCGGATCGCAAGGGGGCTTAAAAAGTTTGTGCTGGATAATCCAGAGCCGTTTATAGTGACAGTCAACCATGGGGGAGAGAGGGCTCCGGGAGATATCCATAATCCGCTCCCGACTATTACAGGCAAGCATGGATATGGAATAGTGGAGCCTTACATGGTGCAGATCGGGCAGACAGGCTTTGCATCTGACCGGAGCAAGGATCTGCGGGAACCTCTTGCCACGATAGTGAGTAAAAATGAGCATTGCTTAGTAGCACCTGCATTGATCCAGTACCACTCAGAAACATCTAAAAGCGAAGTCAGAGGGCAGCAGGTGACAGACCCAGTCATGACAGTGGATGCGTCAAACAGGTATGGGTTGGTGACATCGTTTTTAAGCAAGTTCTATAAGAGCGGTACAGGGCAGGATCTGAGGGAACCATTGCATACGGTCACATGCTCCCCGGGGCACTTTGGGGAAGTAAGGGCATTCCTGATCAAGTACTATGGAGACTGTACCGGCCAGGATATCAAAAATCCACTGGACACAGTCACATCCCATGACAGGTTTGGCCTTGTGACGATAGCAGGGGTTGATTACCAGATAGTTGATATAGGTCTGCGTATGCTGGAGCCAAAGGAGCTGTATGGGTGCCAGGGATTCCCGGAAGATTACATCATCGACAGAGACTATACCGGGAAAAGCTACCCAAGGGCAGAACAGGTAAAGAGATGCGGCAATGCGGTGTGTCCGCCGATACCAGCAGCATTGGTAAGGGCAAACCTGCCGGAAATGTGTGTGGCAGAAAGGATGCCGAATATAAGGATGGCAGAGGATGATAATGGGCAATTAAAGTTTGCTTAAAATCGGACTTTAGAGGAGGTAGAGCATGGTTAAATATGTGTTAATCGTATCTCAATACTATCATTCATACGTACAGAAAATATGCATGGTACCGGACGATTTTATTGAGAAAGCAAGGAAGATGATAGAGGAATTAGAGG
>CANDAG010000069.1 GCA_947382625.1 uncultured Lachnospiraceae bacterium
TGGCAGTCTTACCTGTCTGCCGGTCGCCGATAATAAGCTCACGCTGTCCTCTTCCAATAGGCACCATGGCGTCAATTGCCTTAATACCTGTCTGCAGAGGGGTATCTACTGATTTTCTGGTGATAACACCAGATGCTACTCTCTCAATTTTACGATATTTATCTGTCTGTATGGGGCCTTTTCCGTCAATAGGCTGCCCAAGAGCATTTACCACACGTCCCAACATGGCATCGCCTACAGGAACCTCAACCACGCGGCCGGTTGTTTTAACCGTGTCACCCTCGTTGATATTTTTCTGGCTTCCAAGGAGCACCGCACCTACGTTGTCCTCTTCCAGGTTCAGCACCATTCCGTATACTTCCCCGGGGAATTCCAGAAGCTCTCCCTGCATTGCGTTTTCCAGACCATGTACACGGGCGATACCGTCAGCCACCTGGATAACGGTACCCACGTCTGAAACTTCAAGCTCTGAAGCATATCTTTTAATCTGCTCTTTAATGACAGAACTGATTTCTTCCGGTCTCAAATTCATGGTTCTTACGCACCTTTCTTTTTGGTTACTACTTGCTATTACAACTGTACCTTAAGGAGCTCGCGTTCGAGCCCTGACAGCTTACTTCTTATACTGCTGTCTACTACCCGGTCACCGATCCGGATGACCATGCCTCCGATCAGGCCTTCATCCACCTGATAGTGCATCTCCATTCTGTTAAAGGATGTGGTAGAGAGCAGCCTTTGTTCCACTTCTTTCTTTTTGGCTTCACTCAGATTGAATGCCGTGGTCACATAGGCAACGCCTATCCCCTTTACCCGCTTCACTTCATCAATGAAATAATCCAGTATGGAATCAATCTCCCCATATCTGTCTTTACTTACGATAAGGTGCAGGAATCCAACCAGTTCCTCGGAAATACGGCCCTTAAAAACCGTCTCGAGAACCTCCAGTTTATTTTCCTTCAAAACCTTGGGATGGTTCATCAGTTTCCCAAAGTCCGGGTTTTCGGAAAGCAGCTCCTTCAGCTGGATGATCTCACCCAAAAGCTCCTCTTCCCTGCCTTCCTCCACAGCAAGCTCAAACAAAGCTTCTCCATATGTTGCGCCAACTAGCTTTGCCATGTGCTCTCACCTATTTCCTTTAATGTTTCATTTACCAGGCTTTCCTGTACGGTTGTATCGATAGATGCCTTAACTACCTTACCGGCCATGATCGATGCGAGGACTACCATCTCCCGCTTCACATCATCTGCCGCTTTCTGCTTTTCAAGCTCGGCTTCCACCTTGGCTCTGTCAATGATCCTTGCAGCCTCTTCCTTTGCCTGGGCCACAATCTTGTTTTCATTTTCCAGAGCACGCTTTCTGGCATCACTTAAGATTGCTTCCGCTTCCACATTAATGTTCTTAAGCTTCTCCTCATACTGCTTTTTCAGCGAAGACGCATCTTCCATATCCCTGGCCGCGCTGTCTAACTCGCCCTTTATCTTGGCCTGTCTCTTCGCCATCATCTCCCTTACCGGGTTAAACAAAAAGTAAGATGCTATCAAAAAGAGTACAAAGACCGCAATGATCATGAGCGTTGCATCCGCTAACAGCTGCAGGTCAAGGTCAAATAATCTGCCATCCATCCGTGGGCCTCCTTTCTCCTATTTACCTGCTCTCCTTTTATTTATTGAGCGGCACCTACAAGAGGTCTTACGAACAGAAGAATGATGGCAATCAACAGACCGTAAAGACCTGTTGTCTCTGCAACGGCCTGCCCAAGAAGCATTGTGGATGTTACATCAGATTTTGCTCCGGGATTTCTTCCCACTGCTGCAGCTGCGTGTCCTGCCGCAATACCCTGGCCTACACCAGGCCCGATACCGGCGATAACTGCCAGACCTGCGCCGATCGCTGAACAACCCAAAATAAAATTAACATTGAAATCCATTTTTGTTTCCTCCTTAAATCTTTTAAGATAAAATATTGTATTAAATTAAATTACAAACAACCCTGCTGCTTTGGTATTACCCCTCCGTATTGCATGCATCTGCGATATAAGTCATGGTCAGCATACAAAATACATAGGTCTGGATCGCACCGGAAAACAGATCAAAATACACATGGAGCGCCGCCGGCCAGATAATAGCCACCTTGCTTAAAAGAGCATAGATCAGCGCCATAATAGCTGTTCCCGATAAAACATTGGCGAACAAACGGAGTGACAACGAAATTGGAACCGCAAGATCACTTATGATATTGATCGGCGCCCAGATGGGCCACGGCTCACATAAACCCTTAAGCACCCCTGATACCTTCTGATACTTGAATTTGTTGAAATGGATCAACGTAAAGGTTATGATCCCCAGTGCAAAGGTTACGCCGTAATCCGCTGTAGGGGGACGTAATCCCAGCAGACCGGAAATATTGCTGACCAGGATAAAAATAAATATTGTCCCGATATAATTCCGGAATCTGACTGCCTGTTTGCCCATAACACCGCCGACCATTCCATCCAGCATTTCCACGATCAGCTCCACCACATTCTGAAATGCCCCCGGCACCTCTGTGGCATGCTTCACGGCTCTGTTTGCTGCTATACAGAATCCAATGATGATCAGAAAAACTATCAGAACGCAGACATGTGTTGTTGTTATCCAAACCGTCTGGCCAAACAGCTCATAGGAAAAAACTCCATGGATCATAAAATCCACGCCCTCGGTTTCGGATAACAGAATTCCTTCTCCCATATTCTCACCTCCTCACATCTCCTGTTCTTCCACAGGTTCTTCTATCAGGGGAGGCAGGATTTCCTCCCCATATATTTTTGTACTGATCTTTTGGGTAAAAAAATGCATATAGGCTGATACCTTAAGGCCCATAATCCCTAAAAATGCCGCAAGAGGATTGGCAATCCCTCCCATGGCGATCAGTGCAAATGCCACTACTATAAAAACATACCGCAATACATTGTGAGCGCTCATGGTTTTGACCGCCTGACGCTCGCCAAGGTCAAGAGCTCTGTCAAGACTCCACCACATATGGAATGCGCTTAACGCAGCGATCAGTACGCCCATCCAAAGCCCCAGGCTGTAGCTTTCCTTATCCTTAACCAGAAACACAAAAATCTGGCATACCACGCCATAGATCAGAATCCCTGTCTCCAGTTCAAAGAGTGTCCTGTTGATTCTGGTGATCCTTTCCTTCATTTGAGTCTCCTCTGTGCATTCTGCTCTTGTGAAGATACGCCGACTGCCCGCTGTCCTTCCCGAAAATCTGCCGTGAAAAACGGTATACGTTGTATCCTCCTGCTATCGCCCCCACAAAAAACAGTACGATCACCAGAAAATTTGTTCCCAGCTTCTTATCCAAAAAAATTCCCAAAAAGGAACAAATAAAAACAGGGACCAACATGTTTATTCCAAACTGTCCTATCATCGTTAATGCCTGATAAACGTTTCGATCATATTTCACATGCTTCGCCCCTTTAAACTATTCTGCCGGTGGTGAGTACTCACCTAACAATTATACCACTTTTTCTTTTTCTGTCTAGGAAATTATCACAGAAAGCCCATAAAAATTATGTAAAAATCCACCCCTGAACTTTAGTAATAATTTCTGTCCCGGACTCTCCCCAAACCGTTGACTTTCCCCGGATTTAATAGTACTATTTGACATACAACCGATGCTCACACAAAGGAGGTCTTATGACAAATCCCACTCTCTACCGCCGACGCATTATCCCTGATGAATGTATCCTTTTAAAGGATGACATCATCCTTTCCTGTGACGAGGAACACATCATCACCTCCTGGCAGGCCCTTCACCCCAAAAAAGATCTTCACCACGGCAGTTCCTGCTATTTTCTGAAGGAGGGCTTCAAGGTAAGCAAATTCTGCGAAAAATCCGGGAAGCTTCTTTATTGGTATTGCGACATTGTGGATTTTGACTATGACTCCAATGACAACACCCTGATCGCCACCGATCTTTTGGCTGATGTCATCATCTATCCCGACGGCTTTGTCAAGGTGGTGGATTTAGATGAGCTTGTAACTGCCTTAAACTCAGGGGCCATTTCTCTGGACATATTAAAGCAAAGCCTCCTGCGGCTTGACCATCTGCTGCAGATCATTTATTCCGGAGGCTTTGACAGACTTAAAGCATATATCGATCAGGCATCCTTGTATCAATAAAAAATATGTCCTCCGATCTGGATTCCTGTAAGGCCATCAATAGGTGTCCTGAAAAACAGACAGTTCCCCACTGTGGTATTTCCCGCCATAGCCGCATCTGCTGCACGGTAGCAGGCGTCTGTTGCATGATTTTCTGAAAGAGCCAGAGCCAGACGGCCGCTGGCAACCGGAGAAAACTGTTTGTTCTGGTAAATGACTCCCACCACAGTATCCGGAAAAACAGAGCTCATAACGCGGTTCATTACAACCGCCCCCACTGCCACCTGTCCTTCATAGGGCTGGTTTCCTGCTTCACAGTAGATCAGGTTGGCAAGCAAATATCTGTCCCCTTCTGCAAAGGCCACTTCAGAAATATCTCTCCATGCAGATCTGGCCGCCAGTTCGGAAAGCCTTCTTTCCTCTGCCAGCTCCTCCTGGAGACGGGCAATGTCATTCTTCTGCTCCTCCAGCTCTCTTTCGTATGCAAGCATCTCTGCTTCCGTCTCAGAAATCTCACGCTGATTATTGGAAAGCTTACCGGAGGTCTGATTGACCAGCTCCGTATAGCGGCTCTGTTCCTCCTCCACGGACGCCCTGAGATCATCCAGTTCCTCTTTCTCCTGCTTAAGATGCGCTTCCGTCTCCTCGATCTCCCGCCTGGTAGTCTTAAACTCCTCCAGCTTCTGCCTGTCATACTCCGAAATCCGCTGGATATATTCGTGCCGGTTTAAAAAATCCGCCATACTGTCCGAGCCGAAAAGGACCTCCAATATCATGTAGTCCTGCCTCTCATACATGAATTTTACCCGCTTTTTCATTGCGGCATATTGAGCGGCCTCCACCTCTTTTGCATTCTCCAGCTCTGCTTCTGTCTGTTCTATTTCTTCATTTTTAGTTTTGATCCGATCCTCAAGCTCCGCCAGATTGTTGCTGACCTCGGTCAGATTGGCATTCAATGAATTAAGCTGTCCTTTCAGCCCCTCCGCAGTTTCATTCAGTTCATTGAGCTCGTCTTTTTTCTCGCCGATCTGATTTTCAGTCTGCTCCTTCTCTTCCTGCCTCTGGTTGATCTCTTCCTCCAACTCCGAGATTTTATCAGCATACACTGACACAGGAAGGGCACAAGCCAAAAGAATTGCCGCCATAAGACCGGCAATGCCTTTTTTTCCTGCTCTCAAACCTTTCACCCGCCTTTATTCTTTAGAGTACTCTCTTATTCCAGCTTGCCAATCCTCCGCTTATGGTTTTCGCCTTCCGAAAATTCCGTATCCAGAAAGGTATCCACGATTTCAAGCGCAAGATTTCTGCCTGTGATCCCACCTCCAAGCGCAAGCATATTTGCATCGTTGTGAAGCCTTGTCATTTTTGCAAGAAAGGGATCTGTACAAAGGGCACACCGTATGCCGGGAACCTTGTTTGCTGCAATAGAGATTCCGATCCCTGTAGTACAGACCACAATTCCTTTTTCACACTCTCCCCCGGCAACCGCCTCCGCTGCTGCCCGGCCAAAATCCGGATAGTCACAGGACTCCTTATCAAAACAACCAAAATCCCTGCAGGGAATCCCTCTTTCCTTTAAATGCTCCATCACCTGACATTTCAAATCGTATCCGCCATGGTCACTGCCTAATGCTATCATCCTTATTCCTCCTGATATCAATCCTTAATTTCATCTTCCTCCGGCAAACGAATCACCTGATGCCCCGCCGCCTTTAAAAGCCGGTTCATAATGGCGCACCCAAGCCCCTGGCTGTCAAACCCTTCCGCATAGATCACTTCTATTCCTTCATCGTCAAATTCTCTCAGGATCCGAAATATGCAGCTGGCGATCTGAGCCTCATCCTGCCGTTGCCCTGCGTTTTTTATGCTGTCGGCATAATAACTTCCTGCCGTTTCGTCTGTGGCGATCACACCGGTCTTTCTGCCTGCTTTTTTGTGCTTCCGTATTTGTTCGTTGATATATTCTATTACCTGACCGGGCTGTCCTTCCACAATAGTCAGATTCCCTTTAGGTGCATAATGCCGGTATTTCATGCCCGGCGCTTTGGGCGGCTTGTCTGTACCGCTTTCCATGAGAGCCGCATCCGTATCCACACTCTCCAAAACCTCCTTCAGCGCCTCCTCCGTAATATAGCCCGGCCGTAAGATTACGGGGGTATCCTCTGTCAGGTCAATGATCGTGGATTCCAGGCCGATCTGAGCCTCTCCTCCGTCAATGATCATATCCACCCTGCCGTCAAGATCCTCTATCACATATCTTGCCACCGTGGGGCTGGGTCTTCCCGACCGATTGGCGCTGGGAGCTGCAATATATCCTCCTGCCGCCCTGATGAGAGCCCTGGCGATCCTGTTAGAGGGCATACGCACGGCTACGGTTTCAAGGCCGCCGGTAGTCTCCCTGGGGATACAGTCCGCCTTTTCAAAGATCATCGTAAGAGGTCCCGGCCAATACCACCGGGCCAGCCTGCAGGCCGCCTCCGGTATCCTCCTCACAATACGGGAGAGATCCTCCATCTCAGCAATATGCACGATCAGCGGGTTATCGGAAGGTCTTCCCTTTGCAGCATAAATCTTCTTTGAGGAAGCCGGATTAAGCGCATCCCCTCCAAGACCATATACAGTTTCCGTAGGAAAGGCCACCAGCCCCCCTGCCTTAATAATTTCCCCGGCCTTTTCTATTGCGCCGGGATTGATCCGCTCTTCCTCTATTTTTACAAGCTGTGTTTTCATAGAATCCATCCTTGCTGCAGCTTTTGTCACAAGGAGGGCCCCATCGCAGATGGGAGGATTCCTTACGACCACATGTCATAAGGGGTACCATCGTAGATGGTGGATTCCTTATGACCCATACATGCTTCAGCGTGCTTCATTATATTATGTCGCAAGGAGGGGCCCATCGCAGATGGGAGGATTCCTTACGACCACATGTCATAAGGGGTACCATCGCAGATGGTGGATTCCTTATGACCCATACACGCTTCAGCGTGCTTCATTATATCACGTTATTCCTGACGATTCAAATATTTCATGATCCCCATATGAATATTCCACGCTGTTTTTTCCTGATAGAAGGCTGAAGAGAGCTTCTCTGCTTCCTCTCTGTTGGACAAAAAGCCGCACTCTACGATCACAATAGGCTTAGAGGTCTTTTTAAGAAGGAAATAACTGTCGTTTCCCTTTGCCTCCCTCTTATTATCCGGGTCAAGACTCCTCAGTTGTTCCTGTATCACCTCAGCCAGCTGTCTGCTGTTTTCGCTGGTGGAATAATAAAAAACCTGTGCCCCCTTTACATATTCCTCATGATAGCTGTTCTGATGGATACTTACCACGATCACAGGGTCAGCCTCTTCGATGATCTCCAGCCTCCTCTTCATGTCCTGCACCTTCTTATTAGAAGCATCCTCGTCATAAAGCCCCTCATCGCTTTCCCGGGTCATCACCACATCGATTCCCTCTGCCTGCAGAAAGCCCTTCAGTATTTTGGCTATTTTCAGATTCAGCTCCTTCTCCAGCTGATTGTTGATCCCCACCTTGCCAGGGTCAGAGCCTCCATGTCCTGCATCGATCACTACGCACATTCTGCTTTTATTTTCCACCTGGAGAGAATTTACATAAATGGCTCCTTCTCTGGCCACCACAAACATGGAAAACATCAAGACCCCCGCCATCACCAGCTTTAAAACTCTATTCTGATTCTCTGTCACTTAGCGCCTCGCCATATTATGCCTCCCTAATATCTATGAAAAATAAGCTGCAGGTAGACCTGCAGCTTATAGGCCGCACAGGCAGCAACGCTGCCTGACGCTTATCTGTCCTCTTTATCTATATCCAAAACAGTGCAATTCCTCCAGACTATATAATACCTGTATCCCGTCTATCTGCTCAAATACACGCCGATAACATCCCATATTTCAGGCTTCTCATAACCAAGCCGCCAGCTGGCCACACCACCGATCTGGTATTTTTCCATGATATTGAGCTTCACTTCTATGGAGCTTGCATCCTCCAGCCATATCTGGTGAAGACTGCCCCCTTCCGTATATTCTCCGTAATTCTGGCAGGTCTGCTCGTCCCATTCCACAGCAATATTATGTGCTTTCACATACTCCTCCGCCACATACATATCTACTGCCTGACTGCTGAGCTTCCCGTCTGCCGTCTCCCATATCCTGGTATAAAAAGGAATGGCGTTGATCACCTTCTCTGCCGGCACCTGCTCCACCGTTCTTTCAATGCCTTCCTCCACAAAATCAATGGAAGCAACACTTCCGGCTTCAGAGCTTCCTGCGTAGTGCTCATCATACCCCATGATCACCACATAATCCGCCACGATCCCCTGTTCCTCCCTGTCATAATGATGGGTATCTCCCCGCGGGACATAGTTATCCACCGAGAGCACAATGCCGTTTGCCCGGCACGGAATAGACAGTTCCCTGATAAACTCTATAAAATGTTCTCCGCAGTCTGTGCTGATCAGCTCAAAATCCACATTGATACCGTCAGCGCCGCAGGCGAGCACCTCCCCCATAAGCCCATCGATGAGCTTTCCTCTTGTGGTGGTGGAGGAAAGGATCTGATACATATCAAGTGCACTCTTGTATTCTATATTTTCAACCAGCGCCCATACCTCCAGACCCATATCATGGGCTTTATTCACATAGCTCTGGCTGGCAAAGCTGGTAAAGTTTCCCTCATTATCGCTGAGCTTAAACCAGGTAGGCGAAATCACATTCAGTCCTTTGGTATTCGCCGTTACCTGTCCCAGTGTATCATTGCCGGCTTCCGCAGCAATGGTATGCCATCCCATATTGATCTTGTGATCTCTGGTCTGGCTGGTGTATTCCGGTTCCTCATAATCCGTTACCGGGATAGGCAGCTCCGGCCTCGCCTCTGTCAGCCGTTTATTCTCCACATAACCGATAATGGCATCCTCCGTCTTAACCTTGCTCCAGGTTTCCATCCGTTCAAGCACCGTCACCTTCTCTCCGGCCGTCACATCCTTAAGGATCTCACTCTTTACGCCTCCTAAGATCCTCACCGCCGTATCCTTAGTGATCTCCGCCACCTGCTTCTCATCCCATTGGGTATAGATCTGCAGACGGTTCGGCTCCGAAAAACCCTCATAGGAAAAATTTGCATACCGCTTCACATAATCAAGCGCCACATACAGAGTTTCCCCCTCATATCTGGCCGGAATATAGGAGAGCGTTTCAGTCCCTTCTTTGCTGCTCACCTCGCCGCTTCCGATCACATTCCGGATAATATCATCCGGAAGCGTATATAATAAAAGCCCTTCTTTTTTGTCCTCATAAAAGCGATCGTTGAAATATTCGTGAACCGTACTCAATTTTACATAGTAGCTTCCTTCGATCAGCCGGCTTCTCTCTTCGATCAGTTCGTCCTGCAGTACTATGGCTGCATCCTGCTCCCCTTCCATATTGAAATAGGCAGACAAGTCCGCGCGATCCTTTGTATAAGAATACTTTTCCAAAAACTTTATTCCAAAGCTTACGCCACCGATCACTATAATAAGGGCGACTGCAATCAGAACAGGTATTATTTTTTTCTTCATTCCGTGACCTCCAATCGCCCTATATTATAGCAAACTATTCCCACACCGTCATTACTAATTTTGACTTTTTATAACATTTTGCTCCTGGCATGATCCGATAAATACCGTCATATTTCTGATACATTTTCTGCTGCCGCAGCCACGGGGAACCGGATTGCTGTACTTTATTATAAGGGGCTTTCCGATGCCCGGTCCCGACCGTGGCCGCTGCATGCAGGACAGGAGGTGATCAGGCATCTGCCGATATCCTGTCATACCTAATTTCTTTTATTCTTCCACATTCGTCCGTCACATAGTCAGGCATATATACTGTATCTTCATTAATGCAGCTTTTTATGATATATTCCGTAGTGGACGGAACGCCATTTAAGAACAGCTTAATGCCTTTCCTTTCCATTTCTTCAAGACTGACCCTGAGCAATGCGGAATCCTCTTCGCAATTTAAAGTCATAGCTTCTCCCATCTGTTCCGGGATACATTTTTTTGACAATTTCCAAAAGGAATCCGTGATATGTCATGTCAAAAAGATAAATTAATCCCAAAACTGATTATAGATTCAATAATAATGACGATAATATAGAAACAGGTAAGATGCCGGATACGTATCTAAAAATATGTTACCGCTGCGAATTTCCAATAGGGTGAATTATATTAGGTGAAAATCTATAGAAATATTCGCGACAAGCACAAAAAAGCCTGTAGACATCCCTTCGTTATAAATAGATGAATAATGGAATAAAATGATCACAGAGCCAAAAGGCTCGAAGGGATTTAGATAGAACCGTTCCAAACGGCTGTCCTTTTCTTTTCAGCCGGAATCGGTCCTTTCCGATTTAATTTGTTTAGATTCGTGTAAATAAAGCTAAAAACCAATGCCTCCTCCTGATACAGATTTATCCGGAAGCATCTCACAGGTACGATTATAGTGTTTATTCCCAAATTTTGCAAGTGCAAATTGCTGTTTTTTATATATTTTTAACAATTACAGCAAAAATCAAGAAAAATAAAAAATAACCAAAAAATTTTTATAAAATTTTATTAAACTGTTTTTCTGTCCTATTGACTTAAATTCGTTCAAAGTATAATATATTTTTAAGTGACTGACTGTGTCACCAAACAACAGGATAACAGTATCTTATTAGTAAGAGGATGTGATAATATGAAAATCGAAAAAGTTAATGATCACCAGATTCGCTGTACCCTAACCAGAGAAGACCTGGCTGACAGAGAATTAAAGCTCAGCGAACTTGCTTACGGTACCGAAAAAGCCAAAGATCTATTCCGTGACATGATGCAGCAGGCATCCTTTGAATTTGGATTCGAAGCGGAAGACATTCCTTTAATGATAGAAGCAATTCCTTTAAATTCCGAATGCATCGTCCTGATCATCACCAAGGTGGAGGATCCCGATGAGCTGGACACCCGCTTTTCAAAGTTTGCTCCCTCTGTTCACGAGGATGACGGCACTTTAGATGAGGTTTTAGACACTATAGCAGAAGGCGCCGATGACGTTCTGGATCTTTTCCGCAAGATTCAGAACAGCAAAGCCGGAACCTCCTCCGGCCAGGCACAGAACGCAGCCGGAAACGGGGCAGAGATTGAAGAAGCCAAGCGCTCCTTCAAAAATGCTCTCCAGAAAAAGCTTTCAGCTTCCTCCGGTTCCGGTGTCCCGGCAGAGCTCACCAGGATCTATTCCTTTGACAGCCTCCGGGAGGTTATCGGTTCTGCCCATGTGCTTTCCACCTATTATAAGGGTGTAAACTCCCTCTACAAACAGGAAGACGGTTCTTACCTCCTGGCTCTGTCAAAGAGCGATCATACACCCGCCGAGTTCAACAAAATATGCAATATCCTGTCCGAATACGGTGCAAGTGTCCGTTCCGTACCGGCCTCTCTGGCCTACCTGGAAGAGCACTTTGAACCTATCGTACAAAATACTGCTTTACAATCGCTATCCTGTCTCTAAAAGCTAAGCCGGCATTCAAAATGCCGGCTTGTTTTTCGGATACTATATCTGCCCGACAGCAGGCGCCTCTTAAAGTGCCTCTATCTTGGCCATGAGATCATTGATGTCCATGCCATGGACCATAGCAGCTTCCTCAAGGCTCTCTCCCTGAGCTGACGGACAGCCGAGACAATGCATCCCTGCCTCCATGAGAACAGGTGCAACATCCGGATTCGTCCTCAGGATCTCACCGATCGTCATCTCTTTCGTGATCTGTGCCATATGATCTAACCTCCTTGTTTTAATTTCCTTAAATAACCAGTGCCAGTAACAGCTTTCAGTATAATACTTTGTCCACTTTCTGACAAGACTATTATCAAACCTTTTCCCCGATTCCATATAGTTAACGGCATAACAGATTCTAATGTCGTTAACTGTAAAATATAAAATTTCCCTTAAATCCTTGTCTTGTTCACAAAAAAGTACACTCTTTGCCTTGACTCATAATGACTTTGTAACATATAATGAAATCACGGTAATCGCATGTTTTTTATGCACAAATAAATCAATCACTTAATTGAGGAGGCTTACACAAAATGAGACCAGAATGGAAAGATTTTGTAGGCGGCAAGTGGGAAAATGAAGTTAACGTTCGTGACTTCATCCAGAAGAACTATCATCCCTATGATGGTGACGAATCCTTCTTAGCCGAAGCTACACAAAACACAAAAGACTTATGGCAGATGGTACTTGAACTGCAGAAGCAGGAGCGTGAAGCAGGCGGCGTTCTTGATATGGATACCAAGGTTGTATCCACCATCACATCACACGGCCCTGGTTACCTCGACAAATCCAAGGAAACGATCGTAGGTTTCCAGACAGATAAGCCCTTCAAGCGTTCCCTCCAGCCTTACGGCGGTATCAGAATGGCTGAGAAAGCTTGCTCTGACAACGGTTACGAAGTAGACCCTGAGATCAGCGAGTTCTTCTCCACTCACAGAAAAACACACAATGCAGGATGTTTCGATGCATACAATGCAGAGATGAGAGCATGCCGTTCCGCTCACATTATCACAGGTCTTCCTGATGCTTACGGCCGTGGCCGTATCATCGGCGATTACAGACGTGTAGCTCTGTATGGTATCGACAGACTGATCGAAGACAAGCAGGCACAGAAGGATTCTACCGGACGTGTTATGACCGACGATGTGATCCGTCTTCGTGAAGAGCTTTCCGAGCAGATGATCGCTCTTAAGCTGATGAAGGAAATGGCTGCTTCCTATGGCTGCGATATTTCCAAGCCCGCTACTAACGTAAAGGAAGCTATCCAGGCTACTTACTTCGGATATCTGTGCTCCGTTAAAGAGCAGAATGGTGCTGCTATGTCCCTTGGACGTACCTCTACCTTCCTTGACTGCTACGCAGAAAGAGACCTTGCAAACGGTACCTTTACCGAGCAGGAAATCCAGGAATTTGTTGACCACTTCATCATGAAGCTGCGCTGCGTTAAATTTGCACGTACTCCTGAGTACAACCAGATCTTCGCAGGCGATCCCGTTTGGGTAACCGAGTCTCTTGGCGGTGTTGGTGTTGA
>CANDAG010000070.1 GCA_947382625.1 uncultured Lachnospiraceae bacterium
AAAGAAAGGGCAGTCCATAACGCCTTGTTATGACTACCCTCGTCCCTGTTTTTCTTGTGATCCCCTTAAGCCGGTAAAATCCCTGAAGACTGATCTTCATGGTATAATGATCACCGTGGTTTTCCACATCCCACAAAAAGATTTTGTGGTGGCTGCATAGATTCATAAATCTTTCCGGCGAAAAGCCGAAAACCTTAATGGCCAGATATCCTTTCAGGTAACGAATGACCTCTATCATACCACACCCCCGTTATCTCAACTTATCACCAGCGGCAAAATTTTGCTTTGTGGTTTACAATAAATACCGGACAGATTCTATCCATCCGCTGATCTTCATGTCTTCATTGGTGTAGTAAACGATATTCAGTCTTCTTCCGCTGATTTCAATCTTACAGGTTTTTCCCTGAAGAAGGATCAGCTGGCTTGTATATTCAATGATCCCCTTATAATTTTCAACAAAGGCATCTGTATTGCCTGTGACAGTTACAATGGACGCTCCCAGAAGAGAATCCTTCGGCAGCTTTAAGGATTCTACCATAAGCTCTCTGCCGGAAATCCTTCTCTCATCCGCCCGCTCTTCTCTTGTCTGATCCCAGTGATATTTATGGCTGCGCTTTTTCATTTTCCCCATAATGCTTCTAAAAAAAATATTATTTTATATTTTACTATATGAGAAAAAATGAAATGCTAGACCTGTTTCACCACTTATCATTTATGGTAGGGCTCCCCGTTTATGATCCGATAGCTTCTGTAAATCTGTTCTAATAGGATCACCCTCATCAGCTGATGGGGAAATGTCATGTTTGAAAAGCTGATCGCCTGATCTGCCGCAAGAGAAACACTTTTATGAAGCCCTAACGAACCCCCTATGATAAACTGAAAATGACTTTTGCCCTGAACCGACAGACGGGAAAGCATCCGGGAAAAAGTAAGGGAATCCGGCTGTTTTCCGGCAATCTCCAAAGTAAAAACATAGGCCTCTTCCTTTACATGCTTTAATATTCTGGCGGCTTCCTTTTCCCTGATCTGTTCCTCTGCCGCCAGGCTGGCATCATCGGGCGTCTTTTCGTCTGCCACCTCAATGATCTCCAGCTTACAATACCTGCCGAGGCGTTTTTCGTATTCAGCAACCGCTTTTCTGAAAAAATCCTCCTTCAGCTTTCCTACACAGATTATTGTGATCTTCATCCGGCTTTTTCCTTAATAATGTGATCCTCCGATCCTTCTTCCAACGAAGAATCCTCCTGCATATCTGTCTGTATCTCTTTTTCAAAGATTTCCGGGTAAACCTCCTCAATGAGCCTGTCCAGATAACCTTCGTCCAGATTCATAAACTGCTTTCTGATCGCCGCCTTTACATAGTCAAAGCGTTGGAAATACTTAAGCTCCTCCTGCACGCCTGCCAGGTTTAAAATCCCGTCGATCTCGCTCCGTCTCAGATTCCCAACGCACCACTTTTTGATCTCTATGGTCAGATTATTTTCTTTTGTGGCCCTTCTGCGCAATATTTTGGAGTTTCGCATGGACACGATCCCCATGACAATAAAAAGGAGAAAAAGAACCCCCATCACACCGGTAACCATATACTTATTGGTCAGTGACATACCAATGTCGATCACCTCCAGAAAAACCAGAGTGACCAGCAAAAGCCCTATGCTTCCTGTTATAAGAAGGGCATAGCCGGAAGATTTGTTTTCTTCTGCCTTATGCTCACTGCCGCATTTGGGACACCACGCCATAAACCATACCTCCTTCTGCCTCCCCTTTTACATTTTACTACGGATTGGCAAAGGTTTCCACTAGTTTTTGCCCCTGTTTTTGGAGAGAAGGCAGGGAACTCCAATATTGGCATTGTTCTTCGGATGCATCCAGGTATAATTATCAGGATCATTGACATCCACATAAACAGCTCTGTTTCCCTTTTTGTCCTTTACATCGGTCAGATAATTCCATACGCCGTTTTTTGCCTCCGCATTCCACTCCTTGCTGCTCTCGTCCGCATAAATACTGGTCATATAAAATTTCCCGTTCACCAGTCCCTTTGCGTAGCTGCCGATCAGGTTGGCAACATAACTCACCCTTTCCTGAAGCAGGGATTTGTCATAATCGTAGTGCTCTGATCCCTCACCCTCAGGCAGATCCCCTGCCCAGCTGCCGGTATACTGATGGTAAGTGTACAGATCATTTTTATTTTCTGTCAGATGGATATGGTAATGGATCCATGTTCCGTTCCCGCTGCGCACTCCATCCTTCCAATCGCCATAATAGTACTGGTTATCTGCATATACGGCAATTCCTTTTCCGCCTGGATTTCCTTTGCTGTCCGTATCCCCGTAATAATAAAAATCCGAGGTTCCCCGCAGGCTGTAGGACATGGCAATGTAATGATCCAGATAAGCCAGATCGTCCAGCGCCTTCTGGTTATTATCCGCCCAATAGGCCATCATATCTCTGAGCTGCTCTTCCTTGTGATAAGCTATTTTGCTGTAATCCTTTTTGGCAGCCTCCATAACCTCCTTATAAGGCGTAGGACTAACAACGCTCTCCGGCCTGCTTTGATCCGTCTCACGCTCCGGCTGCTTTTCAACCTTCGGCTGACCTGATGGCGAGGCCGTGCTTCCCGCCTCTTCTCCGCCTGTATCTGCCGGTGCTGACGGGGACGATAATGCCGATGAGGAATCTGCCGGGACAAATAAGTCCTCTGCCTGATCGTTTTTGTTTTCATCTGCGTAATCCATAATGCTCTGCTGCAGATCATCCCCATTGTTGTTTTCACCGCCTATACGGCTTTTTATCAACATAAATCCAAGGATCAGAAGAATAAGGACCACCGGAACCACTGCCACTAAAATCCTTGCCTTCTCCATCCCATAAGGCTCATTGTCATCTTCTTCAAATAATTTTTTCATAACTGCTCCTATAGCTGTTTTAATTGATATTCTATGATACTTTATTATAATACAGCATAAATTTTAATTCCCTGAGAAAAAATTATTAATTCTTTCTTAATCAACGGATGCCCGGCTTCGCCAGGCATCCTTATGATCAAACTGTGCCGGAAATCACTTCCGGCACATAAATCACTTACTTCTCAAATATTCGTCAATTCCCTTTGCACCTGCGCGTCCTGCTCCCATAGCAAGGATCACGGTAGCTGCTCCTGTTACAGCATCTCCGCCGGCATAGACTCCTTCTTTGGTCGTTTTGCCGAATTCCTCATCTGCCACAATACATTTCCACTTATTCACCTCAAGCCCCTCTGTGGTAGAAGAGATCAGAGGATTCGGTGATGTTCCGAGTGACATGATAACAGTATCCACATCAATGACAAACTCCGACCCGGGTACCTCCACCGGTCTTCTTCTTCCGGACTCATCAGGCGCTCCAAGCTCCATACGGATACATTTCATGCCCTTCACCCATCCTTTTTCGTCCTCTAAAATTTCTACCGGATTGGTAAGCAGATCAAAGATAATGCCTTCCTCCTTCGCATGGTGTACCTCCTCCACACGGGCAGGCAGCTCCTCCTCGCTTCTGCGGTATACGATATGTACCTCAGCGCCAAGACGCAGGGCCGTCCTTGCAGCATCCATAGCCACATTTCCGCCGCCTACCACGGCAACCTTGTCTCCTCTCATAATAGGCGTGTTGGAATTCTCATCAAAGGCCTTCATCAGATTGCTTCTTGTGAGATACTCATTGGCCGAGAAAACGCCGTTTGCCTGCTCTCCGGGAATTCCCATAAACTTGGGAAGTCCTGCGCCGGAACCGATAAACACCGCGTCAAAGCCTTCCTCAGAAAGAAGCTCATCAATGGTAACGGATTTGCCGATCACCACGTTTGTCTCTATTTTGACCCCAAGGGATTTTACATTTTCAATTTCTTTGGCAACTACCCTTTCCTTGGGCAGACGGAACTCCGGGATACCATATACCAGCACGCCGCCTGGCTCATGAAGAGCTTCAAAGATCGTCACATCATAACCAAGCTTTGCCAGATCCCCTGCACAGGTAAGTCCTGCGGGGCCGGAACCGATCACAGCTACTTTTTTTCCGTTCTTCTGTTCTGCGCCCTGGGGCTTTATTTCGTTTTCTGCGGCCCAGTCCGCCACAAAACGCTCCAGCTTTCCGATGGAAATAGGCTCCCCCTTAATACCTCTGATGCATTTTCCCTCACACTGGCTCTCCTGAGGGCATACCCGGCCGCACACTGCCGGAAGGGAAGAGGACTCGCTGATCACCTGATAAGCAGCCTCCACATCTCCTGTTTTTACCTTCTCAATAAACCCGGGAATATCAATGGCTACCGGACAGCCCTTCACACACTGGGCATTTTTACAGTTAATGCACCTTGCAGCCTCCTCCATAGCCTCCTCTTTATTATAACCAAGGCATACCTCCTCAAAGTTGGCTGCCCGGACCTTCGCATCCTGTTCTCTTACCGGAACCTTTTTCAGTACATCCATTATTTGTCACCTCCGCAATTTCCGCATCCGCCATGATGGGTGTCCCCTTCTTTTGCCTTAAGGAATGCCCTGCCTTCTGCTGTCTTGTAAATCTGCTGACGCTGCATGGCCTCGTCAAAATTCACCTGATGTCCGTCAAACTCCGGTCCGTCCACACAGGCAAACTTCACCTTGCCTCCTACCGTTACCCGGCAGGCGCCGCACATACCGGTACCGTCCACCATAATAGGATTTAAAGAAACAATGGTGGGAAGACCAAGCTCCTTTGTAAGCTTACAGACAAACTTCATCATGATCATAGGGCCGATGGCAACACACACGTCATAATGCTTTCCTTCATTTATCAGATCTGTGATCGTCTGTGTTACCATTCCGCTTCTCCCGTAGGAGCCGTCATCTGTGGTCACATACAGATTGCCTGCCACCTCTTTCATTTCATCCTCTAATATCAGAAGATCCTTTGTCTTTGCACCCACGATCACATCTGCGTCTATTCCCTTTTCGTGAAGCCATTTCACCTGAGGATAAACCGGGGCGGTGCCTACGCCGCCTGCTACGAACAGCATCTTTTTCTGCTTAAGGCTCTCTAAATCCTCATTTACAAACTCGGAAGCACAGCCTAAAGGCCCTACAAAATCGTGAAAAGCATCTCCCGCCTTAAGATCCGACATCATCTGGGTCGCAGCCCCCACGATCTGGAACACGATGGTCACAGTTCCCTTTTCTCTGTCATAATCGCAAATGGTAAGGGGGATCCTTTCCGCCCCGGCATCTGTCCTGACGATCACAAACTGACCGGGTTTACAGCTTTTCGCCACCCGTTTTGCCTCTACCACCATATAAAAAATATTGGCAGCAAGCTCTTTTGTCTCTAAAATTTTGTACATTCTGATCCTCTCCTGCTTTTATATATTTTATTTTGAAACCTTTCTTTTTATTGCTGCAGAGAAATAAGCCCCATCTGACCGTTTTCATCGTAGATCAGGCGGTTCGGCGCCCCTGTATAAACCTCCACTGCATAAAGCCGCTCCGTTTTCGTCTGGTTCCCGCTTTCATCCTCCACATATTCATTCAGTACATAATAATAGCCTAAATCGGGAATTTCTACAATAGTATCATACTTAAATACATATTTTCCCACCACGCCATGAGAATGTCCCTGCAGGTCCGTAAGAACCTGACGGTTATAAAGAGCCTGTATCACATTGGTGATTGCTTTGTCTACCGACACCTCTGTTTCCAGAGAAAAATCAAAGCTCCTGCTGACGATCTCGCTGGAAACACCCTCCTGTGAGATCGTCACAAACTTAAAGTTAGACTTTCCAAGAGGCATGGGGATCGGTCCCGTATACTCCGGACTGTAGTTGTCCGGATTCGTTCCGTCTGTAGTATAATATACCTTTGTTCCTTCCGGTACCGCCGCCTCAACCAGCGTCGGCTGATAATAGTTCCCGCTTAAGGGTGTCACTTCCGGTGCATCCGGCACTGTCAGATCGATCACGTACCAGCTTCTGGCCACCTCACTGCGGATCCCGTATTCGTTTACAAACACAGCCGCGATCTGGTATTCCCCGGATTCCAGAAAGATCGGCGCCGTATAGAGCTGGCTCCTTATCTCCTTCGGCTCACTTCCGTCTGTAGTATAATAAATATTCCCTGCCGTATTGGCGCTGAGCTTAAGGATGGTCACCTCATCATAATTTCCCGATTCTGTACCGAATTCAGGAGGCATCGCCAGATACTGCTGAAAATGATTCATGATCCCCTCGTCCCCACAGTCCTTCAGCAGTGAATTGATCTCCTCATAGCGCTCCTGTTCCCGATAAATCCCAATGATATTCTCAAATACTCTCTCTTTATCTTCATAGGAAAGGATCTCCCGATCCGCCAGCGCTGTAAGTACATCCGCAGCCTTCTGCTTCTCTCCCATCTGATAATAATACCCTGATTCCAAAAGAGCCAGGTCAGCGTCATCGCTCCTTAAGCCTCTGGCCCGTTCCAGATATTCTATTGCCCCCTCATAATCCTCCGACTGGGCACAGACTCTCGCCTGCTCCAGCTGATAGGACACAGAATATCTATGATACACAAATACTGCCACAAAAACAACTGCAATAACTAACGCAATAAAGATTGCCAGGGTAAGCATCAGCCAGTTTTTTACCATTTTGGCTATGACTACGGAGGCTTTTGTATTGTTTTTCGTCTCTTCTTTCTTTCTTTTTCCGTTTTTTTTCTCCGGTTCTTTTGGTTCCTCTTTCCCTTCGATCTCCTCCGCCACTGTAGATAACGTCTCTATTATGCTGTTTTCAATTTCCGGCTCAAAGTCCGGCACCATCCGGATTTCCATCCCGCACCGTTCACAGTACAGATGGCCCTCCTTTATTTCACATCCGCATCTGGGACACTTCATAATCTGCTCCTATCTATGCGCTTTTCCACGCTGCAAGACAAAGTGAAACCCCTACATGGGCTGTAAATGAACTGACTCAAGGCAATTGCCAAGCAGCATGGCGATCGTCATCGGACCTACCCCTCCCGGTACCGGGGTAATAGCGCTGCATACAGGCTCTACATCCTGAAAATCCACGTCTCCGCAAAGCTTTCCGTTCTGATCCCTGTTGATCCCCACATCAATAACCACCGCACCCTCTTTTACATATTCTCTGGTGATCATTTTGGGTCTGCCTATGGCTGTGATCAAAATATCTGCCCTTCCGGTAACCTCCTTCAGATTTCGGGTTTTGGAATGGGCTATGGTGACCGTGGCATTTTCCCGAAGGAGCAAAAGCGCCATAGGCTTCCCTACAATATTACTTCTGCCAAGCACCACGCACTCCTTACCGGCAATCTCTATTCCGCTCCTTTTAAGCAATTGAATAACTCCTGCCGGAGTACAGGACACAAAGCCCGGCTGCCCGATGCTGAGCGCTCCCACGCTTTGGGGATGAAAGCCGTCCACATCCTTTTCGGGGGCAATGGCCCGGATCACCGTATCCTCATCAATATGATCCGGCAAAGGAAGCTGCACCAGGATCCCATTAACATCTTTTTTTTGGTTCAACTGACCGACTAAATCCAGTAATTCCTGCTGCGTGGTTTCTTCCGGCAGCTCATAGGAAAGGGAACGGATCCCTATGTATTCACATCCCCTTTTTTTATTTCTCACATAAACGCAGGAAGCCGGATCATTTCCCACCTGGATCACAGCCAGGGTAATCTCTCTTCCCTCCTGTCTCAGTCTCTCTGCCTTCTCCTTCAGCTCGTCTTTTATCTGCAAGGATATTGCCTTGCCATCAATAATATGCGCCATAGTCCTGTCCTTTCTATGAGTTCCTTCTCCCCGGAGCGCTGTTCTTTCCTAAAACAGCCCCGTGATCCTGCCGCTGTCCTCCACATCAATATCAAAGGCGGCAGGGTGTCCGGGAAGCCCCGGCATAGTCATCACCGCTCCGGTAAGGACTACCACAAAACCGGCTCCGGCACTGACATAAGCCTCTCTGACACTGATCTCAAAATCAGAAGGACGACCTAACAGTTTTGGATCATCCGAAAGAGAATACTGGGTTTTCGCCATACAGACAGGAAGACCGCCAAAGCCTAATTTCTCCATCTGCAGAAGCTGCCGCTCTGCCTGAGGGGAATAGCTTACTCCCTTTGCACCGTAAATTTCACCTGCAACCGTCTCTATCTTTTCCTTCAGACTCAGCTCGTCTTTGTACAAAACATGAAAATTGCTCTCTTTGTTTTCCAGGGTATCAAGCACCTTTGAAGCAAGGGCAAGGCCCCCCTCTCCGCCCTTTTCCCATACCTGGGAAATGGCAAACTCACAGCCCATCTTTTCGCAAAAGCTCTTTACGTAGGCGGTTTCCTCTTCGGTATCCATGATAAAGCTATTCAAGGCGATCACCACCGGAACTCCATATTTCTGAAGATTTTCGATATGCTTCTCCAGATTGACAATGCCTGCCTTCAGAGCCTCCATATTTTCTGCTGAAAGCTCTGCCTTGGGTATCCCGCCGTTATACTTAAGAGCCCTTATGGTGGCCACAAGCACCACAGCATCCGGTTTCAGGCCTGCCATCCTGCACTTGATGTCAAGAAATTTTTCTGCACCCAGATCGGCGCCGAAGCCAGCCTCCGTGATCACATAGTCCGCCATCTTGAGCGCTGCCTTTGTGGCTCTGACAGAGTTACAGCCGTGAGCAATATTGGCAAAAGGTCCTCCGTGGACAAGCACCGGCGTATTTTCAAGGGTCTGGACCAGATTAGGCTTCATGGCATCCTTAAGAAGTGCAGCCATAGCTCCCACTGCATGAAGATCAGCTGCGCGCACCGGCTCCCCCTGATAATTATAGGCAACGATTATTTTTCCCAGCCTTTCCTTTAAATCCTTCATATCCTCAGCCAGACACAAAACCGCCATGATCTCTGACGCTACGGTAATAACAAAATGATCCTCTCTGACTACACCGTCCGCTTTTGCGCCAAGACCTACCACAACATTGCGCAGTACTCTGTCATTCATATCAAGGCAGCGCTTCCACACCACCTGACGGGTATCGATCTGCAATTCATTCCCCTGCTGGATATGATTATCGAGCAGCGCCGCCAGCAGATTGTTGGCAGAGGTGATCGCATGGAAATCCCCTGTAAAATGAAGATTTAGATCCTCCATGGGAACCACCTGTGCATATCCGCCTCCTGCAGCCCCGCCTTTGATCCCGAAGCAGGGGCCTAAGGAAGGTTCCCGCAAGGCGATCAGCGCCTTTTTCCCCATCTTTCCAAAGGCCTGCCCAAGTCCTACACTGGTGGTGGTTTTTCCCTCTCCTGCCGGTGTAGGGTTAATGGCGGTCACTAAGATCAGCCTTCCTTCCGGATTCCGGGATATTCTTTCAAGATATTCCTCCGAAAGCTTTGCCTTATACTTTCCATAAAGCTCTAAATCATCTGCCGGGATCTGAAGCTTCTCCGCAACTTTTACGATCGGTTCAAGATTCGCTTCCTGTGCGATCTGAATATCTGTTTTCATAAATGCCCTCCTGCCTTTTATTAGGAAATCTTATCCCATCTCTTCTATGTACTGTTCAAACTGCTCCTGGCTCATTAAGATCTTACGGGGCTTGGTTCCTTCCTCTTCCCCCACCACTCCTGCTTCGCAGAGCTGATCCATGATCCTTGCCGCCCGATTAAAGCCCACCTTAAACATTCTCTGGAGCATCCCTATAGAGGCTTTGTCCTTCTCAATGATGAATCTGGCCGCTTCCATAAAATAGGGATCCCGTTCCGCACCGTCTCCCGATGAAGACCCGGATGCAGTGCTCCCAAGGGTTGTTATCTTTTCCTGGATATCCGTATTATAAATATTGCCTAAGGCCTGATTCTTCAAAAACTCAACCACATCCGACACTTCCTTGTCGGACACAAAGGCTCCCTGTACCCTGGCAGGCTTGCTGTAGCCCTGGGGATAAAAAAGCATATCCCCTTTACCCAAAAGCTTTTCCGCACCTACCATATCCAGGATCGTCCGGGAATCCGTCCCGCTGGATACGCTGAAGGCCACCCGGCTTGGCATATTGGCCTTGATCAGGCCTGTGATCACATCCACAGAGGGACGCTGGGTGGCAATGATCAGATGGATCCCCGCCGCCCTTGCCAGCTGAGCCAGACGGCAGATTGCCTCTTCCACCTCTCCCGGAGCCACCATCATCAGATCCGCAAGCTCGTCCACGATGATCACGATCTGAGGCATCACGGCAGGAGCCTGCGGATCGCCCTTTTCTTTCATAGCAGCTACCTTTTTGTTGTAGCCTTTCAAATCTCTTACATTAAAGTCCGCAAACTTCTGGTAACGGTCTGTCATCTCCGCCACCCCCCACTGTAAAGCCGCAGACGCTTTTTTGGGGTCTGTCACCACCGGGATCAGCAAATGTGGGATCCCGTTATAGACACTGAGCTCCACTACCTTAGGATCTACCATGATCAGCTTCACCTCATCCGGGTGGGCTTTGTACAAAATACTCATGATCAGGGTATTGATACAGACTGATTTTCCGGAGCCCGTCGCCCCGGCAATGAGCATATGAGGCATTTTGGCAATATCCGCCACTACCACCTTACCGCCGATATCCTTTCCCACTGCAAAAGCCAATTTGGAAGGAAAGTCTTTAAATTCCTTACTTTCTATCAGATCCCGGAGAGCCACCGTCATGTTCTCCTTATTGGGAACCTCAATTCCTACCGCCGCCTTGCCGGGGATAGGCGCTTCGATCCTGATATCCGTAGCAGCAAGATTCAGCTTGATGTCGTCAGAAAGACCTACGATCTTACTGACCTTCACCCCCTGATCCGGCTGCATCTCAAACCGGGTAACGGAAGGTCCCTGGCTGATATCTGTGATGGTTACCCGCACCCCAAAGGTCTGCAGGGTCTGCTGAAGCTTCCGTGCGGTCTCCTTCAGTTCTTTGGAAGAATCCCCGCCTGCCTTCCCGGAACCCTTTGCAAGCTTGCTGATGGGAGGAAATATGTATTTCTTAGGGATACGCTCCTTAGGCACCGGCAGCGTCTCCTTTGCCGGAATATTTTCTTTGGGCTGTCTGTTTTCCGGCCCTGCCTCCGGCATAATGGGGTGGGAGGCCTTCTTCGGAACAATTTCCTCAATATCGGGTTCCTCTTCCTCCTGTTCCTCCTCCTCGTAAAAGCTCTCCGTGATCTCCTCGATCTCATCCTGCCCTTCCCTGACATAGGCGCTGTTTATGGTAATCTTATCAAAACCAAATCTATCTTCTTCTTCATCCTCTAAAGGCAGAGCCTGCTCCACCTGCTCTTCAAAATCCGAAAGATTGATCTCATGGATATCGTCCCGCTCTCTGTTTTTCTCCTGGTTTTTGCCGCCCAGATCGGTATCTAATATGACGCCGGAAAACTTTTTATCCATACGAAGGATCTTCTCGTTTTCTCTTTCCTCCTGACGAAGCTTCTTTTCCTCTTCCCGACGCCTTTTCTCCTCCTCCTGCTCCTCTCTGCGCTGCGCGGCCCTCTGCCTGCGGTATTCCTTATCCTCAAGAGAACGTTCATAAACCTTACGTCCTCCGTTTTTTACACCGGAAACAATGGATTTTTCCGTCACCACAACAATGGCAATGACAGCCGCCACCAGAAGAAACAGTACCGTTCCTGTCATTCCCAGAAAAAGGAAACATAAATAGGCTAAGGAACCGCCGATCACTCCGCCCCCGGCATGGGCCTCACTGCATCTTTTATAGATCTCTTCTATATGATAGCCCTGTCCTGTTTCCGGAACTCCGGCAAAAAAATCGCATATGATCCCTGTGATCAGAAAAAGCAGTACCCCTGCCATCAGTTTCCGTACCGCAATAAAGCTTCCGCTGTTTACCATACCGAAAGCTATCATCAGAAAAAACACCAGGGGCATTATGTACGCAGTCAGTCCGAAAATCCCAAACATAATATCACTGATCGTATTGCCTACGATCCCTGCCACACCAAAATTGCATAAAAATAAAAACACAGCCAATGCAAACAGAAGAATCAGGAAAATCTCATTCCTGATCGCCACATCCATCGGTTCGCTCCTTTTAACACTGTTTCTGTTTTTCTGGCCGGCTCTGCTCCCTGTACTCCTTTTGCGGGAAGCAGAGCCGCTTCTGCCTGCGCTGCCTTTCTTTGCCTGTGCCATGCTGATCACTATATCCTTTCTATCCGCAGAATCTTATATAGTATAGCATCTTCCTTAAACCTTGTCATCCACAAACAATTTTTAATTTATATTTATTTCTTATTTCGCTTTTTGTCCCTTCTTCTTTTTATCGATCAAAGAATGGAGCTTTGCCATTGCCTCCCTGATCCCTCCGGTTTCATTGATGATCCCTTCTGACACTGCTTCCTCCCCTACCAGGATCGTTCCCACATCCTTGGTAAGGACGCCAGTCTCCATCATCAGCTCTTCAAACCGCCCTTTCCCTATCTTGCAGTGGCTGCACACAAA
>CANDAG010000071.1 GCA_947382625.1 uncultured Lachnospiraceae bacterium
GGCCATGATACTTTTCGATCACTTCCTGTGCATCCATGGTCAATTCCGAGGTGACTATCTGGTAATAGCCCAGGCTCTTTTTATATTCAGCCACCTTGTCAAAGTCTACAAATGCCCTGATTTTTGAAGAATCGAGGATTTCCCCGGTCTTCTCATTGACACACTCTTTTTTGAAGAACTTGCGCAGGCTTTTGGACTGAAGGGCCGTGATCCGGAAATTTTCCGGATGTTCTTCCAGTTTTTTTAGGAAATCCAGGAATTTTTTGTTTTCCTGTTCTGCCCGTGCCTGGAATTTCCGGCTCCAGTAAACCACCACCTTCTCTTCTATGGTACGCTTGTTTCCATTTTCGTCTTTGACTGTTTTCTTAACAATCCTGGATTTGTATTTAAAATCCTTATTGACAGAAATATAGCCGTCATCACTGTAGGTCCATTCCTGTTCCTTTTTTGTGCTTTTGAGCAGGCTTTTTGAAACAATGTATCCGTTTCCGGCATCCGAAACATGCAGGAGGTTGGGGTAATTGCAAATTCCGCGGTCGGCAATGAGGATAAAGCGGGAGAAATCCATGCCGTCGATGTTGTTTTCCAGGGATTTTCTTAAAGTCAGATGGTCAAGGGTATTGCCGGGGAAGGTTTCGATAGCGATGGGGATGCCCTCATCGTCCATGAACAGCCCCATCTGGACAATGGGGAGTTTGCGTTCTTCCTTGCAGACGCCCATCCTGCGCAGTCCTTTTTCCAGGATATTTCCCTCTTCATCCAGGACATCCTCATCCGGCGCCCCGATCTCGAAATAGAAGTTTGTCACATCATAATAGATGACCTGCGGGGAGCGGCGGGCCTTTTTTACAAGGTTAGTGTTGATGCGGCGGATGATTTTGTCTTTATTGGCAAAGAGGAAGTCCAGGGTATCGAAGACATTGTCCGGGTTGTGTGGGCCAAGGACAGGCTCATAGTAATCTCCATTCTGCCGCACAGTGGCGGACTTGGAAGCGGGATTTAAAAGCCTGCCGAAAATAAGCAGCTTTGCGAAGCCGTAGACATCATACTGCAACTTAGAGAAGCGTTTATAGGAAGAGAAGAAGGTATTGAGTCCCAGTTCCTCAAGGATGCGCTCCAGGAGCACATGGGAGAAGATTTTGGGGTGTCCGAAGCAGTCAGGGCTGCCTTCCTTCATGGAAAACTGATAAGTTTGAGCAGGAGGTGTCTTTTCACAATAAGGCAGAAGAAGGGGGATAAGAGGCTGGCCGGCCTTAAAGGATTTTTTGAGCCTTTCCATGTAATCAGGAAGCCCGTCATCAAAGCGTGAGAGGGGGCCGATGTTGAGCACGACAGTTTTGGTAGAGGTTTTGATCCCTTTTTTGTTTGTGACCCGGTCATTACGGACCAGCCTGAGATAAGGGATACCATTATTTTTAAAAGATTCAACATACATATGAGATTCCTCGCGAAATAGACTTATATACCTATATAGCAATTATAGCATAAACCAATAAAAAAAGCAAGGGAACCCTTGCAAAATAAGTAAATTTTTTATGAAGCTGGTTTATTCAAGTGACAAACTCGGGTCAGTAAATGAGAGGCGATCGACGGGTGAAGTTAGGGGCAAATGAAAGCAAATGAAGATAAAAAAAGATTGACACAAAGCCTGTCCTGTGATATGGTAAGTAAGGTCGTTTGACCATGCCGAAGACAGTAGGTGCCCGATTTGTATAAAAATGCAGAGAAAGGCATAAGTAGATCGCCTACCGAGGAGAAGAGTTTGTAAGACTTACGTTACCCTTCCGTCTTCGGAAGGGTTTTGTTTAACATAAGGACAGTCCGTCAAAGAGTATTGTTCCTTGTTTCTAAAACTCCTTTCGGCACCAAAATCTAACAGGAGGTAAAGAAAGTGGCAAAAGTTGAATTGAAACAGCCAATCGTTGAAGAGATTTCTGCTAATATCAAGGACGCTCAGTCTGTAGTGCTTGTAGACTATCGCGGACTTACAGTAGAGCAGGATACCAATCTTCGTAAACAGCTTCGTGAGGCTGGCATCACTTACAAGGTGTACAAGAACACCATGATGAATTTTGCATTCAAGGGAACTGATTGCGAAAGCCTTACGCCTTATCTGGAAGGGCCCAGCGCGATTGCGATTTCCAGTACGGATGCGACAGCGCCTGCAAGGATTCTCTGCAAATTTGCCAAGGATGCAAATAAGCTTGAGATCAAGGGCGGCGTAGTTGAAGGTATGGCCTATGATGCGGCAGGCATCGCGGAGATCGCCAAGATCCCTTCAAGAGAAGAACTGCTTTCCAGATTGTTCGGAAGTATGCAGTCACCTGTTGCTAATTTCGCCCGCGTTATGAACCAGCTGGCTGAAAAAGGCGGAGCAGGCGCATGTGAAGCACCTGCAGCAGCTCCCGCTGAGGAAACTGCAGAGGCAGCAGAAGCTGCAGAGTAATACTTTAAAGAAGTACCACAAGGAAAATTTGAATCAGAAATAATAAAATGGAGGAAATTAAAATGGCTAAGTTATCCACACAGGAATTTATTGATGCGATCAAAGAGTTAACCGTATTAGAATTAAACGATCTTGTTAAGGCCTGCGAAGAAGAGTTCGGCGTATCCGCAGCAGCAGGTGTTGTTGTTGCAGCAGCGGGAGATGGCGGCGCAGCAGAGGCAGAAGAGAAGACAGAGTTTGATGTAGAGCTGACAGATGTTGGCCCTAACAAGGTTAAGGTTATCAAGGTTGTTCGTGAAGTTACCGGCCTTGGTCTTAAGGAAGCAAAGGATGTTGTTGATTCCGCACCTAAGATGGTGAAGGAAGGCGCATCCAAGGAAGAGGCTGATGACATTAAGGCTAAGCTGGAGGCAGAAGGCGCTAAGGTTACACTGAAATAATTAAGGCAGATGTGATCCAAAAGTGCTGGGCGCTTGCCGAGTCTTGGGTTCTTAAGCGAAATAGCAAAAGAGCAGACCGGGCTGTGTACGGGAACAAACGTACACAGCCTTTTTTATGAAAAAATTACCAGATTAAGAATTTTTTTGTTGACTCATTTTAGGGCTTGTTGTATAATGTACAATACGCTATTGTGGTGTGTTATGCTTTGCGGTTTTGACCCATCCGGGGATGTCCGTGAAGCGTACTGAATCAGGCATTTGTCCGGTTGACGGACATTGCCTTATTGCTATTTTCAATCATATAAAGAACGGGGTGAATAGTCAATGGAAAAGAACAGAATACGTCCCATTGCCGCCGGCAAAAATTTACGTATGAGTTATTCACGGCAGAAGGAAGTCCTTGAAATGCCAAACCTGATCGAGGTTCAGAAGAACTCCTATCAGTGGTTTTTAAAAGAAGGACTGAAGGAAGTGTTTGACGATATTTCTCCAATCGCAGACTACAGCGGACATTTGAGTCTGGAATTCGCAGATTTCAAGCTTCGCGAGGATCTTGTGAAGTATTCTATTGAGGAATGTAAGGAAAGGGATGCTACCTATGCGGCCCCCCTTATGGTTCAGGTTCGTCTTTATAATAAGGAAAAGGAAGAGATCGTTGTCCATGAAATTTTCATGGGAGACCTTCCGCTTATGACAGAGACGGGTACATTTGTGATCAATGGCGCGGAGCGTGTCATTGTAAGTCAGCTGGTTCGTTCGCCTGGTATTTACTATGCGATCAGCCATGATAAGATTGGTAAGAGACTGTTCTCCTCCACCGTTATCCCTAACAGGGGAGCATGGCTGGAGTATGAAACAGATTCCAATGACATTTTTTACGTGCGTGTTGACAGAACCCGTAAGGTTCCCATCACCGTTCTCATAAGGGCCCTTGGCGTAGGTACCAATGATGAGATTAAAGAACTGTTCGGAGACGAACCCAAAATTGAAGCAAGCTTTTCCAAAGACGTTTCTACTAATTATCAGGAAGGTCTTTTAGAGTTATACAAAAAGATTCGCCCCGGCGAGCCTTTAAGCGTTGAGAGTGCAGAGAGCCTTATTAACGCCATGTTTTTTGACCCCAGAAGATATGACTTGGCCAAGGTCGGCAGATATAAATATAATAAGAAGCTGGCATTCAGGAACAGGATCAGGAATCATGTTCTGGCAGAGGACGTGGTAGACACTACTACCGGTGAGATCCTTGCAGCGGCAGGTACCAAGGTGACTGCCCAGCTGGCTGATCAGATCCAGAATGCGGCGATCCCTTATGTTTATATTCAGACGGAGGAGAGGAACGTCAAGATCCTTTCCAATATGATGGTGGACATTACCAGCTTTGTGGATTGCAATCCCAAAGAGCTGGGGATCACTGAGCAGGTTTATTACCCTGTGCTTGCGCAGATCATTGATGAGTTTGGAGAGGATCCGGAGGAGCTTGCAGAAGCCATCCGCAAAAACGTTCATGAACTGATTCCCAAGCATATTACCAAGGAGGATATCCTTGCATCCATCAACTATAATATCCATTTAGAGTACGGCATCGGAAACGATGATGATATCGATCATCTGGGCAACAGACGTATCCGTGCGGTAGGCGAGCTGTTGCAGAATCAGTACAGGATCGGTCTCTCCAGGTTGGAGAGAGTTGTGCGTGAAAGAATGACCACTCATGACGCGGAGGAGATTTCTCCCCAGGTCCTGATCAATATCAAGCCTGTGCAGGCGGCAGTGAAGGAGTTCTTTGGCTCCTCCCAGCTGTCCCAGTTTATGGATCAGAACAATCCTTTAGGTGAGCTGACCCATAAGAGGCGTCTTTCCGCTCTTGGTCCCGGTGGTCTTTCCAGAGACCGTGCCGGATTCGAGGTGCGTGACGTTCATTATTCCCACTATGGGAGAATGTGCCCCATTGAGACTCCGGAAGGACCTAACATTGGTCTGATCAACTCTCTGGCATCCTATGCAAGAATTAACGAGTATGGTTTTGTGGAAGCACCTTACCGTATTATCGACAAATCTGACCCGGCTAACCCCAGGGTTACAGAAGAAGTAGTCTATATGACTGCCGATGAAGAGGATAATTACCATGTAGCCCAGGCAAATGAAGCCTTAGACGGCGAGGGACATTTTGTAAGAAATACCGTATCCGGCCGCTACAAAAAGGAAACCTCCGAGTATCCCAAGGCAATGTTTGACTACATGGACGTTTCTCCCAAGATGGTATTCTCTGTGGCAACAGCATTGATACCTTTCCTTGAGAATGATGATGCAAACCGTGCGCTGATGGGATCTAACATGCAGCGTCAGGCAGTGCCGTTATTGACTACCGAGGCGCCTGTAGTGGGAACCGGTATGGAGCCCAAGGCGGCAGTTGACTCCGGTGTCTGCGTAGTAGCCAAAAAAGCAGGCGTTATTGATTACGTTTCTGCCAAGAAGATCCGTATGACCTGTGATGACGGGGAAAGAATGGAGTTCCGTCTGACCAAGTTTTCAAGAAGTAATCAGTCTAACTGCTACAACCAGAAGCCTATTGTGCTTAAGGGTGAGCATGTGGAGGCTGGGCAGGTGATCGCAGACGGTCCTTCCACGGCAGAGGGCGAGCTGGCTCTCGGAAAGAATCCGCTGATCGGATTTATGACCTGGGAAGGCTATAACTACGAGGATGCGGTTCTGTTAAGCGAGAGACTGGTGCAGGAGGATGTATATACCTCCGTACACATTGAGGAATATGAAGCAGAGGCCAGGGATACCAAGCTCGGACCGGAAGAGATCACAAGAGATGTGCCTGGAGTAGGCGATGATGCTCTGAAGGATCTGGATGAAAGAGGAATCATCCGTATCGGTGCAGAGGTTCGTGCAGGAGATATCCTGGTTGGTAAGGTAACCCCCAAAGGGGAGACTGAGCTTACTGCAGAAGAAAGGTTGCTGCGTGCCATCTTCGGTGAAAAGGCAAGAGAAGTGAGGGATACCTCCTTGAAGGTGCCTCACGGCGAATACGGCATTATTGTGGATGCCAAGGTATTTACAAGAGAGAATGGCGATGAGCTGTCTCCGGGAGTAAATCAGGCAGTCCGCATTTACATTGCACAGAAGAGAAAGATTTCCGTAGGTGATAAGATGGCAGGACGTCACGGGAACAAGGGTGTTGTTTCCCGCGTGCTTCCGGTAGAGGATATGCCTTATCTGCCTAACGGACGTCCCCTTGATATCGTACTGAATCCATTAGGTGTGCCTTCCCGTATGAATATTGGACAGGTACTGGAGATCCATCTGTCACTGGCAGCGAAGGCTCTCGGGTTTAATGTGGCGACGCCTGTTTTTGACGGGGCCAACGAAAATGATATTATGGATACGCTGGATCTTGCCAATGATTATGTGAACCTAAGCTGGGAAGAGTTTGAAGCCCGTCACAAGGAAGAGCTTCTTCCTGAGGTGATGGAATATCTGTATAAGAACCGTGATCATAGAGAGCTGTGGAAAGGGGTTCCCATTTCCAGAGACGGTAAGGTAAGGCTGCGGGATGGAAGGACAGGGGAATATTTTGACAGCCCGGTTACCATCGGCCACATGCATTACCTGAAGCTCCATCACCTGGTTGACGATAAGATCCATGCCCGTTCTACAGGCCCTTACTCTCTGGTAACCCAGCAGCCTTTGGGTGGAAAAGCCCAGTTCGGCGGGCAGCGTTTCGGAGAGATGGAGGTTTGGGCGCTGGAGGCCTACGGTGCATCCTACACTCTGCAGGAAATCCTTACAGTGAAGTCGGATGACGTAGTGGGACGTGTGAAGACCTACGAGGCGATCATCAAGGGAGACAATATCCCCGAATCGGGTATTCCTGAATCCTTTAAGGTGCTTCTCAAAGAGCTGCAGTCTCTTGGTCTGGATATGAGGGTTCTGCGTGAAGACAACACGGAAGTTGAGATCATGGAAACCATCGACTACGGTGATACGGATTACCGCTATGAGATCGAGGGTGAAGACAAGAACTATGATTATGATAAGGGTTCTTTCGGCTCCATGGGATACCAGCAACAGGAGTTTGACGAGGACAGCGGCGAGCTGATAGATGCCGAAGAGGACGAAGAGCTGGACGACGGCTTTGACGAAGATTTTGACGAGGTGCTGGATACAGATTCGTTTGATATATAATTAGGTTTAGCTGCTATGAATATTGCGCTCTCTGCTTCGGCAAAGATCGCGGAAAGGCATGGGGATTAATATGTCAGAAACAAAGCAAGAAGCATATCAGCCTATGACATTTGATGCCATTAAGATCGGTCTGGCGTCACCTGAGAAGATCAGGGAATGGTCAAGAGGTGAGGTTCTAAAGCCCGAAACCATCAATTACAGGACCTTAAAGCCTGAAAAGGATGGATTGTTCTGCGAAAAGATTTTTGGACCCAGCAAGGACTGGGAGTGTCACTGCGGGAAATACAAAAAGATCAGATACAAAGGCGTTATCTGCGACCGCTGCGGGGTGGAGGTAACCAAATCCAGCGTCCGCAGGGAGAGAATGGGACATATTGAACTGGCGGCTCCCGTTTCCCATATCTGGTATTTTAAAGGGATTCCAAGCCGTATGGGACTGATCCTGGATCTGTCCCCCAGAGTACTCGAAAAGGTACTGTATTTTGCATCCTATATTGTTCTGGACAAGGGCGAAACAGATTTGGAATACAAGCAGGTTTTGTCCGAGAAGGAATACCAGAGTGCAAGAGAAACATGGGGAAACCGCTTCCGTGTAGGAATGGGGGCAGAGGCGATCAAGGAACTGCTTCAGGCCATCGATCTTGAGACAGAAGCAGTAGAGCTGAAAACAGGGCTTAAGGAATCTACCGGCCAGAAGCGGGCAAGGATCATCAAGCGCCTGGAGGTTGTAGAGGCCTTCAGAGAGTCCGGAAATGAGCCGTCCTGGATGATCATGGATGCAATTCCGGTAATCCCGCCGGATCTAAGGCCTATGGTACAGTTGGATGGCGGTCGGTTTGCTACTTCCGACTTAAATGATCTGTACAGAAGGATCATTAACAGAAACAATCGTCTGAAAAGACTGCTGGAGCTGGGAGCTCCTGATATTATCGTCCGTAATGAAAAAAGAATGCTCCAGGAGGCAGTGGATGCCCTGATCGACAATGGCAGACGGGGCAGACCTGTGACAGGACCCGGAAACAGAGCGCTTAAGTCTCTGTCTGATATGCTGAAGGGTAAGTCCGGACGTTTCCGTCAGAACCTTCTGGGAAAGAGAGTAGATTATTCCGGACGTTCCGTTATCGTGGTAGGACCCGAGCTTAAGATTTATCAGTGCGGCCTTCCCAAGGAAATGGCGATCGAGCTGTTCAAGCCCTTTGTGATGAAGGAACTGGTGTCAAGAGGGATTTCCCAGAACATCAAGAACGCCAAGAAGCTGGTGGAGAGACTGGATACTCAGGTATGGGATGTGCTGGAGGAGGTTATCAAGGAGCATCCTGTGATGCTGAACCGTGCTCCTACGCTGCACAGACTGGGAATACAGGCTTTTGAGCCCATCCTGGTAGAAGGTAAGGCTATTAAGCTCCATCCATTGGTTTGTACCGCATTTAATGCTGACTTTGACGGGGATCAGATGGCAGTGCATCTTCCCCTTTCCGTGGAGGCTCAGGCTGAATGCCGTTTCCTCCTCCTGTCGCCTAATAACCTGTTAAAGCCTTCGGACGGCGGTCCGGTGGCAGTACCCTCTCAGGATATGGTGCTCGGAATTTATTATCTGACCCAGGAAAGAGAAGGTCAGGTGGGAGAAGGCAGATTTTACAAGAGCGTGAACGAGGCGATCCTGGCCTACGAAAACGGCGCATGTACCCTGCATTCCAGGATCAAGGTGAGAGTTGTTAAAAAGAACGCTCAAGGTGAAGAGGTTTCCGGAATTGTGGAATCCACATTAGGACGTTTTCTCTTTAATGAGATCCTTCCTCAGGATCTGGGATATGTTGACAGAAGCAAGCCCGAGAATTTCCTTCTTCCCGAGGTGGATTTCCATGTGGGCAAGAAACAGTTAAAGCAGATCCTTGAAAAGGTCATCAATATCCATGGGGCTTCTGTAACGGCAGAGGTTCTGGATCTGATCAAGTCCACAGGCTATAAGTATTCCACAAGGGCTGCAATGACGGTTTCCATTTCCGATATGACAGTGCCGGCCCAGAAGAAGGAAATGCTGGATGAAGCCCAGGCAATGGTAGACCGGATATCACAGAACTTCCGCCGCGGTCTGATCACCGAGGAGGAAAGATACCGTGCCGTTGTGGAAACCTGGAACGAGACAGATAAGAAGCTGACAGACGTACTGCTTGCAGGACTTGATAAATATAACAACATTTATATGATGGCTGACTCCGGCGCCAGAGGCTCCAATCAGCAGATCAAGCAGCTTGCCGGAATGCGAGGCCTGATGGCTGATACTACCGGACGGACCATAGAGTTGCCGATCAAATCAAACTTCCGTGAGGGACTGGACGTACTTGAGTACTTTATGTCTGCCCATGGAGCCCGTAAGGGATTGTCAGATACGGCTTTGCGTACAGCAGACTCCGGTTATCTGACCAGACGTATGGTGGATGTATCTCAGGAGCTTATTATCCGTGAGGTTGATTGTATGGAAGGCAGAGATGAGATCCCGGGTATGTGGGTATCTGCCTTTATGGATGGAAAAGAAACGATCGAGAGCCTGAAGGACAGAATTACAGGAAGATATTCCTGTGAGGATATCAAGGACGGGGAAGGAAACCTGATCGTAAAACGGAATCACATGATCACCCCCAGCCGTGCTTCCCAGATTTTAAGCGTGGGAGTAGATGCGGAAGGAAAGCCTGTGGATAAGGTTAAGATCCGTACCATCCTTACCTGCCGCTCTCATATCGGTATCTGCTCCAAATGCTACGGGGCAAATATGGCTACCGGTGAGGCTGTTCAGGTAGGTGAAGCAGTAGGTATCATTGCGGCACAGTCCATTGGAGAGCCGGGTACACAGCTTACCATGCGTACCTTCCATACCGGCGGTGTTGCAGGTGACGATATCACCCAGGGTCTTCCTCGTGTAGAGGAGCTTTTTGAGGCAAGAAAGCCCAAGGGTCTTGCGATCATTGCGGAGTTCGGAGGAATTGCTTCCATCCGGGATACCAAGAAAAAGCGTGAGATCGTGATCACCAATAATGAAACCGGAGAGTCCAAGGCATATTTGATCCCTTATGGATCCAGAATTAAGGTAGTAGATGGAGCTCTGCTTGAAGCAGGTGATGAACTGACAGAAGGAAGCGTTAACCCTCATGATCTGTTAAAGATCAAAGGAATCCGTGCAGTACAGGATTACATGCTCCGTGAGGTACAGAGAGTATACCGCCTTCAGGGTGTGGATATCAGCGATAAGCATATTGAGGTGATCGTGCGTCAGATGCTGAAAAAGGTAAGGATTGAAAATAACGGCGATACGGATTTCCTGCCTGGCGCACTGGTGGATGTCCTTGAATATGAGGATATCAATGAACAGCTGTATGCGGAAGGCAAGGAACCGGCGGAAGGCAAGCAGGTGATGCTGGGTATTACGAAGGCAGCTCTGGCCACCAATTCCTTCTTATCGGCGGCATCCTTCCAGGAAACCACAAAGGTTCTGACAGAAGCTGCGATCAAAGGAAAGGTAGACCCGCTGATCGGTCTGAAGGAGAATGTTATCATCGGAAAGCTGATCCCCGCAGGTACAGGTATGAGACGTTATCGCAATACCAGGCTTTCTACGGATAATGATCTGATGGGAACCATTGATTTTGACGAGGATGAGGAAGCCGGCCTGCCCATGGATGATGAACAGGAAGAAATCCTGGATATGGATGAGGCAGACGAAATAGAAGAGACAGAGGATGCAGATATCATGGAAGAAGAGGATGAAGATCTGCAGGAAGCTGCTCTGGATGAGTAAATAACGTATTGTATTATGGACTGCAGTCTGGCTTTCGGGTCAGGCTGCAGTTTTTGAAAAGAAATTTTCCAAGAAATGTATTGACAGGAGAATATCCTGCATTTATACTAAATAAGTGTGTGCATTACCACATATTTTATAAACAGGAGGTGAAACAGAATGCCAACATTTAACCAGTTAGTCAGAAAAGGACGTCAGACATCAGTAAAGAAGTCAACGGCTCCCGCTCTCCAGAAAGGATGGAACTCCCTTCACAAGAAAGCAACCGATACTTCCGCTCCTCAGAAGAGAGGTGTTTGTACTGCTGTTAAGACTGCAACTCCCAAGAAGCCTAACTCAGCTCTCAGAAAGATTGCCAGAGTACGTCTTTCCAACGGAATCGAAGTAACAAGCTACATTCCCGGAGAAGGTCACAATCTGCAGGAGCACAGCGTTGTTCTGATCAGAGGCGGAAGAGTAAAAGACTTACCTGGTACCAGGTACCATATCATCAGAGGTACGCTTGATACCGCAGGGGTTGCTAACAGAAAGCAGGCCCGTTCCAAATATGGCGCTAAGAGACCGAAAGCAGCCAAATAATATTTGTTCCTAACAGTATTTGAGATAAATACTGCAGGCAGATAATTTGGAACAAATTGGACCCACAAGCGTAAGCTTATTCAGTGTTGGAATTCTGTTACGATATATATCAGTTTCGAATGATTATGTGTAAATAGATTTACCGCACGAGCACAATTTGTGAGTACCGATGATTTAATATGCGCAGACATCTTATAGCCAGATGATGTGTTATCATTTGGCGTATTTGCGCGAATTGCAAATTTGTATAACAGGTTTGTGATTAGTCAATAATTAAGGAGGGAAGAACCGTGCCACGTAAAGGTCATATTCAAAAAAGAGATGTATTGGCAGATCCTTTATACAATAATAAAGTGGTTACCAAGCTTATCAATAACATTATGTTAGACGGTAAGAAGGGCGTAGCACAGAAGATTGTATACGGGGCATTTGCCACAGTAGAAGAAAAATCAGGCAAGCCGGCTCTTGAGGTTTTTGAGACAGCCATGAACAACCTTATGCCTGTTTTAGAGGTTAAGGCAAGGCGTATCGGCGGCGCGACCTATCAGGTACCGATCGAGGTAAGACCTGACAGGCGTCAGGCTTTAGCGCTTCGCTGGCTCACCACCTTCTCCCGCAAAAGAGGCGAGAAGACTATGAAAGACAGACTTGCGAATGAGATCCTTGACGCTGCAAACAACACGGGTGCAGCCGTTAAGAGAAAAGAAGATATGCACAAAATGGCAGAGGCCAACAGAGCGTTTTCACATTATCGTTTCTAACCGGTCTGCTGCATAGACTAATATAAGGAGGAAAAACCTTTGGCTGGAAGAGAATATCCACTGGAGAGAACCAGAAACATTGGTATTATGGCTCATATCGATGCAGGTAAGACCACGCTTACAGAGCGTATCTTATACTACACCGGTGT
>CANDAG010000072.1 GCA_947382625.1 uncultured Lachnospiraceae bacterium
ATGGAGGTTCAAAATGAATATTCAAGATTATAAGGGAGTATTTGTCTTTGCCCAGCAGGTAGACAATGTACTTGGCGGAATTGCTTTGGAATTAGTGGGCAAGGGAAAAGACCTTGCCAAAGATTTAGGAACGGAAGTAACAGCAGTTTTGGTAGGCAGCGGCGTAAAAGGACTGGCAGATGAACTGGCTGAGTACGGCGCAGACAAGGTAATCGTGGTGGATGATCCTGAACTGAAGGAATACAGAACAGAGCCTTATACCCATGCCCTTGCTTCTGTGATCGGTGAGTTCAAGCCTGAGATCTTCCTGATCGGTGCAACAGCCATCGGACGTGACCTTGGCCCCAGGCTTTCTGCAAGGATCCATACAGGTCTGACCGCAGACTGTACACAGCTTGATATCGGCGATTTCCCGCTGAATCCTGTTCCCGGCAAGGAGCAGCTTCACAATCAGCTTCTCATGACCCGTCCGGCATTCGGCGGCAACACCATTGCTACCATTGCCTGCCCGGCATTCCGTCCGCAGATGGCAACCGTTCGTCCCGGCGTTATGCAGAAGGCTCCCAGAGAGGCCGGCAGAAAGGCTGAAGTGATCGAGTTCAATCCCGGATTTACTCCTAACGACAAGTATGTGGAAATCCTTGAGGTTGTAAAGGCAGTTTCTGATGTGGCTGATATCATGGACGCCAAGATCCTTGTATCCGGCGGACGTGGCGTTGGAAGCCCTGAAAACTTCAAGATCCTTGAGGATCTGGCAGAGGTGCTTGGCGCAACCGTAAGCTGCTCCCGTGCAGTAGTGGATGCAGGCTGGAAGCCCAAGGATCTGCAGGTAGGTCAGACCGGTAAGACCGTTCGTCCTAACGTATATTTTGCAATCGGTATCTCCGGCGCTATCCAGCATGTAGCCGGTATGGAGGAATCCGATATCATCATCGCCATCAACAAGGATGAGACAGCGCCTATCTTTGATGTAGCTGACTACGGCATTGTGGGCGATCTGAACAAGATCGTTCCTGCCCTGACAGAGAGCCTGAAGGCAGAGATGGCTGCGAAATAAGATGAATAAATAGTGTTGGTATTGTTGTAGCAACGCTACAGCGTTGCTGCAGTTATACTGTTAGTCAAGGGCTATGGAGACATAGCCCTTGAGGTATTTTAGGGGAGAATATAATGCAAGAGGCAATTGAAAGTAAAATGTGCCTATGATAATATAAATATGTAATATTGAAAATAATAGTGAAGGTTCAGTGTGCGGGAGTCAAAGGGGATGCTGACATTGAAAATATGCATCAAAAATTGAAACATGAGAAGAAAAATATGTTATTAGAAACCAGAAGACTGATCATAAGAAGCTTGCATACATCTGACGAGAAAGCACTCATTGAGATGGCCTCTGACGGCAGTTTGACAGAAATTTATGGAGATTGCAGTGAATGTCATAAATGGATGGGTGAATTTATCAGTGACGCCATAAAATTAGAAAAGGAAGATGATCCATTTCATGAATATCTTGCATTTGCTATAGAGGATAAGACAGACCATCGGGTAATTGGTTCTGTCGGCAGCTCGTATTATGAGGACTTTGGGGAAGTCGGCGTTACTTATTTCATTGGCGCAGGCTACCGCGGGAATGGATATGCGGCTGAAGCATTGCAATGCTTTACAGACTATATGTTTGCAAGATATAGCCTGAAAAAACTTATTGCGACGGCCAGCGTCAGAAATGCTGCTTCCTGCAAAACCTTGGAAAGAGCAGGTTTTTCTCTGGTTGAAACCAGAATGTATCGGGATTTATATGATGAAGATGAAAATATGAGTAATATTTATGAATTGGGGGAGCGGGAGGCCAGAGATGCAAAAACGAGATGTAAAGATGCAGAAATGGAAAGAGAAACGATGGAAGCGGATCAATAAGAGAATTGAAAGGGGAGTCGCTTTTTTGGTGATAATGGCGACTGTCGTGTTATCCGTGCTTGAGATTCTTGAAAAGGGAGATAAGGTGTTTACTCTCAAAAATTTGCTGTATGGAGGGAATCATTGTGACCAGAGCAGAAAATGTATTAAATATGCAGATAACGATTGCGAATTGCATGAGGCAGGAATGGAATATTGATTTTTGCAAAGTCAGTGACCTTTTAGAAAAGTATGATTTACTTCCTTATATTGATCTATGCTATGAGGAATATAACTCTATGGGAATCAAGGGTATTTTAGAGGATTTACATTTGTATATGGAGGAAATAGAGGAGAAGGGCTGAAAATGAGAGATTTATATCATGGGACAATATACGACATAGTAGAAATTGATGTGTCACAGGGAAAGGGATATAAGGATTTTGGAAAAGGGTTTTATGCAACTTCCGTGAAAGGACATGCAGAGAATATAGCCAGAAGAAATAAACGTATCATAGAAGCTAAGGAGGCAAAGGTACACAAGAGGAATCCCCAATTTAAATTAAACATTTATCAGGCATACAGATATAATCTTGAATTTGACGATAGCTGCATTGATGAACCCAAAGATTTAAAAATTAAATTTTTTACGAGTGCAGATAGGGAGTGGGTAAAGTTTGTATTGAAAAATAGAGATTCGGATGGAAGCACACATAATTACGATATTGTAATCGGCCCTACAGCAGATGAAAATACAGTCACAATTATAAACTCTTACAGAGAAGAATTGGCTGCGTCAAATTATGCGAATGAAATATTGGATGCTTTGATACAGGAACTGGAACCAGAGAATTTGCCAAAACAATATTTTTTTGGGACAGATGCTGCAATTCAAAAGTTGCGATTTAAGAAAATCAGGAGGGAGATTGTGGGATGAATACAACAAATATAAAAATTAGTAAATCTATGCAGATTCTCTCTTTTTATCTTGTGCAACGAATGAGCAGTGAGAATGCATGTTCACAAGAAGATGCACTGAAAAGAATATTGAAAACAATGACGTATGAATTATTACAGGATAGAGAAACGGGTTTATATGCAGAATCTCCAGAATATATATGGAATATGTTGGAGGATGAGGAAAAAGGAAATATTGAGTCATGGTTAAAAGACTAAAGAAGCTTTTTATCAGGCGTCAAAGGAGTAACTTATAAACAGAAAGGAAACTAACCAATGAGCAAAAATATCATGGACTACGAAACGGTAGCGTTATCTGAGGATGGAAGGGGGATATTGATCATTGACCAGACCCTTCTTCCCGGCAGGACAGAGATCATCAGATTAGAAACAGCGAAGGAGATCTGGGAGGCCATTTATCTGCTAAAGGTGCGGGGAGCCCCGGCAATCGGGGTGACAGCGGCTTTTGGGATCTATATACTCGCCAGGCAGATTGCGGAGGCCTGCGGAGAAAAGGTAGAGTTTCAACCCTTTTATGAGAAATTCTCACAGCAGAAGGATTATCTGAATTCCTCCAGACCCACTGCCGTAAATTTATCCTGGGCCTTAAACCGGATGGACAGGGTCTGTGTGCAGGCTCATGAGAATGGAAAAGCAGTAGATGAAATACTGGAGATCCTTGAAGGAGAAGCAAAAGAGATCAAGGAAGAGGATATCAGAGTATGTAAAGCCATCGGAGAGTATGGGCTGAGCCTGGTAAAGCCCGGGGATGGAATCCTTACACACTGTAATGCCGGGCAGCTTGCCACATGCAAATACGGGACAGCTACAGCGCCCATCTATTTAGGGCAGGAAAAGGGATATCATTTCCGGGTGTTTGCAGATGAGACGAGGCCTCTTTTACAGGGAGCAAGGCTTACTGCCTATGAGCTTTCCAGTGCAGGGGTGGATGTCACCCTGATCTGTGACAATATGTCTGCCATGGTTATGAGAAACGGCTGGGTAAATGCCGTATTTGTGGGCTGCGACCGGGTGGCGGCCAACGGGGATGTGGCGAATAAGATCGGAACCTCTGTGGTGGCTACCGTTGCCAGGAGGTACGGAGTGCCTTTTTATGTGTGCGCGCCTACCTCGACCATTGATATGGCGACGCCCACCGGAAATGAAATCAGGATCGAACAGCGTCCGGCAGAGGAAGTGACGGAGATGTGGTACAAGGAGCGGATGGCGCCAAAGGATATCAAGATATTCAATCCTGCCTTTGACGTAACGGATAACGAGCTGATCACGGCCATCATAACAGAGCATGGGATTGCAAGGGCGCCTTACGGGGAGTCTTTGGCTACACTTTTCAGAGACAGGCAGTAGAGAAGGAATATAATTTTATTGCTATAAGGGGAAAGGCAAATGGAGTTCAAAGCGGCAATCTGTGATGACGAGGCATCGGAGCGTCAATATTTATCCGATCTGGTACAGGGCTGGGCAAAAAAAGGAGGGTACAGGGTTCAGATTTCTGTTTTTTCCGGCGCAGAGGCTTTCTTATTCCGGTATGAGGAAGAAAAGGATTTTGACCTTCTGCTTTTGGATATTGAAATGGGAAAAATGAACGGAGTGGAGCTGGCCAGAAAAGTCCGTGAAAAGAACGCCGGAGTGCAGATCCTCTTTATCACGGCTTACCCGGATTTTATTTCCGAGGGTTACGAGGTATCCGCCCTCCATTATCTGATGAAACCGTTAAAGGAAGAAAAGCTTTTTGAGGTGTTAGACAGAGCATTAGCGAATCTGGATAAAAAGGAACGATACGAAATTTTCCGGGTGAATGGGGAAGCGTTTCGGATCCCGGTTTCTGAGATCGTAAGTGTGGAGGCTTTTTCCCACTATGTGGAGGTGGTCACAAAGGCGGGAACCTATCAGATAGACGAAACCATCTCCGGAATGGAAGAGCGGTTGGGAGAGGGATTTGTCCGGTGCCACCGCTCTTACCTGGCGGCTCTTGGGTATATAAAAAGGATTACCCGGACAGAGGTGGAGATGGATACCGGAGCTGAAATCCCCTTATCGCGCAGGAGGTATGATGCGGTAAATCAGGCCTTTATCCGTTATTATAGACAGGAAGAAGGAGACAGGTAATGGAACCATTTTCTTTGTTTGGCAGGATGATCGATAAAAGGATCGCCGGATATCAGAATGAGCTGGTAGAGCGGCACTGTGATGAGGTGCAGAATATTTACAAAACCATGCGGGGATGGCGGCACGATTATCACAATCATATCCAGGCCATGAAGGTTATGGCTTTGCAGATCCGGCAGGAGACAGGGGAGAGTGAGGCCCTTCTTCGGCTGGAGGATTATTTAAGCAGCCTGAATGATGATCTGACCATGGTGGATACGGTTGTAAAGACCGGGAATGTGATGGTGGATGCCATCTTAAACAGCAAGCTGTCTCTGATCAGGGCCAGACAGATCCCGCTGAAGGCCAGGGCGGCGGTTCCGGCACAGCTTGGAATCGGAGAGGTGGATCTGTGCGTGATCATCGGAAACCTGCTGGACAACGCAATGGAGGCCTGTTTTCAGGGAGACGGCTCTAAGAGTGATGACTGGAAGGAAGCATTTATCCGGGTATACATTGGTATATTGAAGGAACAGCTCTATATTTCTGTAGCCAATTCCTCTTACGGAAAGGTGAACAGGATCGGAAAACGATACCTGTCAACCAAGGAGAGCAAGGGTCACGGGTACGGGCTGATGCGGGTAGACCGGATCGTAAATAAGTATCACGGATATATCAACCGTCAGAACGAGGAGGGAGCCTTTGTGACGGAAGTGATGCTGCCGTTATAGAAGAGAAGGGAGAGGCAAGACAATATGGGGAAAAGAATGATTGGGATCGGTTATCAGGATTTTGAGAAGATAAGGGTGAATCACAATTTTTACATCGATAAAACTTATTTTATCAGTCAGTGGTGGGAAAACGGTGATGATGTGACATTGCTTACCCGGCCGCGCCGTTTTGGAAAGACTCTTAATATGAGTATGCTTGAAAAGTTTTTTTCACTGGATTATGCCGGCAGGAGCGATCTGTTTGAGGGGCTTTCCATCTGGGACAGCGAGAAATACCGCAGTCTGCAGGGAAGCTATCCGGTGATTTTTTTAAGCTTTGCCAATGTAAAGGAATCTTCCTTTAAGGAGGCCAGAAAAAAGATCTGCTACATCATAGAGAAATTGTATAATAAATACGATTTTTTGATGGAAGGAACAGTTCTGAACGAGAAAGAAAAAAGATTTTTTCAGAAGGTTTGTGCGGATATGGAGGATTATGTGGCAACCTCATCACTTGGCACATTATCGGAATATTTAAGCCGTTATTATAATAAAAAGGTGATCATTCTTCTGGATGAGTATGACACTCCCATGCAGGAGGCATGGGTAAACGGCTATTGGGGGGAGCTGGTGTCCTTTACCAGAAGTCTGTTTAACTCCACATTTAAGACTAATCCCTATCTGGAACGCGCTGTTATGACGGGAATCACAAGGGTCAGTAAGGAATCTGTTTTTTCTGATTTAAACAATCTGAAGGTAGTGACTACCACATCAGAAGATTATTCGGACAGCTTTGGCTTTACAGAGGAAGAGGTTTTTGCCGCATTGGAGGAGTTTGGATTATCTGAGCAGAGACAGAGGGTAAAGGACTGGTATGATGGCTTTACATTTGGCTCCAGAAGAGATATTTATAATCCGTGGTCTGTCATCAACTTTCTTGACGAAGGCAAGGCGGGCGCTTATTGGGCTAATACCAGTGCTAACAGTCTGGTGGAAAAGCTCCTGAGAGAAAGCAAGCCGGATATCAAGCAGGTGTTTGAACAACTCCTGAAGGGGGAGACGATCTGCATGGAGATCGATGAGCAGATCGTCTATGATCAGCTTCTCACGAAAAAGAACTCCATCTGGAGCATGCTCCTTGCCAGCGGTTATCTGAAGGTCGTAGATACCAGCTTTGTAGAGAGAAGCGGGCGTATGTACTATCATCTGTCGCTGACCAACAAGGAAGTCTATATCATGTTTGAAAGCATGGTTCAGGATTGGTTTGCAGTCAATGACAATTACAACGATTTTATCCGTGCACTGTTGTTGGATGATGTCAAGGCCATGAATATTTACATGAATAGGATGACGCTTGAAATGTTCAGTTATTTCGATACCGGCAAGAATCCGTCGGATGCGGAGCCGGAGCGGTTTTATCACGGATTCGTGCTGGGATTGATGGTAGAGCTGTCAGACCGGTACGTGCTTACATCAAACAGGGAAAGCGGGTTTGGAAGATATGATATCATGCTGGAACCGCGAAGCGCAGAAGATGACGGATTCATTGTGGAATTTAAAGTACAGGAACCGGAGGAGCGGGAGCTCTCCGATACGGTGAAGGATGCATTGCGCCAGATTGATGAGAAAAGGTATGAGGCTGCTTTGACAGCAAAAGGAATACCCGCAGAGCGTATCAGAAAGTATGGATTTGCCTTCTGCGGGAAAAAGGTGCTGATCGGAAGCGCAAAAGAAGGATAAGAGATACCATTCACGCACCAATAACTGCCGTTCGCGCTGAAAAATTATTTTTCCCGGAAAGTATGAGAAAATAAAAGCAGTTAACAGCGAGGAGGCGAAAAAAATGGCGTTAAAAACACAGAAAGCAAAAAAGAAGGACAGACCCGTCTATTCAGTGGCGGAGAATGTCCTTTTTTTGTGGAAAAGAGTGGGAAAGGTATATCCTCTGCTTCTGGTCTTAACGGCGGTACAGTGCATATTCTCCGTTATCAGTCCGGTGGTGGGGATCTATCTTCCGAGAGTGGCGGTGGAGCTGGCCGGGCAGAGGGCGGAGCTTTCGGAGGTTCTTTTGAAGCTGGGAGGACTGGGGCTGGTTCTGGCAGTTTCCATGGCGCTTTCCTCCATGGCCAATATGGGAAAGTATATGATGCTGAACAGCATGCGCTTCGAATACAGGAAGGAGCTTTTTATGGACTCCCTTTACTGTGGCTATGAGCTGATCGAAAGTGTGGAAGGACAGCGGAAATATGCGCGGGCGATAGAAACAGTGGATTGGGGAGACGAATCAGGGACCACGGTGATGTACAACGGAATGATCGACTTATTTGTAAATCTCGCGGGTTTCGTGATCTATTCCGGAATCATTTCCACCCTGGATTTTCGGGTGATCCTGTTGCTGGTAGGATTGTCTTTGGTGAACCTTATGGCGGTGAGGCACGCCAATGCCTATGAATTCCGGTACAAGGACCAGGAGGCCGGGCTCTCAAACAAGCTGAATTATATTGTATGGACGGCCAAGGACGTTCAGTGCGGCAAGGATATCCGGCTTTATGGGATGGGACAGTGGTTTCTGCAGCTTCAGGAGCAGGTGTTGGATGCTTATACCCGGTTGAACAACAAGATCAGGAACCGGTATTTCGGAGCGGGTGTGGTAAACGGCGCCACCTTGTTTCTCAGGGATGGGATCGCCTACGGGTATCTGATCGGAAGCGTGGCCTCGGGAAGGATCACGACAGGTGACTTTGTGCTGTACTTCGGGGCAGTTACGGGATTTTCGGCTTTTGTGGGAAATATTGTGGATAATATAAACGCCCTCCATAAATCCAATCTTAAGATGAACGATCTGCGGGCCTTTCTGGATTTGGCAGAAGAGACAGAGGAAAGAGAGGGAGAGGAAAGCGGGGCAGAAGAAAAAAGGATAGAAGAAAAAAGGGCAGAAGAAAAAAGGACAGAAGAAAAAAGGATAGAAGAAAAAAGAACAAAGGAAAAAAAGAGAAAGGAAAAGATGACGGGAACGGGAGCAGCTGGCGTCACCATTGATTTTGAGAATGTTACCTTTTCCTATCACAGGGGACCGCGCCCGGCAGGCAGGTCTGGGGATCAGGATACGGAGGATGAAAAGCAGACGCCTGTGCTGAAAAACTTCACGCTTCATATCGAAAAGGGAGAAAAGATCGCACTTGTGGGGGTAAACGGTGCGGGAAAGACCACAGTAGTAAAGCTTCTCTGCGGTTTTTATCAGCCGGATCAGGGACGGATCCTGATCAACGGAAAGGATACCAGGCAGTTTCGGAGAGAAGAGTTGTTTTCCCTTTTTTCTACGGTTTTTCAGGATATCTATATTTTACCCTTTACTGTGGCAGAAAACGTGTCCATGAAGCTTTTGGAGGATACGGACAGGGAGCGTGTGATCAGATGCCTTAAGGAGGCAGGGCTTTATGAAAAGATCAGTGAATATCCGGAAGGCATCGATTCTTATATGCTCAAGGCGATCCATGACGGGATCGTGCTTTCCGGAGGGCAGCAGCAAAAGCTTCTGATGGCAAGGGCCTTGTACAAGAACGCTCCGGCGCTGATCCTGGATGAACCAACTGCGGCCTTAGATCCGGTGGCGGAGAGTGAGACCTATGAGAATTTCCATCATTTTTCCAGGGGAAAGACGGCGGTATATATTTCCCACAGGCTGGCAAGCACCCGGTTCTGTGACAGGATCGTGTTGCTTGAGGACGGGGAGGTCAGGGAGGAGGGCACCCACGAAGAGCTGATGGAGAAGGGCGGAAGCTATGCGAAAATGTATGAGATCCAGAGTCAGTATTATCAAAGCGACGCCTGGGAAGAAAGGGCTTAGATGGGAGGAGGTTTGAGAAGGATGGAACAGACAGTAGAGATAACGGCATCAAAAAATATCAGGGACACCATCAGGATCGTATGGCAGATCGACCGGGCGTTAGTAGTCATCATGGCGGTAAATGCGCTGATCAAGGCAGCGATCCCCTTTGTGGGAATTTATTTATCGGCTTATGTATTGGACGGACTTGGGACAGGAGCGGCACAGGAGGGGCTTATTAAGATGGTTTTGCTGGCAGTGGGTCTGGTTTTTGGGATGAGCGTCCTAAGCGCTTATCTTAAGAAGCTTTACGAGGTCCGCACCCAGCGTTGCGTCCGCACATTTGATATGGAGATGGGGAGGCGGACCCTGACCATGGACTATGAACTGCTTGACAGCCCCCGGGTAAACGAGATCCGCACCAGGATCCGCAGCGCCAACAACTGGGGAGACGGGCTTTTCTCCGTGATCGGGAATGCGGAAATATTGATCAGGGAAGCTTTGAGTCTTTGTATTGCCGTGGGGGTTTTGGTCCCCCTGTTTACCGGCAGCAGAGTTTTTGAAACGCCGGCGTCGCTGCTTCTTGTGCTGGGCTTTGGAGGGATCATCGTCTTATCCAACTGGTTTCTGGGGAATGCGGTCAGGAGAATGTACCGGCTTCTTGATGAAAACGGCAGAGACTATGGTTACCTCGATTATTTCCTGTACGGGCCATGGGATCACAAAATAGGGAAGGATATCAGGGCCTATGGAGGCCAGAAGCTGATTCGGGCGGGGATGCAGGAGGCGGAAAAGGAAAGAAGCAAATGGATCAGGAAAACCACCTTCTTAGAAGGCAGACGGGGCCTGGTGAGCGGAGGCTCGGCGGGGCTTTTGCAGGCCCTGGCCTACCTGTTTGTGGCAGTCAGAGCGGTTTCCGGCGCGATCACGGCAGGGGAGCTGGTGAAATATGCGGCAGTCATCTATCAGTTTGCCAGAAATCTTTCCTCCATGCTGACCGCAGGCGCATCCTATGTGGCCGCCGCCAACCGTCACCAGTCTATCATAGAATATCTGAATGTAAAGGACGTGCTTTACCGGGGAAGCCTTCCGGTAGAAAAAGGGTTTTTCTGCCAGGAGCGGGACAATGACTATGAGATCGAATTCCGGAATGTGAGCTTTCGCTACCCCTCCTCCGATCAGTATGCCCTTAAGGATTTTTCTTTTAAGTTCCGGACCGGGGAGCGGCTTGCGGTGGTAGGCAAAAACGGCAGCGGCAAGACCACCTTTATTAAGCTCCTGTGCCGCCTTTATGATCCTACGGAAGGGGAGATCCTGTTAAATGGTATCAACATCAAAAAGTATGATTATGAGGAATACAAAACCATTTTTTCCGTGGTGTTCCAGGATTTCAAGCTGTTTTCCTTTTCTCTGGCAGAGAATGTGGCGGCCTCCGTCACTTACGATGAGCAAAAGGTGATCGCCTGCCTTGAAAAGGCCGGATTTGGGGCGCGGCTTCGGAGTCTGAAGGAAGGCGTCCACACGTATCTTTACAAAAATTATGATGAGGAGGGGATTGAGATTTCAGGGGGAGAAGCCCAGAAAACAGCGCTGGCCCGGGCATTATATAAGGACGCGCCCTTTATTATTCTGGACGAACCCACTGCCGCCTTAGATCCGGTGGCAGAGTATGAGATCTACAGCAGGTTCAATGACATTGTAGGGGAAAAGACCGCCGTTTACATCAGCCACCGGCTTTCCTCCTGCCGGTTTTGCGATGATATTGCAGTGTTCGACGAGGGACGTCTGGTGCAGAGAGGAAGCCATGAGGAGCTGGTGGCGGATCAGGACGGGAAATATTATGAGCTTTGGCAGGCACAGGCACAGTATTATGGGAGCGGGGCTACTCTTTCGTAGTCCCCCCATACTCATAAGTAACCGGCAGCAGGGTAAGAGGCGGCGCTTCTATACCGTTGCTCCGGTCCATGAGGATCTCCACACACTTTTCAGCCAGCTGCTCGATGGGCTGGCACATGGAGGAGACGAACAGTTCCCCCTTGGGATAGCGGAATTTGCGGATACCGTCAAAGCCGATGATCTGCACATCCTCCGGGACACGGTAGCCCTCTTCCCGAAGGAGCTTAAGGAACAGATAGCCGTGATAGTCTGTATGGGAGAAGACGCCGTCAAAGGTCAGAGTGCCGTCGGGTCTTTTGTGGCTTGCAAGAAAATCCTTCATAAGGGCAAGGTTTTCAGGGCACTCGATCATGTTCAGGTAATCCGGCTCAAGACCGAATCTGGCGCAGGCGTGAAGATAGCCCTCTAACCGTTTGTCGGATTCTCCGGGAAAAACAGAATAAAAGCGGATATACACAGGATGTCTGCAGCCGAGCTCCAAGAGCTTTTCGATGGCCTGAAAGGCCCCTGTAAAATTATCTGAGCCCACCCGGGGGATCACCTTGCTTTCAAAGAAGCGGTCGAACACCACCAGAGGAAAGTCCTCTGAAATGTAGCTTCCGATATCGGAATAGGTCAGGGCGATCACTCCGTCCACCTTGTTGTTCATGGCAAGGCTTAAATACTCCGCTTCCTTTTCGGGGATGCCGTCGGCGCAGCACAAAAGCATCTTGAGACCCCGCCTGTAAAGGGAGGCTTCAATGTAATAGGCAAAGTTAGCAAAGAAGGGATTTACGGTAGTGGGGATGATCAGAGCGACCACATTGCTTTTTTGGGTTTTGAGGCCGCGGGCGTAGGTGTTTACTTCGTAATTTAAAG
>CANDAG010000073.1 GCA_947382625.1 uncultured Lachnospiraceae bacterium
CTCCGGCAATGCGCGGTGTGCCTCAGATCGAGGTTACCTTTGATATTGATGCCAATGGTATCGTTAATGTATCCGCAAAGGATCTTGGTACCGGCAAGGAACAGCATATCACCATTACAGCAAGCTCCAATATGTCTGATGACGAGATCGATAAGGCTGTAAAGGAAGCAGCTGAGTTCGAAGCTCAGGATAAGAAGAGAAAAGAAGCGATCGACACCAGAAATGAAGCGGATTCCTTCGTATTCCAGACCGAAAAGGCATTGAACGAGGTGGGAGATAAGATCGACGCGTCCGAAAAGGCCAATGTAGAGGCTGATGTGCAGGCGGTTAAGGATATCCTGGAGAGAACAAAGGATCAGGAAATGTCTGATTCCGATCTCGATGCCCTGAAGGCGGCCAGAGAGAAGCTTACCACAAGCGCGCAGGCACTGTTCACCAAGATGTATGAGAACATGCAGCAGGCAGGCGGTGCAGGTCCTGACATGGGAGCCGGAGCCGGTCCTGATATGAGCGGGGCAGATGCAGGAGCCGCAGATGATGTGGTTGACGGAGACTATCGCGAAGTTTAAAATACAATAGAGAGTTGATCTCAAGGCGGCTATTCATATGCCGCCTTGGGTGGTGTATTGTGTGCCCATCCGGCACGGGAGGAGTTTGTAATGGCAGAACAGAAACGCGACTATTATGAAGTGCTTGGCATTGATAAGAACGCAGATGAGGCCGCCATCAAAAAAGCATACAGGGCTCTTGCCAAAAAGTATCATCCGGATATGAATCCCGGAGATGCGGAAGCGGAGAAAAAGTTTAAAGAGGCTTCCGAGGCTTACGCGATTTTAAGTGATCCTGAGAAGAAGAGACAGTACGATCAGTTCGGTCATGCTGCTTTTGAAGGCGGAGCCGGCGGGTTCGGCGGCTTTGATTTTAATACTGCGGATTTCAGTGATATATTCGGTGACATATTCGGCGATTTCTTCGGGGGAGGCCGTAAGGGCCGGGGCAGCAATGGCCCCATGAAGGGCGCCAACATCAGGACCAGCGTCAGGATCACCTTTGAGGAGGCTGTTTTTGGCGTTGAGAAAGAAATTGAACTTACATTAAAGGATGAATGCAAGACCTGTCATGGAACAGGAGCGAAGCCCGGGACCAGTCCGGAAACCTGCCAGAAGTGCGGTGGCAAGGGCCAGGTGGTATTTACCCAGCAATCCTTCTTCGGCACTGTAAGGAATGTCCAGACCTGTCCGGAGTGTAATGGAACAGGAAAGGTGATCAAGGAGAAGTGTGCAGACTGCCACGGATCGGGATATATTGCAAACCGCAAGAAGATACAGGTATCGATCCCTGCAGGTATTGATAACGGACAGAGCGTCCGCATCAGGGATAAGGGTGAGCCGGGAATCAACGGCGGGCCCAGAGGCGATCTGCTGGTGGAAGTGATCGTGGGACGTCATCAAATCTTCCAGAGACAGGATTACAATATTTATTCCAGCGTACCAATCTCTTATGCAGTAGCAGCTCTTGGAGGCGACGTTGTAGTAGATACTGTGGACGGTAAAGTAATCTATGAAGTGAAGGCCGGTACCCAGACAGACACCAAAGTACGTCTGAAAGGAAAGGGTGTGCCTACACTCAGAAACAAGGATGTGAGAGGTGACCACTATGTAACTCTGGTGGTGCAGACTCCGGAGAGACTTTCTCATGAGGCGAAGGAGCTGTTAAAGCAGTTTGATGCCGTAACCGGTGACAGCTTAAATGCCGCAAAGAATATCCAGACAGACAAGAGCGAAACCAAAGATACAAAGAAAAAGAAATTCTGGAAATAATCTGGAAATAAGAAGCTGCGAAAATAAGAAGTGCGCCCGGAAGGGCGCATTTTTGTTAACATAAGGATGTCTCGCAAAGTGTGACATCCGTCGTTATAAATACAGTAATAAAATTCCAGAACCGCGCATAAAATGAAATCGGAGCAACTACTCAGCCGGAATTTTGCACTTGCTGTCTGAGCATAGATACGATGTATCCGGAAAGACTTGAATTCAGGCCTTCTGCCACAGGGATCAGCTCAGATATTTTTTGGGGCTGTCCGTTTTCAAGATAAATGATGGACAGGAGCTTATAGGTAGCGCTTATATCTGTCCGCGTGCTGACGGCAAATTCTAGGATCTGACAGGCAGCATCCTTATGGCCGTTCTGATACAGAGCCTCTCCCCATTTCTGCAGAGTTCGGACAAGAACGGTGTAGCTCTGGTCATAGCGGGAGAGAAGGTCAATGTTGGGGGCGCCGTACTTAAGCTTTAAGTCGGTATTGCTGATCCCGGTAAAATTTACGATGGGGCCTTCAGACAGGCTGCGCAGGGTTTCGTGATATTCGGAGATCACAGGATCCTCAGCCAGAAGATCCATTGGCAGAGTGTCAAAAGGAATTTGGATATAGTCAAGGTCATCAAGGGACTTACGCCGTGTTCTGTTGGCCAGAGCTTCCTTTTCCCAGAAGCTCTGATTGGATTTTTCGTCAAGGTTTCTGCGCTTGTGGAGCTCGTATCCGAGCCAGACGCAGAATATGATAAAACTTGCAAAAACAGGAAATTTCATATATAATATCCTTTCAGAAAGTAATACTGCCTTGCGCAAAAACTGCGAAGATGGGAGCAAATATGTTTAATTTTTATCACAAAAAGAACAAAAAGGTTTTTTCCGTGATCATCATCACGCTGCTTATATTAGCTATGATAGTACCAACTATAGCATCTTTTATGTATTAAGGCAAACATTAATGAGGTGAGATTATGAAAAGGTGGATCAAGGGGCTTGTCTGCTTTTCTCTGGCTGTAATGCTGCTGGGGCTTTGGGGATTTCCGTCCCAGGCCAGTGAAGCGGCAGGTACAGAGAAGAGGATACTGCCGGGAATTTTTATTGAGGATATTCCTCTGGAAGGAAAAACAGCCGCAGAAGCGAAAGCATTAGTGGAAAGCTATGTGAGTGATAACCTCAGCGGAAAGGCCATTACGTTAATAGCCATAGATGGAAATACAGTGGAGATCACGCCGGCGGATATAGGGCTTCGTTGGAGCAATCCGGAGATCACAGAGGAAGCGGCGGACATTGGCCAGAAGGGAAATGTGGTACAACGTTACAAGGCGGCCAAGGATCTTCAGCATGAGAACAAAGTGTTCCACATGGAATTTGAGGTGGACAGGGAACAGGTCAGACAGATCCTGGAGGAGCAGTGCGCCATATATAATGTGGAGGCTAAGGATGCTACCCTTTCCCGTATAGACGGAAATTTCGTTGTAAATGAAGGACAGACCGGCAAGGTGGTGGATGTGGATGCCTCCATCCAGCTGATCTATGATTACTTCAACAGTGACTGGACAGAGGGCGAGAGCGGTTCCATTGAGCTGGTAGTGACTGTGGACGAACCTCAGGGAACAGACGAGGAGCTTGCCAAGGTCAGGGATGTGCTTGGAACCTTCACCACAAGCTTCCGGACCTCCGGCGCCTCCAGAAGCGCCAATGTGGTCAACGGCTGTGCCCTGATCAACGGTGCAACCTTATATCCGGGGGATGAGTTTTCAACTGTTGAGGCGATCACTCCCTTTACTACCGAAAACGGATATTATATGGCGGCCTCTTACCTGAACGGACAGGTAGTTGACAGCTTAGGCGGCGGTATCTGTCAGGTTTCAACCACTCTTTACAACGCGGTACTTTTATCAGAGTTAGAGGTTACAGAGCGTCATAATCATTCGATGATCGTAACCTATGTGGATCCTTCTGCGGATGCTGCCATTGCGGAATCCTCAGGGAAGGATTTCAAGTTTGTGAATAATACGGGAGCGCCCATCTACATTGAGGGCATTACCACGGACGATAAGCATATTACCTTTACGATTTATGGTATGGAAACCAGGGCCAGCACCCATCAGGTGCGCTATGAAAGCGAAGTGGTCAGCACTACTTATCCTGACAGTGAGGTTATTTACGCCAGCGAATCCCTTCCCGTAGGCTCTGTCTCCGTACAGTCCGCCCATATCGGTTACAAAGCGAATCTGTGGAAGATCGTTACGGAGAACGGACAGGAGGTAAGCAGGGAGCAGGTAAACTCCAGCTCCTACAAGATGGTTCCCAGGACAGCAACCGTGGGAGTTTCCACATCTGATCCCAATGCATATAATGAGATCATGGCGGCAATTTCCACCAACAGTATTGACCATGTAAAAAATGTGGCGGCAGCTTTGGCAGCGGGTCAGGCGCCTCTGCCCTCGGAGCCGGTACCCGGACAGCCCGCAGAGGGAGGGGCAGATCCGGCAGCAGGTCAGCCGGCGGCAGGTACCGCACCTGCAGATCCGGCAGCAGGAGCAGCGCCTGCGGAGCCGGCACCGGCAGAAGCACAGCCCCAGGAAGCACCGGCAGAATGAGGTCTGCAATGAAAACAGGGAAGATTTCCGAAAATATCCTAAAGCGTTCCGTGCTTGGAAGAATAAAAGATCATACAACAGACAAACAGCCCTCAGGGGAGAGCGTCTGTTTCGTACAAAAAGGTGCAGGTGTAGGCGAGGACTGCGCCTTTTTGGCATGGGAAGATCCCATCTCTGCTGATGAAGGAGTAAGAGCAAGTGTCTTGACGGCAGCTTCCACCCAGACGATAAGTCTGCCGATGAAAAGAGGCACATATTTCGCGGTTATGGCGGCAGCTAATAATCTGGCGGCATCAGGCGCAGTCCCTGAAGCGGTTACATTGGCGTTGACGTTTCCGGAGGAGACAGAGGAGTCGCTGCTCAGAGAAGAAATGGACTATGCGGAGGAATGCTGCGGGGAGTTGGGAATCCGGATCGTAGGGGGACACACAGAGGTGAGCGGAGCGGTGAGATGGCCGGTCATTACGGCAACCGTATTGGGAGCATTGGCTAAAAGCCCTCTGTTAACGGAAAAGGATGCAGGAGATCCTGCCGCTCTGGATGTTGTGATGAGCAAATGGATCGGGATAGAAGGAACTGCCATTATCCTGCAGGAGAGACAGGAGGAGCTTTTAAAGCGGTTTTCCCCCAGATTTCTGTCCATGGCCAGGAAACAGGAGCGGTATCTGTCTGTAGCAAGGGAGGCTGCCATAGCGCTTAAGTCCAACGTTTATGCAATGCATGATGTGAGAAGCGGCGGTATTTTCGGTGCATTGTGGGAGCTGTCCCAGAAGTTAGGCGTTGGACTTTCCATAGACTTAAAAAAAATACCGGTACGGCAGGAAACCATTGAGGTGTGCGAGCTTTTCGGGTTAAATCCCTATGAGCTTTTATCCGGGGGATCTCTGCTCATGGCGGCTGAAGACGGGCAGGGGCTGGTAAGAGCGCTTACAGAAGCCGGTATCCCTGCAGAGCTGATCGGCAGAACCAATAAGAGCAGTGACAGGATTGTGACAAACGGAGAGGAAACCAGATATTTAGGGCCGGCCGGTCCGGATGAGATTTATAAATTAAGAAAGGATACGGTATCGATATGAGAGAACAGATTTTAGCCATTATAGAAAAAAACAGCCGCATCAACATCAAAGAGCTGGCAGTGATCCTGGGGGCAGATGAGCTTACCATCGCAAATGAATTAAAGGCCATGGAGGAGGAAGGTGTGATCTGTGGATATCACACCATGATCGACTGGGAAAAAACATCCATCGAGAAGGTGACTGCACTGATCGAGGTTCGGATCACACCTCAGAGAGGTCAGGGGTATGACAATATTGCCGAGAGGATCTACAAATACCCTGAAGTAAACAGTGTATATCTGATCTCCGGCGGATATGATCTGCTAGTAACGCTGGAAGGAAAGTCGTTAAAGGCCGTGTCCAGCTTTGTATCCGACAAGCTTTCCACGCTGGACGGAGTACTCAGCACGGCCACTCATTTTATCCTGAAGAAATACAAGGATCATGGAACGATCCTGACTAAGAAATATGAAGATACCAGGGAGAAGGTGACGCCATGAGAAATCCATTAGCAGATAAAGTAGTTACCATCAAGCCTTCGGGGATCCGAAAATTCTTCGATATCGTCAGTGAGATGAAGGACGCCATATCCCTTGGCGTAGGGGAGCCGGATTTTGATACCCCGTGGCATATCAGGGACGAGGGGATATACTCTCTGGAAAAAGGACGGACCTTCTACACCTCCAATTCCGGACTTAAGGAACTTAAGGTGGAGATCACAAATTACATAAAAAGGACCCAGGGGATTTCCTATGACGCCGACCATGAAGTGATCGTTACCGTGGGAGGATCGGAGGCCATCGACATTGCGCTCCGTGCCATGATCAACGAGGGCGAGGAGGTACTGATCCCCCAGCCCAGCTATGTTTCCTATGAGCCCTGTGCGATCCTGGCAAACGCAAAGCCTGTGATCATTGAGCTGAAGGAGGAAAATGAGTTCCGGCTCACAGCGCAGGAGCTTCGGGACGCCATCACAGATAAGACCAAGATCCTGATCCTGCCCTTCCCCAACAATCCCACAGGCGCCATCATGGAGAAGGAAGACCTGGAGGCCATCGCAGAGGTTATCCGTGAAAAAGATATTTTCGTGATATCGGATGAAATTTACAGTGAGCTCACCTATAAAGAAAAGCATGTTTCCATAGCCAGCCTGCCTGGGATGCAGGAGAGAACGGTTCTTATCAATGGATTTTCCAAGGCCTATGCCATGACAGGGTGGAGGCTTGGATATGCCTGTGCACCGAAGGAGATCATGGAGCAGATGGTGAAGATCCACCAGTTTGCCATCATGTGTGCGCCTACCACCAGCCAGTATGCGGCGGTAGAGGCATTGAAGAATGGCGATGATGATGTGGCTATGATGCGGGAGTCCTATAACCAGAGAAGAAGATTCCTGATGCATGCCTTTGAGGAAATGAGATTGAAATGCTTTGAGCCCTATGGAGCATTCTATGTGTTCCCCTGTATCAAGGAATTTGGGATGACCAGTGAGGAATTCGCCAATCGGCTTCTGGAGGAGGAAAAGGTGGCAGTAGTACCGGGAACCGCCTTTGGAGACTGCGGAGAAGGCTTCCTGCGTATCTCTTATGCCTATTCTCTGGAAAACCTGAAGATCGCTTTAGACAAGATCAATGCATTTGTTACCAGACTTCGGGCAGAAAAATAAAGATCGTATAAAAAGAATGATCATCAAAAACAGCGGATGTCTTCAGGGCATCCGCTGTTTCATTCAGTAAATCTGATATTCTGCTACAATGCTGGCTTCCACCTGGATCTGGCCAGGCATGATGCCTGTGGAGTCCTCCATGGCCAGGGAAAGGGATTCCTTTCTGGCGGAGGCGTAGCTGTTAGTCAGCGCCTGGTCGGAGTAACGGGCCTGGGTATAACCGCTGGTTTCCTGAATGTTTATGACAGAACCTACATGACAGCCTGCCGCATCCGCTAAAGCCTCTGCCTTGCGGCGGGCTGCTTCCACGGCGGAGGTCAGAGCCTGCTGATAGCTCTCATCGTACTTGCTTGCCTGATAGGTGATGGAGCGGATGGTGTTGACGCCGGTGGAAACCGATTGGGCCAGGATCTCGTCAAGTCCGTCGATAGGCAGATCGGAAACGGTCAGTGTGGTGACGGCCTCATAGCCGGTAACCCGGGGCGTATTGCCGGAATAATTGTAAACAGGATTCATATAATAGTCGGAGGTCTGGATAGAAGCCTCGTCTATGTTCAGGGACTTTAAAAGCCCGATCACCTGACCAACAGATTCCGTATTTTTTTGCTGGCAGGCAGCAGCATCCCCTGCTTGTGTGCGGACAGAATATTCCACCTGGGCGATATCAGGCACTACGGTGACCTTTTCGCTGCTGTTTACTGTGATGGAATTTGTTGCTGGGCCGCCAGGGAGAGCGTCTAAGCCGGATGACCCGGCCTGGGGCGGCACAGAAAATTCTGAATCGGCGTTATCCTCCATAATTTCAGAAGCCGGAAGGTTCAGATCGTCAGAGCCTTCACCTGTCTTCAAGGAAGCAGACGGAGAAGAAGCAGAAGAAGAGCCGCAGCCCCAGAGGGCGGCGATCAGTGTGAGCGTGGATGCTAAAATAAGAGTTCTTTTTTTCATAAAATAAATCCTCCTTTACATAAGCGTTAGGCTGCATTCATTGGGCAGGAGCATATACCATGTCTGTCCTGTGCTATAGATACGCTTAAGGAAGGGAGGATTTATTGGATTTATCTGTTATTTTTCCAGTGGAGCCTGTGCAGCTCTCCTTCTGTCTGCATCTGCGCAAAGCCCTGCTGGCGGAGGGCTTCGTAGAGTACGATGGCCACGGAGTTGGAGAGGTTTAAGGAGCGGATCCGGGGGAGCATGGGGATGCGGATGCAGTCTGCCTCATGGGCTACCAGTATTTCCTCGGGGATCCCGGCGCTTTCCTTTCCAAACATAATAAAATCATCCGGGGAATAGGAAACCTCGGTATAGGTCTGCCGGGCCTTGGTGGTGGCCATCCAGATCTTCGCACCGGGATGGAGAGACAAGAACTCTTCAAAATTCATATATCTGGTCACATCCAGATGCTCCCAGTAGTCCATTCCGGCGCGCCTTATATCCTTTTCCCCCAGACGAAAGCCCAAAGGCTCGATGAGGTGGAGGCCGGTGCCTGTGGCAACACAGGTTCTTCCGATATTTCCCGTATTTGCCGGAATTTCCGGCTGATGTAATATAATATGCATAATAAAAGAGCTGTCCTTTCAATGTTGTCTCCGGCAGGGGGCTGACATAAATTTTTAAGATCAGTCCTCGCTCTCATCCTCTGTGAGAGGAAGGGAAAAAATAAATTCCGTGCCAACGCCTTCCGTACTGATCACGTTGATATGCTCTCCGTGGGCATGGATGATCTCCTTGGTGATGGAAAGGCCAAGACCTGTGCCTTTCTTGTCCTTGCCTCTGGAGAGGTCCGATTTATAAAATCTGTCCCAGATGAGCTTCAGGTCATCCTTGGGAATGCCGATCCCGCTGTCCTTCACAGAGACAAATACCTTGTTATGCTTTTCGGTAGTTTCAATCTTGATGATAGAATTATTGTGGCTGAACTTGATGGCATTGTCCAGCAGATTGTAGAGGACCTGCTGGATCTTTCCCACATCTGCATTCACAAACAGCTCATCTCCTGTAAGGATCAGCTCGATAGCAATGGTTTTGCTCTTGCAGGTTCCTTCAAAGGAGGCGGCGGTATTGCGGATGGTCTTGTTGATGTCAAAATCGCTTTTGTCCAGAAGCATTCCCTTGGTATTTAGGTTGTTCAGGATCAGAAGACTGTTGGTAAGCTTGATCAGGCGTTCCGTTTCATTTAAAACGATGGTCAGATATTTTTCGTAAAGCTCCGTGGGGATGGTTCCGTCCAACATAGCCTCCAGATACCCCTTGATAGAAGTAAGAGGAGAGCGGAAGTCATGGGAAACGTTTGCCACAAATTTTTTCTGGTCGTCCTCGGAGCGGGCGATTTCACTTGCCATGTAGGAGAGCGTGGCGCCCAGATAACCGATCTCATCTTCACTGTCGATCTGAAGCTCATAGTGCATATTGCCGGAGGCGTATTGCTCTGTGGCCTCGGTGATCCTGCGCAGGGGCAGATAGACCATTTCCGTAAAAAAGATCAGGATGATCATGGAAAGCAGGAATAAAATGATCAGCATCAGATAGGAGATGTTCAAAAGGCTGTTCACCGACGCCGTAATATTGCTCATGGGATAGTGGATCACCACATAGCCCCGTACCTTATAATCCGAGGTGATAGGGGCAAAAACACTGAGCTGGTCCTGGGTAAAGCTGTCAAAAAAGTTTCCGATGGTATAATAGGAGTTTTCGGTGACTGTAGGGTCAAAGTCCTCGATCACCGTTTCGTTTTCCACGTCGATGGGGGCGTGGGAATCCAGGATCATAAGTCCCGAGGGATTGATGATCCATAAATTGGCAGAGAGGTAGGTGTCCAGGGAGTCCAGCTGCTTTTTTACCGTGTCCAGTGAGGTTTCGTTGTTGTAAAGATCGGCGGCATAGGTGTTGGCAATAAGGGTGGCCTCCCGGTAAAGAGCCTCCGCCTTTTCTCTGGTCAGATGCTCCATGGTCATGTTGCTCACAAAGGTAGCGACCACCACAAAGCCGAAAAAGCCGAAGATAAAGTAGGCCAGGAGAAATTTCAGGTAAAGGGTTTTTCTCATTGCCTTACCTCGAATTTGTAGCCGATCCCCCAGATGGTGGCGATCCTCCAGCCCGCGTGGTCGCTGATCTTTTCGCGGAGCCTTTTGATGTGCACGTCCACCGTTCTGGTATCGCCGATATATTCATAGCCCCAGAGCTGGTCAAGAAGCTGCTCTCTGGTAAAAACATGGTTGGGAGATGAGGCAAGGAAATACAAAAGCTCCAGCTCCTTGGGCGGCATTTCTACGGTTTTGCCCATATAGATCACTGAGTAGTTGGTCAGGTTTACGGTGAGATCAGGATATTCCACGCACTTTACATCGGGTGCTGCAGGTGCTGCAGGTGCAGGCTTATATCTGCGGAGAACCGCCTTTACCCTTGCAACCAGTTCCTTGGAGTCAAAGGGCTTTTCCATGTAATCGTCGGCGCCTAACTCTAATCCCAGCACCTTGTCAAAAATTTCTCCCTTGGCAGAGAGCATGATGATAGGGATAGAGGATTTGGCGCGGATCTCCCGGCAGACCTGGTAACCGTCAATGCCCGGCAGCATCAGATCCAGCAGGATGAGATTGGGCGCAAAGGAGTCCGCAAGGAGAAGGGCGCTTTCCCCGTCTCCTGCGATCATGGTCTCAAAGCATTCCTTTGTAAGATAAAGGGAGATCAGCTCCGCAATATTGCTGTCATCGTCTACGATCAAAATTTTTTGTTTGTTTACCATATCATAACCTAAGCCTTTCAAATATTATAGAGCCTGCTTATTCTTTGAAGGTCACAATTGTGACGCCTGCGTCCCCTTCTCCGTACTCTCCAAGACGGTAGGACTTAACATATTTGATCCGTTTTAAATGATTGTGTACGGCGCTTCTGAGGGCGCCTGTTCCTTTGCCGTGTACCACTCTGACGGAGGGAAGATGGGCCAGGTAGGCGTCGTCTAAATATTTGTCCAGCTCTGCAAGGGCTTCATCCACAGTCCGTCCCAGAAGATTGATCTCTGATGAGATGTTCATGGATTTGGACATTTTGACCTTACTGGTATGGCTCTTGCCAAGGGAAGAACCTGCAGGGGATGTCCTGGGCAAAGCCTCGTCGGGTATCCACACAAGATCCTTGATATTGGTCTGGGAGCGTAAAATGCCGCACTGCACGAAAAGATTGCCCCGGTGGTCGGGAAGGGTGCTTACCGTCCCTTTTAGTCCCATGGAAAGGATTTTTACACTGTCTCCCACCTTGAGCTGATCCGGCTTTACCTGCTTTTCGGTTTTGGGAGCCTGGGCCTTTAAGGAGAGCTTGTCGTTTTTCTTTCCGATCTCGCCGCGGAGCCGCTCCCGTGTCTTTTCAAGCTCCTTCAGGGAAGCGCCGGGGCCGGCTTTCTGATAAATGCGTATGGTTTCATCAGCAACATCCTTGGCCTCCTGAAGGATCTCACGGGCCTGCTCGTTGGCCTGACGCAGGATCTTGTCTTTGGCATTGTCGATGCGTTCATTTTTTTCCTGAAGCTTTTTCTTTAAGGCTTTAATTTCTTCCTTGTAGGAAGCAATCTCCAGCCGCTCCTTTTCGATGGTGACCCGACTGTTCTCCAGGGTGGTGAGAAGGTCTTCAAAGCTCTGGTCCTCCGTGTTGATCTGGCCTCTGGCGGCGTCGATGATGTAGTCCGGCAGCCCAAGCTTGGAGGAAATGGCAAAAGCGTTGCTCTTTCCGGGGATACCGATCAGCAGCCGGTAGGTAGGGGCTAAGGTTTCCACGTTAAATTCACAGCAGGCATTTTCCACAAAGTCGGTGGAAAGGGCGTAGACCTTAAGCTCACTGTAATGAGTGGTTGCCATGGTGCGGATGCCCCGGGTGTGTAGATGATCCAGAATGGCAACAGCCAGAGCGGCGCCTTCCGTAGGGTCAGTGCCAGCTCCAAGCTCATCAAAAAGACATAAGGAATCCTCATCTGCATTTTGCAGAATGGAAACGATACTGGTCATATGGGAGGAAAAGGTACTTAAGCTCTGCTCAATGCTCTGCTCGTCTCCGATATCCGCAAAAACCTCCGTGAACACGGAAAGCTCGGAGCGGTCAAGAGCCGGAATAT
>CANDAG010000074.1 GCA_947382625.1 uncultured Lachnospiraceae bacterium
ATCATTTCCGCGGACTGAAGATGGTACAGGGAATCCTTGCGGGACTTCGCCCTGCTGTCGTGGCGATGATCGCATCGGCCGGATCATCATTAGTGATCCTGTCCTTTTATGGTGAGCGTATATTACCAGAAGATTTAAGTGGAATCAATGCCGCTTCGGTAATCATTTTCGTAGTCAGCTTTTTGGTCCTGAGAAGATGGAAGAGAAACCCCATACATATCATGGCCGGAGCCGGTATTGCAGGAGTATTGCTATATTCTGTTATTTAAGTAGAGGAGGGATGTAAATGAAGTATATAATGAAATCCGGAAATCTGTTTCTCGATGATACAATGTCAGTACGCATAAAAAGTACGTTTGTGGGTTCCGAAAAGAAGATTTTTGCCGCAAATGGAGAGCTTCTTATCCGTACAGGCATCTACCATCTGGAGGCTCCTCCCAATGAAAAAGACAACGTCCGCTACAGACAATATGTGATGCTGGACGGAATCGGAAAAGAATGTGCCATTGCGAAGCCGGATTATGCAGAAGGAGATGATCCGGCTGTAGTCGGCTGGCCGATCTGCCGTATGCCAAGGGTAGACCATGCACAGCTTTTCATCGGCAGAAAAGAGTATCTTTTGACCATGAAGAACAGTCAAACCTATTTCTTATCTGAAAAAAACGGAAAAGTAGTTGTCCAGATCCTGCACCGTGGGTTATGCGGAGGGTGGGACATAGATGCCGCTGATGACTTTGTCCCTGAGATAATATGTGGTATTTTTGTGTTTTGCAGGTATATTGAACAGGAAAATGAATTTACAGTGGTATGAATCATAATTGGGCAGATAATGTGGACGATGGGACATTTTTATGAATCAGGGGGAACCCTGACGCTTCATACCACCCAGAGTATTCAGCTATGTTTTGGTCGTTCTGACTCTTTTTTATCCATGACCAAGAACATTTAAATTATTTTCAGTTGTTCCCCCTTCAGTTCCTTTATAAGTCAGGTAAATATTTCTCTTTCCCGAATTCCAGACGGAAATCCAGAAGCGGACATTCCTCCAGTACCTCCGGCGTGGGACGATCCAGAAACTTCATCACATTCTTTTCTTTATTCCGGTACTCCTTCCACTCCGGCAAAGGATTTCCATTGTAGTCACAGCCGTTAGGATTGCCGGTCTTTACAAAATTAGTCCAGTAGGAACACACCTGACGGGCCAGATCATAATGTTTTCCCTCAAAAGGCCTCCAGCTGTTTCCCAGAGAATCGAACATGAACCAGAGATCAGAGCCATGGAAAGAGCCTGCATCATCCCCCGGAATATCATGATCAAAAATATAATAGTAAACCTTCTTTCCCATTCCGGACCGCAGTTCACAAAAGCCTCTGCTGTCGCCAAGAAACCGGTTGAACGCATCTCCGCGCGCCAGTGCTGCCGCATCCTCATCTGTTTTTACATCCGCCAGTTTCAAAAATTCTTCCTTTCGTTCCCCATAAACTTCTGCAATCTCTTCAATATCCTTCTTCGTAAGACCCGCGCCTGCAAACATTCCCTGTGTTTCCGCCATACATACGCCAACCATCATCGGAACATCGGGAAGCCTGTCATTATAATAGGAAGATACCGTAGTCTCAGTTACAAATTTTCCGTCTATGCAGGTTCCAAAAGCAAGCCCAAACATGGCGTCTTTGGGAGAGACGCTATCCAGCCTTCTCATCAGTTCACCGGCATCCATGTCCCTGGCCTCTTTCAGATCCCTGATCCCAACAGAAGAAAAGAAATCCGCTCCAAACTGCTCCGCATCCTTCAAAGATATTGCACGTCCTATTCCGGATTCCACATCTCCGAATCCAAAAGACACTGCGGACTGACAGATTGCTCCCGCAATGATCCCCTCATTCATAGGGCTGCATAACTGCGTCTGTACGCTGCCTGCGCCTGCACTCTGCCCACAGATGACGATACGTTCGGGATCTCCACCAAAACTCTCGATATTTCTGGCTACCCAATGAAGCGCTGCTGACTGATCCTGCATACCAAAATTGGAGACCACCTCTCCCTCCGGTGTCTCTTTCGTAATTTCCGGGTGTGCCAGGAAACCGAACAGACCAAGACGGTAGCTGATCATAACTACGATCACACCACGTCTTGCCACACGCTCCCCGTCAAACTCCACCTCATAATTATAGCCGTCCTGCAGACCGCCTCCATGAATATAGCAAAACACAGGCAGCTTATCCCGGGTAGTCTCCGCAGGAGAAAAAATATTCAGATACAAACAGTCCTCACTCATACCGTATTCTGCCGCAACCGGGTGAAGCTCTTTTTTGTAGAAGCTTTCATCCGTACCGGGATGAACCCGCATCATGGGCATATCGCCATATTCATAGCACTTCCGTACCCCTTCCCAGCCTTCTGCCGGCTGGGGCGCCTTCCATCTCAATTCTCCTACCGGTGGTTTTGCATATGGAATCCCCCGGAATACCGTCACTCTGGGGTCTTTTCCCACCAATCCCTGCACCATTCCGTTTTCTGTCTGAACCTTTCTAAGCATAGGTACTCCTTCCTGTCACCATGTTAAACTTCATTTTCTGTCCGTTTAAATCATCCTCTGTTACATGCTTGCCTTCCACCGAAGCTCCATAGCCGGCTCAAGCACTACTTCCTTCTCCACCGATCCTTCTTCAAAATACATTATTCTCCTGGAATCGGCGCTGTAGGCTGACCAGGCAGGAAGAGGCTCTCCAAAGCTATCGTTCCCGTTAGGATCTCCCGTCCTGATAAAGTTCGCCCAGTAGGAACTGATCTGCCTCGCCAGATCGTAATGTTTACCGGTAAAAGGCCGCCAGGAACGTGCCAGGGAATCATAGGCAAACCAGAGCTCGGCTCCGTGGAAAGAACCCGGATGGTCTTCTCCCGGAATATCCGCGTCAAACTGATACAGATAAACCTTCCTTCCCATCTCTGCCAGGATCTCCCCGCCGATCCTGGCGGAAACCTTCATGTTATTCCATGCATCCCCCTGCAAAAATTCATGAAGCTCCTCATCCGTTTTGGCAGTACACAAAGAAAGGAATTTTTCTTTATCCGCCCCATATTTCTCAGCAAATTCCGGAAGCTCTGAAGCTGCCGTCGGAAGCCCTGTCACATAATGCCGGAACATCTCCAGCTCACCCACATTATATCCGGTCATAATCGGCACATCCGGCCAGTTCCCATGCTTCATAGCTTCAAAGAAGGTCTCTTTCAGAAAAATGCCATCCACCACTGGCTGGAACCGTATAAATCGGCCAAAAATCTTCTCACTCACAGAGGTCAGCTCTTTGGCCGGAATTTTCCTTGCTTCCTCCAGACTTTCTATTCCGGCTTTTTTAAAAAGTTCCACACCATTATGTAACGCCTTCTCCAGCGGAATGGGCGAAAGAGGATCCTCCACATCACAGAAGGGGATCGTCATACCGCTTTCGATAATGGCTCCCTCAAAAACTCCCTTTGCCATAGGACTGGTCAGCTGACACTGCACGCTTCCAGAACCGGCAGACTGCCCTGCTATGGTGATCTGATCCGGATTTCCTCCAAATGCTGCGATGTTTCTCTTTACCCATTTCAGCGCACATAACTGATCCAACACTCCATAATTACCTACAGGAGAACCGGGCTGCTCGGCTGCAAGATCCGGATGCGCCAAAAATCCCATAAGTCCCAGCCGATAGGTAACAGCGACACAGACCATTCCTTTTCTTGCCATATGCTCCCAGTCAAACTCTACCTCGTAAGGATAACCTCCCTTGTATCCGCCGCCATGAAAATAACAAAATACCGGCAGCTTCTCTTCTCCGGTCCGCGCCGGTGTGAAGATATTCAAATATAGACAATCCTCGCTCATCTCAAATTCTGTGGCGGTGGGATGAAGCTCTCTGGTCCAAAAATCTTCGGGATTCTCCCCGGGCTGGGGCTGGACTGCCATAGGCCCGTACTGATCTGCCTTCCGTACTCCCTCCCAGCTTTTCACCGGCTGAGGCTCCCTCCATCTTAAGTCTCCTACCGGAGGCGCCGCATAGGGTACGCCCTTAAACACTAAGATCCTCGGATCCCATCCGAATATTCCCTGCAATTCACCTGATTCTATTGTAACTGTACGATTCCTCATTTTACAATCCTCGCTTTCTTTTCTTCCGCCTTCCGGTACACATCCTGCATGAAGGCATCTCCTAATGGCAGCCACAAATGAAAATTATCATACCCTTCTTCCCCTACCAGCTTTACTCCTGCTTTTCCATGAGGCACACCCGCAAAGGTATGGACCTCCAGCTCCACTCCATGAGCGGCCAGATCCGGATAGGTATGGTTCAGATTGAGCATTGCGGTGTCATCCCTTCCCACTGCAAAAAATGTGGGAGGATATTCAACATCCGTATAATCAAAAGCCTCCGTAGCCCATCTTGGTCCGTAAATACACAAAAAGGAATCCGGCGCTCCCTTATAATCATCCAGCTCATCCGGCTCATAATCCGGAAAGTGATCCTTCACCGTCTGCTTTCCCGAATAATAACGGATACAGGCTTCTCCCGTCACGCCTCCGTTGGAAAATCCTGCAAAGGACACTCTCTCAGGTGAAATCCGGTATTTTGATGCATCCTTACGGACCATTCTGATCGCCCTGGCCGCATCGGCGCCGCATTCCTGCTTACTCCATGGGCAGTTATGGGTACGGTTCAATAGCAGGAAACACTGATATCCTAACTCATTGAGGTCAAGACCGGACTGAAATGCCTCATGAAAAGAGGCATCGCCATGATCCCCGCCTGCGCACAATACTACGGCTCCTTTAGGTTCCATAGAATCCGGTACCAGCATTTCAAACAAATACGGACAGAACTCCGGATCATGGTTATGCTTATAATCTGAATTATCTGTATAATCTGTGTTTCCCGGCATTTTTCCCTCAGGCCAGAGATAAATCCTTTTCGGTGCGTTTGGGATGGGACGGATCGTCTCTAAAATCAACTGATATTCCTCCAGCATCTTTTCCATTTCCGCCTCGTCCGTCTGTTTTCCGAAGTCCCTTCCCAAATGAAAAAGCTTAACCAATGGCTCTGACGGATAGCAGGGCGCGTCCTCGAACAGAACAACTCCTCGATGACACGCTTCTTTCATTTTTATCTCAATTTCCGTTTTTTTCATTTTTTCATTTTCCTTTCCTTCACGTCTTGCCTTCCATAACTGTCCCGCTGATCCCCTTCATCCATTTACCGCTCTTTAACCTGGTGACACACCAGAAAGCTTTCAATATCTGATCTATCTTCAGGAAAAAATAAATCCAGAATGCTGAAAGATGCCAGTACAGGCCGGCCATCGCACCAAGCGGTACCGACATTACCCACAAAAACAGGATATCAGCCACCATAAGGAATTTGGTATCGCCTCCGCCCCGCAGAACGCCTTTCATCATAATGCTGTTAGTAGCCTGAAATACTACAATAAGTGAGATAGCCCTCATCAACTGACGGGCAATTTCCCTGGTCTGTTCTGTAATATTGTAGAAGCCGATCACCGTTTCGCTGATAAGCAGAATGATCCCTCCTGCCACTGCCCCGATCACAACTCCCATGGCAAGGAATGTCCATGCCTGCTCCTGGGCCTTCTTTTTTTCACCTCGTCCTAAGGTATGGCCTGTCACGATGCAGCCTGCATGGCAGACTCCCTGGATCAGCACAGTACTTAGCTGCTGGGTCACAAAGGTGATAGAATTGGCAGATACAAACTCCTTGCCGATCCTTCCCATGATCATAGCTACCGCCGAACTGCCCAGGGCCAACAAAGCATCTGATACAAAAACAGGGATAGCCACCCTGATATATTCTCCCAGCAGGGAACTGCATTCCATAAAAAAGTTCCTGATACGGTATTTGATCTTTTGATCTTTCAGAAAAAAGTATCCGCAGATCACCGCAAATTCAAATACTCTTGCAATCAGCGTTCCCACCGCCGCCCCCTGGATCTCCATCCGCGGAAAGCCAAATTTTCCAAAAATAAATACATAATTAAAAAACACGTTGACAAAAAAAGCTCCGATAGAACTGTAAAGCGGCAGTCTCACCTGCCCTACGCTGCGCAAAACAATGGTACAGGTCAATGACAGTCCCTGCAGGGCAAAGCAGGGCCATATCCAGCGATAATATAAGATTCCCTGGCTGATCACGTCAGCGTCCGGTGTATACAGCCGCATCAGCGCCCCCGGTACAACAATGGACGGTATCATGAACAGCACACCCATCCCCAGACAAAACCGCAGCATCAGTGTAATGGTCTTTTTGAGCGCGTCCCTATCCTGCATTCCCCAGAACCTGGCCGTCATCACACTGGCCCCCATAGCGATTCCCATACAGCAGATATGGAACAGACCGATAAACTGGTTCGCCAGGGAGGTTCCTGACAAAACAGTCTCCCCCAGCGAACCCACCATGATATTATCCATCAGATTCACACCGATGGTGATCATACTCTGCAATGAGATTGGAACCGCAATAGCCACCGCCTGACGATAAAATTCTTTATCTCTCACAAATATTCTCAATTCCTGTTTCCTCCAATCAACAGCCTGACATTACGGTCCTTTCGTTCACTTATCTGTAAAAATCTCTTTTCCGAAGGCAAGCCGGAAATCCAGAACCGGACATTCTTCCAAAACCTCCGGCACTGCAACGTCCTTAAATCTTATCACTGCCTTGTCCTCTCCCGTATAGGGCCTCCATTCCGGCAAAGGATTTCCATTATAATCCATCCCATTGGGATTCCCGCTTTTCACGAAATTCGTCCAGTAAGAGGTTACCTGGCGGGCCAGATCATAATGCTTCCCCTCGAACGGCCTCCAACTGTTTCCTAAGGAGTCAAACATAAACCAGAGATCGGAGCCATGGAAGGAACCTGCATCATCCCCCGGGATATCATGGTCAAAAATACAATAATATACCTTTTGTCCCCTGGAGGAACGTAATTCACAAAAGCCTCTGCTTCCGCCCAGGAAATTGTTAAAGGCATCACCTGCCGTGAGAGCATCTGCCTCCTCATCATCAGAAGCATTTGCAAGACTTAAAAACACATCCTTCCTGTCTCCGTATTTCTCAGCTTTCTTAAGATAATCCGCATAGCAAAGGCTCCCTTTGATAAACCCGCTTTGTGTTTCACCCTGGCACACAGATACGAGCAGAGGAATGTCTGCTGTCCTGTCATTGTAGTAGGCTAACGGCGCCGGCTCCCGGACAAATTTACCATCCGCACACAGGCCAAAAACATATCTTGCATTCTTAGAGGCCTCATCTAACCGTCTCATCAGTTCATGGGCATCCGTCTTTTTTGCCTCCTCCAGGCTGTCGATCCCAATCGTATGAAGGAAATCCACGCCGTATTTTTCCGCTTCTTCCAAAGAAGGTATCCCTGCTATGGGATGATCCTCATCGCCAAACATCATGGAAACGCCTGACTGGATGATAGCGCCTTTTATAATGTCACCATTCATAGTAGTACAGATCTGTGCCTGCACACTGCGTGCTCCGGCGCTTTGCCCGCAGATCACGATCCTCTCCGGGTCTCCCCCAAAGGCTTTGATATTGTCATATACCCAGTGGATAGCCATAGACTGATCCTGCATACCAAAATTAGAAACCACTTCCCCCTCGGGTGTCTCTTCCGTAATTTGAGGATGCGCAAGGAAGCCAAACAAGCCAAGGCGATACCCCACCATTACAACAATAACTCCCCGGCGTGCCACACGCTCCGGATCAAACTCCACCTCGTAGCTGTATCCATCCTGCAATCCGCCTCCATGAATATAGAAAAATACCGGAAGCTTCTCATCCTCCGAGGCGGCTGGTGAGAATATATTCAGATACAGGCAATCCTCGCTCATCTTATATTCCGCAGCCGTAGGATGCAGCTCCTTCGTATAAAAATCATCGTCCAGGCCGGGATGCACACGCATCATTGCCATATCCGGATATTCATAGCATTTTCTGACGCCCTCCCAGTCCTCTGCCGGCTGGGGCGCCTTCCAGCGAAGCTCCCCTACCGGCGGCTTTGCATAAGGCACTCCCCGGAATACAGTAACACGGGGATCCTTCCCCACCAGGCCCTGAAGCACACCGTTTTTAACTTTGACTTTTCTCAACATAGTTCTAATCCCATCCTCTCTGTTTTTTCTTATTCATTATGAGCACATTGACGGAATGAGCCGGTATCCGGTATGTGAATCCCGAACCTCCCAAAACCTCTCTGCGGACAGCCGATACCTGTTCCTTATCCTCAAAGGAATTTACCTTCTCCGGAGCTCCTGCCAATATCTCTGCTATTATCTTTTCCTCTACCGGACAGTCAACGGTAATCTGAATGTCCTTCTCTTCATCGTCCACATTCACCATTTTCAGATAAATCTTATCCTTATCCTGAGTTGCCACTGCATGGACCAGGGAGTGAAGTGTATGCTCTTTTTTATGTATTAATTCATCATCGATATAACATTCATAGCCATAGGCAGTACATACCATTTTGTAATGATGATATTCTCCGAAAGTGACAGCTACCGGAACCTTCTCCTCCTCGGAAAGCGGTTTGTCAAAAAATCTCGGAACCCTTGTAGCGCTCATACCATCCTGCATTTTCCATACCTGGTTCCTGACCGATCTTGTTGTCCATTCCTCATCCCTTGGTTCATTGCATCCCGCATCCGTCTCCGGGTGATGATTCCAGACCGAAAGGGTCAGTGGATTATCCTCCGAAATTTTGATATCGATCTCAAAGGTATATTCCTCCAATTCCTCATCACCAAATACCGCCCAGATAACAGGGTTTTCCCGGAAACTGCCGCCTCCGATAAACTTTTCAAAAGCCTCATTCCATTCTTTACTCTTTCCTGTATAATGATGCTTCCGGGTTCCGAAAACCATACGGTATTCATCTCCATCCTTTACCGTTTCTCCGTAAACGCAGCCTGATACCTCCACAGGCTGTCCGTTCACCTTCGCATTCTTAAAGAGAAGCCCCTCCTTCTCACACATAATGCCGGATATCCCGCGATATACAGGAGGCTTCACTCCGCTCTGATTCTCTATTTCCACCACTTCGCTGCCTCTGTACTTTCCAAGAAGAGAAACCATATGATAGGTGGGTATCCCATATACCTGATGGTTATCGAAGACGATCATATTGGGCTTCCATGCAGTATAATCCGAATTCTGGAACAAAGGCGCATAGGCGGTAAGGCTGACAATATCCTGATTTCTCTCAACTCCGATAAGGAAAGCTGCCTCTGCTAAGGCACACTCCATAGAAGCAATGGTATTTCCGCCGTTCACCGCATATTCTCCGAGAAAAATCTTTGGTCCTTTTCTGTCATAATCATCGAACAGATCCACATTTTCCAGGAAGAATTCCGGCGCATCATAATAGTGCTCATCTGCAAAATCAGTGGGAAGCCCGGCCCTTTCTGTATGTCCGTTGGAAATATAGATCACCTGGGGGAAAGCCTCCTTGAGAGTATTGTAAAATCTCTCATAACGGACATTGTACTCCGGCCCCCAGTTTTCATTACCGATTTCCACGTATTTCAGCTTGAAAGGTTCTTTTCTCCCGTTTTGGGCCCGAAGCATCCCATAGGGAGTGTCCTCCGATCCCAGTGCGTACTCTAAGGCATGCAGCGCTTCCTCAAGATACTTTTCTGTCACTTCCCCGGAAAATCCACCGCCATGGCGGGCCTGACAGCTCATTCCGCAGTTGCACACATACATGGCCTCCATCTCCAGATCTTCACAGAGCTGCAGATACTCATGGAAGCCAAGTCCGTTTGTGGTACGGTAATGCCACATCAGCTGAGCGCTGGGCCTCTCCCAGACAGGACCTATGGTGCGGGAGAAGCAAAGAGCATTCTGTTCATTGATCCCTTCCACCACGCAGCCTCCGGGAAACCTGATAAATTTTGAGTTGGTATTTTTAAGAGCCATTGCCAGATCCTCTCTCAGCCCATGGCCTTTAAAGGTTTTTTGGGGCATCAGGGAAGTAAATCCAAAAACAATGGTTCCTCCCACATCACAGGAAATACTGATCCTCCCCTTAAAATCCGTACTCTCAGCCGTCAGATCACAGTCATAGCGAAGATAATCTTCACTCTCCTTTAGTCTGACTTCACTGCTCCCAAGTATCTCTCCTGCCTCCGATTCCAAAGCGATGGTAAGCGCTGCCGCCACATCCGCCTTTGCCATGAAATAGAAATGGTATCCATCTCCCTCTCTGACCGGCACCCCGAAGTACCCGATATTGTAGATCTTTCCTCCGGGCCTGTAGGTTACCTGCAGGGCCGCCTTCCTGTTAGGATTAAGAGTACCCTCTCTAAGAAGCAAAAAGGCAGCATCCTGTGCGTACCATCCCGGTATTTCTGTGGGCTCCACCAGAGCCGCCCACTCGTCCATGCCTTCGCCGTGATTGAAGGCACCGGGCCATCCATACTCTGTTACAAAAATCCTTTCATCAGGATCCGTGGTACAGCCCTCCGGCAAAAGAGAATCCTCAAACGCCCGGTTCCGGATCATTTCCGGATAAAGCCCTCCGTCAGCGGCATGATTGATATCCTCAAAAAACAGGCCGTAAAGCTCCGGAGCCGTAGGAAATTTCACTTTTTTTGTATTGATCTGTATTGTATTTTGCATCGCGTCCTCCTGTCTGATTTTAATCAATAAGCCGACTCGCAAAGCATGGCGGCGTTTGATTTTGAAGCGTATGATCAATCCTGAATTTCATAAGGGGATCCACTTTTTTCTCCGATTTTGCCGGCACATCGGCAAATTCCATTACGAATTCATTTTCCGCCGTAAAAGACTCCCACCGGGGAAGCTCTTCTCCTATTGTATCTTTTCCGTTGGGGTTTCCCGTTTTTACAAAATTTACCCAGTAGGAGCTGACCTGCCTTGCCAGATCGTAATGCTTCCCGGTAAAAGGACGCCAACATCTTGCAAGACCGTCATAAGCAAACCACATCTCACTCCCGTGATAACTTCCCGCATGATCCTCTCCCGGAATGTCGGCATTGAACTCATAAAGATAGGTATCTCTTCCCTGACTTGCCTGAATATAACCAAACATCCTGGCTCCGGCAGTCAGATCAAGCATAGCGTCACCGGAAAACAGCTCTTTCACATCCTCATCACTTTTTGCACCGCACAAGGTCAGGAACTCCTGCGCTTTTTCACCGAAGCCGGATGCATAATCCCTGAGATCTTCCAGGGTTTCATAAGCTTTTCCGAACATTCTCGAAAATCCCAGAGCCTCTCCTCTGTTATATCCTGCCAGTACAGGGATCCTGTGATGATGGTCATTCTTATAAGCTTCAAAGTTTGTTTCTTTGATCAAAATACCATCAATTACAGGCTCGAAATGAACACCCGGTCCTAAAACCATATCTTCAAGCCGCACCAGCTCCTGTGCCGGCATCTTTCTTGCCTCATCAAGGCTGCCGATCCCCGCCTTTTCAAAAAATTCCGCACCCAGTTTTTCTGCCCCCTCTAAAGGATGTCTCCTGTCTTCCTTTTCCGCAAAGGCTACCGTCACACTGCTCTCAATGATAGCTCCATTGATCAGGCCCTCTGCCATAGATGATGTCATTAAGTCCTGTACACTCATAGCTCCTGCCGACTGTCCGGCAATCGTGACCCTGTTTGGATCTCCGCCGAATGCAGCAATATTTTTCTTCACCCATTTCAGGGCCGCCAGCTGATCCAGGAGCCCGTAATTGCCCTTCGGCTCATCCGGTGATTCCTCCGACAACCATGGATGAGACAAAAATCCCATGACTCCCAGACGGTAAGCCACCGCCACCACCACGATCCCCTTCTTCGCCATATGCTCCCAGTCAAATTCCACCTCATAAGGATAGCCTCCCTTAAAGCCTCCTCCATGAATATAGAACAAAACAGGCATCTTTTCTTCTCCGTCCCTTGCAGTCGTAAAAACATTTAAGTACAGACAGTCCTCGCTCATCTCAAATTCCGGGCCTGTGGGATGGATCTCCCTTGTCCAGAACTCCTCCGGGTCAGCTCCCGGTACAGGCTGACAGGCGATCGGTCCATACTGATCTGCCATTCTCACACCTTCCCATTTAGCCGGCGGTAAAGGCGCCTTCCAGCGCTGCTCCCCTACCGGAGGGGCTGCATAGGGTATCCCCTTAA
>CANDAG010000075.1 GCA_947382625.1 uncultured Lachnospiraceae bacterium
CCGTGACCTCCGCACTACCAATGCGACGCTCTACCGACTGAGCCACAGCAGCCTGCGATACACTCTGGTTGCATCACCGAAATGTATTGTACCATGGTCTGGATCGCTTTGTCAACAAAATATTTATCAAATTCTTTTTTGGCTTGCAGAGCATGATAACTGACAGTATAATAAGGAAGTAATATGACAGAAAGGAAAACATTTCATGAAAAAATACAGCATGCTCACGGACAGCCCAGGAAAGTCATTGTTCTTTTTTGCATTGCCGATGATCCTGGGAAATCTTTTTCAGCAGTTTTACTCAGCGGTGGACTCCATCATTGTGGGACAATTTGTGGGAGAGGATGCTTTGGCGGCGGTGGGAGCGTCTTATTCCCTGACGACAGTTTTCATCATGATCGCCATAGGCGGCGGGATCGGCGCTTCTGTTATCATATCCCAGTATCTCGGGGCAGGTCTTTTGAAAAAAATGAAAACCTCAGTGTATACGGCGCTGATCAGCTTTCTGGCTGTGAGCATCGTACTTGGAACGGCAGGCCTTTTGCTGAGCAGAAGCATTTTGACGGCGCTGAATACGCCGGAAAATATTTTAAGCGATGCTCTGCTGTATCTGGACATTTATTTTGTGGGGCTGCCCTTTCTTTTCATGTATAATATTTTATCCTCTGTTTTTAATGCCCTGGGCAATTCGAAAACACCCTTATACTTATTGATTTTTTCCTCTCTTTTCAATATTGTCATGGATCTGGTATTTGTCCGGGGATTCGGCCTTGGAATCGGAGGAGCGGCTGTGGCCACTGTTCTGGCCCAGGGAATTTCGGCAGTGGTTTCTTTCTGCCTGCTTCTGCGCACACTGAAAGGGTACAGAGAAGAGGAGGGTGCCGCTTCTGAGAAGGCAGGGGGTATGGACGAAGAAGAAGAGAGACGTGGACGGAAGCTTTTTGATGTTCAAATGCTGGGAAATATGATCAAGGTAGCCATCCCGTCTATGCTGCAGCAGTCCATTGTATCGATCGGGATGCTGCTGGTACAGTCGGTAGTGAACGGCTATGGCTCTTCTGTTCTTGCAGGGTATACAGCGGGTACGCGGATAGAGTCGATCTGTATCGTACCTATGATCGCCTCCGGAAATGCAGTTTCTACTTTTACAGCACAGAACCTGGGGGCAGGCCATCCGGAGAGGGTGAAAAAGGGATACCTGGCGGCAGTGCGGATGGTAGTGGCTTTTGCAGTGATGATCTGTCTGATCCTTACCTTTTTCCATGGAAATATCGTAAATGCCTTTCTGGAAGAAGGGAGTGAAGCGATCGCCTTTGAGACGGGAAATGCCTATCTGTCCTTTATAGCCTTCTTTTTTATCTGCATCGGGCTGAAGGCTATTACAGACGGAGTGCTGCGAGGGGCTGGAGATGTGGTGGTCTTTACTCTTGCCAATCTGATCAATCTGGGGATACGGGTTACAGTGGCTTTTGCTCTTTCACCCGTTTGGGGAGTGCAGGCAGTGTGGTTTGCTATTCCTATGGGGTGGACAACCAATTACCTGATCTCCTTTGTCAGATATTTATCCGGTAAATGGAGCAGAAAAAAGTTGATTCAGGTCTGATGAGAGGAGTAAAATAAAAGTATATTCGGAAGCGCGGTAATAAACAAAACAGGAGGAAAGAGCGATGCGGCTTTTGGAAGAACGGATTCGCAGGGATGGTGTTATTAAACCCGGTAATGTACTTAAGGTAGATGGTTTTTTAAATCATCAGATGGATGTGGTGCTGTTTAATGAGATGGGAAAGGAACTAAAGCGCCTTTTTCCAAGTGAGAAGATCAACAAGATTCTTACGATCGAGGCGTCTGGGATTGGTATTGCCTGTATTGCGGCGCAGTATTTTCAGGTTCCGGTGGTGTTTGCCAAGAAATCCCAGAGCATTAATCTTGATGGCGAGCAGTATGTAACCAGAATTGAATCTTTTACACACAAAAGGGTTTATGATGTGATCGTGTCCAAAAAGTATTTAGGAAAGGATGATCATGTGCTGATCATTGATGATTTCCTGGCCAATGGCTGTGCGGTGGCCGGACTGATCGAGCTGGTGCAGAGTGCAGGCGCTCACATAGAAGGCGTAGGGATCGCAGTGGAAAAGGGCTTCCAAAAGGGCGGAGAGCTTTTGAGGAGCAAGGGGCTGAGAGTTGAGTCCCTGGCGATCGTGGAGAGCATGGACGCCGACACCGGAGAGATTGTTTTCAGGGAGCAGTAGAGTGTGATAGCGATAGATTTATAGAAATTACAAGGGATACTTCCGCGCGAAGTATCCCTTGATTATTGTTTGACATAAGGATGGCTGGCGAAGCCTGACATCCGTTGTCTGACATAAGATCAGTGCGCAAAGCGTACTGATCGTTGTTTAACATAAGGACAGTTCGCGAAGCGTGCTGTCCGTTGTTTATTCTGCAGGCGCTTCCACTCCGTTGCTGTCATCCGGAGGCGCAGCCTCCGGTGCAGGAGCTGCCGGGGCGCCGCCTTCAGCCGCCTGCTGTGCGGCCTGGGCAGCGGCAGCCATTTCTGCGCGCTGCTGTTCGATGATTCCCTCGATGTTGGGCTGGGACATGAATTCCACAGTGTGAGGACAAGGACCTGCTTGGTCCTGGGGAACTATTACTGTGGAAACACTTCCGTCCTCATTGGTTACCTGCTGTGTTACCGCAGAACCCTGCTGCAGGGCCGGAGGCTCTATAGGAGTGAGCTCGCGGACGCCTTCAGCGGCAAAAGGACAGGGCTCGCAGGCCGGCAGACCGGTGTACTGGCAGATCATGCCGCGATAGTGAACATCACAGCTTTCTGTGGGAACCGTTCCCTCTGCAAAGTATTCCGACTTCAAAGTACCGTCACAGATGCCTGCGATGGGCAGCTTTCCGGACTTGGCGCATACCGTTGCCTGTACCAGTCCGCTTGAGGGCATAGGGAAGGATTCACTGGGGAGACCTTCGTGGACTCTTGCCATAACTGCCCGCCAGAGCTTCTTTGCAAGGTTGCGTTCCTCTCCTTTCCGGAGCTTGGTATTGTTGTCATAACCGGTCCAGGTGGTAGCCGTATAGTAAGGGGTGTATCCTGTGAACCACACATCGTTATAATCAGAGGTGGTACCGGTTTTTCCGGCGATGGCCATACCGCCGAAGTTGACGGAAGCGCCTGTTCCCTGAGTAACAACATCCGTCATGGCATCGGTAAGAAGCCACGCAGTAGTTTCCTTGATCACCTGTCTGGAATTGGGCTCTGTGTTATCTAAGATCACATTGCCGTCATGATCGATCACCTTGGTATAAAGCTTGGGCTTGATATAGGCTCCTCCGTTGGCGATGGCCGCATAAGCGGCGTTTAATTCTTCATTGGTAACGCCCAACGTCAGACCGCCTAAAGCAAGGGACTGCTGGATATCAGAGAAAATTTCGGTCTTTCCGTTTACCGTGATCTCTTTCCGATCCACCACTGTGGTAAATCCGAAATTCTTTACATAATCAAATCCAAGCTGGGGAGTGATCATGGTCAGGGTTTTAACAGCAAGGATGTTCATGGAATCAATAATGCCCTGCCGCAGGGAGTTAAGGCCTCTGTAACCGGAATACCAGTTGTTTACCGGCCTGCCGTTGGCATAATTAAAGGGGGCGTCATTGACCATGGTGGCAAGGGTAAGTCCTGCACTGTCAAAGGCGGGGGCATAGGCCGCCACTACCTTAAAGGTTGAACCGGGCTGGCGCTTGGTGTCAGTAGCGCGGTTTAAGGTTCTGCTGGCTTCCTTCTGGCCGCGGCCGCCTATCATGGCAAGTACGTAGCCCGTATGCTGGTCCTCGATGGTGAGGGATACCTGAGGCTGGGGCGTCAGGGAGATGTTTTCATCAAAAACCTCGTCCCCGGAGCCAAGATGAGCCAGCTTGTATTCCTCAATCTGGGCATAGGCCTCCTCATGGGTGTTGAAGATCAGGTTAAAAGCAGGATTTTGTTCCTTAAAGTAGCTCTGGAACATTTCCGTGCTGTGGTTTTCGAAATCGCCGCTGGCCTTTTTGATGGTCAGGGCGTAATTTAAATACCAGCGGGTATCTGCCGGATAATTTTCTTCATTGGAGAAGACCTCATCACAGATTGCCTGGATATTCGGATCCTGGGTGGAGTAGATCTTAAGTCCGCCGCTGTAAAGGAGGGTAAAGGCCTGGGTTTCATTATAGCCGGCAGCAAGAAGATCCTCCATCACATCATCGGTCAATGCGTCTACAAAGTATGTATTCACCGATGATTCCTCCGAGGTTTCATTGACAGTCTGGATCCGTGAATAGACATCGTCTGCCATGGCTTCATCGTATCTTGCCTGATCGATATATCCCTGCTCCAGCATGTTATTCAAAACCTTCTTCCGCCTTGCGGCGTTGTCATCCGGATGGGAAATCGGATTAAACCGGGAGGGATTCTGGGTAATGCCTGCGATCACGGCGCATTCGGAGAGATTCAGGGAATTCACCGATTTGTTGAAATAGCGCAGGGAGGCAGCCTGGACTCCCAGAGTGTTCTGCCCTAAGTTGATGGTATTCATGTAATTTAACAGAACGTCATCCTTGGACATGGTTTTGGACAGCTCGATGGCAAGATATTGTTCCTGGATCTTTCGTTTCATCTTGTCGGCAAAGCCGGTTTCACTGGTCCAGTCCGTAAAAACATTGTTCTTTAAGAGCTGCTGGGTGATGGTGCTGGCGCCTTCCGTAAAATGGAATTTCTGGGAAATACCTACATAGGCCGCTCTGAAAATACCCTTAATGTCAATGCCGTTGTGCTCATAAAAACGTTCATCCTCGATGGCCACAAAGGCATGAGCCAGATCCTCCGGGATCATGTCCTGTGTCACAGGAATACGGTTGGAATTCTGGGAGATCAGCTTGGCAGTCTGATTGCCCTCCAGATCGTATACAAAGGTGGAAAAGCCGGTAGGGGTAACATTGATGTTTTCGATGCTTGGCGAGGAATCTATCACTCCTTTAAATATACCAAACCCCATACTGATGCCGATGATCCCTAATGCTATAATGCCCAGCAGTGAGAGATTCAGCATCGAAACAAGGAACTTCTTCCCGATTTTGGATGAAGTGGCATGCAGAGATTTTTGCTTGGCCCTGATGCCTCTTTTACTGTAATTCATATATAAGCCTCCATTAGATTAAATGCAGCAAGTATTCGCTGTTAAAAAACATACAATAATCTGAGTATACCAAAATATGGAGCTGAAATAAAGTTTTTTCACACTTTCTTAAGAATTAAAGAAGGTCTGGAAAGAGGTTTACTTGGAATTATTTACAGCTTTGTACACTTTTATTCCCTGATGTGGTAAACTTTAGGAACAGAGAAAGAAGGGGATCAGACCATGGCAGACAAAAATAAGATTTTTTTACCCTATAAGATCATAGAAGGCCCGGGCTGCGGGGAATATGAGGAAAAGAAATCCCGGTTTCTGGCAGATATCGTACCGGCGGCATCGGAGGAAGAAGCGGCGGCGTTTATTGATGCAGTCAAAAAGAAGCATTATGATGCCAGGCATCATTGTCCGGCTATGATAATAGGAAGAAACAGGGAAATTACCAGGTGCAGTGATGACGGGGAACCCAGCGGTACGGCTGGTAAACCGATCCTTGAGGTGCTGCTGGGGGCGGAGGTCACCAACGCCGTTATGGTGGTAACCCGGTATTTCGGCGGTACTCTTCTCGGGACAGGGGGATTGGTGCGCGCCTATACCCAGGCGGCTAAGGCCGCTCTTTCAGACGCAAGGATCGCGACAATGCGTTACGGAAAAGAAATAACGATTGTTACGGAATATGCTGATCTGGGAAAGATTCAGTATCTGATGGGGGCACGGGGGATTGAACCATCAGATTCCCGATATACAGATAAGGTAGAGTTTGATATCTGCATTCCCGCAGAGCAGGAGAGGGAAGTGGAGAAGGCGCTGACAGAGGCTACTGCAGCAAGGGTGCGGATGGAGGTTACCAAAGAAGGATATTTTAAATTTGTTGACAAACCCAAAATGGAGGGCTAAAGTAAAGAAAGAGTTGATGATGGTTTTCCTTGAAAGGGGGTGGTTTTTATGAAAAAGAATAGCAGCAGTACTGATATTCCTCCTCATAGTCGGAGCATAAAGATCACATACCTAAGGAGGATACCATGGAAAAAATCAAAGAATTTGATCTTGTAAAGGAACTGCTTGAAACAAAGCAGTATACCAGACTGCGCCAGAAAGTAGCGGAAATGAACGCCGCGGATATTGCGGCAGTCATGGAAGAGTTCGATGAGGAGGATATGCTGAAGATCTTCCGGATCTTACCCAAGAATCCGGCAGCGGATGTCTTCTCCTATATGGAGGTGGACAGCCAACAGTTCATCATTACCAGCCTGTCAGAGAAGGATGCGGCAGGGATCATCAATAATCTGATGGCGGATGACGCCGCGGATCTTTTGGAAGAGATGCCTGCTAATGTAGTCAAAAAACTGCTTGCCAATGCAAGCCCTGAGACCAGAAGAGACATTAATGATCTGCTCAGATATCCGGAGGATTCCGCCGGAAGCATTATGACGGTGGAGTACGTGGATCTGAAGGAGAATATGACGGTGGAGGATGCCATTGCCCGTATCAGGAAGGTGGGTATGGACAGCGAAACCATCAATATCTGCTATGTGCTGGATGCCAAACGCAAGCTGGTGGGAACGGTAGCCCTGCGCTATCTGTTGATCAGTCCCGGTGATGCGGTGATAGGCGATATCATGCATGAGAATGTAATCTTTATCAATACGTTGATGGATCAGGAGGAGGTCGCACGGCAGTTCCAGAAATATGATTTTATTGCCATGCCGGTGGTGGATAATGAAAAACGCCTGGTTGGCATCATTACGGTGGATGACGTAGTGGATATCCTTCAGGAAGAGGCCACGGAGGATATGGAAAAGATGGCGGCTATCGTACCGTCAGACAAGCCTTATATGAAAACGAGCGTTATTGAAACGTGGAAAAAGCGTATGCCCTGGCTTTTGCTGTTGATGATCTCGGCCACATTTACCGGAAGTATATTGACCGCCTTTGAGGATGCGCTGATGGCATACGGCATATTGATCGCATATATTCCCATGCTGATGGATACCGGCGGGAATGCGGGAGGACAGGCAAGCGTGACGATCATCCGCGGATTGTCCTTAAATGAGATTGAATTCGGGGACGCATTCCGGGTGGTGTGGAAGGAGATGCGGGTGGCACTTTTGTGCGGCCTTACCCTGGCAGGAGCCAATTTTGTAAAGCTGATGCTTTTGGACCGTGTGGGGATCATGGTGGCGCTGGTGGTGTGTCTTACATTGATAGCGGCTGTTATGATCGCCAAAACAGTAGGATGTATGTTGCCTATGCTGGCCCGGAGAATTGGATTTGACCCGGCAGTGATGGCGAGCCCTTTTATTACCACGATCGTAGATGTGCTGTCGCTTCTGGTGTATTTTCAGATTGCCATGAGAGTGTTGCATATATGAGGATCAAACGCCGCCTCGCGGAGCGTGGCATCCGTTGTTTATTCAAGAAGGCCGGGGCGGTGGAATATTCCACCGCCCCGGTTGTTTTACTGGTAGCGTTTAATGTCAATTGGATTTCGACTGTTATTGATTGTTCTGGGCCAGGGAAGCGGTGCGCATGGCGGCGCGTTTACGCTGGGTGGGGTCCAGGATTTTTTTGCGGATCCTGAGGGACTTTGGCGTTACCTCCAAAAGCTCGTCAGTGTCGATAAATTCAAGGGCCTGCTCTAAGCTCAGCACTCTGGGCGGGGTCAGGCGCAGGGCTTCATCAGCACTGGAGGAACGGGTGTTGGTGAGCTGCTTCTTTTTGCAGACATTCAGCTCAATATCTTCTCCCTTGCCGTTCTGGCCTACGATCATGCCGGAGTAGACCTTTTCTCCGGGGCCGATAAAGAGGGTACCGCGCTCCTGGGCATTGTACAGACCGTAGGTGATGGCTTCCCCTGCTTCAAAGGCGATCAGTGAGCCCTGCTTGCGGTACTGGATATCGCCCTTATAAGGTCCGTAGCCATCGAAGATGCTGTTCATGATGCCGTTTCCTTTGGTATCAGTGAGAAATTCTCCGCGATAACCGATTAGCCCCCGGGAAGGGATGGAGAATTCAAGGCGTGTGTAACCGCCGGAGGCTGCTCCCATATTCTGCAGCTCGCCCTTGCGCTGGCTGAGCTTTTCGATGACAGAGCCGGAAAATTCTTCAGGGACATCAATATAGCAAAGCTCCATGGGCTCTAAGCGTTTGCCGTTTTCATCGGCTTTGTAAAGAACCTCTGCCTTGCTCACTGCAAATTCATAGCCTTCCCGGCGCATGCTTTCGATCAGTACGGACAGATGGAGCTCTCCTCTGCCGGATACCTTGAAGGCTTCTGTGGTGTCGGTCTCCTCTACCCGAAGGGAAACATCGGTATTTAATTCTCTGAAAAGACGGTCGCGCAGATGGCGGCTGGTCACATATTTGCCTTCCTGTCCGGCTAAGGGAGAGTCATTTACCATGAAATGCATGGCGATCGTAGGCTCTGAAATTTTCTGGAAAGGAATAGGCGTGGGATTTTCGGGAGAACAGAGGGTATCGCCGATATGGATATCGGAAATACCGGAAATCGCAACAATAGAGCCGATGCCGGCCTCTGTCACGTCTATTTTGCTGAGTCCGTCGAACTCATACAGCTTGCTGACCTTTACCTTTCGGGATTTGTCAGGATCGTGGTGGTTTACGATCACCACCTCCTGGTTGACCTTTACGGAGCCGTTGTCCACCTTGCCCACGCCGATACGTCCCACGTATTCATTGTAGTCGATGGTACTGATGAGTACCTGGGTACCGGCCTCGGGATCGCCTTCCGGTGCGGGAATATAATCAAGAATGGTTTCAAACAGGGGGATCATGCTCTTACCCGGCTCTTTCAGATCCAGGGTGGCAGTTCCTGTTTTGGCGGAGGCAAATACGAAGGGGCAGTCAAGCTGTGCTTCATCGGCATCCAGCTCCAGGAAAAGCTCCAGTACTTCATCCACCACTTCCTCCGGCCGTGCCTCCGGACGGTCGATCTTGTTGACACATACGATCACAGGGAGCTTCAGCTCTAAGGCTTTGCGGAGAACGAACTTGGTCTGGGGCATGGCGCCTTCAAAAGCATCCACCACCAGGACCACGCCGTTTACCATTTTAAGGACACGCTCTACCTCCCCGCCGAAATCTGCATGTCCGGGAGTATCGATGATATTGATCTTGGTTCCTTTGTAGGTGACGGCAGTGTTCTTGGAGAGAATGGTGATCCCCCGTTCCCTTTCGATATCACCGGAGTCCATGACACGTTCTGCAATTTCCTGGTTTTCACGGAATACGCCGCTTTGCTTTAAAAGCTCATCCACCAGCGTGGTCTTACCGTGGTCTACGTGTGCTATGATCGCAATATTTCTTACATCTTCTCGCTTTTGCTTCATATTATATATAACCTCATTTCCGTAAGTCTGGCAAATTAAGTCGCACGGAAATCTCCTGTCTTTAAGGGGTTATCCCTGCGGCATGTCTCAAACTGCTTAAGTATAGCACCAGCCTTTAGAGCTTGTAAATATAAAAAAGCCCCAAAATATTTGTTTCCCTTGTCTTTTCTATGTAAAGCGTATATAATATGGGACAATTAGCTTCAAAAGAGGATGGATTTTAGAAAGGGTATGGTTTTAACATGAAAACGTCAGATAAACACGGGGTGAATCAGATCACGGAAGGGGTGATCTGGAAGCAGCTTCTGTTTTTCTTTTTCCCGATTTTATTCGGCACTTTTTTTCAGCAGCTGTATAATACCACAGATGCGGTCATTGTAGGGAACTTTGTGGGGAAGGAAGCCTTAGCATCGGTGGGAGGACCTGCGGCTACCCTGATCAATCTTCTGGTAGGATTTTTTGTGGGGCTCTCCTCGGGAGCCACTGTTATTATTTCCCAGTTTTATGGGGCGGAGCATGAGGAGGATGTGAAAAAGGCAGTCCATACAGCCTTTGCCTTGTCCATTGCAGGGGGCGCTGTGATCATGGTACTGGGGCTTCTTTTTTCGGGAGCAGCGCTTCGGGCCATGAATACGCCGGAAGACATTATGAAGCTGTCTGTTCAGTATATGCGGATTTATTTTCTGGGAGTGATCCCCTCCCTGATCTACAATATGGGTTCGAGTATCCTGCGTGCAGTGGGGGATTCCAGGCGGCCCCTTTACTTCCTTATATTATCCTGCATTGCAAATATCCTTCTGGATATCTTTTTTGTGGTGGTGCTTAAGCTGGGAGTGGCCGGAGTGGCTATCGCTACCGTACTTTCTCAGGTGATCAGCGCCCTTATGACTATGGCAGCGCTGATGAGGTCGGAGGATTCCTACAGACTGATCCTGAAGGAGATCCGTTTTCACAGCCATATCCTCCATAATATCATACGGATCGGTCTGCCGGCGGGACTGCAGTCCTCCATGTACTCGATCTCAAATCTGATCGTCCAGTCCAGTGTCAATTCCTTTGGGACGGATACTGTGGCGGCCTGGACGGCTTACGGAAAGGTGGACGGTATTTTCTGGATGATCATAGGAGCCTATGGAATTTCCATTACCACCTTTGCAGGGCAGAATTTTGGGGCCGGCAAATATGACAGGATCCGCAAAAGTGTCAGAGTATGTATGGGAATGGCGGCTTTTACCAGCATTCTTTTAAGCGTTGTGGTCCTGACAGGGGGACGGCTCTTCTTTAGTCTGTTCACCAATGATGCCAATGTGGTAGAGATAGGACTTGGCATGATGCGGGTGATCTCGCCCACTTATGTTACCTATATCTGCATTGAAATTCTGGGCGGAACCACCAGAGGCTGCGGGGATGCGGTTTTACCTACGGTGATGACGGCTGTGGGGGTATGCATTCTGCGTGTGGCATGGGTGCTGATCGCAGTTCCGCTCCGGCCCGAAATTTCCACAGTGGCATTTAGTTATCCCCTGACCTGGGCAGTAACATCGGTTATGTTTATTATTTATTATCTGAGAGGCAACTGGCTTAAGAGAAGCCGGAGACTTGCCTAGTACACTCTGCTCCGATAAGCCGACTTGCGGAGCGGGGATGTGTTTGGTTTTTTGCGCGATGGATAACAGTTCTTAATCTGGAAAACCTTCATATAAATAGTAATACATGGCAGGAAAAAATTCTTAAAGCGTAAGAAGGGAGAAACAACTATGACAGATAAGGTAATTGAAAATAACCAGGTGGTAATCATGGGTGAGATCGTCAGTGATTTTGTATTCAGCCATGAAATTTTCGGGGAAGGCTTTTACATGGTAGATGTAAATGTGCCAAGATTAAGTGAATCCAGCGATATCATCCCACTGATGGTTTCAGAGCGGCTTTTGAATGTGGAGGACGATTATAAGGGGCTTAATATCATGGTCCAGGGACAGTTCCGTTCCTACAACCGTCATGAGGAACGCAAAAACCGTCTGGTCCTTTCCGTATTTGCAAGGGAGATCGAATTTGTAGATGAGACGCCGGAGAGCTCGAAGACCAATCAGATCTATCTGGACGGTTACATCTGCAAGGAGCCGATCTATCGGAAGACTCCTTTGGGAAGGGAGATTGCCGATCTTTTGCTGGCTGTAAACAGGCCTTATGGAAAGAGTGATTACATACCCTGCATCTGTTGGGGCAGGAATGCCAGATTCGCAAGCAATTTTATGGTGGGAGCCAGATGCGAGATCTGGGGAAGGATCCAGAGCCGGGAATATATGAAAAGAATTTCAGAGGAAGACGCAGAAAAGCGGATCGCCTATGAGGTTTCTGTGAGTAAGCTGGAATTGATGGATGAGTAAGGCAAAGCGTGAGCGCGTTTACAAAATAAAAAGGATGAACGGAGAGCGGCGGCTCTCCGTTTTTGTTAACATAAGGACAGGGAAACGGTTTACCGATAAATGTTGAATATTAAACCCCGATATGTTATAATAACATAATATTTTTTAAATTCTGCCTGGATTTGGCAGAAAATCCCGGAGGTGTAAATATGGGGCAAGGATTAGTAACGATATTTAACGGGGAAGGAGATCGGAAGAGCGTCGTGTAGGGAAAGAGTGTCTTGGTTTGTGTTG
>CANDAG010000076.1 GCA_947382625.1 uncultured Lachnospiraceae bacterium
TTTTACCATTGTACCATGCGCAATTTGTTTCACTTATGGCGGTAGATCAAATGGGGAGTGGTATCCTTTATGCGATATGGGCTGTGCCTGTTGCACTGATATTTATGGGAGTTGGTGTTATTTATTCTTGCAGGGTTTTTGCAAAGCATCAGGTTTCATGAATAAGTGAAATGGGATAAGTGAAGCTGAAATCATGTCAGATGGACGCTTGTATAATTATTCTTAAACATAAAAATGAAATATACCAAATAAAATCAACGTCTAATTTCAGTGTTTGCTTAAAATAGATGTTGATTTTTGCTTGATGTGGGATATAATATAACAAAAGCTTTAAAGGAGGATGAGGAGATTATTATGCTGATCCAATTTAATTTTAAAAATTTTAAGTCATTTCGGGATGAAGTGTCCCTTGATTTATCAGCGACTAAAATAACAGAACATGAAAGTCATGTAGTAGATATTGCCAATGACAAACTGTTAAAGGTTGCGGCAATTTACGGAGCGAATGCGAGTGGGAAGTCTAATGTATATGATGCCTTTGATTATATGACTTACTATGTAGCAGAATCCTTTAATTTTGGAGGAGAGGAAGACAGCCGCCGGAAAACAGAAAATAATTATATGAAAGTTACTCCTTTCCTGTTTGATAGTAAGAGCCGGGATGAGGAAACCACATTTGAGGTATTTTATGTAGATAATGCTGAAAACAGCGGGAAAATATATCAATATGGTTTTTCGCTGAAAAAGGATGAAGTGGTGGAAGAATGGCTGTATTCTAAGGCTAAAACTGCGAGAAATAATTATAGAACAGTCTTTTACCGAAAAAAAGGTGAAGAACTTGAAATGAATGGTTTTACAAAAAATCATGTGGAAAATATTAAGGCATCTCTTAATAAAGAGACCTTGATCGTTTCACTTGGAACGAGACTGCGAATTGGTAAATTGAAAAAGGTAAGAGACTGGTTCCTGAATAACGATATTCTTGACTTTGGCGATCCGGCAGAAAATTACTTCCGGTCAAGAGTGCTTCCGGAAGGTTTTATAGATAGCAGGGAAGTACAGGGCAGTGTAGTTCAATATTTCGCATCATTTGATGATGCGATTCGTGATTTTACTGTGGAAGAATTTCGCCAGGAAGATGAAAAGGATGCAGGAAAAAGCTATAAGATTAGTGCTCTTCATAAAATGGCAGACAGTCAGGAGATGGCATCGATTCCATTGAAACTGGAATCGAGTGGTACTCTAAAGATGTTTGCGCTCTATCCATCCTTAAAAGATGTGTTGGATCATGGAGGTACATTGTTTATTGATGAGTTAAATGCCAGACTGCATCCCTTGTTAGTGAGAAATATTATTTTGACCTTTCTGTCACCGGAAATCAATACACAGAATGCGCAGTTGATTTTTACGACACATGATGTCTGGCAGTTTTCTAATGAATTGCTTCGCCGGGATGAAATCTGGCTGGTCAATAAAAACAGGGATGGAGTATCAGAATTATATTCTCTGTCTGACTTTAGAGATGAAGAAGGTAATAAAGTACGCAGAGACGAGGCTTTGTCCAAGAAGTATCTGACAGGTAATTATGGCGCCATTCCGGCATTGAAACCCATGAATATGCTGACCGGGAGGGCTTTGGATGACGAGTAAAGGTAAAGGAAAACCCAGTGACCGCAGGGCAGGGAAAAGAAGAGATCGAAACAAGAGAGTCGGGACAAGAATACCGGAATTAGGGTATTACCTGATTGTGACTGATACGGAAGAGACGGAGAAAAATTATTTTGAAGGGTTGCGTGACAGTATTCCTGAAGAACTAAACGATCGCCTGGTGATAAAGGTGGAGAGGGCGAAGACAGTAGAATTGGTGAAACGGGCGATGGAACTTACTGATGCAGAATCGCAGTACCGTATTCCGTGGATTGTTTTCGATAGGGATCAGGTAAAGGATTTTGATGAGATTATAAGGTTGGCAGAGAAAAATGATATTAATGCCGGATGGTCGAATCCCTGTTTCGAAATTTGGATGTATGCTTATTTTGGAGAGATGCCTGCAATCAGGGAATCTTATACATGCTGCGACAGGTTTGCAGAGAAGTTTGAGAAGATAACGGGACAGAAATATCTTAAGAAAGATAGGGATATTTATAGAAAGCTGGTGCAGTATGGGGATGAAGGAAAAGCAATTGAGGTGGCGAAGAGAGGTTATAAGAAATGCTTGAGTGATGGGAAAGAAAAATTATCGGAGATGTGGCCGTCTTGTGCGGTATATAGGTTAGTAGAAGAGATACACAAGAAGATAAATTAGGTAAATAAAGGTTATGAGTAAATGTAAAATAAGTTTATAATTGAGGAGGTATTTATATGGATTATATATTAAATCGATTAAATAGAAAAATTGAAATGGAGGAAAATGGATTAGATAAACTCCTTTTATCTAGGGAACGTCTTGAATATTGTCTTATTTCCCTGCTTAATTATTATTAAAAACAGTGAAATAAGTTCGTGATATGAAAAGAAATTCATGTGTTACGAAAGAACCATAGCAGATTAAACTAAAATATGTCAAAAACGTGCATAAATGCTGTATAGTCAAATATTGACAAGCGATGGGAATTTCATTAAAATATGCAAAAAAGCAGGGAATAAGAAACCGTCGGAAGGAGATAGAACAAAGGGGAGGGAGACGATGGGCAGCACGATTGCACGGGGGCTGGACGGCCTGATCGACCACTACGTTGTGGCCTGCATCTTTCTGGCTCAGCTTATTATGACGTTGATCGGCGTAGGAAATGTAGGCACGGTCAGCGCGTTAGGTCTTCTGCTATGCATCGTGGGTCTGGCACAGAGGTCTGTCTGGGCAGATCCCTGGATTCTTATACCCTTAATTCTTTATAATCTGATCAGTATGATCTCTACCTTTGCGGCATACGGAAACATTACGGATGGTTACGGTGCGCTGCAATCTGTGTTCCCGGTAATATATCTCCTGATGGCCTGCTTAAGCGGGCAGGAATTACATATACTGAAGCGTCTGTGCGCGGCATGGACAGGCGTTACTGCTCTGTGTGGCGTATGCGGGTTTGTCTGGCAGGCAACGGTGCTTGGCCAGACAGGGCGGCTGAGCGGCCTTTTGGGAAACCCTAACGCTATGGGGATTTTTCTGGTTATGGGCTGGTTTGCGCTGATGTCCTGTGAGACAGAGGAGAGGTTGGATGTATTTCTGCATTATCTGGAACCGATTGTTTTGTGTGCCCTGGCGCTGACCCTGTCTATGGGCAGCTTCGTGGCAATGGCAGCAGGCGTTTTGGTTCTCCTGACCGGCCAAAAAAGAAACGGCTCCTGGAAAGAAACCTTCTGCTATGCCTGTGTGCTGTTGTCCAAAGCCAGCCTGGGAATCGGCATCGGCGTTCTGCTCTATCTGACGGCTTCAAGGACCAGTGTGCCCTGGCTCTGTCTGCCGCTGTTGCTGTACGGAGCCGCAGCAGTGATCCTTTGGCAAAAATATGAATATTTTTTGCACAGCATTCCATGGATGGCGGCGCTACTCTCCGCATCCGGTGTGCTTATCGCGCTGGTCATTGTCTTTACGCGGCCCAGCGCTATTGCCACGTTTACGGAACGACTGGAGATGATGGAAAGCGCTGTGCATTATCTGACTGTAAATCCTCTCCTTGGAGTGGGACCTTATCAATGGCGTATGCTGGATCTGCAGGACGGCGGCATCTATTTTAATACCTGGCATATCCACAATGCACTTCTTCATGTGGGAGTAGAGATGGGATGGATCGCTATGGGGATGTTGGCAGCAGTGGCAGTCCGGTTCTTTTGTAAGCATCCGAAATCATCGGTAAAGGCGGAGATCACCGCGTTTTTGATTCACAATATGATGGATACCAGTTTCTTTTATCTTGGGATCATCTCTCTGGCGCTGATCACGGGAGGAGACCCCAAAGGAAAGCCGGGAAATCGTCTGGCGGTCAAGGCCGTGTTCGGCCTGTTTGCCGCAATATTTGCCTGGAATCTGTACTGTGCCATCAGGGCGGCATAGGAGGTGAGCGCATGAAATCCCAAAAAGAAAGGTTTCGCAGCATCTGGCTGCTTTTGCTGGGTTTTGGCCTGTGGGCCGGAGTGGTCTTTATTCTGTGCCTTACCGCCGACCGGCATCTTCCCGACAATATAGCCCGCAGGCTCACAGAGCAGGAAATGAGAGAGGTGGCTGAGAGGAACAGTCCGCTCATCGATTATGTTTATCTTTCCCCCAATGCGAACTTTCCACGTAAAGCGCCTGTTTGCAAGGTGACGGTTCATCATATGGCGGATGAGCTTACGCTGGAAGAGCTTGGGGATGTTTTCGCCCGGCGGGACAGACGGGCTTCCGCCAACTACGCCATCGATACAAAGGGGCGCGTCGCCCTTTACGTGGAGGAGGACAACCGGGCCTGGACCTCCAGCAATCGGGAGAACGACGACCAGGCGGTGACCATTGAGGTGGCCAACGACCGGATCGGCGGTGACTGGCATGTGAGCGATGAAGCCTATGCAAAGCTGGTGGAGCTGTGTACGGATATCTGCAGGCGAAACGGCATCGAGAGCCTGGAGTTTACCGGAGATGCATCCGGAAGCCTTACCATACACAAAATGTTTGCGGACACAGAATGTCCCGGTCCTTATCTGGAAAGCCGGATGGAGGAGCTGGCCGCGGAGGTAACCCGGCAGCTGAAGAAGACTGAAAATTAATAGAGAGGGGATATCATCTGAAATGAATGTTCAAAAAAAGAAAAAACGAATTTTTGGAACCGGTATTCTTCTTTTGATGCTACTACTGACAGCATCCACAATGGTGGCCTTTGCCACAGGGGAGCGGAGCGGGAATTCCTACAGCCTGAAGATCGAGAAAATATTTGCAGACGGTACGCCGGAAGAGGCGAAGAATCGGCAGTATACCTTCCTTGTGCAGGGGGAGGCAAAAAAGCAGGATGGAACTGTAGTAAAGCAGATTAATGAGACGGTGACGCTTCCCGAAGAACAGGCTGACGGATCAAAAAAGTGGGAGGGAACCATTACTGCCGAGGCGCCGATCACAGCCACAGTGACTGAGGTGACCAGTGGGATAGAGGTCAGCCAGGATGGCAAAAACTATAATATGCAGAACACAAAATGCGTTACAGAGGCCTTGCTGCTGGGAACCCAGAAGCTGCAGCTGAAAAACGCGGCCAGTATTACCCTTGGAAAGCCGGAAAAGGAAGGTAATAAGAGCCTGACAACCTCCTGGTTCCACATCTACAACGAGCCCTATCCCGGGCATCACGATGTTATTGAGAAGCTGGATACTGTTGTTGAAATCGTACCCGGAAGTGAAGAAATAGTTTTTAATAAGCTGTCCGCCGGAGTTTATACGGTAGAGGAGCTGATGGCTCCGGACGGCTACTCTGTTCTGGTAGGACCGAGAGAAGCAGTGGTGAACGCGGGAGATAAAGGTGAATTTCACATTAACGGCAATCCCGGACGGGTGACTATCAAGGCCGGCGGGACGGAAAATGACGGTGGGACGCATTATTATACCATAGATCGTCAAAAGCAGAGTGATGATGAAAAAAATCAGATTTCCTTTGTACCAAGAACCAGCCTTGTCAAGTCTGGCGAAACCTGGGTGAACGACGATCTGCCTAAGGGATCTTATACTGTGACGGAACACACTTATGCCGGTAAGAGTGGTTATACGGTGACGGTGCCGAATAAGTCAACGAAGCTTGTAAGCAGGTCAGGTTACGTTACTCAATTATCCTCTACGAATGCACGTAGATGGGGGACATTTACTGCAAAGTATCCTGACCAAACAGAATATATACGTATCACAGGCTTCGGAAAACTTCTTGACGGAAATAACAAGGCGCTATCTGCAAGCGATACATATGCCACTGTGCATTACGGAATATCAACGCCAGCAGGTATTGTCCGCAAAGGCGGATATGCGAACAGTACTCCGTTTAAGGGAAGTTCAACGTATACAATAGGGGAAAACAATCAGATTGATGTTATTCTGGATACAAATAAAGTGTTTGGTTTTTCTGTTACCGGAGTAAAGAGCACTGCAGCAGCAAAGCTTGTAGTTTCATGGGATGAATATGGCTACGCAGATCCCCAACCCAGTACCGTGAAAAAGTCCTTCGGAGTCAGTGTCACCAAAACAGTGGACGGCCGCGGCTGGATGCTGTTTAGCAAAGACGCCGACAGCAGCCAGGGGGCGGAAAATCTGACATATCACTACGAGATAACCAGCAGTGATCAAAAGTCGGTTGCAAACTGCTTTGTCACGGACGCCAACGACAATCCTATGAGCAGCGGCATGACCAGGGTGAATGATTATACGATAAAACTGGACTTAAAGCCCGGACAGAGTATCAAGCTCAATGGCCTGAAGAAGGGAACCTACTCCATTACGGAGAGCGTTGATCAGGACAAGGCAGACGGTTTTTCCATGGAGGTCACAGGCTGTGCGGTCAATGTGACGGAGGCAAATACGCCCTACGAGATTAAGGTTCAGGGGCCGCGCCCCCTGACCATCGGCAAGCCCTCCTGTGTAGATGGGGGTGTTGACGATCACGGCAGAATTTATACCTTCCGGGTATCTGGTCCAAACAACTATATAAAGGACCTGGAGATCCACGCCGGAGAAACGGTGACTACGGATCCGCTTCCCGGGAGCGGTACCTATACCGTTGTACCTACCAATGAGGCAGAACCCTTTAAAATGGTTTACAGCGACAGCACTACGGTAACCGGGACGGCGTCGGGCCCCAGTGCCACCATCACCTTTAAAAATGTCTTTAATACCGGCGAGGGCTCGTATCGCTATATCCATGAGTATTACCTGAAGCATGAGGATGGGAGCTATACCTATGAAGGCAGTAATTCGGTCACCCATGTGCGCGGCCTTGAGCTTGATGAAAACACGCATTTTCAGGGGGTGGATCTTACGGAAGAGCCCAACTTTGTGCCGAATCAAAATGTAAGCCCGAATCAAACGCCTGTATCCTACACTTATACCCATTTCAGCGAGGGCTACGGCCTCGTGGATGTTCCGTCTGAGGATGAGAGCGAAGAACAGGATTCGGTAGCCGCCGTCAGCATTCTGTCTCCGGAGGAGCTGGAGGAAGCTGAGGATCCGGCATTGTCAGAGGTCACCGGAGATACAGAAGAAGATTCAGAAGAACCCGGACAGGAGGAGCAACCCGACCAGTCTGATGAGAGTAGCAATGAGCCGGAGGATTCCTCAGGCAGTAAGGAAGATAGCGGGGCGTCAGAGGACTCTTCCGGCAGCAAGGAGGAAGGCGGGGCGTCAGAGGACTCCTCCGGCGGTAAGGAAGAAGGAAAAGAGCCGGGAGACTCCTCCGGCAGTAAAGAGGAGGGCAAAGAGCCGGGAGACTCCTCCGGCAGTAAAGAGGAAGGCAAAGAGCCGGGAGATTCTTCCGACAGCGTTAAAGGAGATGAGGAGCCTGAGAATCCTTCCGACGGCAAGGCGGAGGGCAAAAACACGAATGCTTCTTCCGATGATGCCGGAGATGTTACGGATCAGGTGAGTCTGTCCGGAGGCAATGAGGATATGGAAGGCTTGATGGTTCTTTCTGTCAGCAACGAGGGAAATGAGACGCCGAACGCTTCTTTGGGAAGTAATGAGGCCGACAAGGATCCTGATACTTCTTCGGACAGTAATAAGGGAGAGGAAACTCCGGACACATCTTCCGGAGACAAGGAAGGTGATAAGAAGCCGAACGACCCTTCAGAGGGCAGTGAGGCCGGCGAAGGCACGGGAACTCCCTCAGAGGGTAGCGGGGGAGAGGAGAAGCCGGAGGATTCTTCCGACAGTGATACAGGGAAGGAAAATACAGATGCACCTTCCGACAGCAATGAGGAAGAAAAAGAGCCAGACAACTCTTCCGATGGCAGTGAAGGTGAGGAAGAGGGAGATACGTCCTCTGACAGTGAAGATACAGACATTCTTCCCGATGGCGAAGAGGAGATCACCGAAGACGGCGTTTTGTCCCCGGAAGAGAATAAGAGCAGGAAAAGGTCAAACGCCAGGAGGGACGCCGATGAAACCCCTGTTCTGAGACCTGCGACACCGGGAAGTGACGGGATTCTGGTAGAAGGCAATGGTGTTGAGTTGACCGGTTCAAATGATGCAGATAAGAATACCATCAGCTATAAGGTCATGCCCAATATGAACTATGCGAATGTGACAGCGGAAGGAAGCAATATCATTATCCTTCGTTATTTCCGTGAGCTGCCTGAGGACAAGAAGGGAACCTATAAGGTGGTCCATGAGTACTACTACCGGGATGATAAGGGGGATCACTGGGAGGGATCCAGCGCTCTGACCTCTGAGGAGGGACAGCTGGAGCATCTGTATTATGCCGACAGCGTAGAGCGCTTTGATACCTTCACCCCGGCAGACGGCAGAATGTATACCTATACCTTTGACGGACGGCCCCAGTACGGTGTTGTGAATCCGGATCATAAAGTGACCGAAAGCGGCTACAGTGGGAATCCCTCTGACGGTTATACCGGTCTGGATGCTGCCGGTCAGGGATATCGTTATCGTCCGGATACGGACAAGGTCGGTGCGGCTGCGACGGAGGACGGCAGTCAGATCATCATCCTGCGCTATTTCCGGGAGGTGAGGGGCGCTTACAACATTGTTCATGAGTATTATGTCAGAAGACCCAGTGAGGATACTTCAGAGAAAGAAGAAAATGCTACTGATGGGGATGAGGACAATGCCGGCAGCGGGGAAACAGGCATTTCCCTTCTGAGCGGCGACGGGGCTTTGGATGGCTCTGATCCTTCCGTTGACCCGGATTCGCTGGCTGACCCGGATTCGCCGGCTGACGCCGGATCCCCCGGCGACAGTGGTTCCGTTGAGGATACCGGCTCTACAGGTGCCGCCTTAGACGAAAACAGCGGATATGTGTATACCCTGGAGGGCGTGCGGGACATTGACAGGATCCGTGCCAAGCTGGATACAACCCACGAAGGGACCCAGGAGGACTGGAAGCTGGAATATAACTCCAGAGCCTATCAATATCACAGTGTAGTCTATGGTGAAAAGCAGGGAGAGACGGAATATGAGGCCATTGCCAATAAGCAGTGGGCCACAGCCACAGAGGACTCCGATCAGATCATCATTCTGCGCTATTTCCGGGAGGCAGGTCCTAACGATCCTGACATTCCCGATAAGCCCGATGAGCCGGAGAATCCTGAGACGCCGGAGGAACCTGAGACGCCTGACAGGCCTGGTGGATCTGATGATCCTGACGATCACGACAGATCAAAGGAGCCTGACACGCCGGAGGATTCCGATGACCCCGGCAGAGCTGCGAAGTCGGTCAGGCCCAAGGATTCCACGGGTCTGAAGCAGGCAGAGGGAAAGGATGACGTCTCGGGTGCTGACAAGGGGGCTTCGGATGCCCCTGCAACCGGAGATGATAGCCATCCCCTGCTGTGGAGTCTTCTGGCAGTCGGATGCTTCACAGGTCTGGCACTGCTGAGGCGGAGCAGGCGGCGGAAAAGCTGATTTAAAGGCTTCGCCAGCCATCTTTATGTTAAAGAAAAAGCGCGCGCTTATGGATCAGATAAGTGCACGCTTTTTTCTTTCAAGCCGATCTGCGGAACATGGCGGGTTTGATGGAGAGCAGTAAAGACTGCCCCTAAAGACCTATATCCTCTGCTGAAGATAAGCCTCAAGCGCAGGAAGGCATGCCATCCCGTCATGGATCCCCAGGTCGTATACGGCCTGAAGCTTATCAGGGGCTTTTTCGATATGTCTGATCTCAATGGGGCGGGAGGGGCGGATCACGAAGGCTTTTCCTTCCGCCTCCCATTGCCTGAGCAGATCCACTGACTGGTTATAGAGGGTGTGCCGGTGTGAGAGCTGTTCTGCGACTTTGGGATATTTCCCGGCATAGAGCTTAACAAGCTTAGCGGGCATAGGCTTTTTGCGGTAGTCCCTGTCACGGGTCAGTACAACTATCAGCTTTGTGCAGTCCTGTCCGGAGAGCCATACAAAGGGAATGCTGTCTGAAATACCGCCGTCCAGATATTTTTTACCATCGATGTACACCGGCCGGGAGAGGAAGGGCATAGAGCCTGAGGCCCGCAGGGCGTCCATTTGTCCGAAGACGCTGCGGATCTGCAGATACTCCGGCCTCCCGGTTTCCACGTCCGTGGCTACGGCATAAAAGGGGATGCCGGAGCTTTGATAGGCGGCGTCATCAAAAGGATCAAGCCGGCGGGGAACATCCTCGTAGGCATACTTTGTGCTGACAATGTTTCCTTCCTTAAAAAGAGGGCGAAGGCCCATATAGTTTTTATCCTTGTTAAATCGTTTATTATAGCGGATCACCCGGCCCTTCTGGCCAGAGAGGTAATTGACTCCGAACAGCGCTCCGGCAGAAACGCCTGCGACGCAGTCAGCCTTAATCCCATGATCCATAAATACATCCAGCACGCCTGCGGTGAACATTCCCCGCATTGCGCCGCCTTCCAATACCAGACCTGTTTTCATTTCTCTTTTCCTCCGGAGCTTTCAGCATTAACTTGCTTTTGTCCATATAAGAAGGGACGGGAGAATCTGATATTGAAAAACTCGATCAAGGGTCCCATAAAAAAGGCAGTAATAAGAGTGCCGAGTCCGGGCAGCAGGCCGCAGAGGGTACCGATGATAACGCAGAGCAGATCACAGCCGATCCGGCAGAAACGGAAGGGCTTTTTGGTTCTGTTGGAGATAATGATCGGAATGGCGTCGTAAACAGAAACCCCCAGATCCGATGTCATATACAGGGAAGATGCAAAGCACATGACCACTACCGCAATGACCAGCATCAGGATACGGACTGTCATCGAAGGAGAGGGAACCAGATAGTGGATCACAGCCTCTGAGAAATCAACAATATAGCCGGTAAGGAACATATTGATGAAGGTAGCGATCCCGATATAGTGTTTATCCAGAAAGAAATCCAAAACCAGCATGAGAAAGCTGAGTGCGGTGTAATAGGTACCGTAGGAAACATGGCTCATAAAGCGCATCCAGCTCCCCTGTGCAAAGCACTGGAAGGGATCCACTCCAAAAAGAGAACACTTAAAAAATCCTACTGCAATAGCGCATAAGATAACGCCTGCGCTTGTCATAATAAGGCGGGGACGGAATTTATCCGGTAAGTTTATTTTCATAGCTGTTTTCCTGTTTTCCTTTCTGTGTGCATGGGCACCTGTGCAAGTATCTTAAACCTACTTTATTATAGCTCCGATTTTTGGCCAGTCAATCAATTTTTTTGCATCAAATATTGAGGTGAAGAAGGAGATTTTAATTGATAATCGTGGATAAATTAGATACAATATCAACGTAGTAACAGTGTGTGGAGCAGAAAGAGGGCTAAGATGGGGGCATTCGTAGAATTTAAAAATGTGGGAAAAACATACCATATGGGTGAGGTAGATATTGAAGCCCTTAAGGATGTAAATTTTCAGATCGAAAAGGGAGAGTTTTGTGTGGTGGTAGGCGCTTCCGGTGCAGGAAAGACAACGATCCTGAACATATTAGGCGGTATGGACGGTCTCTCATCGGGACAGGTCTTTCTGGACGGGCAGGAGATTTCCGCGTACAACAAAAAGAAGCTGACAGCCTACAGAAGGTTTGATATCGGCTTTGTTTTCCAGTTTTACAATCTGGTGCAGAATCTGACGGCGCTGGAGAACGTGGAGCTGGCGGCACAGATCTGTAAAGATCCTTTAGACGCTATGACGGTTCTTGAGATGGTGGGGTTAAAGGATCGGGCGGGAAATTTTCCGGCCCAGCTCTCCGGCGGGGAGCAGCAGAGGGTGGCCATTGCCAGGGCCCTTGCCAAAAATCCCAAGCTTCTGCTCTGTGATGAGCCTACAGGCGCTCTGGATTATCATACCGGAAAGGCGGTACTTAAGCTTTTGCAGGATGCCTGCCGAAAGCAGAATATGACAGTGGTAGTCATTACCCACAATCAGGCGCTTACCGCCATGGCA
>CANDAG010000077.1 GCA_947382625.1 uncultured Lachnospiraceae bacterium
AGCAAACGTAAAGCAGTACAATAAAGGCGTGGATGCGGTGAACGATCTTGTGAACGGCCGTCTGGACTGTGTGATCATCGATAAGAACCCTGCCCTTGTATTTGCAGGCAAATTTGAGGGACAGCTTGTGGCAGTAGACGGGGAGCAGTTTGGCTTTGAGATTGAAAACTACGCCATCGCAATGCCTAAGGGAGATGCAGCCCTGGTGGCACAGATAAACGGCGCTCTGGCAGAGATCAAAGAGGACGGAACCTTTGACGAGCTGGTTAAGACCTACATTGAGAATTAGGAAACAGCCGCAAAAAAAGATATTATATCATATGTCGCAAGGAGGGACCCACCGAAGGTGGGAGGATTCCTTACGACCTGCGCGTGCATCAGCACGCTTCATTATATCGCATGTCGCAAGGAGGGACCCACCGAAGGTGGGAGGATTCCTTACGACCTGCGCGTGCATCAGCACGCTTCATTATATCACGGCAGTAAAGTGGTGACCCAAAAGGATAGCATAGAGCATTTGTATGCTATCCTTTTTTCAAAAAGAAATTGGTAAGGATGAGAACGGCGATCCGAAGGAGAGGAAAGGACTTGGTATCGGTATGGATATACAGGCATGGTGGGAAAGAGTAAGCAGTATGTTTGAGGCTGCTTTTATCACAGGGGACAGATGGAAGCTTTATATTGGCGGTCTGGGAGTTACGATAGAGATTGCCTTTTTTGCGGCGATCCTGGGTCTTCTGATCGGTACGGTGACAGCGCTTATGAAGCTGTCTGTCAAAAAGAACGGCAAAAAGACGATTCTGGCCAGGATCGCCAATGCCTATATAGACATCATCAGAGGAACACCCTCCGTCCTGCAGCTGATGATCATGTGGTTTATCATCATGAAGACCAGTAAACAAGAGGTGCTCGTGGCAGTACTCTCCTTTGGTATCAACAGTGGCGCTTATGTGGCGGAGATCGTGCGTGCGGGGATCCTGGCTGTGGATAAAGGACAGACAGAGGCAGGACGTTCCTTAGGACTTTCCGGTGCACAGACCATGATCTACATTGTGATCCCTCAGGCCATCAAAAATGTACTCCCTCCTATCGGAAATGAGTTCATCGTGCTCCTTAAGGAGACGGCCATCGTGGGATATGTGGGGCTTACAGATCTGACCCGGGTAGCCAACCAGGTTTCTTCCAGAACCTATGAGGCGTTTATGCCGCTGATCGGGGCTGCCGTGATCTACTTTGTCATCATCAAGATATTGACCATCCTGTTGGATAAGCTGGAGAGGAGGCTTCGTAAAAGTGATAATCGTTAAGGACCTGCATAAAAAATTTGAAGATACTCATGTACTGCGCGGTGTGGATTACCATGTACATAAGGGAGAGAAGGTAGTTGTCATCGGCCCCTCCGGTTCAGGAAAGAGCACCTTTTTACGCTGTCTGAATCTTCTGGAGAAGCCTACCAGCGGAGAAATCTGGTTTGACGGGGAGTTGATCACCGACCCTAAGGCCAACATTGACCGTATCAGGACTCACATGGGGATGGTATTCCAGAATTTCAATCTTTTTAATAATCTTTCCATCATGGATAATATTACCTTAGCGCCTGTGAAGCTGAAGCTGATGAGCAGGGAAGAGGCCAGTGAGAATGCGTTAAAGCTTCTTGGCCGGGTAGGGCTTAAGGAAAAGGCGGACGCCTATCCCAGCCAGCTTTCCGGCGGACAGAAGCAGAGGATTGCCATTGTGAGATCTCTTGCCATGAATCCCAGGGTAATGCTTTTTGACGAGCCTACATCTGCCCTTGATCCCGAGATGGTGGGCGAGGTTTTGGATGTTATGAAGGAGCTTGCGGAGTCCGGCATGACCATGGTGGTGGTAACTCACGAGATGGGCTTTGCCAGAGAGGTGGGAACCAGGGTGCTGTTTATGGATGAAGGCATTATTATGGAAGAAAATGAGCCTTCCGAGTTCTTCAGCCATCCGAAATGTGAACGTCTCCGGGACTTTTTGTCCAAGGTTTTATAGAATGCGGATATTTAAAAAGCTGGCCGTCAGGTCAGCTTTTTAGTTAATAAGCTGTCGCGCGGAGCGTGTCAGCGTTTGATGGGCAGGATCGCTGCCATTACATAAAAGGGAAGGGCAAACACCATAAAATAAACATAGCGGAATTCCGTGGCTACGGGGGTAGCGATGAGAACCGTAAAAAGCAGAGCGAGGCTTGGAAGGTAAAGCATAAGCTTTGCTTTTTCATTTCTCACAAAGGCATTACCGATACAAAAAAGCATGATCCAGCAGGCAACGCCCATACTCCAGAGAGTACCGTATAAGGGGAGCATGCTGCCTAATTTGATGGAAATCTCCTTAGCCTTGATCACCAGCGGTCCGCGGATCAGCGGCGTATGGGAGACGCCAAGGGAGGTGGCGCTTACGCCCTCGGCTTCTGCCACCAGATAAAAGGAGTCCGGATACCAGTAGCCGTAGGTCTGATGGATATAGGCAGTCAGGTAGTCCCCCGGATAACGGAGCCCCAGTCTGATCCAGAGCCTTAAAAAGTCACTCTTATGGTCTGCCAGATACTCCTGGTTTCCCGCCCGTACCAGTTCCTTGATGTTGTCGGCAAAATAAGGGTCGTAGAGCTTCTTGATATAAGTAAGGTCCACCACATTTTCAATGAGCGAGCGCTCGTCTTCTGTCAGCTCACGGTCATTGCAGATCACGGCTGTGACCTGCTGAACAGGGATAGAAAGAGATTCCACCAGGTCGGGCTGTGTCACATGGAAAGCGTTCATTACAGGGTACTTTATGATCACCGCCACCGCAATAATGCCGATCAGGGCAGGGTAAACAGTTCTCGCCTTTTTTCTGAAAAAGAAAAACAGAAAGGGAAGGCAGAGCAGAAATGCATACCAGCCGTTGGAACGGAACAGGCACAGCATCAGTCCGGTGAGCATAAAGATCACGTAGTTGCCAATGGAAGGAAGCTTTCCCGGCGTCGGCTTCAAAAAACGCAGCAGACTGCAGCAAAAGCACAAAAGGGCTGCAGCAAAGAGAATATCCTTCCAGATGGTCACGGAATACACAGCGTGATAGGGGATCAGCGCATAAAACAGAGTGATCAGGAGGCAGACTCCGCACCTTACGCGAAAGAGCCTTAGGGTATTGAGAAAAAAGCAAACACTGCCTGCCAGGGCACACATCTGGAAAAAGGTGTAGCAGGACAGGGCGATCAGCATGCTTCCGGTCAGCTGATAGCCTATGGAATAGATCAGCTTGATCAGGAGAGTATGTACCCAGGGATGGTGGTTGCTGTAGGGAATGACTCCCAGCACCTGTTCAAACTGGTTGAGGCTGTCAGGGGTCATAACGCCCGGATATTGATAGAGGAAATAAGGAAACCAGCAAAGCATACAAAGGAAAAAGGCGCAAAGACCCGTATGCTTTTTATAAAAGGAGGCAAGACGGGACTGACTGATCTGGTCATCGTCAAACAGCTTATCCAGCTTTGACCTGTCTGTTGTAAAGAAAAACATCATTCTCAGCAGATGAAAAAAGAGTACGGTAAAGCCTGTAAATACGGAGCACAGGATTCCAAAGCGGAATAAGGGGCTGGTGAGGGTCTGGATATAATAAGGATAATCTACCGCCATGTATAGTATGGTGAAAAGTATGGCAAGCGGGAGGCCGGCACGGCGGATCCTCTTTTGACTGCCTGGGTCAAATCTGGCGGCAAGCAGATCCGTATATCGAAAAAAGATAAAGGTGAAAGTGAAAAAGATCAGGGTGAGAACATTCCCGGGCTCCATACGCGATGCTTTCATGAGCGCCCATGTGGCAAAGAAGCTTTCTGCGGTTCTTACGGCAAGATGAATGGCAGGGCCGGAAGCGTGTGTGTGTTCCCGGCTGAAATGATTAAAGGCTTTCACAATAAATACTCCTGTTCTCAAAAATTAACCTATGGTATAATAAGTCCCATGGCACACTTTATATAAAAATATAGTTGTTGTCAGAACGTATGTCAATCAATATATTTCAGTAGAAGGAGAAAATCATGGCTCTTAATTTAACGCAAAGTCATCCTGCCATCACTTTCAGTTTATGCATGATCGTCAAAAATGAGGAAAAAATCCTGGCAAGATGCCTTGAGAGTATCCGGGATCTGATGGACGAGATCATTATCGTGGATACAGGGTCAGAGGATAGAACGAAGGAGATTGCAGCCGGATATACGGATAAGGTTTATGACTTCCCCTGGACAGGGAATTTCAGCGAGGCCAGGAATTTTTCCTTTTCCCTGGCAAATTGTGATTACATCTATGCGGCGGATGCGGATGAGGTACTGGATGAAGAAAACAGACAAAAGCTTAAAGATCTGAAGGAAAGCCTCCTGCCGGAGGTGGAGATCGTGCAGATGTATTATGGTAACCAGCTTTCCCAGGGCACCGTTTACAATTTTGACCGGGAATTGCGTCCGAAGCTGTTTAAGAGGGTAAGAAATTTTCAGTGGATCGATCCGGTGCACGAGACGGTACGGCTGCTTCCGGTGGTCTTTGACAGCGATATCGAGATTACCCATTTGCCGGAGGGCTCTCATACGGCAAGGGATCTGAAAATCTTTGCAGCTATGACGGCAAAGGGACAGACGCTATCCCCCCGGCTTATGAGTATGTATGCCAGAGAGCTTTTGATCTCAGGCGCCAAGGAGGAGCTGCTTGGGGCGGAGGACTACTTTACAGAGGTGGCAGACGGAGAAGAGACAGGGCCGGACCAGCTCAAGGAGGCGCTCTGCGTGGTGGTGCGGGCCGCCAGGGAGCGGGGGGACCATCTGAAAATGTACCGTTACGCCATGAAGGACGTGGCCGGTGAGGCAGTGAGCGAGGTCTGCTTTGAGTTAGGAGAGTATTATCTGGAGAAAAAGGAGTATGAGGAGGCGGCAATCTGGTTTTATAATGCCGCCTATGAAACCTCCTGCGTGCTGAACATCCATTGTGGCGGAGACTGGCCTCTTGGGCGTCTTGCCCTGTGCTATGAAGCAATGGGAAATGAAGAGCAGGCGGAAATGTACCGGCAGGCGGCCATGGCATGGGAAACGTGACAGTAAAGCGATCAGCCAAACCGCTTCGCCCGATAAAAAGGGCAGGACAGATAATACTTGCAGGCGGATGCGGATAATGATATAGTGAACGATGGAAAAATCTTGCAGAACCGGAAACTGCAGACAGGGGAATACGAAGGAATGCCTGTAAGACCGGAATAAGGAGTATCAGACAAAATGAGCTGGGAAGAAAATGTAAGAGAGACAGAGCCTTATGTGGCGGGAGAGCAGCCTAAGGGCGGCCGTGTGATCAAGTTAAATACCAACGAGTGTCCTTATCCGCCGGCACCGGGAGTAATGGAGGCGCTTCGGCAGATGGGGCAGGATTATGAAGCCCTGCGGCTTTATCCGGATATGAATGCGGAAAAGCTGGTAAAGGCGCTTGCGGATTACTATCATGTAAGACCCTCTCAGATTTTTGTGGGAGTGGGCTCCGATGATGTGCTGGCAATGTCCTTTATGACCTTTTTTAACGGGGATAAGCCCATCCTGTTTCCGGATATCACCTATTCCTTTTACGATGTGTGGGCGGAGGTTTTCAGGATTCCCTATAAGACCTGCCCGTTAGACGAGGCGTTTTGTATCCAAAAGGAGGATTATCTGCAGCCGAATGGAGGGATCATCATTCCAAATCCCAATGCGCCCACAGGTGTGGAGGCAAAAACAGAAGAATTAGAGGAGATCGTGGCGGCAAATCCCGATTCTGTCGTGATCATTGACGAAGCATATGTGGACTTTGGAGGGAAGAGTGTTCTGCCTCTGACAGAAAAATATGAGAACCTTATGGTGGTGCAGACCTTTTCCAAATCCAGGGCTATGGCCGGAGCACGGATCGGCTTTGCCATCGCAAATGAAAAGATCATCAACTATCTGAAGGATGTCAAATTTTCCTTCAATTCCTATACCATGAATCTGCCTTCTATTGAAATGGGGGCAGCGGCAGTGGCAGATGACGGTTATTTTAAGGAAACCGTGGGAAAGATCATCCGCACAAGGCAGTGGGCTGAGGGAGAGCTTAAGCGTCTGGGATTTGAGCTTACCGATTCTAAGAGCAATTTTCTTTTTGCCTCCCACAAAAAGGTTCCTGCAGGGGAGCTGTTTATGGCCCTTAAGGAAAATAATATTTATGTAAGGCACTGGAATAAACCCAGGATTGACAATTATCTGCGCATCACCGTAGGGACGGATGAGGAGATGGCCAGACTGGTTTCATTTTTAGAAAATTATTTAAAGGAGAGAGAAAATGATTAAAAATTTGTTAAAGGGTATGGTAATGGGGATCGCAAATATCATCCCCGGTGTCAGCGGGGGGACCATGGCGGTTTCCATGGGGATCTACGACAGACTGATCCACTGTGTGACCCATTTGTTCAAAGAGTTTAAGGAGAGCATGAAGTTCCTGATTCCCATCTTTCTGGGGATAGGGATCGCCCTGGTAGGGCTGTCCTTTATCATCGAGCCTGCTTTTGCTTATTTCCCGCTCCAGACCAACTGCCTGTTTATCGGACTGATCGTGGGCGGACTTCCGGCGGTGTGGCAGAAGGTGAAGGGAAAAGGCATAAAGGCTGGCTATATCATTCCCTTTATCCTTTTCTTTGCGCTTGTGGTAGGGCTGGCAGCCATCGGTGAGAAGGAAGGGGCGGCGGCGGATTTAAGCTTCAGCCTCTGGTCGGTGATCAAGCTCTTTGCAGTGGGCATTATTGCCTCCGCAACCATGGTGATCCCCGGCGTCAGCGGTTCCATGATGCTGCTCCTTATGGGCTATTATAATCCCATTGTTTCCACCATCAAGAATTTTGTGACCGCCCTGGCTTCCTTTGACATGGCAGGGATCCTGGAGGCCTGCGGTGTTCTTGTGCCTATGGGGATCGGGATCGTGGTAGGTATCTTTGCCATTGCAAAGCTGATCGAGATCATTTTTGAAAAATTCCCCATCCAGGCTTTCTGGGCCATCATTGGACTGATCGTTGCCTCTCCTATAGCAATCTTTTTGCTGGGAGATGTAGGGGCGATCACAGTGATCGGGGTATTGACCAGTGTAGTCACGTTTGCTGTCGGCTTTTTTGTGGCAGTCAAGCTGGGGGATTGATATTTTGGAAGCGTATACGGATTTTGCCGGTGTATATGATATATTTATGGATGATACCCCCTATGAGGAATGGGCGGAGTTTTTGGTGTCTCTCATAGAAACCTACGGGATCAGTAAGCCTGTAAGGGGGAGTGAGGAAGCAGAGAAAGAGGAAAATGGATGTGAAGGGGAAATCCTTTCATCGGAGCGGGATCTGGTGCTGGATCTGGGATGCGGCACCGGGACGCTGACAGAGCTTCTTTACCAAAAGGGATACGACATGATCGGGGTGGATAATTCTCAGGAAATGCTGGAGGCCGCCCTTGTGAAAAAAGAAAGATCGGGAAGCGAGATCCTCTATCTGTGTCAGGATATGCGGGAGCTTGATCTCTACAGCACCGTGGGAACCGTGATCAGTGTCTGTGACTCTGTGAACTATCTTCTTGAGGATGAGGACGTGGCACAGGCTTTCGCACTTGTAAATAACTATCTGTATCCCGGCGGTCTTTTTGTTTTTGATTTCAATACGGTTTACAAATATGAGCAGGTGATCGGGGATACTACCATTGCAGAAAACCGGGATACCTGCAGCTTTATCTGGGAAAATTATTATCATGAGGAAGAACGGATCAATGAATATGACCTGACCATCTTTGTGGAAGAGGAAGAAGATCTGTTCCGCCGGTTTACGGAAACTCATTTTCAGAGAGGTTATACCCTGGAGGAAATGACAGGATTCGTGGAGAAGGCCGGAATGCAGGTGCTTCGTGCTCTTGACGCGGATACCCATGAGGATGTAACAGACCAAAGCGAGAGGATTTATATGATCGCCCGGGAGTGCAGGAAACAGAGAGAAAAGATTGAAAATTAGAAATTTTCAATCAGGAGATTTGTGCTACGCACAAAGTCTCCGGATTCAATAAGCTGTCTCGTGAAGCGTGGCAGCGTTTGATTTGAAAGGAGCATGGTTATAAAATATGGCAGATTATATTGTAAGGGCAACGGCGGCAGACGCTCAGATCCGGGCCTTTGCCATTACTTCAAAAGAACTGGTGGAAACGGCCAGAAGGGCTCACAACACAAGCCCTGTGGTGACAGCGGCTTTGGGAAGGCTCATGAGCGGCGGCGTCATGATGGGAGCCATGCTGAAAGGGGACAAGGATCTGCTCTCTCTTCAGGTCAGCGGAGACGGGCCGCTGAAAGGAATGACTGTTACTGCCGATGGGAAGGGAAACGTAAAGGGCTATGCCATCAATCCTCAGGTGATGCTGCCGCCCAGTGCCAAAGGAAAGCTGGATGTAGGCGGTGCAGTGGGACAGGGAATGCTGCGGGTAATTAAGGATATGGGATTAAAAGAGCCTTATGTGGGGCAGACTAATCTCCAGACAGGAGAAATTGCGGAGGATCTGACTTATTATTTTGCATCCTCCGAGCAGGTGCCTTCCAGCGTAGGACTGGGCGTTTTGATGGAAAAGGACAACACAGTCAAACAGGCAGGGGGATTTATCGTGCAGCTCATGCCCTTTGCAGAAGAAAAAACAATTGCCCGATTAGAGCAGAATCTGGCTGCTTTTTCCACGGTGACCCAGGTGCTGGATGAGGGCAAAAGTCCGGAGGAGATGCTTGGCCTAGTTCTGGCAGGAATGGATATGGAGATCCTGGATACCCTTCCGGCCCGGTTCTATTGTAATTGTGATAAGAAACGGGTGGAAAAGGCGATCATCAGTATCGGTAAGAAGGAAATTTCAGAAATGATCGAAGAGGGAAAGGAAATTGAGGTGAACTGCCATTTTTGCAATACCTCTTATCAATTTACGGTGGAAGAATTAAAGGATATCCTTCAAAAAGCAAATAGATGATGCGGACGGATGCAGAGCCGGAGGATACGGAAACAGAGGATACAGAGAAGAAACGGCAACATAAGGGGTGTGGACATGAAACAGGGATTTTTGAAGGTGGCGGCGGTTACTCCAAAGCTGAAGGTGGCGGATACGGTATACAACAGGGAACAGATCTGCGAGGGGATCAAGGAGGCCGCCGGGCAGGGGGCGAAGGTCATTGTCTTTCCGGAGCTGTGTATCAGCGGATATACCTGCGGCGATCTGTTTTTACAGGAAAGGCTGCTTTCCTCCTGCTTAGAACAGCTGAAGGAGATCACGGCCTTTACGAAGGATGTGGACGCTTTGATCTTTGTGGGACTTCCCATAGAGCGGAGCGGGAAGCTTTACAATGTGGCGGCGGCTCTTAACAGAGGCGAAGTACTGGGCATGGTTCCTAAGACTTTTATCCCTTCCTACGGAGAATTTTATGAAACCCGTCATTTTTATCCGGGGAACCGGGAGGCGGTTTCTTTTTCCTTTGACGGAAAGGAGATCTGGTTTGGCTCTGATCTTCTTTTTAAGGCAGAAGGGATGGAGGGGCTTGTGGCAGGGTGCGAGATCTGTGAGGATATCTGGGCGCCGGATGAACCGGGAATCTCCCATGCTCTGGCAGGGGCTACACTTCTGGTGAACCTTTCCGCATCTAACGAAACCATTGGCAAGGATGCCTACCGGGAAATGCTGGTGAAGTCCGCAAGTGCCAGGCTGATCGCCGGCTATGTTTACTGTAGCGCCGGAGAGGGGGAGTCCACTCAGGATGAGGTTTTTGGAGGCCATGACATCATTGCGGAAAATGGCACTGTTCTTGCCCAGGCTAAGAGGTTTGGAAGCCAGATCCTGTATGGGGACATTGATATCCATAAGCTGTCCATGGAGCGCAGGAGGATGAATACTTTTGCCTGTAAAGATAATCCCGGCTACAGGACGGTCTCTTTTTCCCTGAAAGAGGAAGAGACGAATCTTGTAAGGAGCTTTCCCTGTCTGCCCTTTGTGCCTTCTGACAAGAGGGAGCGGGAGGAGCGGTGTGATGAGATCCTTTCCATACAATCCATGGGACTGAAAAAGAGATGTGAGCATACCGGATGCCAAAGGGCAGTGGTAGGCGTTTCGGGAGGTCTGGATTCCACACTGGCATTATTGGTCACTGCAAGATGCTTTGACCTTTTGGGAATCCCGCGGAAAAATATCCTTGCCGTTACCATGCCCTGCTTTGGTACCACGGACAGAACCTATGACAATGCCTGCAAGATGGCCAAGGCCCTGGGGGCATCCCTTAAGGAAGTGGATATCAGAGAGGCGGTGGAGGTTCATTTCCGGGATATCGGGCAGGAAAAGGACAACCACGACGTGGCCTATGAAAACGCCCAGGCCAGAGAGCGCACCCAGGTGCTCATGGATATTGCAAACCAGATAAACGGTATGGTAATCGGAACAGGAGATATGTCGGAGCTTGCCCTTGGGTGGGCCACCTACAACGGCGACCATATGTCCATGTACGGGGTAAACGCCGGGGTGCCCAAGACCCTTGTACGGCATCTGGTGCAGTTTTATGCGGATACCTGCGGGGATGGAAGCCTTAAAGAGGTACTTCTGGATGTGCTGGATACGCCGGTGAGCCCGGAGCTTCTGCCTCCTGTGGACGGGAAGATTTCCCAGAAGACAGAGGATCTGGTGGGGCCTTATGAGCTCCATGACTTTTTCCTTTATTATATGTTAAGGTGCGGCTACGAGCCAGCCAAGATTTACCGGATCGCCAGGCTCTCCTTTGCCGGACAGTATGAGGATGAGGTGATCTTAAAATGGCTTAAGACTTTTTACCGGCGGTTTTTTGCCCAGCAGTTTAAGCGTTCCTGTCTGCCGGACGGACCTAAGGTGGGAAGCGTTGCCCTTTCTCCAAGGGGAGATCTCAGGATGCCTTCGGATGCCTGTGTGAGGATCTGGATGGAGCAGCTTGAAGATTGCTGAGCCTTTTTGTTGACAGGGAATATTTCAGGATGCTATACTTTGAGCAGAAATAAAGGGAGTAGCTCGCATGGAGAGATTTTCCATGTTTACCTTGCCGTCAATACGATCTTTTGGAGATCCGGTTTTGTAAGTAAGGAGCGAGACTTTGTTGGAGATGACAGACAGTACATATATTTTGTCTGTTGTCCTTCCGGCAAAGGTCTCGCTTTTATATTTCATTTAAGAAGCTTTGCCGGGCCAGGCAGGGGCTGATTCCCTTATAAAAGGCATCTGGACAGATGCATCAGATGAAGCCGGTTTGCACAGACTATAAAAGGAGATGAATGCGATGGATATTTTTGATGTGCTGACAATGTTAGGGGGGCTGAGCCTTTTCCTGTTCGGGATGAATATGATGGGACAGGCCTTAGAACGCAGGGCGGGAAGCGGGCTTAAGTATCTTCTTGGCAAACTTACCACCAACCGGGCGGTGGGGCTTTTGACCGGGCTTTTGGTCACGGCAGTGATCCAAAGCTCCTCTGCCACAACGGTAATGGTGGTAGGGTTTGTAAACTCGGGGCTGATGACCCTGAAGCAGGCGATCAATGTGATCATGGGGGCGAATATCGGAACCACGGTGACCGCCTGGTTTCTCAGTCTTTCGGGTATTGCCAGCGATAATGTGTTCGTGCGGCTCTTAAAGCCGTCCTCCTTTACGCCTGTGCTGGCTCTTGTGGG
>CANDAG010000078.1 GCA_947382625.1 uncultured Lachnospiraceae bacterium
TAAAAGGCCGAACATATGAAGGGCGGAGTCCTTTTCTTTGCAGTTTTCTACCGCCTTCAAAAGGGCAGGATTTTCAAAAAAGGTACCATCCTGGATTTCCTTGGTAATTCTTGTAAGCTCCTTATAAACGATCCGTCCGGCACCCATATTCAGGTGTCCCACCTCGGAATTCCCCATCTGGCCTTCCGGAAGGCCTACTGCCATACCGCTGGCATTTCCTTTTACAAAAGGATATTCCGCCATCAGACCATCCATCACCGGAGTTTTGGCTTCTGCCACAGCGTTCCCGTCCTTACGGTCATTTAAACCGTAACCATCCAAAATCATCAATACTGTAGGTTTCTTCATTTTCTTCTCCTCTTTCTTTTATCTATTCTGAAATATTCTTTCACAAAGTGACAGCTCTGCCTGCTTCAGGCACATTTTTCCACTTGTAAATTATACACGTTTTACATGGGCTCTGCAACTTTTTTGTAGCTATTCGATCAGGACTTTGCACTTATCGCAAAGTCCGTGCTCTTCTAAGCGTACGCTTTATCTACCTCTACCACTGCAAAAAAATTGCCGTCCAGAGCTCTTATCTCTTTACTGACATAATCCGCCACCTCTCCGTCTGAGAGAGGATAATCAAAGGGCACCACCACATCAAAGATCACATTGGTATGGGTAGGCCCATGCACGATACGGAAATCATGAAAGGTCACCTCTCCCTCCATCTCCGCAATGATTCCCGCAACCTTGCCCTTGATCTCACTGGTAAGCGCATCGTCAACGCACACCGGATCCATATGGATCACTGCGCTGCAGTTCAGTTCCCTGGCAAGCCGATGCTCGATCAGATCGATCATATCATGAAGCGCTAAAATATCACCGGAGGAAGGCACTTCTACATGAACGGAAAGCATTACCCGTCCCGGCCCGTAGTTATGGACCACCAGGTCATGAAGACCTAACACCCCCTGCTCTTTGTACTCCATAATGATCGTCTCTACCCGTTTCACAAATTCAGGCTCCGGGGGCTGTCCCAAAAGAGGACTTACTGTATCCCTCATGGCATCTATTCCTGTCCAGAACACAAAAAGTGCCACCAGGATCCCGCACCAGCCGTCGATCTGAATATCCGCTGTCACTGCAAGCAGGGTAGTAAGAAGCACCACCGCTGTAGAAATGCTGTCGCTGATGCTGTCCTTTGCCGCCGCCATCATTGCGGCGCTGTCTATCTTTTTGGCAACCATACGGTTATAAAAATACATATAGAGCTTAATGCAGATCGACAACAAAAGAATGGCAAGCGCCATATTTCCCGCCCTCACCGGCATGGGATGAAGGATCTTGTCCACAGAAGACTTAAACAGCTCCGCTCCCATAAGCAAAATGATCACCGAAACCAACAGCCCTGCAATGTATTCGATCCTGCCGTGTCCAAAGGGATGGTGGCTGTCCGGCTTTTGTCCTGCCATTTTAAAGCCCACTAACGTAATTACGGAAGACCCCGCATCCGAAAGATTGTTAAAGGCATCGGCGGTAATGGCAATGGAGCCGGAAATCTGCCCTGCCAGAAATTTACACACAAACAAAAGGGCATTAAAAAAAATCCCCGCCCCGCCGCAGAGCATGCCATAAGCCTGCCGCACCCTGGCATCCTTTGTATTCTGATGATCTTTGATAAAAAGCCTTGCAAATAATGAAATCATATATTCCCCTTTAAAAGTAAAATACTGTGTCCTTTTATGCCCAATCTATCTTATCATACCTGCAGGATATAAACCAGTAAATTAAATTTTAAAAATTTGTTGACAAATTTGTTTCAAAATGTTGTTGACAAATCCATCCAAAGAGCGTATGTTTGGTTTGTATCTGTTAACCGGCACATAAGAAAGGAGGTAATTATGAAGACTTTTAATCATAGATCCAATATCATCAGTTCTGTTTCATATATCAAATTACCTGACTGCCCGTGCTGGTTTATATCACCCGGCCTTACACAGAGCCGGACAGATGCCCTGCTTATTTCCGGGGATTGACCCCTGCACAATATGGGTTCGATAATGCGACTTTTGCAGCCATGGTAATTACGATTACCATGGCTGTTTTTAACATAAGAACAGTTCGCGGGCATGCTGTCCGTTGTTTCAATACGCTTATTAAAACTTCTAAACAGGAGGACATTATGAAAAAAGTAACAACCTACATCTGGGAACACAAATTTGCATATCTGCTTGCATTCCTGTCGCTGGTCATCAGTGTGGCTTTGGATATGCTCTCTCCTCAGCTCACCCGTCTGATCGTGGACGATGTGATCCTGGGCGGAAAAATGGAAATCCTCTCTCCTCTGCTGATCGGGATTCTGCTGGTCGGCGTGGGGCGATGCATTTTTCAGTACATAAAGGAATTTACCTGTGATGTGACCGGCTCCAAGATCTCCGCAGACATACGGCGGGATCTGTTCGGGCATGTTCAGTCCTTAAGCGCGGAATTTTTTGACCGCACCAACACCGGAGAGCTGATGAGCCGGGTAAAGGACGATGTAGACAGGATCTGGGACGGCCTTACCTATGTGGGAATGCTGATGACAGAGGTGATCGTCCATACCTCCATCGTACTCTTCTGCATGTACAGCTTAAACTGGAAGCTTGCGATCCTGCCCACCATCTGCATGGCTGTGGCCGCCTTTATCGCCATCTTTATGGAAAAAAAGCTGGATGAGGTCTACGAAGCCATCAGTGAGGAGAATGCCGCTTTAAATACGGTGGCGGAAGAAAACCTGGCAGGCGTCAGGACTGTGAAGGCCTTTGCCCGGGAAAAGCACGAGATTTCCAAGTTCCTTTCCCATAACCAGCGCTATTATGACCTGAATATGAAGCAGTCCAGGCTGTTTGTAAAATATCATCCCTACCTTTCCATGATCACCAAGCTGCTCCCTCTCGTGATCCTTTTGCTGGGAGGCTTTCTGGTTCGGGATGAAAAAATAACATTAGGCGGTTTAAGCGCTTTTATCCAGTACTCCACCAATATTGTGTGGCCCATGGAAATGTTAGGCTGGCTCACCAACAGCCTCTCCTCTGCAGTAGCCTCTAACCGTCGGATCAAAAAGCTCTATGAGGAAAAACCTGCCATTTTAGAGACAAAAAATCCGACACAGCTCCCTGAAGTTAAGGGAAAGATCACCTTTTCCCATGTTTCCTTCCACAAGGCAGACCAGCATGAGATCCTTCATGATATCTCCTTTACCGTGGAGCCCGGCAAAACCATCGGGATCATGGGAGCCACCGGCGCCGGAAAGAGTTCTCTCATTTACCTTCTCCAGCGGCTGTATGACGCCACCGACGGCTCTATCCTGCTGGATGATGTGAACGTAAAAGACCTTACCCTGCGCCAGCTGCGCAGCTCCATCTCCTTAGTCATGCAGGATGTTTTTCTGTTTTCCGACACGATCCTGGAGAATGTAAAGCTGGGCCAAAAAAATCAGATCACTCCGGATGTGGTCCGGGAAGCGGCTGCCCGCGCCCAGGCCAAGGGCTTTATCGAAAAAATGGATAAGCAATACGACACTGTCATCGGAGAACGGGGCGTTGGCCTCTCCGGCGGTCAGAAGCAGCGTCTCACCATCGCAAGAGCGTTGGCCAAAAAAACGCCGGTGCTGGTGCTTGACGACTCCACTTCCGCCCTTGACATGGAAACCGAGCAATCCATCCATGAAACCTTAAAGGAACTGCCGGATACAACAAAAATTATTATCGGGCACCGCATCAGCGCCGTATGCCACGCCGATGAGATCCTGATCCTTGAAAACGGCAGGATCGCGGAACGGGGCACTCATGAGAGCCTTCTGGCACAAAAAGGTTTATATTATCAGACTTACACGGCTCAATACGGCGAACCTGATCCGGCATAAGACAGAATTACCTGTTTTGTAACGACACTTGATACCAAAGGAGGAAATTTCAGCATGAGTATCAATTCCTATAAAGAAGACGAGCAGCTCCATCAGAGCAGCAAGGGACGTACCCTGCTCCGTATGCTCTCTTATCTGCTCGCCTACAAAAAAGAAATCATTATAGTTTTACTGATCATGGCCTTCAGTGTCGCGGTCTCTCTCCTGAATCCACTGATCATGGAGGAGGCCATCGACAACTATATTTCAGCAGGGAACATTCCCGGACTGGTAAGGCTGATCCTTTTTGCAGTGGTCCTTAACCTTCTGATGGTGGTCGGGATCAAGCTTCGGATGTACATGATGGCAAAGGTGTGCAACAGCATTCTTGTAACCATCCGCCAGGAGCTTTACTCCCATATCCAGACCCTGGATCTGCAGTTTTTTGACAGCCGTCCCACCGGCAAGATCCTGGCCCGTATCATTGGAGACATCAATTCCCTGAAGGATGTGATGAACAACTTTGTCACCACCCTGATCCCGGAATTTGTCACTGTGATCGCCGTTGCCGTGATCATGTTTGTCAAAAACCCGGGGCTGGCGGCAGCCTCTTTGTGCAGCCTTCCCTTTCTCATCGTCTGTGTATGGCTGATCGAGTATTACTCTCACAAAAAGTGGCAGGACTTCCGCAAAAAGTCCTCCAACCTGAACGCTTTTATCCATGAGGATATGTCCGGTATGCGGATCATTCAGAGCTTTTCAGCAGAGAAAGAGACCAGCCAGACCTTTGATATGCTTTTGGAAGAGCACCGGGTTTCCTTTACCAAAGCGGTACGGCTGGTAGATGGTATGGGGTCTGTCATTGATCTAAGCTGGGGCGTGGGTATTGCCGCCCTCTATTTTGTAGGGATCCGCATTTTGGGAGTGGAGAATGTTTCCATCGGAACCTTCCTTGCCTTTGGCAGTTATATTGGAATGTTCTGGAATCCTATTATGAACTTAAGCAATTTTTATAATCAGATCATCACAAATATCGCGGCAGCGGAACGTGTTTTTGAGATCATGGACACTCCCGCCGACATTACGGATGACGCCCGCGTAACCCGGATCCCACCTATTAAAGGCCAGGTTACCTTCTCACATGTGACCTTTGCCTACGAAAAGGATGTGAAGGTACTAAATGACGTAAGCTTTGACATTAAGCCAGGGGAAACCATCGCCCTGGTAGGTCCTACCGGCGCCGGCAAAACCACCATCGTCAATCTGATCAGCCGTTTTTATGATGTACAGGAAGGAATCGTCAGTATTGACGGATATGATGTAAAGAAGGTATCTATCGAAAGCCTTCGCCAGCAGATGGGTATCATGACCCAGGATAACTTCCTGTTCACCGGCACCATCAAAGACAATATCCGCTATGGAAAGCTGGATGCCACAGATGAGGAAATCATCGCAGCCGCCAAAGCGGTTCACGCCCACGACTTTATTTCCAGGCTCCCTAAGGGCTATGATACGGAGCTTACAGAACGGGGCGGCGGACTTTCCGTGGGACAAAAGCAGCTTCTTGCATTTGCCAGGACCATGGTATCCCAGCCCAATATCCTGATATTGGATGAAGCCACCTCCAGCATCGACACTCAGACAGAGCTTCTGGTCCAGGAAGGCATCGACGCCCTGCTAAAGGGGCGTACCTCCTTTGTGATCGCCCACAGGCTCTCCACGATCCAGAAGGCTGACCGGATCTTTGTGATCGATAACGGCGGTATTGCAGAAGAAGGAACCGCCGAAGAACTGATCGCAAAGAAAGGAGCTTATTACCGGCTGCATACGGCACAGATGATGACAGGAACTGCATAAACAACGGACAGCACGCGGAGCGTGCTGTCCGTTATTAGTATTCCATCATCCACTCATGCTCCCCGCCCCAGTCTCCGATCAGCTCTGAGGTCATTCCTTCCGGCGTTACCACTCTGGTTTCAAACCGGTAATTCATCTGAGGAACATATTGGTTTCCGATCTTCACATTACTGTAAAGATACACAAATTCATAAATCTTATGAGGATAATACTCTCCGTTCTCTGAAGCAGGCTCATAGGAGATGCACAGACGCTGTACTCCCGCATCTTCATGCTTGGCTCCCCACACATTGACCACTCCATTGGCTGAAGGATACTCCTCAAAGTCCGCAAATGAAAAGCGCCACTGTCCGTCCTCACTGCGGGTTAAATGCATCCATTCACGGCTCACCGGGATGTAGGTCTGTCCCTCCCAGTATTCCATACTGCCGGTAATAAACTGGTCTCTGACAGAAACATAGGTTTCCGACTGCATAAAATCCCGGATCCTCTCAAACTCTCCGGACTCAAAGATTTCAAAAGCCTCCCCAAAGATATTCTGTACCCAGGCCGCCTTGTCCAGACAGGCCGCCAGAGAGGAAATCTCCTCACTTTCTCCAAGAGCCGACGCCTGTGCCAGAAGATTCTGATAATCTCCTATATGACTGACCTCCAGCTCCAACTGACTCCCCTGAGGAACCGCGTATTTCAGGATTTCCTCCTTCAGCCTCTCCGCCGGCTTTTCCGCATAGACACCAAAGAGACGATCCATTTCCCGGAGATACGATTCAAAAGAACAGCTTCCCTCTTCCAGGTTGCAGAAAAGATCGCTCTTCTCTCCCAAAAGACGCACATAACAGGCATCTAACAGCTTATAGGCATCTGCATTTTCTGTATCCTGCTCCAGGGCATCAATGCTTTTGTCCAGGGTTTCAAAGGTACAATTTTCGGCATTGATATCTGCCACAGCATCATTTAAAAGATGAACACAATATTCCTGCAGGAGCGCTTCATCCTGTGTGGTCTCCCATCCCCGGTATAAGACCTGCTCCGCATTGGCCCAATCATCCTGATTTAAATATACCCCTGCCATTGCCCGATAAGCCTCCACCGACATGGAATCGATCTTAAGGGCTTCCTCGCAGGAAGCAATAGCCTCCTCATAAGCCATGGTCTCCACATAATCATTTGCGGCGTCAAGCTGCCTTGCCACCCGGATCCCCGGCAAAAAGTGAAGGGTAAGAGCCATCCCGCCTCCAATCAGCGACACCAGACAGAGCCCGACTGCAATCCTTCCGATCAGAACCCTTCTCCTTCTCTTCCGCCTCCGCGCCTGCCTTGCAGCGGCAGACATTTTCTTTCTTGTTATTTCCTTTTGCTGCATATATATCTATTTCCCCTTTTGCCATTTATCTCTTATTTTCTTTTTCCCAGAAGTCTTCCCAATGGCATATCGTCCAAAACCTTCTTTCCGTTTTGACGTCCTTTTTTTCTGTCGTCCTTTCCCTTCTTTGGGCCCTTGTCATAGCTTGTATACCTGTCATCCCGCTTTCTTTCGCTGCGGTCTCTCTCCGGATATTTGTCCTCTCGTCTTTTTCCGCTTCGGCTTCGGTCCGGATATTTGTCATCCCGTCTTCTTCCGCTGCGGTCCTCTCTTCCGTATCTGTCGTCCCTGCTTCTTCCAAAATCTCTTCCGCCCCGTCTTCTCCTGCCGTCTGCGGCATCTCTGCGGCTTCTTTCAGGATAAGGCTTCTCCTCTTCGATTTCCTCAGGACTTTCTCCCATATTCATCTGCATAAAAGCCGCTGCAAGATCAAGAACCGTAAAGCCTCTCTCCTCTGCCGTCTTTTCAATGGAGGCCTTTACCTCGGTCAGATCCCTGCTGTCCATTACCTCCATAGCGCTGACAAAAAGCTTTTCGGCTTTCACCCTGACAATATCCTCCGGTGAAGGAAGCTTTCTTTCCCGAATGGTGGTATGGCATACTTTTTCAATGCTCCGTATCTTAAAAATCTCTCTGCCGGAGATCAGGGTAAAGGAACGCCCCTTTCTTCCCGCACGTCCGGTCCGGCCGATCCTGTGTACATAATATTCAATATCCTCCGGTACATCATAGTTGAACACCGCATCCACGCCGCTGACATCGATTCCCCTTGCCGCCACGTCGGTAGCGATCAGAATGGCACACCTGCCGCCTCTGAAAAGGTTCATCACTGTATCTCTCTGGTTCTGAGACAGATCCCCGTGAAGCCCTTCTGCCTCATATCCTTTATCCTTCAGATTCCCGGCGATCTCATCCACCATACGCTTGGTGTTGCAGAAAATCAGGCTGCGGGCAGGCTGATAATAATCAAGAAGCCTGCAGAGAGCCTTTACCTTGTCCTTTTTGGCCACTCTGTAATAAGCCTGCTTGATGGCGGATACCGTCAGTTCTTCCGGTGTCACCCTGATATATACCGCACTGTTCTGATAGCTGCCTGCGATGTCTAAGATCTCCTGGGGCATTGTTGCTGAAAACAGCGCCATCTGATGCGCTTCCGGCATATCCGACAGCACGGTTTCAATATCCTCACGGAAGCCCATATCCAGCATTTCATCTGCTTCATCTAACACGATCATTTTCACTCCGGCAGTCTTGATGGTATGACGCCTTAAATGATCCATGACACGTCCCGGTGTTCCGACAATGATCTGGACACCCTGGCCTAAGGCCCTGATCTGCCTTCCGATATCCTGTCCTCCATAAACCGGAAGTACCTTGACCCCGTGCATATATTTGGCCAATCTGCGGATCTCCTCTGCCGCCTGCATGGCTAATTCCCGGGTAGGGCAAAGAATGATACCCTGAGGCTTTTTGATCTCAGGATCGATGCTCTGGATCATGGGGATCGCAAAGGCTGCCGTCTTTCCGGTTCCCGTCTGTGCCTGTCCGATAATATCCTTTCCATCCAAAAGCACCGGTATGGACTGCTCCTGAATGGGGGTCATATTTTCAAATCCCATCTCACTGACAGCCCTTAAAATATCGGGGTGTATCCCCGACTCACTGAATTTCAAGGTTTCTTTTTTTTCTAATTTTTCTTCCACTTTGTTACCATCCATTTCTTCATTCTTTTTCATTCAAAAACTCCTCAACAATAAACCGGGGACGGGCTTTGGTTTCCAGATAAATCTTCCCGATATATTCTCCCACTACTCCCAGCGAAAGCAGGATAAGACCGCCGATCGCCCATATTGAGACCATCAGCGTTGTCCAGCCAACAATGGTAGCTCCGGTAAAATGCCGCACCAGACTGTAGATCAGCATGCCGATACTCACAATAAAGATTAAAAATCCAAGCCCTGTGATCAACCTGAGCGGTTTGGTACTAAGAGAGGTAACTCCCTCAACGGCCAGGGAAAGCATTTTCCCCAGGGGATATTTGCTCTCTCCGGCAAATCGTTCCCCTCTCTCATAATATACGATATCTGCAGAATACCCGATCATCGGTACTATTCCCCGTAAAAACAGATTGACCTCCCCATACTCTGCAAGCCCCTCCAGCGCCCGCCGGCTCATGAGTCGGTAATCTGCATGATTAAAAACTGTGTTTGCCCCCATGGCATTCATAATTTTATAGAAACCTTCCGCCGTAGCCTTCTTAAAAAGAGTATCTCTCTTCCGGCTACTGCGGACACCGTATACAATATCCGTTCCGCTTAGATACTTATCGATCATCTCATCAATAGCGTTTATGTCATCCTGTAAGTCCGCATCCATGGAAATGACCGCGTCTGCGTACTCCCTGACTGTCATAAGACCTGCCAGCAATGCATTCTGATGACCTCTGTTCCTGCTTAGGTTGATGCCTCCAAACATCCTGTCCTTCTCATGGAGCGCTCTGATAATTTCCCATGTATGATCCTTAGAACCGTCATTTATAAATATGATACGGCTCCTTTCGTCAATCTTACTCTGCCTGATCAGACTGTTCACTTTTTCGCCGAGACGGGAAGCCGTCTCAGGCAGTACCTCCTCTTCATTATAACAGGGAATCACCAGATACAAGATATTCTCCATAAAGCACTCTCCCTAACGCAGATGTATCAAACGCCGTCACGCTCCGCGCGCAGCTTATTGATACAAAATTCAGCAGCGGCTTTCATACCGCTGCTGTTTCCTATCATATACTATTCCTCGAAAAGATACAATGTTTTTTTGTAATTTCCTATTGCGCCCATGAAAGGGCCTCCTCAAATGAATCAGCTCTCAGGATATCAAGCATAAACTCAGTGTGCTCCTCAGACTCATCCGTGTCAATATATTTAAAGGTATCAAAAATATATTTGGGAGATTGATTGATATCATATATCCCAAAGGCAAGTCCCTGTTTGACTTCCTCCATAGCATCCGTCTGCCGGTTCATAATAAACGCATCCACATAAGGATTTGCGTCAAGAATATAATAACAGTAGGCGAACGCCGCTGCCTGCAGCTTTTCACCCGAAAAAGAAGAAAAACCAAGTTCTGTAACCGTTATGCTTCTTACCTCTCCGCTCCGGTCGAGGTATTCTTCTTCCTCCAGCAAATCTGTCAATGTGCTTAAATTCATCATTGTAAGGATCGGAGCATAGATCGATTTATCATAATCGTCTGTCCAGTAATCTATCTTGGTAAGCGGGTCGGGATATGGGTGGATCGCAATCCCCCAGTCATAATTCCCCTTTTCACGCACGATTTCATTGATCGTCTCAACAATCTCTTTTCCATTATAATGCTTCCCGTTATCAGCATCATTATTATACCAGTCATGGTCAATGCTGAAATAAATATTGGCGTCACTGTAATTACTTTTGGCCGCATTATAAAAAATCCGCATGGCTTTTTCAAACTCGCCGCAATAATAGTCAATGTCCTCTGTTTCCATATAATTCCACATCTTATACTGATTGATCTCATTCGCGATCACCCAGTTTGAGACAAGACCAAATTCCTTTCCCGAGTACCGCTCCGTCAGAAAGCTGGCAATTGCCTCTATATATCTGCATCCTGCTTTTTCAAAAGTATTAAGGGCATAATAGAATGCACCTGACTCCTTATTTCTTGCCATTGGATGGATCAGCTCCAGGCAATTATCATTCCAGTCATTTAAAATGATGGCTGTCGTGTTCATATCATTTTCTGTGAGATATGTAAAAAGATTATCATAACCGCTGATACCGGCGCCGTTAAATTTATAAGTCTCACCCTTGTATTCATACAAAATAGTAGGAACTGCTTCATTTGTAGTTTCTCCCACGATATGGGAAAGCGGGATATTATAGATGGCATATTTCACTCCCAGATCTGTCAGCATGGGAGTCCCTAACATCTGAGGATCCAGAAGAAGCCCTTTTTTGGACTTCGGCTTCGGAACAGTTACGGAGTTATCAGAAAGCAGTTCGGGATTTGTGATACATCCCCCCGCGGAAAGAGGCATATATTGCCCGTCCTGCAAAAGAGCCGGTACAAATTTCTGAAAAAGCTGTTCGTCCTCATAATCCCATTTCAGTTCACATTCTTTCTTTTTTCTGGTGCTTGCAATCGGCTCCTTTTCGAGAAAATTCTCAGGGAACATGCTGGTTTCATAAAGCTCAAAAGCAAACAGATAAAGCATGGAATCATCGCTCTTCGGAATTTCCGGCAGACTGTATGTAAGGCTGACCGTTTGTTTGTCCTTTAACAGACAGTCCTTCATACTGCCGAAAAAGGATTCAGGCTTCTTAGAAGTTTCCTCCTCCTCTTCACTGGAATCCTCCTGTTCGGACGAGCGGGAAATGACAGACGATATACGTCCGCATCCCGAAAGAGAAAGGATCATGCATATAACTGAAACCAAAATAAGAAAAAATCGTTTATAGGTTATGGGGGTATTTCCGGTATTCAAGGG
>CANDAG010000079.1 GCA_947382625.1 uncultured Lachnospiraceae bacterium
TATAATAGGAAACGGTCTTTTTTGAAAGGAGGGTTTAACATGAAGGTTAGATCATCAGTAAAGCCGATTTGCGAAAAGTGCAAAATTATCAAGAGAAAAGGACGTATCAGAGTAATCTGTGAGAATCCTAAGCACAAACAGAGACAGGGATAATCCGCTGATTCAATAAGCTGACTTGCGGAGCATGTCAGCGTTTGATAAGCAGGGTTCTTGTCCAATTATTATGTAAGCGGCTGTATCATATATAATTGTACTTAAGAGCCTTAGTGATTACTTCTTGGTTCGTGAGATTTTTCGCGTAAGATCGGAAATATCCGATTGGGCAATGACCGCCCCAATCAATTAGTATCAGCGCATGGCTAATGCGCAAAAGAAAATGGAGGAAACGTAAATGGCTCGTATTGCAGGTGTTGACTTACCAAGAGAAAAGCGTGTGGAAATCGGTTTGACCTATGTTTATGGGATCGGAAGAGCAAGCTCTAACAAGATTCTTGAGGCAGCAAAGGTTAACCCCGATACCCGTGTCAGAGAGCTGACGGATGACGAAGTTAAGAGGATCAGCGAGGTGATCGATGCTGGTTACATGGTGGAAGGTGATCTCCGCAGAGAGGTTGCCATGAACATCAAGAGACTTCAGGAAATCGGCTGTTACAGGGGAATCCGCCACAGGAAGGGACTTCCTGTACGTGGACAGAACACCAAGACCAATGCAAGGACAAGAAAAGGTCCTAAGAGAACAGTAGCAAACAAGAAAAAATAACAAGCAGGATCATTATCAAAGAGAGAAAGTAGGTTAGTTTAAATGGCAGCAAAAAAAGTTACCAAAAAAGTGACAAAAAAACGTGTCAAGAAAAACGTTGAACGTGGACAGGCACATATCCAGTCTTCTTTTAACAATACAATTGTTACATTGACAGACAATGAAGGAAATGCCTTAAGCTGGGCAAGTGCTGGTGGTCTTGGTTTTAGAGGTTCAAGGAAATCTACTCCCTATGCGGCTCAGATGGCAGCTGAAACAGCTACCAAGGCAGCGCTTATACACGGCTTAAAGACCGTAGATGTAATGGTAAAAGGACCCGGTTCAGGGCGTGAGGCAGCAATCCGTGCCCTTTCCGCATGCGGTCTGGAAGTAACCAGCATCAGGGACGTGACACCCGTACCTCATAATGGATGCCGTCCGCCTAAGCGCCGCCGCGTATAATAACACATGAACCGGTTCTAAGGTGTCAAAGGACGGTGCCTTAGAACAAATGATCATGTGTGGAAGGACAGCAGAGCTGTTCTTCCTGTTTCTAATTATAAATCAGTTGGAAGAAGGCGCATTTTGCGCTGTAAACAATATCAGGAGGAAAAATAATGGCAGTAAACAGAGTTCCGGTATTAAAGAGATGCAGATCCCTTGGTCTTGATCCTGTATTCTTAGGTTATGACAAGAAGTCTAACAGGACCAATGCGAGAGCAGGCAAGAAGGTAAGTGAGTACGGCCTTCAGCTCAGAGAAAAACAGAAAGCAAAATTCATTTACGGTGTTCTTGAGAAACCGTTCAGGAATTACTACGAGACTGCAGACAGAATGAAGGGTATGACCGGTGAGAACCTCATGATCATGCTTGAGAGCAGACTTGACAATGTTGTTTTCAGAATGGGTTTTGCAAGAACCAGAAGAGAAGCCAGACAGATCGTAGATCATCAGCATATTCTGGTAAACGGAAAGCGCGTACAGATTCCTTCTTACCTGGTTAAAGCAGGTGATGTGATCGAAATCAGAGAGAAATCCAAATCTCTGCAGAGATACAAGGACATTCTTGAGGTGACAGGCGGAAGGCTTGTTCCTGAGTGGATAGAAGTGGATCAGGAGGCCTTAAAGGGAACAGTTAAGAATCTTCCTTCCAGGGAAATGATCGATGTTCCTGTAAACGAGATGCTTATCGTCGAGTTGTACTCCAAGTAATACTGTTAAATGTTCGTAAAGGAGGTATTTGCAGTGTTTGATTTTGAAAGACCAAATATTGAGGTAGCAGAAATCTCTGAGGATAAGAAGTATGGCAGATTTGTGGTAGAACCTTTGGAAAGAGGCTACGGCATCACGCTTGGCAATTCATTGAGAAGGATCATGCTTTCATCGCTTCCCGGCTCAGCAGTGAGCCAGGTAAAGATTGAAGGCGTACTTCATGAGTTCAGTTCCATCGAGGGTGTAAAGGAAGATGTAACTGAGATCATTATGAATATCAAAAGCCTTGCCATCAGGAATGACAGTGATACGAATGAGCCAAAGACAGCTTATATAGAGTATGAAGGCGAAGGGATAGTAAAGGCGTCTGATATCCAGTGTGATCAGGATGTGGAGATCCTTAATCCGGATCTGACAATTGCGACCTTAAACGGCAAAGATACCAAGCTTTACATGGAGCTGACCATCACAAAGGGCAGAGGCTATGTAAGCGCTGACAAGAATAAGAGCGAGGATCTGCCGATCGGTGTTATTGCAGTTGATTCAATTTACACACCTGTGGAAAGAGTGAATATAAGCGTTGAAAATACCCGTGTTGGTCAGATCACTGATTATGATAAGCTGACGCTGGATGTTTATACAAACGGCACTTTAGCGCCTGATGAGGCGGTCAGCCTGGCTGCAAAAGTACTCAGCGAACATTTAAGCCTTTTCATTGATTTATCTGAAAATGCCAAGACCGCAGAGGTCATGGTAGAAAAGGAAGAGGATGAAAAAGAAAAAGTATTGGAGATGAGCATTGATGAGCTGGAGCTGTCGGTGCGGTCCTATAACTGCTTAAAGAGAGCTGGTATCAATACAGTAGAAGAGTTAACCAATAAAACTTCCGAGGACATGATGAAGGTGCGTAATCTTGGCCGCAAGTCCTTAGAAGAGGTTCTGGCGAAATTAAAAGAACTGGGATTACAGTTAAATCCCAGCGAAGAAGCTTAAGTCCGGTGTGCAGCGCACTGCAATAAAGCCAAAGAGTATGCAGTGTGTTCTCATAAATGGATAGAGCATCCGGTAAGTAAGTCCAAAGCGCGTGGCCGGATGTACCATGAAAATGAAAGGAGCCTTAAAAATGGCAAAATACAGAAAACTGGGCAAAACATCAGACCAGAGAAAAGCATTACTTAGAAATCAGGTAACAGCACTTATCTATAAGGGAAGGATCGTTACCACTTTAGCAAGAGCAAAGGAAGTTCAGAAGATTGCTGACGGACTTATTGCACTGGCTGTGAAAGAAAAAGATAACTACGAAAAGGTTACCGTTTCCGCTAAAGTACCTGTTAAGGACAAGGATGGAAAGCGCGTAAAGGAAGTAGTAGACGGCAAGAAGGTCACCAAGTATGAGATGGTGGATAAAGAGATCAAGAAGGATATGCCTTCCAGAATGCATGCAAGACGTCAGATCCTCAAGGTATTATATCCTGTGACTGAGATTCCGGCCAAGAATGCAGGAAAGAAACGTAACACCAAAGAGGTAGACTTAGTGGCAAAGATGTTTGAGGAGTATGGTCCTAAATATGCAAGCCGTAACGGTGGTTATACAAGAATCATCAAGATCGGTCAGCGTAAGGGTGACGGAGCTATGGAAGTAGTTCTTGAGCTGGTATAAGGCTTACACCGGGAATATCTGAATATGATATGAAATAGACGGGCAGTGCGCAAAGCGTACTGCCCGTTGTTTCATCAGTCCACTACCTTTTGAAAGTGCTGGTAATCTTTACAGGAATTCCAGTTGCCGCCCCAGGTAAAGCCATGGGTTTTAAAGAGTCTGCAGCAAAGATCATCTTCGTCAATTTTGTAGGGGAAATCCCAGGAACGGTCGGCATATTGTTCGCTGCCTGCAGGAGAAATATAGTTCTGTCCCTTTTCTCCTTTACCGAACACCACATAAGGGTTATAGAAGGGATTAATGTCAATGGCGCAGCCCAATGCATGCTTGGAAAGACTGTCTGTGCCGTCCACCACCCTGTAATTAAAGCAGGAAGTATTATTATCCAGCATGGAGGCAGTATCATCACCATCATATTCATCGATGAGCCTGATTTTTTCAATCTGATATTCATTCAAAAAAAGCTCATAGAATATTTCCAGCAGATCCTGTGCGATCCCCTTATTGCAGATCAGCTCTCCGGTTTGGATCTCTCCGTTGAAATCATAATAAAGTACTGATAAATATCGCAGATCTTCATAAGAAACAGCTAATTCTTCCTCTTCGGATACAATATTAACCGCCTGAAAGGACAGAGCAGGCGCTGCTTCCTGAGAAACCGGATAGGAAATGCCCGTGATGCGTGTGATCAGTTCCTGGGACAATGGCTCATAATAGAAGTCCTTTACGATACCATCTGTATCAGCTTCAACATCCTCCTGTGTTTCAGCCTCAGCATCCGTCTGTATTTCAGCCTCGTCATCCACTTCTGTTTCCGATTCAGCATCTGTCGCTGTTTTCATTTCAGCAGGAGAGACGGATTCTGCTACCGGATCCGGCGATGGCTCAGGGGAGGCGTAGGCAATCTCAGGATTAGAGTCTGCATATTCCGAAAGAGTTTGACCTGCACTGAAAACTCTGACCAAAGCGGAACAGATCAGAACAAGCGCTAACAAAAAACCAAAGGGTTTTAACCATTTATCCATAAAATATACCTTTCTTCTCTTACTGTTGGCACTGCAGGGGGCCGATCCGGCTGTTATCTGCTGCCTAACTATCATGTAACAGTTCAGCTGGCCGTTTCACTGTCACACTATCATCATACGACAAATCATAATCTATTGCAAATGAAACCATTATCTTGTAAAATAGTATGCGGATTTACTCAACCCGAAATGATACACAATGTATGTGTCTGTGATTTGCAGAAAAATCACAGCGAAATATAAAATAAGGAATGAAAAATGGGACTTATAAAAGCCAGGGATCTTGTATTTGAATATATAAGAAGAGATGAAGAGGGGAATGTGGAAGGGATCACCTGTGCCTTGGATCACATCAATTTGGATGTGAAGCAGGGAGACTTTATAGCAGTTTTAGGTCACAATGGATCCGGAAAATCCACTTTTGCCAAGCATATCAATGCGATTCTTTATCCAACGGAAGGAGCAGTGTGGGTAGACGGAAAGGATACCTCCAATGAGGAAAATCTGTGGGATATCCGGCAGGAGGCAGGCATGGTCTTTCAAAATCCGGATAACCAGATCATTGGCCAGGTGGTGGAGGAGGATGTGGGTTTTGGCCCGGAAAACCTCGGAGTGCCTACGGATGAGATTTGGGAAAGAGTGGAAGAGAGCCTGAAAGCTGTGGGAATGTATGAATTCCGCAAGCATTCTCCCAACAAGCTTTCCGGCGGTCAGAAGCAACGTGTCTCCATTGCAGGTGTGATCGCCATGCATCCAAAATGCATTGTCCTTGACGAACCGACTGCCATGCTTGATCCAAACGGACGCCGGGAGGTGATCCGTGCGGTGCGGGCTCTGAATGATGTGGAGGAGATCACCATCATTTTGATCACGCATTATATGGAAGAGATCATCTATGCAAACAAGGTGTTTGTGATGGATAAAGGAAAGATCGCCATGGAGGGAACACCAAGAGAGATATTCAGCAAGGTAGAGGAGCTGAAGGCTTTGCGGCTGGATGTGCCTCAGGTAACGCTTCTGGCTCATGAGCTTAAAAAAAGCGGTCTGAATATTCCTGACGGAATACTGACCTGTGAGGAGCTGGTGGAGGCCTTAAAACTGCAGAGCTGATAAGCGGAAAAACCGGGACAGCACACAGAAAGGACATGGATAATCAGAATGTCATCTTTAATTTTAGATCATGTGAATTATATATATGAAGCCGGTACTGCTATGGAATTTGCAGCCCTTAAGGATATCAATCTTGTGATCAACAAGGGAGAATTCATCGGTCTGATCGGTCATACCGGTTCCGGGAAATCTACCCTGGTGCAGCATTTGAACGGACTGCTTGCACCGAGCAGCGGAAATATTTTTTTTGACGGTGCGGATATCCATGACAGTGATTTTGATAAGAAGAGGCTTCGCAGTAAGGTGGGACTGGTCTTTCAATATCCGGAGCATCAGCTGTTTGAGATCGATGTTTTTTCGGATGTGTGCTTTGGACCTAAGAATCTAGGGCTGGACCGAAAGGAAGTGGAGCTGAGAGCCTATGCGGCGTTAAAACAGGTAGGGCTTTCAGACGAATATTTTTATCAGTCGCCCTTTGATCTTTCAGGAGGTCAGAAACGTCGGGTTGCGATTGCCGGAGTGCTTGCCATGAAACCGGAAATATTGGTGCTGGATGAGCCGACGGCAGGACTGGATCCAAAGGGCAGGGATGAAATCCTTGACCAGATCGCAAAGCTTCGGGAGGAAACCGGGATAACGGTTATTCTGGTTTCTCATAGCATGGAGGATGTTGCCAAATATGTGAGCCGGATCATTGTCATGAACCGTGGTCAGATCATGTTTGATGATGTGCCCCGGGAAGTCTTTTCCCATTATAAGGAGCTGGAATCGGTAGGACTTGCGGCGCCTCAGGTGACTTATATCATGCAGGCGCTTAAAAAAAGCGGACTGGATGTGGATACGGATATCACAACGATCCGGGAGGCAAAGACAGAAATACTGAGGGCTTTGAAAAAAGAGCCTTCATAATCTGAACAGTTGATGGATTTAGGGAGCATAATGACATGTTAAGAGATATTACACTGGGACAATATTATCAGACGGACTCGGTAATACACAGACTGGATCCAAGGGTGAAGCTTACTGCTACCATCTGTTATATTATTTCTCTTTTTATTGTGGATAACGTAATAGGTTATATCATAGCCGGATTGTTTCTGGCAATGATCATTAAGCTTTCCAGGGTCCCTGTTAAGTTTATGATCAGGGGAATGAAGGCCATTTTATTTTTGCTGATCATTGCAGTGATATTCAATCTTTTTCTTACCCCGGGGGAAGTGCTATTCTCCTTCTGGAAGCTACAGATCACCAAAGAAGGAATAAGGCTTGCCGGTTTCATGGCGATCCGCCTGGTCTTTCTGATCATGGGCTCGTCAGTGATGACCCTTACCACAACGCCCAATAATCTGACGGACGGTATGGAGAAGCTGCTTGGTCCCTTAAAACGCATCAGGGTGCCGGTGCATGAGATTTCCATGATGATGTCCATCGCTCTGCGGTTCATCCCCATTTTGCTGGAGGAGACAGACAAGATCATGAAAGCGCAGATTGCCAGAGGGGCGGATTTTGAGAGCGGAAACCTGATCAAAAAAGCAAAAAGCCTGGTACCGCTTCTGGTGCCTCTGTTTATTTCCGCATTCCGCAGGGCTAATGATCTGGCTATGGCGATGGAAGCAAGATGCTACAGGGGCGGTGAGCATAGGACCAAAATGAAGCCTCTCATTTATCAGAAGCGGGATCGTCTTGCCTATGGAGCATTGGCAGGCTATCTGGTACTGTGTGTGATTCTCGGAAAGATTTTATTATGAAAAGGATAAAATTGACAGTGGCCTATGACGGCACGGATTTTCACGGCTGGCAGCTGCAGCCCGGGGTACGTACGGTGGAAGGGGATCTGAACCATGCCCTGTGCACGCTTCTGGGGGAAGAGATCCAGGTGATCGGAGCCAGCAGGACAGATTCCGGCGTACACGCCCTTTGCAATGTGGCTGTATTTGATACAAAAACAAGGATCCCGGCGGAAAAGCTGCCCTATGCGCTGAATCAGAGACTGCCTGAGGATGTGAGAGTCCAAAGTGCAGAAGAAACAGCGGAAGACTTTCATCCAAGAAGATGCCGGAGCCGTAAAACCTATGAGTATAGAATATTGAACAGCAGATTTCCCATTCCTACAAAGAGACGGTATTCCTATTTTACCTATGTGCCTCTTGATATAAATAAAATGAAGGAGGCGGCAGCTTATCTGGTGGGAGAGCACGACTTTGCCAGCTTTTGTGCGGCGGCGTCAGTGGCAGAGACTACGGTAAGGACTATATACGGACTGTCTGTGGAGAAGGAAGGAGAGGAGATCCTGATCCGGGTATGCGGCAGCGGCTTCCTCTATAATATGGTGCGGATCATAGCGGGGACTTTGATGGAGGCAGGGCGCGGCCGTATGGAGCCGGGGCAGATGCGGCAGATTCTGGATGCAAAGGACCGGCAGACGGCAGGACCCACAGCGCCGGCCTGCGGATTGACACTGGTAAAATATGAATATTTAGAATAAAAGGGCAATAAAAGGCTGAAGATTTTGAGTAAATATTCAGCAGGATTTTATGAAAAATCTGGTTGACACACTCGGAAGCGTATAATATAATTAATCAGTGTGAAAAAGTTTGGTAATGCTTTGCTTGATGCAATGTTTCCACAATATCCGTTGGGCAGTTGCATCTTATTCCCGGGCAGAGCATTATGGATAGAGTACCTGAAAGAGCTTGATATACCCGGAGGCCCGGACATCCGATGGAAGATATTAAGACGTCAGGATAAAAATCAATGGAGGTAATATCATGAAGACATTTATGGCCAGTCCTTCTACAATTGACAGAAAATGGTATGTAGTGGACGCTGCAGATATGACATTAGGTCGCTTAGCTTCAGAAGTAGCTAAGGTTTTAAGAGGTAAAAATAAGGCGATCTTTACCCCGCATATGGATACGGGTGATTTCGTGATCGTTGTCAATGCCGATAAGGTAAAGGTGACAGGCAAGAAATTAGATCAGAAGATTTATTATCGCCATTCAGGATACGTTGGCGGCATGAAGGAAACTACCATGCGCGAAATGATGGCTAAGAAACCTGAAAGGGTAGTAGAGCTTGCTGTTAAGGGAATGCTTCCCAAGGGACCTTTAGGAAGACAGATGTATACCAAGCTTCATGTATATGCTGGACCTGACCACAAGCATGCAGCACAGAAGCCCGAAGCATTAACATTTTAATTTAATTAGTAAAGGAGAAGATTAAGATGGCTAAATCAGCAAGATTCTACGGAACAGGTAGAAGAAAAAAATCAATTGCCAGAGTATATTTAATGCCCGGTAAAGGTGAGATTAAGATCAATAAAAGACCGATAGATGAATATTTTGGACTTGAAACTCTGAAGGTTATCGTTCGTCAGCCCATGGTAGCAACAGATACAGCAGACAAGTATGACGTGCTTGTAAATGTTCATGGCGGCGGTTATACTGGCCAGGCCGGCGCGATCAGACATGGTATCTCCAGAGCGCTTCTGCAGGTAGACGGAGAGTACAGACCGATCCTCAAAAAAGCAGGATTCCTCACCAGAGATCCTCGTATGAAGGAGAGAAAGAAATACGGTCTCAAGGCTGCAAGACGTGCACCTCAGTTCTCCAAGAGATAATTCTTCAGAATTTTCTCTTGAGATAGGCAAACAAAATATCAAATATGGATATTCAATCCCCAGAACACATATGTTTTGGGGATTTTGTTTGTTTTTGTATAAAATGCCAGTAGAAATTTATCAGGAAATGAGTATAATATAAGTAAGAAGTTTTAGAAACTTCTTACTATTCTGCCGGAACTGCATATCGGCATTTATAGAAAAGGTGCAGATGCAAATATTTTTCGCTACCCAGCGAGCGACTAAAAAATGGCTGGGATACAAATATTTGTGCTCCGCTGATAAGCGGAGCACTTTTGTACATAGGAGATAATTTGAATACAGGTAATTTTTATTTTATTAAGGATGAATACTATAAACGATTTCCTAATTGTGGACTAATGGGAAATAGGGATAATGATGAAGCAGGAGTACATGGAAGACCTTGTTTTTATTGTTTTGAAATGGATGGATATTTTTGGATGGTTCCTATATCATCTAAAACGGAAAAGTATAAAGCAATATATGATGAAAAGAAAATGAGATATAAGGAATATGACGGTTTGCGATTTGGATATGTAAATGGAAAATACAGAGCATTTTTGATTCAGAATGTTTGTCCGGTGAGTGAGGAATATGTTGATTGTCAGTATATGATTGAAAATAATACAGTTCCTGTCACTATAAATGATAAGCTGTCAGCAGAGATAAATGGTATCGTGAGAAAGGTAATCAGGCTAAATAAAAGGGGTGTTAGGATTGTTTTGACGAATATAGATCATATCTTAAAGGAGTTAAATAAAGTGAAATGAGAAAATATAAATAATTGTGAGTAACTGACACGTAATTAACAAATGTCTTGAAAATGCCGAAAAATAAAGATATGAAACTATCCAAGAGATAAAGAACTATTCCTACGCAATGTAAAAGGGGCTGTCTGGAAATAGATAGCCCCTTTTTGGCTTAACATTTATAGGAACTTGAGATATAATGAAGCATGCTGATGCATGCGTAGGTCACAAGGAATCCTCCCACCTTACGTGGTCCCTCCTTGCGACATATGATATAATAATATTTACGAAGAAATATGGATTATATGAGGTGATTGTGTGTGCGATGTAAAGAAATACGAAAAAATCTATGAAGATATAAAGAATCTTCAGCCAGAGGATACCTTACAGCTTGTTTTGGAGGCGGAAACAGAAGAGCAGAGAAGTTTTTATGAGATGGTTGGTGATTTCCTACTGCAAAGGAAACAACGTCAGGTAATAGAGAGGAAACTTTTCTAGTGAAGAAATATATACTGATAGCAGGTGTCAACGGAGCAGGAAAATCAACTTTATATCAGTCCTTGCAGAGTTTACAGGACATGCCGAGAGTAAATACGGATGAAATCTTAAGAGAATTTGGTGACTGGAGGAATATGGGTGATGTTATGGCTGCTGGGAAAATTGCAGTAAAGAAAATCCTGCAATATTTCGATGAAGGAATCTCTTTTAATCAGGAAACTACATTGTGTGGGAAATCTATTTTGAATAATATCGAAAAGGCTAAGAAAAGAGGATATTTTATCGAACTTCACTATATTGGGGTTGAAAACGTGGATATTGCGAAAGAGCGGGTTTTGGAACGGGTGAAGCAAGGTGGGCATGGAATTGCAGAGAAAGATATTGAAAAGAGATATGTCGATACGTATGAAAATCTGAAACTTGCTTTGCCTGAATGTGATTTGGCGGCATTTTATGATAATACAATAGAGTTTCGCAGGTTTGCGATTTATAAAAATGGAAATCCAGTAAGAGTTTCATATAACACACCGATTTGGTATAAAAGGTTTATAGATGATATGAGATAGCGATATGAAATTCAGATGAAAAGATACTGCGAGATAGTATAAAATGTTATCGGTAACTGACAGGTAACAAAAAAATACCTTGAACATGCCGAAAAATAAAGATATGACACAATCCAAGAGATAATTTTTCAGAATTTTCTCTTGAGATGAGCAGTTCACAGAAGAATATACAAATTCAAAAACAGACTCCGCAGGTTTTTCCTGCGGAGTTTTTGGCTTAACATATAGGAGAATCTGGAAAATAATTATTGATCGCGCAGGTTGCATATTCCGGCCAAACGGCGTGAACATTTCGCTTGTGGCGGCGTGAACATTTC
>CANDAG010000080.1 GCA_947382625.1 uncultured Lachnospiraceae bacterium
AGATAACCTGTTGTGACTGGAGTTCAGACGTGTGCTCTTCCGATCTGGGGAAGGACACGGTAAATCTTCCGCAGCTTTAGGCAGGGCAGTTTTGGCGGCGGCTTCCGGCGAGAAGGTATTTATTATCCGTTTCCTCAAGGGGAAGGATCTTTCAAATCCGGCATTTTTTAACCGGCTTGAACCGGAGATCAAAATTTTCTGTTTTGAGAAGTCGGCAGGAAGCTTTGCAGATCTTACTGAACAGAAAAAGTCCGAGGAGATCGCCAATATCAAAAACGGGCTTAATTTTGCCAAAAAGGTGATCGCAACAGGGGAATGTGATCTTTTAATATTGGATGAGATCCTGGGCCTGATCGACAATGATATTATCACAGCTTCGGATCTGAAAACGATCTTAGAGGCCAAGGATGACGATATGAGCATCATTCTCACAGGGATCCATCTTGATGATGAGATTGCAGCATTGGCAGGCGAGATCTCAAGAGTGGAAGGCGTAAAAATAAGACCATAAAGATGAAGAAAAATATATTTATTGAAGGACTGCAGGGCACCGGAAAGAGTACTCTGCTGAACTTGCTGGCTCAGAAATGGCCGGAATACCATGTTTACCGGGAAGGGGATTTATCCCCGACAGAGCTTGCCTGGTGCAGTTATCTCACCAGGGAGACCTGGACGGAAATGCAGCAAAAATATCCTGTTTTTCAAGAGGAGATCCGGAACAAGACAAGGGTGGAGGAGGACAGGTACATTGTAGCTTACACTCAGATCCTGGCGGAAGAGAGAGCTTTTTATCAGGATATGGAGCAGTATGAGATTTATAATGGAAGAGTGGATTTTCAACTCTTTCATGATATTATAATGAAAAGATACCGTGCGTTTTCCGGGGAAGGAAATCTCTTTGAGTGTGCCTTTCTGCAGAATTCTATTGAGACAATGATGCTTTTTTATCAGATGCGGGATGAAGATATTCTTGCCTTTTATGAGGAAGCATACGAGATTTTAAAGAAAAAGGGATTTCGGCTGCTTTATCTGGATTCAGGGCAGATCCGGGAAAATCTGCTCCACATCAAAAAGGAGCGCAGTGATGAGAACGGAAATGAAATGTGGTATCCTTTAATGCTTGGCTATTTAAAGGAATCTCCTTATGGGAAAGCTCATGGCTGTAAGGGATTTGAGGATTTGGTGAAGCATCTTGAGAGAAGACGAGGGCTGGAAATGAGAGTCCTTAAGGAAATAGTGAAAGAGGATGGCCTGGTTTTGGAGTCAAAGGGCTTTGTTATGGACTGTGTGCCGGATTGCTGTCTGGAGCTGAGATAAATCAATTATCTTTTAGGGCATCTTCAGATTAAGCAAAGAAGAGAAAGGTTTGTCCATCCGTTGACAGTATTGCCCCATAGTGCTATGATGTTTTTAATAACAATTTCATAGGAGATGGAGATAGAGGTTGCGTGTTTTATGAGTAGTTTTTTGGATGTGGCAGGCACAGTAGAAGAAAAACGAAAGGAAAAAACGCCGAAAGGATTTGAGATCCTGCAGATCAGATCCTTGGGCATACGGCAAAGAACCGTATGACTGTCATCAGTATCTATAGATACTATTTACAGATGCTGATGGGGCGCTATCCGATGAAGGTTCAGGGAAGTAGTCGGTGCGCATATATTTATGTGCACCTTTTTTAACATAAGGATGGCTGGCGAAGCCTGGCATCCGTTGTTTAACATAAGGAGGGAAAAATTATGGCTGTATTTACAGGTGCGGGTGTTGCCATCGTAACACCATTTAATGCAAACGGGGAAGTTGACTACGAAAAATTCGCAGAGCTGGTGGAGTTCCAGATCGCAGGAGGAACCGATGCGATCATCGTCTGCGGGACCACAGGGGAATCTTCCACTCTGACCCATGAGGAGCATCTTGACGTGATCCGCTATTGTATTAAGCAGGTAAACGGACGGATCCCGGTAGTGGCAGGAACCGGATCTAATTGCACGGAAACTGCGATTTATCTGTCAATCGAGGCGGAAAAGGCAGGAGCGGACGCGCTGCTTCTGGTAACGCCCTATTATAACAAAGCAACACAAAAGGGACTTTATAAGCACTATAAGGCAGTGGCGGATTCTGTTAAGATCCCCTGCATCCTCTATAACGTGCCCAGCCGTACCGGCTGCAATATTGCACCGGAAACTGTGGTGAAGCTCTGCAAAGAGGTGGAAAATATTGTGGGTGTGAAGGAGGCAAGCGGCAACATCAGCCAGGTGGTCAAATTAATGTCCCTTGCGGAAGGAAAAGTAGACCTGTATTCCGGCAATGACGATCAGATCGTTCCTCTTCTTGCCATGGGCGGAAAGGGTGTGATCTCGGTGCTTTCCAATGTAGCGCCGAAGCAGACCCATGATATCTGTGCGAAGTTCTTTGCAGGTGATGTGGCGGGAAGCTGTGCGGAGCAGCTCCGCGCGATCCCTCTTTGCAATGCGCTGTTTAGCGAGGTAAACCCCATTCCCGTGAAGAAGGCTCTGAATCTGATGGGCAAGGGAGCCGGTTCTTTGCGTATGCCTCTTACCGAGATGGAGGATGAGAATGCGGCGAAGCTGGAGAAGGCGATGAAGGAGTATGGCATCTTATAAGCAGAAAGGATTTTAGCATGGTAAATGTAATATTGCATGGCTGCGGAGGCAAAATGGGAAAAATGATCTCCGGGCTTGTAAAGGAAGATACACAGATCGCTATTGTGGCGGGAGTGGATGCCTTTGCTTCAGAAGAGTATCCCTTTCCTGTGTTTACAGATATAGAGGAGTGTACGGTGAAGGCGGATGTGGTCATTGACTTCAGTGTGGCTGCCGCCGTGGACGGACTACTGGAGTACTGTGTCAGGGAAAAGACACCCTGTGTACTCTGCACTACAGGCTTAAGCGAGGAGCAGCTTACAAAGCTGAAGGAAGCCTCGGAACAGGTAGCGATCCTCAAATCCGCCAACATGTCCCTGGGCATTAACCTTTTGATGAAGCTTTTGAAGGAGGCGGCGTCTGTTCTTAAGCCTGCCGGGTTTGACATTGAGATCGTGGAAAAACATCACAGAATGAAGCTGGATGCTCCCAGCGGCACGGCGCTGGCCTTAGGCGATTCCATTAAGGAAGCCCTAGAGGGAGACTACGAGAATGTATATGACCGGAGCGGAAGAAGACAGCAACGTCCGGAAAAGGAGATCGGCTATTCGGCGGTAAGAGGCGGGACCATCGTAGGAGAGCATGATGTGATCTTTGCGGGATCGGACGAGGTGCTGACCTTTTCACATACCGCTTATTCCAGAGGAGTTTTTGGAAAGGGAGCTATCCAGGCAGCCAAATTTTTAAAAGGAAAACCGGCCGGGCTTTATGATATGAGCGATGTGATCGGGTAAAGGACAGCTGCCCGGCAAGGGAGCGCTCCTTAGAAAGGGGAATGAGAGATTGTTAAGCAGTGAACTCCATGAAATGGAGTTAAAATATTTAAAAAGTCTGGCAAACCAGTATCCGAACATTGCATCGGCCTCCACGGAGATCATCAACCTTCAGGCAATCCTGAATCTGCCTAAAGGGACAGAGCACTTTATGACGGATATCCATGGGGAATATGAACAGTTCAACCATGTACTGAAAAACGGCTCCGGCGCTATCCGGAGGAAGATAGATGAGGAATTTGGAAATACCCTGAGCCAGAAGGACAAAAAGTCTCTGGCGACTCTGATCTATTATCCTCAGGAAAAGCTGGATATTGAAACCCGTCAGGAGGACAATATTGAGGACTGGTACAAGATCACTTTGCACAGACTGGTACAGATCACCAAGCGGGTGGCCTCCAAATACACCCGCTCCAAGGTGCGTAAGGCATTGCCGGATGATTTTGCATATATTATAGAAGAGTTGATCACAGAAAAGTCGGATATCTCCGATAAGGAAGGGTATTATAATGAGATCATCCACACCATTATCCGCATTGGAAGAGCCCCGGATTTTATTGTGGCTTTAAGCAATCTGATCCAGAGACTGGTGATCGATCATCTTCATATAGTAGGCGACATTTTTGACAGAGGACCCGGTCCCCATATTATCCTGGATACGCTGAAGCATTACCATTCAGTGGATATTCAGTGGGGAAATCATGATATTGTATGGATGGGAGCGGCCTGCGGGCATCTTCCCTGTATCGCAACGGTGATCCGGGTTGCCGCCAGGTATGGAAATCTGGATACCTTAGAGGATGGCTATGGCATTAATCTGGTGCCTCTGGCCACCTTTGCACTGGATACCTATCAGGATGTGAACTGTGATGTTTTTGCCATTAAATATAATACGGATTATAATACCAAGGATTTAAATCTGGATATGAAGATCCACAAGGCCATTGCGATCCTGCAGCTTAAGCTGGAGGGGCAGGTGATCAAAAGGTGTCCGGAGTTTCATATGGAGGACAGGCTTCTTTTGGATAAGATCGATTACCAGAAAAAGACTGTTGTCATAGACGGTAAGGAATATCCTATGAAGGATACGGAATTTCCTACCGTGGATCCGGCGGATCCCTATAAGCTTACCCCGGATGAAGAGCAGGTGATGGCACGGCTGCAGCATGCATTTTTGAAGTGTGAAAAGCTTCAGAAGCATGTGAGGTTCCTTTATTCCAACGGTGGGCTTTACAAGATCCACAACTCTAATCTGCTCTACCATGGCTGTGTGCCTTTGGATGCGGATGGAAACTTTAAGGCAGTGAATATAGACGGGAAGGATTATAAGGGAAGGCAGCTCTACGATGTGCTGGATAACTATGCCAGAAAAGGGTATTATGCCAAAAATGATCCGGCAGAAATGCGCAAGGCCCAGGATTATATCTGGTATACCTGGACAGGGCCTAACTCCCCGGTATATGGCAGGGATAAGATGACTACTTTTGAGCGGTATTTTGTCGAGGATAAGGAAACCCATAAGGAGGTCAAAAACTACTACTATTCCATGCTGGATCGTGAGGACATTGTCCACCGCATTCTGGAGGAGTTCGGACTGGACATCAAAAGGTCCCATATCATCAACGGGCATGTGCCTGTGGAGCTGAAAAAGGGAGACACCCCTATTAAATGTGACGGAAGGCTTCTGATCATTGACGGCGGCTTTTCCAAGGCTTACCAGAGTAAGACAGGGATTGCCGGATACACCCTGGTTTCGGATTCCCACGGAATGCGTCTGGTTGCCCACGAGCCCTTTGAGTCTATGGAGGCGGCTATTCTGCGGGAGTCGGATATTTTTTCGGATTCCACGGTGGTGGAGATCGCGCCGGTAAGGATCCGGGTATCCGATACGGATATCGGTATTGACCTGAAGGAACGGATCAAACAGTTGGAGCAGCTTCTGCAGGCTTACAGAGACGGTACAATAGTAGAAAAATAAGGATCAAACGCCGGCCTTTATCTGAAAGCCGGCGTTTGTGTTGCAGCTATGGTCTAGCGGCCGTTTCTGGCAGTTTTGTTGTTTCCTGTGTTTTTGGCAGAGGTATTGTCACTGTCGTTGGTTCCGTTATTGCTGTTATTACCGTTTTCATCGCCGTCTCCGATAACATCATCCGTAATATCGGATATTCCGTCGGCAATATCATCGATCACGTCGCCTGCGGCGTTTCCGGCATCGTCCAGGAGGGAATCATCGTCCCCGGTGCCGGTGGTAGCGCTGTTTACATTGCCGCTATTGTCTGTTCCGCTGCCGCCCCCGGTACTTCCGTTGCTTCCGGTTCCGGCAGTATCACCGCCTGCTCCGGCTGTGGCGCTGTCATCATCCCCGGCTGTGCCCGTGCCGGCAGCACCGGTATCGCCTGCTCCGGCGCCGGCAGTGCCGCTTCCGGCAGTATCGCCGGCAGTATTATTTCCGGTGTTTGCGCCGTTTGAGGTATTGCCGGTATTATTGCCTCCGGCAGTGTTGTTTTCTGTGGCGTTTGTGGTATTTCCCGCCATATCGTTTGCATTGTTCTTCTTATCGGTTCCGCAGGCTGTAAAAAGAAAGAGCATTGCAATGACAAGAGATACCGAGATCAGTTTTCCTGTATTTTTCATAATCAACCTCCTTATATCAGAACTGCATGATCGTCAGTTCTGATGCTATTATGTGCAGTGTGGATAAATTTATACTCTGCCAGATATCGGAAAGGAAAAATCATGAAATTCAGACCATGTATTGATATTCATAACGGAAAGGTGAAGCAGATCGTAGGCGGAAGCCTGACGGACTCAGGCGACAGGGCCAGAGAAAATTTTGTTTCAGAGAAGGATGCGGCGTATTTTGCACACCTTTATAAGGATAAAGGACTAAGGGGCGGGCATATTATCTTATTAAACGCCGCAGAAAGCGAATATTATCAAAAAACAAAGAGCCAGGCCCTGGAAGCTTTGTCTGCCGCCCCGGGATGGTTTCAGGCAGGCGGCGGGATCACGCCCTTTAACGCAGAGGATTTTTTGAAGGCGGGAGCCTCCCATGTGATCGTCACCTCCTATGTTTTTAAAGACGGAAGGCTTTATTATGACAGGCTTAAGGAGCTGCTCGGGGCAGTGGGCAAAGAGCATCTTGTCCTTGACTTAAGCTGTCGGCGAAAAGGGGAGGAATACTATATTGTAACCGATAGATGGCAGAATTATACGGAGGTTAAGCTAAACGGCGAGACTCTTGCAAAATTATCGGAAAGCTGTGATGAATTTCTGATCCATGCAGTGGATGTGGAAGGAAAGGCAGGAGGCATAGAGGAAAGGCTGGCCGGACTTCTGGGACGGGAATGCCGGATCCCTGCGACTTACGCCGGCGGCGTTCATGATTTTGATGATCTTAAAAAGCTCAAGGAGCTGGGAAGAGGAAAGATCGATGTGACCATTGGCAGCGCCCTTGACTTATTCGGCGGGAGCATGAAGCTGGAGGAGATACTGGCGTTTTGCGGATAATAAAAACAACGGACAACGCGATCGGCAGAGTGTCCGTTGTTAGGGAGCCGGGCAAGGTGGCGCGTCCCTGCCCGGAATTGTCTGTTTAGTCTGTCTGAACTGATGTATCCCCGGCTTCTTCTCTGTAAAAGCTGCAATTGCAGCGTCCATTCTCTTTTACATGGTAAAGGGCTGTATCTGCTTTGTTGTAAAGATCGTCGGCGAATCCGCTTTTGGAAAAGGCGCCGCCTACGCTTAAGGATACGGCAGGCAGATCATCGGCAGGATGCATCAGGGCTTCATTCATGGTGCGGATCTTTTCGGTGATCAGAGCTTCCATTTCAGGGCCGGCATCAGTGAGGATCACAGCAAATTCATCCCCTCCTATCCTGGCGGGATAGTCGGTAGAGCGGAAGCCGGTCTCAAGAAGCTTTGCCACTCTTTTGAGGACCCGGTCACCCATTTCATGTCCATAACCATCGTTTACCAGCTTAAATTTGTCTACATCAATGATCAGAAGAGCAATGGGAGCGGATTTGGTCTTCAGCACCTGCCGAAGCTGCTCAAAGGTTCCTCTGTTGATGATCCCCGTAAGAGGGTCATGCTCTGCCCGATGGCGCAGCATGGCCTCATTGGCGCTGTTGAGCTCGTAAATGCTGTTGTAGGTGAGGGCTAAATATTTAAATTCATAGGAGCCTGTGATCTCCAGCATTTTTTCGTCCCTGATATTGCTTACATAAATCTGCAGCGGCTTGATGATGAGACGGATGATCAAAATAAATGTAAAGATATTTTCAATAAACAGAACGCTGATTAGGATCTGCTGTCCCTTCATGGTCTGACTCAGCTCAAGAACACTTTGCTGCTGCTTATACTGTGTGCCGTCCGAGACACTGTTGATAAAATAAGTGATATTACTGGTGATCAATTCTTTGGCGTTTTGATAGCCGGAGCCAAAGACCATCTCCTGTGCCTTCAGGATCATTTCCTCCGGAGTCAGGGCCAGATCCTGTGCTGTAAGGGAGACGGACCGGATTTCCTCCGGCAGATCGGAAAGCTCCGCGTTTTGAGAGGCGGCGATCAGCCTCATGGCATAAATTTCCTGTTCCATAAGGCTGTTGGAATTATCGAGAGCCTGCTGAAGAAATTCCAGAGGCTTTTCTTCTACCTGGTATTCTCTAAGGAGCGCTAATGCATTATCTCTGCGTCTGGTGACATTGGCTTCTGTAAAATAGGCAGCTACATATTTGGGGTCAAAGGTCACCGTGTAAAGCCGGACCTGTTCCGTAAGAAAGTCGGATCCCTGTGTTACAAGAGCGGCATTTTCCTCACAGGTAATATATTCCCGGGTAGCGGCAACCATGTCCGTGTAGCGGCCGGAAGCATGGATGGTAGCTAAAATAAGCAGAATGTACAGGACACAGGAAGCAAGGATCATCCATAGATTCAGTGTGCGTATTTTGATTCCTTTAATGGTTTTTGGGGAAGTATTCTCCATTTTTGCATCCTCCCTTATGTTGATAACGGATGACAGGCCTTGTCAGCCATCCTTATGTCAGATCGAGCAGGGAAGGTTACTCCCTCTACTCGCCGCGCGATGCGTGCGCCGCATTGGCGGCATATTACATCTGCACGGGTCTGTGCATAAAAAAGGCTGTGCGATAAGCACAGCCCTTTCGATTTAATCCGATAAAACAATATTGCGAATTCATAATGAAATAAAAATTCCTATTAAGAAAAGGCACATCGTGTTTCTGATTAAATGCTGTTATAAACAGCATTTGCTGATTATAACTTGGTAACGTTTACGGCCTGAGGTCCCTTTTCACCATTCACTACGTCGAATTCTACGGAAGCGCCTTCCTCGAGGGACTTGAAACCTTCCATGTTGAGACCTGAGTAGTGTACGAATACATCGTTTCCAGATTCGTCGGAGATGAAACCGTACCCCTTCTGGTTATTAAACCATTTTACAGTACCTTTGTTCATTATAATACCTCCAAAAAAATAAGTATATGTGCTTGAAGCACGAAATTTTGTAACATTGATAGAATAGCACATCCCTTGGTAAATGTAAAGAAAATTATAGGCATTATCAGAAATTTAGTTATAAAGAGCATTATTTGTGAAATAAACTGTAAAATTCTGACAATTGAATGCCGAAAAAGGGGGGTAAAGTTGCGTTAATTTGTTATATGTGATAAAATACGGATAAGAAATCGGAGGTGATGAATAAATTATGGAGAAGCAGTTTTTTTGGAGCAGAACGAAGCGTACTCTGCGCCTGGTGACAGAGAAGAAGGATGGTACGATCATCCGACGCACGATAGGCCCCACTGCTATTGAAGTAGCCACCCTCCTGCTGTTTTTGCTGGTCGTGGCTGTTATCTGCAAATTTATCTATGATTCGATCACTATCAGAGATGCCAGAAAGACAATTATTGAGCAAACGGCTGCATTAAATGATCTTACAGACGAAAACGAAGCCCTGACAGTAGAGAATTCCACCCTGTCAAACAAGGTAGCCGTCTTAAGCGAGGCGGTCAGCAAGAAGGCGGAGGCTGAGGATGTGTTAAGCCAGGAGACGATTGAGAATGCCCTTCCCAAAGGATTCCCCTTAAGCGGCTCAGCCACTATGACAGAGGCGGAGGAAGGAGATCCGATGCTGATATTCTCGGCGTCGTCAGGGATCAATGTACTTACAACGGGAACCGGAACGGTGGAGGTTGTAGATGCGGATGAGATTTACGGTACGAAGATCATTATAGATCACGGCAATGGTTACCGGTCCGTTTACCGCAACGGCGGGACAGCTCTGGTGAAGCAGGGAGAGAGCCTTGGAAAGGGCTATATCCTTTTCAGTATCGGGAAGGATAATCAGGAGCTGGGATATCAGATCATGCTGAATGAAGAATATATCGATCCGATGACAATGATTGAAATAAACGGATAACCCTTAAGGGTTATCCGTTTGGCGTTCTTTTAACCGTTTCAGTACCAGATCATAGCCGTCGTTTCCGTAGTTTAAGGAGCGGTTGACCCGGCTGATGGTAGCGGTGGAGGCACCGGTCTTTTCCGCTATTTCAAGGTAGGTTTTGTGGCTTTTGAGCATGGAAGCTACCTCATAGCGCTGGGAAATGGAGAGAAGCTCATTGACGGTGCACAGATCCTCAAAAAAGTCATAGCATTCTTCTCTGGTCTCCAGACAAAGAATGGCGTCAAATAAATGGTTGACAGAGTCTGTCTGTATTTTTTTATTCATTCTGTTGAAATACCTCCCGGAAAAACTCACTATGGGGATTTTAACATATTAAAGTTACAGAGTAAAGAGATTATTGACCGGCAGGATACACAGAATGAGTAGATATTAAAGCGCCTCCGGGAGGAGATAATTCTTGACAACGGATCGCTGATAGATGACAATGAGTTTAGATCCGGGGCTTGACCGGGAGGGGAGGAAGCTTTATGGGGTGGAAGGACTGGAAGAAGAAAAACGACAGATTAAAGCCCGCCTATGACAAGACGGGGAAAAAGCCGGTGATCCGTGCCAGTATCTGTACGGGGGAGAAGGTAGCAGGCTTTCGGAATGAAAGGACGGGACAGATCGAGGAATTGATGCTGATCAGGGAAGAGAAGGACCTGGCGGAGTTTCTGGAATTATACGGAGTAAAAAAAGAAGAGATAGAGACCATTTGGTGACAGGGGAACAGGAATGAAGATAAGGAACAAAGGAAAAAGATTAAGCGGTTATCCGGCGGATTATATTGTTTTTGATCTGGAAACGACAGGGGTGAATCCGGAAACAGATGCCATTATTGAGATCTCGGCGCTTAAGGTCAGTGGTCATAGGGTGACAGAGGAGTTTTCTTCTCTGGTAAACCCCGGAAGGCATATTCCGGCGGGAGCTACGGCTGTGAACGGGATCACGGATGAAATGGTAATGGACGCTCCTGATATCAGGGAGGTCATGGCGCAGTTCATGGAGTTTATCGGGGATGGGGTGCTGGTAGGGCATAATATCCATACCTTTGACACGAATTTTGTGTATGATGCGGCATGGGAGGCCTTTGGAAAGGAGCTTTCAAACGATTATATCGATACTCTTTATATGGCACTATAAACCGAAATTTCATCATGTCTATACAATTCCGTCCTTTCACATTATGT
>CANDAG010000081.1 GCA_947382625.1 uncultured Lachnospiraceae bacterium
GGCATTACCCTGCTGGCGGTGGAGACCAAGTCCCTGGATCTTCCCGATGAAAACAAGAATGCGGTTTATGAGCGTATGATCTCCGAGCGGAATAACATTGCAGCCACCTATCAGGCGGAAGGCCAGGAGGAGGCAAAGGAGATCTCCAACAACACAACGGCAGAGATCATCGTCATGCAGTCTGAGGCGGACGCCCAGGCAGCGGAGATCATCGGTAAAGGAGAGGCTGAGTATATGCGGATCCTAAGCAGCGCCTATAATGATCCGGAAAAGGCGGATTTCTATCTCTTCCTCCGCTCACTGGACGCGGCCAGGGCGACTATGGTAGGGGATAACAAGACATTGATCATCGATGAGACATCACCTATTGCACAGATTTTTTATTAAGCGCTTTTGATAAGAAAGACAGTTTACGAAATGCCCTGTCTGATGTAAGATATTTTAGAGCCTGCCCCGTAAAAGGCAGGCTCTGATACTGTAAAGAATGCAGATATTGATGAAAAAGGGCAGCGAGATGAATTTAAAAATTGCGATCTGCGAGGATGACAACAGGCAGGCTCAAAGACTTATGGATATGGTATCCAATTGGGGAAAGGAAAAAGCACACAGGATAGAGATCCGTACTTATGCCAGCGGGGAGGCCTTTCTCTTCGATTATGAAAAAGAGACGGATTTTAATCTGATGCTTCTGGATATAGAAATGAAGGGGATAAACGGCGTGGAGCTGGCCAGGTATCTGCGCCGGGAGGGAAATCGCGGGGAGATCCTGTTTCTTACCTCACACACAGAATTTTATGGAGAGGGCTATGAGGTGGACGCCCTTCATTATCTGATCAAACCGGTTCCGGGTGAAAAGCTGCGGGAGGTATTGGACAGGGCTGCATATAAGCTTTCCGAAGAACCGCCCTCTATACTCATAAACACTGAAGGACAGACGGTGAAGCTGTATGAGCATGAGATCTGCTATGTGGAGGCCTTTTCCCACTACATTTCCTTTGTGACAGAGGATGGAACCTATCGGGTCAGGGAAAAGATATCGGAAGCGGAGCAGAGGCTTTCGGAGGGATTTTTCAGAATCCATCGGAGCTATCTTGTTTCGCTGGGGCACATTAAAAGGATTGAGCGCAGCCAGGTGTGGCTGGAAAACGGGGAGAGCCTTCCTCTGGCGAGAGGAAGGTATGACGAGATCAACCGGGCGTACATCCGCTTTTTTGGATGAGGGAAGGGGGAAAGCAATGAGGAAGAAAACGCTTCTGAAAATTATGGAGCTGCAGACAGAGCAGTCAGAAAAGCATCTTGAGGAGGTGCGGGGCATCTATCGGGAAATGCGGGGCTATAAGCATGACTTCCATCATCATCTGCAGACCCTGCACGGGCAGATCAAGGCAGGAGAATACGAAAATGCCCTTGCTTACATTGAGGAGCTGGATCTGGATCTGCAGAGGATCGATACGCTGCTAAAAACGGGAAATGCTTCTGCGGATGCTATCCTTTCAGGTAAAATGATGCAGGCACAGAACCTTGGCATCCGGATGGAGGTGAAGGCGAATATTCCGGATAAACTGTCTTTATCGGATGTGGAGCTTAGCATTGTTCTGGGCAATCTCATTGATAACGCGTTAGAAGCCTGTAAAGAGGCAAAGGGGGAGAGGTTTATCCGGCTGTTTTTGACGGTAAAGGGAAAGATGCTTTACTTTTCCATGTTGAATTCCGCCTCCGGGAAGCTGCCAAAGTATGGCAGCCTTTTTAAGACCCGAAAAGCAGGACTTCACGGCTTTGGACTGGCCAGAGCCGAGGACATCATCACCCGTCACAGCGGCTGGATCAAATATAACAGTGAGGACGGGGCGTTTACCACAGAATTTCTGGTCCCGGTCCTTTCGTAAATCAGAGAGTGCATTTGGCACCACGGTCAATACAATTCGTGCCAGGATCCGCCGCGGCTTAAGGCCTTGCAGTAAAATGGCGGTGAAAGGAGTGAATGACTTTGCAGCTAAAACAAAGAAAATCAAAAAGAAAGAAGGCGCCCTACTCATTGCTGTCTAATTTCTTCTGGGCAGTGAAGAGGCTGGGGCAGAGCAGTCCCATGGCAGTCATTATTTTGCTTGTGCTGGTTTTGGTAAATGTGGGAATGCAGTATCTTGAGATCCGTCTGCCTGCCCTGGTGGCCGGGGAGGTGATCTCCGGGCAGGGGATGAGACACGCGTTGTCTGCTGTCGGGATCTTATTATCAGCTCTGATGCTTGGGGAGTTGATCCAAAAAACATTTACTTATATCCAGAAGCAGATGATCGAAGGCTACCGGTATAAGACGGAAGAGCTGTTTACGAAGAAGAGTCTGCATATGTATTATCAGACCTTTGAGAGGAAAGAGGTGCGGGACTTAGGAGGGCGGGCGTATCTTGCCACGGGAATGTGGAACGGCCTTGCGCCCCTGGAGGACATTGTAAAAGGCGGATTCGGAATAGCGGAAAATCTGCTTGGATATCTGCTTTTCGGCGCGGTGATCTCTTTTGCAAGTCCCTGGCTGGTACTGCTGCTTACGGTGGGCCCCTTAGTGAATCTTTGGGCGGTGCGCACCTACCAGAAGTGGGAATACGGGCACAGAAGCAAAATGACGGATCTGAACAGAAAGCTTGAGTATATCAACAGCCTTCCCGGAGATTTTGCCGGAGCTAAGGATATCCGGGTTTACAGTATGGCTTCCTGGCTCAGGGACTGCTACAGGGAGCTGTCTGCAGAAAGAGGAAAATGGGACAAAAAAACAGTAAAATACAGCTTTTTGTCCCGGATGGCAGATCTTCTGGTGATCCTGCTTCGGGATGGGATCTCCTATGCGTTGCTGATCGCCATGGTTCTTGGGGGAGAGATCACTGTGGAGGAATTTATTTTGTATTTTGCAGCGATCTCCTCCTTTGCAGGCTGGGTAAGCGGAGTGATCGACTGCTGGAACCGGATGAATGAAAGCTCTTTGAGGATCTGTGATCTCAGAGAATATATTGACTACCCGGAGCCGGATGAAAAGGGGACCGTGAAGCCCCGGGACCATCTTTTGGAAACGCCGGAGATCGTCTTTGACAGAGTGTGCTTCCGGTATGACGGTGCAAAGAAGGATGCGATCCACGATCTTTCCCTGACCATAGGCAAGGGAGAAAAGCTGGCGCTTGTGGGGGATAACGGTGCGGGAAAGACCACTCTGGTAAAATTATTGTGCGGTCTTTATACACCGACCTCGGGAGAGATCCGATATAATGGAATACCGCTTTCGGATTTTGACCGGGAGGATTATTATCGGTTGGTGGCGCCGGTATTCCAGGATATCCGTACAGGCTTTTTTTCACTGGGAGAGATCGTTTCCGGGAAAGCCATGGAGGAGACGGATATTGCCAGAGCAAAGGACTGCATCTGCAGAGCCGGACTTTCCGAAAAACTCGCAGAGCTGCCGGAAGGGATCCATACAAAGCTTGGTAAACAGGTGAACCGGGAAGGAACGGAGCTTTCCGGCGGGGAGGCTCAAAAGCTGATGCTGGCCAGGGCTCTTTATAAGGACGCTCCGCTGCTTTTGCTGGACGAACCTACCGCCGCCTTAGATCCCATTGCAGAGAGCAGGATTTACAGAGAGTACCAGCGGATGACGGAAAGCAAGACCTCGCTTTTTATCTCTCACCGCCTGGCCTCCACTGCCTTCTGCGACAGGATCATTCTTTTAAAGGAGGGAGAGATCTGCGAGGAGGGAACCCACGAGGAGCTGATAGAAGCAGGCGGTATTTACCGGGAGCTGTTTAACATTCAGAGCTGCTGGTATCAGGAGGAAAGAAAGGAGGCGGCGGGCGTATGAAGCTGGAGGAACATATCCGGATCTCAAGAAGGGCAGTAAGAGACTGTTTTCGGCTGGAAAGGAGGTTTACCGTCTCTCTGATGGCCTCTGCGGCGCTGGAAGCAGGCGTGGTCTATATCCCCCTTTATTTTTCCGCCAAAGTGATAGATGCATTATACCGGCGGGCGGCTGTAGATGTGATCACAGTCTATGTGCTCCTTACCGTGGGACTGGTGTTTTTGGTAAGACTTTTGATCACCTGGCTGAATTCCGTAAAAAATGTGGCTATGGAAGCCTGGTATCGCAATGAAGAATGGAAGTATTCCGAAAAGGCTATGGAGATGGCTTATGCATCCGTTGAGGACCCGGAGCTGACAAGGCTTCTTTATCGGATCAGAAAGGAGTCCCAGACAGGCTATAACCGTTTTTATCTGCACCGGGTGATCGAGAGGTTCTGCAGTAACCTTGTAAAAATTGTGGCGTCTCTGTCCATGACGATCTCCTTTTTTGCTCTTCCGGGGATCCCTTTTGGCTGGAAGCTGGCTATGGGCGCCGGAGTAGCTCTCACGATCGCGGTATCCGGACTTTCATCAGTTAAGATCAACCGGCTTTATGAAAGGTTTGGGGCGGCCTGCGTGGATATGAACGTGATGACGGAGCAGTTTTTGAAATATATGGAAAATTATGGCGCAGGCAAGGATATACGTCTTTATGGCATGGGAGACTATCTTGTGGGAGAACGCCGTAAATGCAGCAAAAGCTTCCGGCATCAGCTGGGGATTTACAACCGGGGGGCTGCGCTTTGGACGATTCCTGTCCCCATCGTGGAAAAAGGATTTCAACTTGGACTTTATGCTGTTTTGATCTATGGGGCATTAGAGGGCGGCGTTTCCGTAGGGGCCATTGCGAAATATGCGGCCTGTCTGATGCTGCTGGTAAGGGCGGGAGTGGAGATGGTCACAACATTGCTGACCGCAGGTGAAAATAATAAATACCTGAAACGCTATTTTTCCTGGTTTGATATTCAAAATGACATGTATCAGGGAAGCCTTACCGTAGAAAAACGAGATGACAATGATTATCAGGTGGAATTCAGAAACGTGAGCTTTTGCTATCCGGGAGCGGACACCCCTGCACTCTCCGGCGTAAATCTGAAATTTAAGATAGGTGAAAAGCTGGCGATCGTGGGAAGGAACGGAAGCGGGAAGACCACCTTTATCAAGCTTCTCTGCCGGCTTTACGACCCGGATGAGGGGGAGATCCTTTTAAACGGAGTGAATATAAAGAAATATGATTATGACGAGTATATGCTGATCCTGTCGGTAGTTTTCCAGGATTTCAGGCTGTTTTCCTTAAAGCTGGGGGAAGTGGTAGCCTGCGGCAGGAGATTTGACACGGACAGGGTGAGGGAGAGCCTTTCAAAAGCGGGATTTGAAAAGAGATATGAGGAGCTGACAGCCGGGGCGGATACCTGCCTTTACCGGGATTATGATAAGGATGGGGTTGAGATCTCCGGCGGGGAGGCCCAGAAGATCGCTCTTGCCAGGGCTCTTTATAAGGATGCCCCTTTTATCCTGCTGGATGAACCTACCGCCGCCCTGGATCCGGTGTCGGAATATGAAGTTTATTCCAATTTTAATGCAATATCCGGAGATAAAACCGCAGTCTATATCAGCCACCGCCTTGCTTCCTGCCGTTTTTGTGACCAGATCGCCGTATTTGAGAAAGGAAGGATCGTGCAGCGGGGAACCCATGAAGGGCTCCTTCAGGAGGACGGAGGACTTTATCAGGAGCTTTGGCAGGCACAGGCAAAGTATTATGCCGGATGATTTGTAAATAGTGCTGTAAATGATCCCATATTTTCCGGTGAGGAATAGCATTGCCAAAATGAGCCCCCTATGATATAATATCTCCAGTGCAATGATAAAAAATTAACAATCATTGTATCCGCAAAACACAATAAGTTTTTAGCAAACGGAGGAGTGGAATAATGGCAAAGAAAGTAGTTTTAGCCGGCGCATGCCGTACAGCCATCGGTACCATGGGCGGTTCTTTAAGCACAGTACCTGCTGCGGAGCTTGGCGCGATCGTTATTAAAGAAGCATTAAACAGAGCAGGCGTAGCGCCTGAGGCTGTAGATCAGGTTTATATGGGATGCGTTATCCAGGCAGGACAGGGACAGAACGTTGCCCGTCAGGCTTCCATCAAGGCTGGCTTACCCATCGAGGTACCTGCGGTTACCATGAACGTGGTATGCGGTTCCGGTCTTAACTGTGTGAACCAGGCAGCCCAGATGATCATGGCAGGAGACGCCGACATCGTGGTTGCAGGCGGTATGGAAAACATGTCAATGGCTCCTTACGCTGTTCCTCAGGCACGTTTTGGATATAGAATGAACAATGGCACCCTGGTAGATACCATGATCAAGGATGCTCTCTGGGATGCATTTAATGATTACCACATGATCAAGACCGCGGACAATATCTGCGAGGAGTGGGGACTTACCAGGGAAGAGCTGGATGAGTTCGCACTTAAGAGCCAGCAGAAGACAGAGGCAGCTCAGAAGTCAGGCGCTTTTGACGCTGAGATCGTACCTGTAATGGTTAAAAAGAAAAAAGAGATGGTTGAGTTCAAGGTAGACGAGGGCCCTCGTGCCGGTTCTACGATCGAAGGACTTGCAAAGCTCCGTCCTATCAATCCCGGCGGATTTGTTACCGCAGGCAATGCTTCCGGTATCAATGACGGTGCAGCAGCCATCGTTGTTATGAGCGAAGAGAAGGCAAAGGAATTAGGCGTTAAGCCTATGGCTACCTTTGTAGCAGGCGCACTGGCAGGCGTAAGGCCTGAAGTAATGGGTATCGGTCCTGTGGCAGCTACCCAGAAGGTAATGGCCAAGACCGGTCTTAAGATCGAAGATTTTGATATCATCGAGGCCAATGAGGCATTTGCAGCTCAGTCTGTTGCTGTGGGCAAGGATCTTGGTATTGACGTTGACAGGCAGCTCAATCCTAACGGCGGCGCCATCGCACTCGGACACCCGGTAGGAGCTTCCGGATGCCGTATCCTTGTAACTCTGCTTCACGAGATGCAGGCAAAGGGCGCTAAGACCGGACTTGCAACTCTGTGTATCGGCGGCGGTATGGGATGTGCAACCGTAGTTAAGATTGAAGATTAAGTTAATTTACACCCTGTTAAAAAGAAGACTTCTAAGGCGGCAGAGCCGCCTGGAAGTCTGTGTTGCGTGTAAGGAAATTGCAGTTAACTGTGAAGGTAGTGAATGGTTACATTGCAATACATATCATATAGAAAAGGAGTTGTGAAAATGGAATTTATCGTGTACGAACAAAAAGGCGGCTACGGTATCATCACCATCAGCCGTGAGAAGGCGCTCAATGCCTTAAACTCCGCCGTACTGGAAGAACTGGACAAGACATTGGATGCTGTCAATCTGGACGAAGTAAGATGTCTGATCTTAACCGGCGCAGGCTCTAAGTCCTTTGTGGCAGGGGCTGACATCGGTGAGATGAGCACCCTTACCAAGGCAGAGGGAGAAGCCTTCGGCAAAAAGGGAAATGATGTTTTCCGCAAGCTGGAGACCTTCCCTGTTCCCGTGATCGCAGCAGTAAACGGCTTTGCACTTGGCGGCGGCTGTGAGATTTCCATGAGCTGTGACATCAGGATCTGCTCTGACAATGCAGTATTCGGACAGCCTGAGGTAGGCCTTGGCATTACCCCCGGCTTTGGCGGAACCCAGAGACTTGCCCGTCTGGTAGGTGCAGGCATGGCAAAGCAGATGATCTACACTGCAAGAAATATCAAGGCTGACGAAGCTTACAGGATCGGACTCGTAAATGCTGTTTATACGCAGGAAGAGTTAATGCCCGCAGCAGAGAAGATGGCAGCAGGCATCGCAAAGAATGCTCCCATTGCTGTCCGTAACTGCAAGAAGGCCATCAACGAAGGGCTGGATGTGGATATGGATCAGGCTATCGTCATCGAAGAAAAGCTTTTCGGCGATTGCTTCGAGACAGAAGACCAGAAATACGGCATGGCATTTTTCCTTGATAAGAACAAAGAAAAAGTAAAAGAACCCTTTAAAAACTGTTAATCATTCTATCATAAAAGAGGAGGACTAAAAGATGAAAGTAGGTATTATCGGCGCAGGCACCATGGGTGCCGGGATCGCACAGGCATTTGCAATGACAGACGGATATGAGGTATGTCTTTGCGACATCGAGATGAAATTTGCTGAGGGCGGCAAGGCAAGGATCCAGAAGAACTTAAACTTCCTGGTAGGAAAAGGAAAAATGGAGCAGGAGAAGGCTGACGCTATCATGGCAAAGGTTACCTGCGGACTTAAAGATATCTGTACAGACTGTGATCTGGTAGTAGAGGTTGCTCCCGAGAACATGAAGATCAAGAAGGACACCTTCAAGGAGCTGATGGGTATCGTGAAGCCTGAGTGCATGTTCGCTTCCAATACTTCTTCCCTTTCTATCACAGAGATCGGCGCAGGCCTTGACAGACCTATGATCGGTATGCACTTCTTCAATCCTGCTGACAGAATGAAGCTGGTTGAGGTAATTGCAGGCGAGAATACACCGGATGAAATGGTTGAGAAGATCAAAGCGATCGCAGTAGAGATCGGCAAGACTCCTGTACAGGTAAAGGAAGCTCCCGGCTTCGTAGTAAACAGGATCCTGATCCCTATGATCAACGAGGCAATTGGTATTTATGCTGACGGTACCGCAAGCGTAGCCGATATCGATGAGGCTATGAAGCTTGGCGCTAACCATCCTATGGGACCTCTGGCTCTGGGCGATTTAGTTGGTCTTGACATTGTACTTGCTATTATGGAGGTTCTGCAGAATGAGACAGGCGATCCCAAGTATCGTCCTCATCCCCTTCTTCGCAAGATGGTACGTGCAGGCAAGCTGGGCAAGAAGACCGGCATCGGCTTTTACGATTATTCCAAGTAAGAAAACAGTTAATCAATATAATTTTATGGAGGAATCAAAATCATGGATTTTATGTTAAGCAAACAACATGAAATGGCAAGAACTCTTTTCAAAGAGTTCGCAGAAAAAGAAGTTAAGCCTCTGGCCCAGGAAGTGGACGAGACAGAGGTTTTCCCCAGAGGAACCGTTGAGAAGATGGCCAAGGCAGGCTTCCTTGGTATTCCTGTACCGAAAGAGTACGGCGGCCAGGGCTGCGATCCGCTTACATACGCTATGTGTGTGGAAGAGCTTTCCAAGGTCTGCGGTACCACAGGCGTTATCGTATCCGCACATACCTCTCTTTGCTGCGATCCTATCATGACCTATGGTACGGAAGAGCAGAAGCAGAAATATTTAGTTCCCCTTGCAAAGGGTGAGAAATTAGGCGCATTCGGTCTGACCGAGCCCGGTGCTGGTACAGATGCACAGGGACAGCAGACCAAGGCAGTCCTTGACGGAGACGAGTGGGTACTTAACGGCTCCAAGATCTTCATCACCAACGGTAAGGAAGCCGATGTGTATGTGATCTTTGCAGTGACAGGTGTAGTGACAGACAAAAAGGGCAGAAGCAAAAAGATGATCTCTGCTTTCATCGTAGAAAAAGGAACTCCCGGATTTACCTTCGGTACCAAAGAAAAGAAGATGGGTATCCGCGGTTCATCCACTTACGAGCTGATCTTTACAGACTGCCGGATCCCCAAGGAAAATCTCCTTGGACAGGAAGGCAAGGGCTTCGGTATCGCCATGCATACATTAGACGGCGGACGTATCGGTATTGCCGCTCAGGCTCTTGGTCTTGCAGAGGGCGCACTTGACAGGACGGTTGAATATGTAAAGGAAAGAAAGCAGTTCGGAAGAGCTATCGGTGCTTTCCAGAACACCCAGTTCCAGCTTGCTGATATGGCAACCAAGGTACAGGCGGCACAGCTCCTTGTATACAAGGCAGCTATGGCAAAAGCTACCCAGAAGGTTTACTCCGTAGAGGCAGCACAGGCTAAGTTATACGCAGCAGAGGTTGCTATGGAAGTTACCACCAAGGCTGTTCAGCTTCACGGCGGTTACGGCTACATCAGAGAATACGATGTTGAGCGCATGATGCGTGACGCCAAGATCACCGAGATTTATGAAGGCACAAGCGAAGTACAGAGAATGGTTATCTCCGGCGCACTGCTGAAGTAATTTCCGAGTCCCTTAGCTTATCATCAAAACAGAAGCTGGAAACAAGCTGTAATAAAAATAATTAAGGAGAGATAATACAATGAAAATTGTTGTTTGTGTTAAACAGGTACCCGATACCAAGGGTGGCGTTAAATTTAACCCCGACGGTACACTTGACAGAGGTGCAATGCTGGCGATCATGAACCCTGACGACAAGGCAGGTCTTGAAGCAGCCCTCAGATTAAAAGACCAGTACGGCGCAGAGGTAACAGTAGTGACCATGGGTCTTCCCAAGGCAGAGGAGGTTCTTCGCGAGGCAATCGCCATGGGAGCTGACAAGGGCATTCTGGTAACAGACAGAGTGTTAGGCGGCGCTGATACATGGGCAACCTCTCAGACAGTGGCCGGAGCGATCCGTAATCTGGAGTATGACCTGATCATCACAGGCCGTCAGGCTATCGATGGCGATACTGCCCAGGTAGGTCCTCAGATTTCCGAGCATCTTGGTATCCCTGTAATTTCTTATGCACAGAAGATCCAGATCGAAGGCGACAGCGTGATCGTAGAGCGTCAGTTTGACGACAGATATCATGTATTAAAGGCTAAAATGCCCTGCCTGATCACAGCCCTTGCTGAGTTAAATGAGCCCCGTTATATGACTCCCGGCGGAATCTTTGACGCCTACAACGCAGAGATCACCGTATGGGGAAGAGCAGACTTAAAGGATGTAGACGATTCCAACCTTGGACTTAAGGGTTCACCTACCCAGATCGCAAAGGCTTCCGATAAGGTAAGAAAGGGAGCAGGCGAGAAGGTTAATCTTGATCCTACAGAATCCGTAAACTACATTATCGACAAATTGAAAGT
>CANDAG010000082.1 GCA_947382625.1 uncultured Lachnospiraceae bacterium
GTACAACGATTTTGGTTTTGGAGCTCATAGGATATTCCCCGTTACATTCTTTTTACTATAGTATTAACGGGGAGAGGGAATTATGCCATATGGTTTTGGAATCTGATTTTTAGTATTGACAAAGAAGCATCATGGTTTTATCATAAAACGGAACAAGGGCGTTCTTATACCGTCAGATGAGGAGTCTGGCGGTTTAGGGATGCCTTTTTAGATTCAATAAGCTGGTCCACGGATCGTATCGGTGTTTGGTCAATAAGCTGTCTCGCGAAGTGTTGTGGCAGCGTTTGATCAATAAGCTGTCTCGCGAAGCGTGGCAGCGTTTGATGGTAAGAGACAGGAAGGCAAAAATAGCAGGAAGAATAGAGAAAGGAAAGAAAGGATATGAGAAAGCAATATACAAAAAAGGATATCATAGAGCTGGTAAGGGATGAGGATGTGGAGTTTATCAGGCTTCAGTTTACGGATATGTTCGGAAGCTTCAAAAACATGGCGATCACAGCAAGCCAGCTGGAGAAGGCGCTGGATAATGAATGTATGTTTGACGGTTCCTCCATTGAGGGATTTGCCAGGATCGAGGAGTCGGATATGTATCTGTATCCGGATCTGAGCACCTTTGAGATTTTTCCCTGGCGTCCCCAGCAGGGAAAGGTGGCAAGACTGATCTGTGATGTGTACCGTCCTAACCAAAGGCCCTTTGAGGGGGATCCCAGATATATCTTAAAGTGTGCATTGGATGAGGCGGCCAGGCTGGGATATAAATTTGAGGTAGGGCCGGAATGTGAATTTTTCCTGTTCCACACGGATGAAAACGGAATGCCTACCACCCTGACCCATGAACAGGCAGGCTATTTTGATCTGGGGCCTTTGGATCTTGGAGAAAATGCAAGAAGAGATATCGTGCTGACCCTTGAGGATATGGGGTTTGTGATCGAAGCCTCCCACCATGAGGTGGCTCCGGCCCAGCATGAGATCGATTTTCGGTATGACGAGGCTCTGGCTACGGCAGATAACATCATGACCTTTAAGCTGGCGGTGAAGACTATTGCCAAGCGGCACGGCCTTCACGCCACCTTTATGCCCAAGCCTAAATTCGGGATCAACGGCTCCGGCATGCATATCAATATGTCCCTGTCAAAGGACGGAAAAAACGTCTTTGCGGATCCTTCCGATGCATTGGGACTCAGCAGCACGGCCTATTATTTCATTGGCGGGATTATGAAGCATATGAAGGGGATGACAGCCATTACCAATCCCCTGGTGAACTCCTACAAAAGGCTGGTGCCCGGTTATGAAGCGCCGGTATATCTGGCATGGAGCGCTACCAACCGAAGCCCTCTGATCCGTATCCCCGCGGTAAGGGGAGAGGGAACAAGGATCGAGCTGCGATGCCCGGATCCTTCCGCCAATCCTTATCTGGCTCTCGCCGTTTGCCTGCGGGCAGGACTGGACGGCATTGCTGGTCAGATCCTTCCGCCAAAGAGCGTGGACTGTAATATTTTTGCTCTGACAGAGGAGGAAAAGAAGGAATTGAACATTGAAGCCATACCGGGAACGCTCATCGAGGCTGTAAATGAGCTGGAAAAGGATGAGTTTATTCAGAGCGTACTTGGCAGACATGTATCCGGCAAGTATATCCGGGCCAAAAAGGAGGAGTGGGCAGATTACAGATCCCAGGTCACGGACTGGGAGATCAGTCAGTATCTGAACCGGTTTTAAAATGGTTATAAATATCGGGAAGATATTGAATGATCAGGAGTCATGGACAGAAAAGGCAGACTAAAAAGGAGGTACACTCATGACCGGCGTAATTGTAGCCCTTTCTAAGATTGACGATGCAAAAAACATGAAGAACCTTCTTGTAAGGAATGGCATTTTGGTGGTGGGAGTGTGCACCACTGGTGCTCAGACCATGGCGTTTGCGGACGGATTAAATGAGGGGATCGTGCTGTGCGGGTATAAGCTGGCGGATATGATGTATTCCCAGCTCCGTGAGTACCTCCCGGCAAGCTTTGAAATGCTGGTGATGGCCTCCCGGCATGTGATAAGCGAGAGTATAGAGGGGAGCGGCGTGATGTGCCTTTCCATGCCCCTGAAGGTACATGAGCTGGTGGATACGGTCGCGCTCATGACCCATAATATGGAGCTTAGAAGGCGCAGACAGAGGGCAAAGCCGAAGGAAAGAAATGAGGAGGAGAGAAAGCTGATCCAAAAGGCCAAGGAGGTTCTGATGAGCCGCAACCATATGACAGAAGAGGAAGCCCATAAATACATGCAGAAATGCAGTATGGACAGTGGTACCAATATAGTGGAGACGGCACAGATGGTGCTGGCGGTGATGAAGTGAAAGAAAATACAGGAATCAAATAACTATGGCCGCAGTGGAAAGAAAGTTGCACTGCGTAACTATTCAGCCAGGACTTTGCACTTGCTGCAAAGTCCATGAGAATGCGTGGATTTAGCCGAGAGTGAATCTGCCCCTCGCCGAAGGCGATTTTAAATGGGCAGATTCAGTAACTATGAAGCTGAAGGCTGAATAGTTACTGCACTGCGGCCTTATGATAGTGTTTTTGTAGCACTAAACAAGGGTTTATGTTAAAATAATATCAGCCAGGCATTTTTAAAATCAAGATCCGGAGGTATCAGGGCATGAATGAGAGCAGACCGGGGCTGGGATACCAGAACTTTGAGGAAATACGGACAAATCACATCTTTTATATTGATAAGACAGATTTTATCAGAGAATGGTGGGAGGGCGCCAGTAAAGTAACGCTGATCACCCGTCCGCGAAGATTTGGCAAGACACTCAATATGAGTATGGTGGAATATTTCTTTTCCAATAAATATGAAGGCAGAGGAGATCTGTTTGAGGGACTTTCAATCTGGGAAGAAAAATCCTCTGATGGAGAATATAAGTACAGAAGTCTGCAGGGAGCTTTTCCGGTGATCTTTCTCACCTTTGCAAATATCAAGGCGACAAATTATGAGGATATGGAGTATAAGATCACTGAAGTGATTGCAGGTCTATATAACAACAACAGATATTTACTGGATGGAAACCTGCTTGAAAAAAATGAGAAGGAATATTACGAAAGCATTAAGAATGGAATAGAGGACAGCATAGCTGTAGGAGCCGTGGGGGCAATGGCAGGATTCATGCAGCGTTACTATGGCAAAAAAGTGATCATTCTTCTGGATGAATATGATACCCCTATGCACGAAGCCTGGCTTCATGGATATTGGGATAAGGCTGTCAGCTTTTTTGGCGGTCTGTTTAATGCTGCATTTAAGACCAATGACTCTCTTGAACGGGGGTTGATCACCGGAATTACCAGAGTAGCAAAGGAGAGTATTTTTACCGGAATGAATCATCTGGATGTGGTTACAACCACTTCTGATGAGTACGCCACATCCTTTGGCTTTACAGAAGAGGAGGTTTTTGCATCCCTTGACCGCGCAGGGCTTGGGGAGCACAAACAAAAAGTGAAGCGATGGTATGATGGATTTACATTTGGGAAGTATACAGATATTTATAATCCATGGTCTATTGTGTCATTCCTCAGAAAAGAAGGGAAATTTGATACCTATTGGTCCAACACCAGCGGGAATGGACTTGTAAATTCACTGATACAGGAAGGAAATGTTCTTATAAAGCAGACCATGGAGGATCTTCTTCAGGGAAAAAGCTTTACAGCGGCTATCGATGAGAAAATTGTGTTTGAACAGCTGGGCGGCAATGCGGATGCCCTGTGGAGTCTTTTGCTTGCCACGGGCTATCTGAAGGTGCTGGAGCTGAAAACCGTAGAATCGGACGGTGACGGGATGGGGGAAGAGGGGGATGTCTGGTACACGCTGACGATTACGAACCTTGAAGTGAAAAGGATGTTCCGCAAAATGGTAAGGGACTGGTTTAAGAATGACAGTGAGGTTTATTATAATGAATTTATCAGGGCTCTTTTGAATGATAATGTCCGGAAAATGAATACCTTTATGAATAAGGTGGCATTAACCACATTCAGTTCCTTTGACAGCGGCAATAAGCCTTCAGACCAGGCGGAGCCTGAGCGTTTTTATCATGGCTTTGTGCTTGGCATGGTAGTAAATCTGTCAGATACCTATAGGATACGTTCCAATCGTGAAAGCGGCTATGGGCGGTATGATGTGATGATGGTTCCCATTGAGCAAAGCAAAAAGGCGTTTATTTTTGAATTTAAGGTCCTGGACCCGGATGAGGATGAAAGGACTCTGGAGGATACGCTGGCAAACGCCCATGCCCAGATAGAAGAAAAACAGTACGAGGCGGAGCTGCTTGGGGAGGGATTTTTGCAGGAACAGATCAGAAAGTACGGATTTGCATTTCAGGGAAAAAAATGTCTGATCGGATGAGGGAAATAAAAAGAATAAATAATTTTTACAGACGGGCAGTCCGCAAAGCGGGCTGCCCGTTGTTTAACATAAGGATGTCCGGCGAAGCCTGTCATCCGTGGTTTATTAACATCCCTACAGAAAAACTAATGTGAATGTTTAGAAGTTCTTAAGATTTATTACCAATTTTTGTTTCGATTTGTGAGGTATTGTATTGATATAAACCGTTATAGATAACAGAAGACAGCGAAGGGAGTGCAGAAAAGATGACGGTAGAGGTATTGATGCAGTATTTTGCCAGATATGGAGGGATCGCAATTTTTGTGATCGTGTTATTGGAATATTTGAATCTGCCGGGATTTCCGGCGGGAATCATTATGCCTATGGCAGGGATCTGGGCGGCAAAGGGGAATATCCGTTTTATTCCCGCTTTGATCATTACAGTGGCGGCAGGACTTACAGGGAGTCTGATCCTGTACTGGCTGGGATATAAGGGCGGAGAGATGTTTCTGGAAAAGTACCTGAATAAATTTCCAAAGCAGAGACCTGTCATAGAGCAGAAGCTGGCCTGGGTGAGGGAAAAGGGCAGTGTGGGGATTTTTTTCAGCAAGCTGATCCCTATGATCCGGACGCTCATTTCCATACCGGCAGGGGTATCGAAGATGAATCTGTTGACCTATACAGTCAGCTCTGCCCTGGGGATCTGTGTCTGGAATCTGTTTTTTGTGGGAGCAGGCTACTTTTTGGGAGATGCGGTACTGAGATATTTTAGCTGACAGGAGGAAGTTCGATGAAAATAGCAATGATGACAAATAATTATAAACCATTTGTGGCGGGAGTGGCTATTTCTGTGGAGCGCCTGGCCAAGAGCCTTCGGAAAATGGGGCATCAGGTAGTGGTATTTGCTCCTGACTATAATGATCAACCAGAGGAAGAGGATGTGGTGCGGTATCGGGCGCTGATGAAGGGAGTGGCAGGAGGCTTTTCGGTGCCGAATCCTTTAGATCCGGAGATAGAGCAAAAATTCAGGGAAGGAAATTTTGATGTGATCCATGTACACCACCCCATGATGATCGGAGATACTGCCCGGTATCTGTCGTGGAAATATCAGGTGCCTATGGTGTTTACCTATCATACCAGATATGAACAGTATCTTCATTATGTAGGCCTTTCCGCATTGAAGGGGATCATGCCCTTTTACATCAGAAATTGCACCAGGAGCTGCGATGTAGTGGTGGCGCCTACGCCCCTTATGAAAAGTTATCTGGAGGAGATTCAGCTGAAAAATGTGATCAGAGTATTGCCTACCGGTCTTGAAAGGGAGAGCTTTTTCCCGGATGAGGAAAAGGCGGCAGGCTTACGGAAGGAGCTTTTGGGGGATCGAAGGTATCTTTTTTGTACGGTGGCAAGGCTGGCGAAGGAAAAGAATCTGGAATTTCTGCTTCGAAGCATGAAGCTGCGTAAAGAGAGCCTGGGCGGTGATTTCCGTCTGGCCCTGATCGGAGACGGACCTTACAAAAAAGAGCTATTGAAGCAGGTTAAAGCCCTTGGCCTTACGGAGGAGGTGGTATTTGTAGGAAAGGTTCCCAATCAGGAGATCAAAAATTACTGCCATGCGGCGGATCTGTTTGTGTTTGCCTCCCGGTCCGAGACACAGGGAATCGTACTGCTTGAGTCAATGGCGGCGGGGACTCCGGTGCTGGCAGTACGGGCAAGCGGCACGGAGGATGTGGTAATTGATGGGGTAAACGGATATATGACAGAGGCGTCAGAAACAGAATTTAACTGTCAACTGATAGATATCCTGGAGAAAAAGGAGCTGGAGGTTCTGCGGCAGGGAGCCAGAGAAACGGCAATGGGCTATAGCTGCGAGCAGATCGCGGGGGAGGCAGTTTCGCTTTATTCAGAAGCGATCCGGCTCAGAAATGGCAGAAGATCGTTCCGCCTGCGGACAGGAAGATATGGTATAATCAGAAGGTACGCCTGAGAGATCCATATGACTGTAAGGCAATAAAAGAGAACGGGGGAGATAAAGATGGCAGCTTATCATATTTTAATTGTTGAGGATGACAAGGAGATCCGGGAGGGAATAGAAATCTATCTGAAAAATCAGGGCTATGTGGTTTTTCAGGCAGCCGATGGAGTAGAGGGGCTTGAAAAGATCCGGGAGGAGGAGATCCATCTGGCCATTGTGGATGTGATGATGCCAAGAATGGACGGCATTACCATGATGATGAGGGTGCGGGAAATGGGATATGATTTTCCGGTCATTATGCTCTCAGCCAAGTCCGAAGAGGTGGATAAGATCATGGGACTTAATATGGGTGCCGATGATTATGTGACGAAGCCCTTTACCACCATGGAGCTTTTGGCCAGAGTGAATTCCCATCTCCGCAGATACGGAAAATTTTTAGAAGCTTTAGGCGGCAAAGAACAAAACGACAAGGTGTATGTGATCGGCGGGCTGGAGCTGAATGAAGAGACGGTGGAGGTCAGTGTGGACGGCAGACCGGTGAAGCTGACACCACTGGAATTTAAGATCCTCATGCTTCTCATGAAAAATCCGGGCAGAGTCTTCAGTGCCGAGGAAATTTATGAAAGGGTCTGGAATGAGCAGGCCATCAATACCGATACGATCATGGTGCATATCAGAAAAATCCGGGAGAAGATAGAAGTCAATCCCAGAGAACCAAAATACTTAAAGGTGGTGTGGGGCGTTGGATACAAAATCGAAAAACAGTAAAGCATTCAGTTATCTTACAGCATTGATCTGGATCATGCTTGCGGTGGCAGCATTTTTAGCCTTTTATCCCGGTCTGGGTAAAGAGGCGGAGCGCTATTACACGAATCAGCTTAGGAGCGATGGGTGGCTTGAGCAGATGTATCAGGGAAATCTGGTCCTTTACAGGGATATGCTGGAAAGGAAAGGCCAGGAGGGCGTTTCCTATGCGGATCTGTTCCTTCAGTTTGAGGAGGAGGAGATTACGGAAGAGGAGCTTGAAGACAGCGGTTATGCTGTGGAAGAGCATACCATGGGTTCCATGAAGGTGTTTTTTCAGGAAAATTTGAACAGCATTTTGGAAAACTGGAAGCTTGCCCTGCATGAGGATCTTTCCAGGCACATGGACTATTGCGTGATGGATCATGAGACCGGGGAAATCCTGAAAAATACCGACCGCAGCATCGAAGAACTGGCGGAGCAGGACTCGGCGGAGGATTACTGCTATTATGTCCGGATGGATTATGACAGGGAAGGGAATCTTTCCAATGTGTCGGTAAGGGATGAAGCCGGGGCTCCTGATGAGCTTTTAAAAAATGTGAAAAGCGTCATGGCGGAGAATCGGCTGAAGCGCAATTTAAATGACAGGACACGGTATGATACGGATTATCGGCAGGAGTTTTATTTTGACAGATCCTTTAATCATTATGATGGAAATATTCTGGAAGAGTATCTGGATGAAGGAAACGAAATACATCCTGTCAGACTGCGATGGCGCATCAATGACGGACCGAAGGATATGACCTTCATATATGCCCTGACAGAGCAACAAAGGCAGAATCTGCTCAGCCTCTGGCAGACAGGGGGCAGCTATACTCTGGCGGTCAGCGCCATTACCGCCTATTATATAGTGGGAGCAGGGGAGATTTATGCCGCAATTTTGCTGCTTCTTGCCCTGGCTGCCCTTTTGATGACCAGATGCAAACGCTACTGTCTCCATCGTCTTCCCGGTTTCCATATGAGTCCTGAGATCAGTCTGTGTGTGGGCGCTCTGTTATTGGGAATCGGTACGGAGTGGGTGACACGAATGGTCTACTGTACCAATAATGGAGCCTTTGACGAGTTTTACCGAAGGTATCTCACGGCTCTGCCGGCAGAAGGCTATCGCACCCTTACCATAGCGGTAAATGTGCTGGTGCTTTTCGCACAGTTTGGCTTCATGTACTATCTGGTAACCACCTTCGGGGAGATATTTGATCTGGGCGTGATCGGGTTTGTAAAGGAACGGAGTATTCTGGTACGGCTTGGCGGGCGGTTTGTATGCTGGTGCAGGAAGTGGAAGGAACGGTTTCAGGAGGAAATCCTCCATGTGGATCTGGGCGGAAATACGGAAAAAACCATCCGTAAGCTCCTTTTGATCAACCTGATCATTCTGGCTGCGGCGTGTACCATGTGGATGTTTGGCTATACCGCCATTATCCTTTATACTATTGTGCTTTATTTCCTTTTGAAAAAGTATCTGAGCAGGATACAGGAGCAGTACCGCCAGCTTTTTGTCGCTACCCGCTCTATTGCGGACGGCAACCTGCAGACGGAGTTTGACAGTGACTGGGGCGTTTTTGAATCCTATAAACAGGAGCTTTCCAGGATCCAGAACGGCTTTCGGGCGGCGGTAGATAAGGAGGTAAAGAGCCAGAAGATGAAAACCGAGCTGATCACCAATGTTTCCCATGACCTGAAGACCCCTCTTACCGCCATCACCACCTATATTGAACTGCTGGAGGATGAGGGCATTTCGGCTGAGCAGAGAAGAGAATATCTCTCGGTCCTGAAAAGAAAGAGTGAACGGCTGAAATTCCTTATAGAGGATCTGTTTGAGGTGAGCAAGGCAAGCAGCGGTAATATCACCCTAAACCCGGTGGATGTGGATATCTGCAATCTGATGCGTCAGGTCTATCTGGAGTATGAGGACAGGGTAGAGGAGGCGGGGCTGATCTTCCGTTTCCGCCTGCCGGAGGAAAAGGTGATCCTTAAGCTGGACAGTCAGAAGACCTACCGGGTGTTCGAAAATCTTTATACCAATATCATCAAATATGCCATGCCCCGCACAAGGGTTTATGTAAATGGAGAGAAGACGGAAAAAGGCATTGCCATTGAGCTTAAAAATATGTCCGCCACGGAGCTGGACATTGCCCCAGAGGAACTGACAGAGAGGTTTGTCCGCGGGGACAGCTCCCGGAACACGGAGGGGAGCGGCCTGGGGCTTGCCATCGCAAGGAGCTTTGTGGAGCTTCAGGGCGGGCAGCTCAAGGTGGAGATCGATGGAGATCTGTTTAAGGTGAGGATCGAGTGGTGAGGAGCAGAATCTATACAAATTTTTCATAGAGAGATAATAAAATAGACTTCACATCCTGTCTGTGATATACTTATATTGTAACAGGTCAAGTCATAGTAAAGTAGAAAGCAGGTGATTATATGACGGCAGCTGAAGCAACAAATATTATTATCAAGTTGACTGAAGAAGGATGGGATGCTGAAAAGATAAATGCTTTTATTGTTTTTATTGAAACCCATAGGCCATCCGAAGATGAAGCAATGAATATTCTCAAAAACAGAAAATAATCTGGTAGAACAGCAGTATGGAAGTCCATATATATTTTGAGAAAGAGGGCGGAAGTAATTTTACTTCCGTCTTTTTTGTGGTAAAATGGATTCCGGCAAATGGTACTGCCTAAAGAAGAAAAAGAAAACAGGGGATAAACTTTGAATAAGCATCAATTACTAAAGCAATATTTTGGCTACGATTCCTTCCGGGAGGGGCAGGAATACC
>CANDAG010000083.1 GCA_947382625.1 uncultured Lachnospiraceae bacterium
GTCCTGTCATTTCCCTGCACTCCGGCAGGTAAGTGTCATAATCCTTATATTTCCCGACACCGAGTATCATATTCTCCAGCGTGGCATTCAGCGCAGTGACCGGCGTCTTCAATTCATGGGAAGCCGCCCGCAGGAAATCAGCCTTTGACCTTTCGCTCTCGCTTACACGCTGTTTCTCGATCTCAAGGCTCTCGATAGCCGACAGCAGGCTTTGGTATAAATGGTTGATATTGTCTGCCAGTATGCCTATTTCATCTTTTGAACTGATTTTGCAGGCAGCATCCCTTTCCATCCGTGCCATCTGCTCCGTCACCGCCCCGATCTGCTTAATTGGAACCGTGATTTTCCGTGAAAATACAAAGGAACAGGATATGGAAATAATCACACAGCAGATCAGGGATAGTGGCAGGGCTCTCAGGACAGTCTGCGTAACATAGTCTGTCACATTCAAACTTGTGTGGAGGGACAATTCATCGTGAGGGCTGACTGAGATTACAAGCCATTCCGGTTTCGTAAATAAATAGAGCAGCAAGTGGGCTATCCCGACAATAAAGAGCATCAGCCCTAATGTATAAAAAAAGGTTTTAGGGAATAACTTCATCTTTTTCATTGCTCCACCTCGTATTTGTATCCTATGCCTTTGACGGTGACAATACAGTCAAGCCGGAGCTTCTTCCGCAGGTTTTTAATGTAGGTATCAACCGTCCGGTCAATGATCGGATAGCTGTTCCCCCACAGGTCATCCAGTATCTGTGAACGGGTAAGCACCAGCCCTTTATGCTCCACAAGCAGTTTTAGCAGGTCTATCTCCTTCGGGGTAATGTCAATCCTGCCGTTTTTATCCTTTGCTGTATAGCCGGAGAAATTAACCGTAACATCCCCAAAAGTCATGATGTCGGATACCTCGCCTTTTCCGCACCGCCGTAAAAGAGCCGTGATGCGCCGCCCCAACAAAATCATGGAAAAAGGCTTTGTGATGTAATCATCCGCCTGTCCATCAAAACTCGCCACCTGCGTATATTCATCTTCAAGCGCCGTAAGCATGAGGATGGGCACTGAACTTTTCTGCCGTATCTCATGCAGGATGGAAAGCCCCGACACTTTGGGGAGCATGATATCCAATACAACAAGGTCAATATCACCTCTGCCAAATATCTGCAAACCTTCCGCACCATCATAAGCGGGAATGATGTCATGTCCTGCCGCTCTTAGGTATTCACATATTGCCTCGTTTGTTTTTCTGTCATCTTCCACAATAAGCAATGCCGCCATATAAGCACCTCCTGATATTCTGAGTTTACCATATCAATGTGGAAGATATGTGAAATCATTTGATTTTGCAGAATTTATCTTCCCATCTCCCTGAACGTGCCAGCCATCCCACCCACAAGGCTCCACTGGCGCTGCATAAAGGATTTCAGATTTTCTGTACTTTGCCGATAAGCCTCACAAGCCATTTTGGGATTATCAAAATGCTCCATAATTGCACAGGCGATGCAGTACCTGCTCCCCATCCCGAATGTCTTTCATACTTAATTGCTATAATCTACATCATATTTTGAAATAAACCCCTCCTGCTCCTTTGGAATCTCATTTTCAATATAGTCTATATACATCTCTTTCAGACCTTCGTCTGTATATTCTATATCACCAGAAAACTCTTCTAAAATCAGTTCTCCGTCTGGCTGTCCATATGCCATAAATATATATGTTTTTCCTTCTTGCGGAATATCCCTTGTATTCTCAATACGGTCAGACCGTGGATATAATAAAGTACCATCTCTTAAATATCCTCCATGCCGATAGCATTCTATATTCTTTGTCAGTTCGCCTTTTAAATTTTCTTCAACTGTAATTGCATATCGGCTGTAAGCATCCATGCTGTTAGAGGTATTATAATCTACCACCTTGTCAAGAACTTCATCAACTGTTCCGATAAAAATGTAATCTACTTGCCCAGCCGTTTCGTACATATTTGTTTCGTCATATACCATCGTGAGGTGATAATATTCCACTTCTCCATTCCACTCAATAGCTTTTTGACCAGAACAAGCTGACAAAAAAAGAGTACAGATAAGCATAAGGGCAATTTTCATTTTTATTTTCATAGCTTTCCTCCATATTTCACATAACATAATATAGGAACATTATACCATAAAATTTTTCTATTTTTCGCTCGGTAGCACAAAACGACTATTTTTCAGGAATTGAAAGCACAAAAGGACTGCCGAAACAGCCCTATCCTCGTTTATCATTTAACCATTATGTTTTTACCGCTTTACTCATATACAAACACGGAAACTCTGCATACTATCACGGAAACCCTTATATTATCACGAAAGCTCCCATCAGGTTTCCGTGATAATAACCGACTTTTGCCTACGAGTATAAACTACCAGGCAGAACAAATGTTTGCAACAGAAATAATGTAACTTTGGAACCTATGTAGTGCCGAAAGTGGCGGATTTACGGGATTTCCCGGCTTTCCGTGTCCGTATCTGCCGGAACACCTTTGGATGCCAGAGTTATTGCTCTTTTATCCTGTCTTGCAAATCCTAACCTACATCTGCCATCACTGCCCAAAAAATCTGGCTCCACGCCCACATCTCCCATATTCATACATCTTCATGGCAAGCAACTTGGTAATCCTCTCCATGCCGTTCAGGATAGTCTCCACATCTTCATCCTCATCTTCTCCCAGACGTTCGCACAGATTACGTCCTGCCTGGTACACACCTTCATACAAAAGGCAGCACTCTTTCCCCTCGGCAAATTCATCCTCAATGTCAGCCTGCTCTGGCAGGGAATGTGATCCTTCTGCCAGAAATCCGTTCATCTTCTCAAAAATCTGTTCCTTCTGCATAGTGCATCCTCCTTTTGTCTCACTTTTACAACCGATTTTAATATGGAATGCTACTAAAATCAATAGTAGTGGTGCAAAAAGTGAGACAAACTTCTCGACACATTTCGACACTAATGGAGGATACTATGCCAAAACCAACAGGATCATCAGGAGAAAAGAATCTGGTCAGCAGCCGGCTCATAGAACTCAGGAGACAGCAGAACCTCTCGCAAAGGGATCTTGCCCATAAGCTGCAGCTTGCCGGATATGACATGGACAAGAACGTGATCACACGCATTGAGACCAACAAAAGGTATGTGACGGATATTGAACTGCGGGCTTTATCGGAGGTGCTGGGCGTCAGCTATGCCTATCTGATTGACGGGGAAGATAAATAGCAAAAAGCTGGCGGCTAACACACTCTCCAAATTTGCAAATTTTGCTTAAAAAAAGGACATGGAAAGACATTTCTTTCATATCCTTTATACTTTTTCGGCTTTTTGCAACTGCTGGTTTTTAACACTTAGAAAATCGTGGAAAATGAAATTTCTCAGATAGGTTTAAAATTTTATGATTATAAAGCAGAAAAGGGACTGAAGAACCGCAATCCCCAGCCCCATAAGACAATGCCACCATATGAATCATCCTAATCCGCATTTTCAATGACCGCACCTACTGCATCAAGAATATAGGATGCCAACCCGTCCTCAATACTGTCGCCGGAAAATTCTTCTTCCAGCTCCTCTTTTATCTCTGCATATTCCTGCTTTACTTCCTGCTTCTCCTCATAAGTCATGTCACCCCAGCTCTTATTATCTGCATAAACACAGCCGCTCACGGTAACTGATACTATCACCAGTACAACGACCGCAAAGACCTTCTTTATCTCTTTTTCCAATATCCCCATTTCTGCCTCCTTTCCCCATGCCTGGCACGAGGCTGTCTATAAGATATGTTTCAGGCAGCCAAAGCCAGCCATATCCTCACTTCAAACCACGCGTTTTCCTCAGAACGGCAGAGCAGCCGTCCTCCCATGCCTTTTACAAGGTACTCCGCAATATACATTCCCATTCCGGAGCCTTCTTTTTCTTTTGCATTCTGTCCCCTGAAATATTTCTGTGTCAGGAAGATTTCCTCCTCCTTTTTTACCCCTTTCCCAAAGTCCTTAATGCTGATGCAAAGGCATTCATCCTCAAACCAGGAACAGACTTCTATCTGCGTATCCGCATATTTGTAGCTGTTGGAGATGATGTTGTCCGCTACCTGCATAAACCGTACCTGATCGGCCATGACAAGGCACTCCGGTATCTCAAAATCCTTTATCCGTTTCCTGAAATCTGCCTGCCGCAGTGCTTCCCCTATGGCAGAGCTTCCCAGCACCTTCGGTCTTACCTCCAGCCTTTCCAGCTCATCCAGCATACTTGTGTGGAGATTATGGATCATCCCGTTTATCTGGTTCGTTTTCTGCATGATCGTCTCAAATTCCCGGCGGAGTTCTTCAGAACCTGTCGTAAGGGACTGGTACTCGGCAATCGCCTGAATGGAAGCCATGGGGTTCTTAATGTCATGGCTGATGGAAGCAACCACTTCACACCGCCGCTTATCTGCCTCCTGCTCCCCTTTTCTCGCATAGAGCAGTTCTTCCCTCATAATGTCAAAACTCTCCGAAAAAGCCCCAAAGGATGCACTGCAGTCCACCGGAATATCCAGGTTGCCCCTGGCTATCTGTCCGGCAAAATCATTCATCCTCTTTACCGGATCAAATATGTGCTTCCATAAATAGAAAACAGCAAGGATGTCTTTCAGCAGAAATATGGCAAGGAACGCCAATGCCCAGGTTCCGACTTTCCTTTTAAGATCATCCTCCCCGTTATTGATAAAGATGATCCTGCCCAGTACCTTCCCATCCTCCAAAATATCAACACTATAATCCTTATGGATGAAGTCATACACATAATCCGTATTGAGACCTGAACTGGATGCCGCCACCGTCCTTCCTTCCGCATCGGTCACAAGATAATCCGTGCCATATCCCTGCATCATGCTGACCGCACGCTCTGCATCCGGCCAGTATTTCCTGACAGTGAATATGATATCATTTGCCTCGGTATTGTTTATTTTATCCTGCGGGCCGGCTGCAAAAATACAGCACAAAGAGATGCAGGCAGCCAGGTACAGGCTGATGGTGACAGCAATAAAGCGCTTCATTTAGTTCTCCTTTGCCAGACGGAACATATAGCCCTTTCCGTATTCCGTAATGATGTAGGCCGGGCTGGACGGATTTTCCTCCACTTTCTCCCGCAGCTTCCTGATGTGGACATTCAGCGTCCCATCCCCCACATAAGCCTCCTGCCACACTTCCCTGAAAAGCTCCTCCTTCTCCACCAGCCGGTTCCTGTTGCGGACAAGATAAAGCAACAGCTTCATCTCCATCCTTTTTAACAGGACAGACTGCCCTTTTCTTAACAGCGTTTCTTCTTCCATATTCACCTGGCATTCCCCAAAAGAAATGATCCTGTCATCCCCGGCGGAACACCTCCTCAGCACGGCTTTTACTTTCGCCAAAAGGATGGGAAGGGAATAGGGCTTGCAGATAAAATCATCGCCGCCCACATTCAGCCCCAGCAGGATGCTTTCTTCTTCCGTCTGGCAGCTTACAAAGATAATGGGAACCTTTGTCTCCTCCCGTAACTGTCTGCACAGGTTATACCCACACCCATCCTCCAGATTGATGTCCAGCAGGATCATTCGGGCGGTATTTCCCTTTATAAATTCATGATATCCCTCCACCCCGGATACTGCCGCCGCGTCTACCCCTGAAAGGTTCAAATATTTACAGGTGTTTTCCGCCAGCGGTACCTCATCCTCTATCATCAGACAATCATATACCATTTATCCGTTTCCTTCCTTATCAGCCATATAGTCCAAATCTTCCCACCCTACTCTGCCTTTATGAGACTGCAGGGAACAATTTTCCTGACCCTCCATGCTGAAAGGAATGCTGTCAGGCATCCTGCCGCTTCCATACACAGGACAAGCACAACAATCCAGACTGCCGGGAAACGGAATGTGAGCTGGTAAACCCCCATCCCGCGAAACAGCCCTGCCAGCACGGCATTGGAGCCAAAATACAAAGCAATGCCCCCTAACAGGCTGCCCCCCGCGATATACAGCATGAATGTAACAACCGTCTGGGATATGATCTGTCCGTTGGAATATCCCAGCGCCTTCATTATCCCAAAATCCCTTTTACGTGTCAACAAAATGGAATTGGTTACAAAATAGCCCATGATGATGACCAGCAGGAACATGACCGCCATAATAAAGAATACCACGCCAGACACGCTGCTTATGATCGGAGCAAGCTGGGAGTAGAATACCCGTTCAAAGCCCCCCGCATAAGAAATACGGTCCAGAAACCTCTCCTCCAGCCTGCTGCAGTATTCCTCCGCATCAACCCCCTCCTCCAGATAGATATGCACTGTCTGCCACTGCGCCCCAGGATCAACCAAATTAAGCCCTTCCATGGTAAGATAGATGTCCATTCCTCCTGTGTAGGTTCCCTGGGTAAGACCAACGATCAGGAATGTTCCTTCCCCTGCCGCCTCCTGAAAGATCTGGGACACTTCTATGGTATCGCCGATCTCCTTCCCCAGCGCCTCCGCCAGGTTCCCGGAAATGGCAGTTTCATTTTCATGCTTCGGATAGCGCCCGGCATAAAGGGAAGGGTTCTCCAGTGCCCCATAATCGCTGTATACGCCCAGTGCCGCATATACCCCGTTATCACACAGAAGCCTTGAACTCCCCGGCTCAACAGCCAGCATGACCTTGCGGACGCCCTCTCTTTCCATTTCCCTTGCTATCTCTGCTGCGTCCTCCGGTCTGGATGGCTGCACATTTACGGAATAGACCTCCGTGCCCGTGACCTGCAGCATCCCTCCCTTATCGTTTACCAGCCTTACATATAAGATGACGGCAAACCCGGCAACACACATGATCACAGATATGACAACGCCTGTGAGGATGCTCTTGATCCGCTCGGAACTTATCATCTTAAATATAATGGACAGATTTACCGGAAAAGGCGAGCTCTCCATGGTCATCCCGCCCTTTCTCCCGGAAGGCTGCACTTTTCCCCTTTCCTGGATTGCTTCCACCGGCCTTATCCTGAATATCCCCCTTGATAAGAACAGGGTTACTGCCCCGATGACCAGCAGAATTGCCAGAAGGTTCCTCCCGGCAGCCCTTCCCAGGAATGCCGTGTTCCATACAAAACCAATATCCGTTGCTATATTTTTTATGACCGCCGGCATGATACACTGTGAGAACCCAATGCCGGCCATGCCGCCAGCAAGCCCCAGGAACAAAAACTGCAGTACATAAGACATTACAATCTGTCCTCCTCCGTAACCCACTGCCTTCAATGTCCCAAGCTCCTTCAAGTCCTTATCCAATGTGTTCCGCATATGGAACCCGATCACCATGAAGCAGGCCGCAATCCCTATAAAAGAGGCTGCATTCATGACTGCCACATAAATATTGAGGTTATTGCTCCGGCTGGCCTCGGCATAATTGATGTCCGAGGTATTATAGAACATTTCCCCGTCAGATCTCCCGGCTACAAATTCTGAAAACCTGTTTGCCAGCCCGCCCACACTTCCTTCCGTCTTTATCATGACCACCGCAGCGTCACAGTCTGCCCCTGTTCTTTCCTCCAGGGAACGAAAAGACGCTTGCGGAAGGTCAAAGGCAATATTTGACCTGCACCCAAAAAGCACATCCTCTGTAAAGCCTGCAATGATAAATGTCTCCTCCCATTCCCCGGATGAGATTGTAAGCATATCGCCAAGTCCAAATCCAAAGAACGTCCTGCACACATAAGGCACATAGATCCCGTTTTCCGGCATCTGATCCATATATTCCACAATCTTGAGGGATGAGAGGATTCCTTCTCTGTCAGCATCCCGGATCATCCAGCTCCCGTTTACGGGTTCCCCGTTCCCGGCCTGGATATCCATGTTCCGAAGCAGCAGGGCGTCTGACGTTTCCATAACAAGTATTTCTTCCTCTGCCTGCCGGAAGCCTGCGATCTCTTCCTGGTACCTTTCACAGAAGTTCCGTGGAAGGACTGCCGCAAAATCTGCACTGTTTGTCTCCGCTGCCTTTTCCTGATACAGCCTGCGGAAGCCTTCCGTCAACTGGCTGCCAGTGTAGGACAAGAGCATCACTGCCATAAGCAAAAGGAAAAATGCAAACGACGTTTTCCTGCTTTTCTTTAAGTTTGACCTTACCAGCAAAAACATCCTTACCACCCCATTTCTTCGAGAAAGTGGAACAGCTTCTCTTTTCTTTCTTCCAACACCGGTTCATCTTCGCCCTGGTAAGCTCCTAAAGAGCATTCCCCGTTTATCCGCCCGTCCCTGAGATAAAGGATACGGTTTCCGCGCAGTGCCGATTTCAGGTCGTGAGTCACCATGATAGTAGTCTGCCCTTTCCGGTTAAACTCTGTCAGAAGATCCAGTACGGCCTTTCCGGAAGCGGAATCAAGCGCACCTGTAGGTTCGTCCGCAAATACCACCTCCGGATTGTTGATCAGCGCCCTTACAATGCCTGCCCTTCCCATCTGTCCGCCTGAGATCTGCGAGGGATACTTCCCCCACTCTTTTTCAGCAAGGCCAACTTCCGCAAAAAGCTTCCTTCCCTTCTCCACTACCTGCTTTTTATTCCTGTTCGCAAGCAGCCCGCTCACCAGCACATTGTCCATGAGACTCATGCTGCCGATCAGGCAGACCTGCTGGAAAACAAAGCCGCAGTTTTTCTTCCGAAATTGTGCTAACTGCCTTTCTGAATATTTTGAAAAGTTGGTGTCCTTAAAATAAACCTCCCCCATGCTTGCTCTGTCCATTCCTGACAGGATATGGAGTAAAGTTGACTTTCCTGAACCGGAAGGTCCCATAAAAACAGTAAAGTCTTTATAAAATATCTGGATATCCATGTTTTTGATCACATGCTGGGGCACTTCCCCATTCATGTAGCTCTTACACAGTTTGTTTGTGCTGATCACAGCATTTGTGTTCCTTTCCATATATTCCATCCCTTCTGTATTGCTTTCAGCCGAAATACAAATTTTTTATTTACTATAGCATATCACTCATAATCTTAACTGTCTTTAACAGGAATCTTAACAATACTTAACTGCAGGCATTCTTTATAGGTATTATATATGATTTACTTTTTTTAGACAAAAAATTTTTTGATATACGGTTTTTCCCCTGCAAGACAAGTAAAAAGCCAAGAAAATGCTTGTAATTAGAAAGGCTGGAGAATACTGATTCCCCAGCCCTACACTTGGTTTAATTTCCAATTCACTGCTACTGAACATCCATCTTCTCTGCCCATTTCAGCCCTTCATTTTTCTTCAGAAGCCCCATGTGGTACAGTGCCTGCACGCAGTCCGCATAACCCTGAATGTAAGCACGCTTCTCCTGGGCAGACGCAAAATCTTCCAGGCGCTCTTTCATTTCCTCTG
>CANDAG010000084.1 GCA_947382625.1 uncultured Lachnospiraceae bacterium
TTAAGACGCCGCCCTCTCACGGCGGAAACAGGGGTTCGATTCCCCTACGAGCTGCGACTGTTTTTAACAGCCCAACCCTAAAGAAGCGCTATAAATACCAATTGTCTGGTGTTTGTAGTGTTTTTTTATTAACATATGGATGGCCTGCAAATCGTCACACAAGAATGTCAGTGTTTTATGTTTTAAAGTGAATAGACTTTATATTCTGGCTGTGATATACTTTTATTGTAACAACACAAGCATAATTCGGGAAGCAGGTGATCGTATGGGGATGACAGACAGTCAATTTAAAGGATTTGTAAGATTTGTCTTAGATGATATAAAAGAAGTCCTTGAAACTTTAGAGGACGGTACTAAGGAAAAGGCTAAATTGCAAAAGGTGGCGGATAACCTTCAGCAAACACTTGAAGATTAAGCAGTCAAAGTTTGGCCTGTAATTAAAAGGGAATAAAATCAAACGCTGTCACGCTTCGCGAGACAGCGTTTGATTTATCAGAGAGTGCTGGAAACTTCAGGCACTCTCTTTTTGGTCAATAAGTTGGCGGACGAAGTAAGGCAGTGTTTGCTGGTTCAGATCAGATCTGCCAGTGCATGGGCCAGTCCGTCATGGTCATTATCATAGGGAGCGATGGTGGTGGCGGCGAAGCGCACTTCCTCCGTGCCGTTTGGCATGGCGATCCCCATTCCGGCGGCGTTGATCATGGAAAGGTCGTTTTCCGCATCTCCGGCGGCAACAGAAAAATAAGGGTGAATGCCAAGGAGACTGCACAGGGTCTTAAGGGCGGCACCCTTTCCGGAGGCGGCGGGGAAAAATTCCAGGTAATAAGAGCTGGAATAGATCATGGAGATCCCCTCCTCCCTGGCCCAGGGAAGGAGAGAACACCGGAAATTTTCAAGCTTTTCGGCATCCTTTAATTCAATCCCGATACATTTGCAGGGGCCTTCCTTTAAGCCCTCGGCCATGTCGGGGCAAAGGAGGATGGGTGTGCTGATGGCGTGCTTATAATAATGAAGCTCTTCATCTTCCCGGCTGGCAATGATATGGGTATCGGAATAGGTGTGGACATGGACTCCGGCCTTTTCGGCCTCCTCCATGATATGGAGCGCCTGGGGGATCGTCAGAGTGATCTTGTAAAGGGTCTCCCGGCTGCTGCAGTCGTAAATCTGACCGCCATTGTACCCGATCAGGTACATTCCCGGCAGATCGAGGCCCAGGTAATTTTTGACATCGGTGATACTGTTGATATCTCTGCCGGAGCAGAGTACGAGCCTGTGGCCTGCCGCCGTCCATTTGCGAAGGATTTCTCTGGTATAGTCACTGATCTGCTTTTGGGAGTTGAGCAGCGTACCGTCCAGATCCGTGAAAAGGATTTTGGTATGCCTGATCTGCTCAGGATGAGAGCTGATCCATTCCCGCCGTTTTTTGATACGGTCTAACACCTCTTTGTGGATAAAAAGCCTGCCATAGCCGGTGCCGAGATCCAGTCCGGGCTTGGCAATCCCGTGAAAATCGGAGCCGCCGCTGATACACAGGTCATATTTGGCGGCAAGAGAGCGTATTTTACGTTCATCTGCAGGCGTGTGGGTACTGTAAAGAGCCTCGATACCCTGTAGTCCCATTTCTTTCAGAAGGCTTACCAGCTCCTCTAACTCCCGTGAGGTGAAATGGTAGAGCAGGGGATGGGCAAGGACAGGGAAGCCCCCTGCCTTTAAAATAATTTCCACTGCACGCATGGGAGTGATCTTTTTTCGTGGGATAAAGCAGGGACACCCGTCCCCGATATATTTGTCGAAGGCTTCCTTCACGGTTTTTACATAGCCCCGGCTTTGCATGAACCGGGCGTAATGAGCCCGTGTGATGACACTGTCCGGAAATTCCGCTGTCAGCTCCTCGTAAGTGACAGGAAAGCCGTGGGCGGTCAGGCGGCGGCACATTTCCTGATTGCGTATATTGCGGCCCCTGACAAAGTTCACCAGGCGCCGCTTGAAGTAATCGCTGTTGTGATCAATATACAGTCCCACAATATGGATGTCCTGTCCCTTATATTCTGTGGAAAATTCAATGCCCGGTATGACCTCAAGGGGCTTCCCCGAGGCCGCCTGAAGGGCCTCATCGATCCCGTCTGTAGTATCATGATCTGTGAGGGCAAAGGCAGAAAGCCCTTTTGCAAGGGCGTGATCTACCAGCTCGGCGGGAGTAAAGCTTCCGTCTGATTTGTTGGAATGGACATGCAGGTCTACAGCATTCATAAAAACTCCTTAGTTGTCATCCTCTTCAGCCTGTTTGGTGTAAATGGTACGTTTCCTTGCCAGCTCATCGCTTGCCAGATATTCATCATAGGTAGTGATCTTGTCGATCAGGGAGCCGTCAGGCAGAATTTCCATGATCCGGTTGGCGGTAGTCTGCACAAACTGATGATCGTGGCAGGCAAAAAGAGCTACTCCGGGGAATTTGATCAGGCCGTTATTGAGAGCCGTGATGGATTCCATATCCAGATGATTGGTGGGCTCGTCCAGGATCAGACAGTTGGCGCCGCTGATCATCATCTTGGATAAAAGACAGCGGACCTTCTCGCCTCCGGATAATACCTTAACCTTTTTGACACCGTCGTCCCCGGCAAAAAGCATACGGCCCAAAAAGCCCCGGACATAAGTGACATCCTTGACGGGAGAGTAGCCGGTGAGCCAGTCTACGATCGTATAGTCATTGTCAAACTCAGCGGTACTGTCCTTGGGAAAATAGGCCTGGGAGGTGGTAACACCCCATTTATAGGTACCCTCATCCGGTTCCAATTCGCCCATCAGGATCTGGAACAGGGTAGTTTTGGCCAGCTCATTGCCGCCCACAAAGGCAATCTTGTCATTGTGCCCTGCGATAAAGGAAATATTATCAAGGATCTTTTCACCGTTAATAGTCTTGGAGATTCCTTCTACCGACAATACCTCATTGCCGATCTCACGGTCAGGGCGGAAATCAATATAAGGATATTTGCGGCTGGAGGGCTTGATGTCATCCAGCTCGATCTTTTCAAGGGCCCGCTTCCGGGAAGTGGCCTGCTTGGATTTGGAGGCATTAGCGGAAAAGCGGGAGATAAATTCCTGCAGCTCCTTGATCTTTTCTTCCTTTTTCTTGTTGGCTTCCTTCATCTGCTTGATCAGAAGCTGGCTGGACTCGTACCAGAAGTCATAGTTTCCGGCATAGAGCTGGATCTTGCCATAGTCGATGTCTGCGGTATGGGTACATACCTTATTCAAAAAGTAGCGGTCATGGGAAACCACGATCACTGTATTTTCAAAGTTGATAAGAAATTCCTCCAGCCAGGCAATGGCATCTAAGTCCAGGTGGTTGGTAGGCTCATCCAGCAGAAGGATATCCGGGTTGCCGAACAGGGCCTTGGCAAGCAGGATCTTAACCTTTTCACTGCCGTTTAAATCCTTCATGACTGTATAATGAAGGGAGGTGTCGATCCCGAGGCCATTTAGGAGCATGGCGGCATTGGACTCTGCTTCCCAGCCGTCCATCTCCGCAAATTCACCCTCTAATTCGCTGGCCCTGATCCCGTCCTCGTCGGTAAAATCCTCCTTGGCGTAGATGGCGTCCTTTTCCTTCATGATCTGATAAAGCCGCTCATTACCCATGATAACCACATCCATTACCGGATATTCATCGTATTTGAAGTGGTCCTGCTCTAAAACAGAAAGCCGCTGGCCGGGGGTGATGACCACATCGCCGTGGGTGGTCTCCAGATTCCCGGAGAGAATTTTCAGGAAGGTGGATTTTCCTGCGCCGTTGGCGCCGATGACGCCGTAGCAGTTTCCTTCCGTAAATTTGATATTTACATCCTCAAACAGGGCTTTTTTCCCGATCCGTAAGGTTACATTGTTCGCACTGATCATTATTCGTTACACTCCTCTCAATCCATAATCCGTCTAAAACTTTACATTCAGATAGGTTCCTTACCTATTTTACAGAAAACTGAGGAATTTGCAAGGAATTTATGGGTTTTTATGGCTTTAAAAAAGTTTTTACCCTATGGTTATTTAAGCCGGGGAATGGTAAAATGAAAATGTTAACAGAACAGAAGGAGGTTACTATGAAACTGAACTATAAAAGAACGTTTTTGATCGGGCTGGCTTTTTTGTCTATTTCTGCCTTCTGGCAGATGTATGATAATATCATTCCCCTGATGCTGCAGGGAACCTTCGGGCTGGGGGAGACCATTACAGGAGCGATCATGGCGGCAGATAATGTGCTGGCGCTGTTTTTGCTTCCCTTGTTTGGAAGCCTTTCCGATAAAGTGGATACCAGGCTGGGGAAGAGAATGCCCTTTATCACAGCGGGGACATTGCTTGCAGTGGTGTTCCTTATGTTGCTCCCCGTAGCGGACAGGAACGCAAATCTGATCCTTTTTGTGGGAGCGCTTTTTGCCCTTTTAGTCTCCATGGGACTTTACCGTTCCCCGGCAGTGGCCCTGATGCCTGACTTGACGCCCAATAAGCTGCGCAGCAAGGGAAACGCCATTATTAATCTGATGGGCGCGGTAGGAGGAGTTTACACCCTGATCATGATCAAGCTTCTGGTGGGAAAGGGAGAGCATCCGGATTATCTTCCTTTATTTACAAGTGTGGCAGCGCTTATGATCATTTCCGTGGGAGCGCTGGTGCTCACCATCAATGAAAAAAAGGTGAAAGCAAAGCTTGAGGCAGAGTGCAGCGCTCTGGGAGAAGCCTTTGGCGGGGAAGAGAGCATACAGGAGGAAGAAAAAGAGGAGGGTGGGACAGAAGTCGGACAGGCTCCTATGCCCAGGGAGGTAAAAAGGAGCATGGCCTTTTTACTGGCTTCCATTTTTCTCTGGTTTACGGCTTATAATGCGGTGACCACCGCTTTTTCCAGATATACAAGAGTGGTCTGGAAGCTGGAGGGCGGCGGCTTTGCGGATTGCCTGATGGTAGCTACTGTGGCAGCCATCATCAGCTATATTCCCATCGGAAGCATTGCAAGTAAGGTGGGAAGGAAGAAGACCATTTTAGGAGGGATCGGGCTGATGAGCGTCTGCTATCTGGCGGCTATTTTTGCAAATGCTTACCATCCTGTGATCAATATTGCATTTGCAGCCATCGGGATCGGCTGGGCGGCCATCAATGTAAATTCCTATCCTATGATCGTAGAGATGGGAAAGGGCTGCGATATCGGGAAATTTACGGGAACCTACTATACCTTTTCCATGACGGCTCAGATATTTACCCCTGTTTTATCAGGCTTTTTACTGGAAAATGTTTCATACAGAACATTATTTCCCTATGCTCTTACCTTTTCTGTGCTGGCATTTTTTACCATGCGGCAGGTACACCACGGGGACGTAAAGCCGGAGAAAAAGGGGAGTATGCTTGAGAATTTTGACGTGGATGACTGATCCGTCAGCATTTTTACAAAGGAGTGAAAAGGAACATGGTATTTTTAAAGGTGATCTTGATCATACTGGCAGCGCTGATCGTTTTGTATCTTCTGGCTATCATGCCGGGGATGGGACGCAGAAAGGCGCGCAGGGATTTTGAGGGAGTCTATTATGCCCACAGAGGACTCTTTGATAATGAAGGGGATGCACCGGAAAATTCCCTTCCGGCCTTCCAAAGAGCAGCGGATAAGGGATATGGCATGGAAATGGATGTGCAGGTCACGAAGGACGGGATACCGGTGGTCTTCCATGATTTTACGCTGGAAAGGATGTGCGGAAAGGAAGGAAAGGTCTGCGACTATACCTGGCAGGAGCTGAAAAGCTTTAAGCTGGGTAACAGTCAGGAGACAATCCCCTTGTTTGAGGATGTGCTGAAGGCGGTGGGCGGCCGAGTGCCGCTGATCGTGGAGATCAAGGTGGAATGGATGGACTTAAGTGTATGTCCGGCGGCGGATAGGCTGCTTCGGGATTATCAGGGACTTTACTGTATCGAGTCCTTTAACCCTCTGGTTTTGCTTTGGTACAGAAGAAATCATAAGGATATCATCAGGGGACAGCTTTCGGACGGATTCGTAAAAGCAAGCAGACTGAAGGAGTCCTGGCATCTTCTGGTGCAGAACTTTCTTCTTCAGAACCTTTTGTTCAACTGGCTTACAAAACCCGATTTTGTGGCTTATAATCATAAATATGAAGAGGTTTTGGCCAGACGCCTTTGCCGGAGCCTGTACAGAAATATGGCGGTGGCATGGACCATCAGAAGCCAGGAGGAGCTGGAGAGGGCTAAGGGGCGGTTTGACCTGTTTATTTTTGATTCTTTTTTGCCTGAACAATCAACGGATGCCAGGCTTCGCCAGACATCCTTATATTACTAATTTTGTATAAATAAATGGCATTTTTTTCAAAAAACAGTGCAAAATAGACAAGAGTATGATATAATGAAAAACAAGTGTTAAGCAACGTCGAGGAGAGTGGATAGTTGCAGTCTTTGACGTTGCCCAAATTATGAAATGAAAGAGGGAGAAGAGAGTATGGCAAAATGGGTTTATACTTTTGAAGAGGGAAGCGCCGATATGCGGAACCTTTTAGGCGGTAAAGGCGCGAATCTGGCTGAAATGACGAATTTAGGTCTGCCGATTCCTCAGGGCTTTACAGTGACCACAGAAGCGTGTACGGACTATTATGAAAAGGGAAAGCAGATTTCTGAAGAGATCAGAGAGCAGATTTTCACCGCGTTATCTCAGTTGGAAGCAAAGCAGGGGAAGAGGTTTGGCGATACGGAAAATCCCCTTCTTGTATCGGTTCGTTCCGGGGCAAGAGCATCTATGCCCGGTATGATGGATACGATCTTAAATCTGGGTCTGAATGATGTGGCGGTAGAAGGTTTTGCAGCCAAAACAGGAAACCCGCGTTTTGCATATGACTCTTATCGCAGATTTATCCAGATGTTTTCGGATGTGGTAATGGAGATCCCCAAGTCTTTCTTTGAAAGGATACTGGATGAGATCAAAGAGACTAAGGGTGTTAAGTTTGATACAGATCTGGATGCCGGTGATATGAAAGAGATCATCGGCAGATTCAAAGCCGTTTATAAGGATAAAATGGGGGCAGAGTTCCCTCAGGATCCCAAGGTACAGCTGATGGAGGCGGTTAAAGCAGTGTTCCGTTCCTGGGACAATGAGAGAGCCATCGTTTACCGCAGGATGAACGACATTCCCGGTGATTGGGGAACCGCCGTTAATGTGCAGGCAATGGTATTTGGAAATATGGGCGATACCTCTGGAACAGGTGTGGCATTTACAAGAAATCCTTCCACAGGGGCAAAAGGCATTTACGGAGAGTATCTGATCAATGCCCAGGGCGAGGATGTGGTTGCCGGTATCCGGACACCCCAGCCGATCACAAGACTGGAGCAGGATCTGCCGGAGTGCTTCGCAAAATTCATGGAGATCGCTAATAAGCTGGAAGACCATTATCGTGATATGCAGGATATGGAGTTTACCATTGAAAACGGCAAATTATTCTTCCTGCAGACCAGAAACGGCAAACGTACGGCCCAGGCGGCATTGCAGATTGCCTGTGACCTGGTAGATGAAGGAAAGATCACTCCTGAGGAAGCAGTTACCCGTATTGAAGCAAAATCATTAGACCAGCTGCTCCATCCGACCTTTGATCCGGAAGCCCTTAAGAGCGGCAAGGTGATCGGACAGGCCCTTCCCGCCTCCCCCGGTGCGGCTGCCGGTAAGGTTTACTTTACTGCACTGGAAGCAAAGACAGCTCACGAAAAGGGAGAGAGGGTTATCCTTGTCCGTCTTGAGACATCCCCGGAGGATATCGAGGGAATGCATGCGGCAGAGGGTATCCTCACCGTTCGCGGCGGTATGACAAGTCATGCGGCAGTAGTGGCCAGAGGTATGGGAACCTGCTGCGTATCTGGTTGCGGCGAGATTTCCATCAACGAAGAAGAAAAAGTATTTGAGCTTGGCGGACATGAATATCATGAGGGAGACTATATTTCCTTAGACGGATCCACCGGCAAGATTTATGACGGTGATATCAAAACCCAGGAAGCCTCCATCAGCGGCAATTTCGAGAGGATCATGGGCTGGGCGGACTCCTTCCGTAAATTAAAAGTGCGTACCAACGCTGATACCCCCGAGGATGCGGCCAATGCAGTGAAATACGGGGCAGAAGGTATCGGGCTTTGCCGTACAGAGCATATGTTCTTTAACCCTGACAGGATTCCCAAGATCCGCAGGATGATCCTTTCCAGAACCGTTCAGGAAAGAGAGAAGGCGCTGAACGAGCTGATCCCTTATCAGAAGGGAGATTTCAAGGCCATTTATGAGGTGATGGAGGGACGTCCGGTAACCATCCGCTTCCTTGATCCGCCTCTCCATGAATTTGTGCCTACAGAGCAGGCAGATATCGATGATCTGGCGGTTAACATGATGATGACAGCCGAGCAGGTGCAGGAGGTTTGCGATTCCCTTCATGAATTTAATCCCATGATGGGTCACAGAGGATGCCGTCTTGCAGTAACCTACCCTGAGATCGCAAGGATGCAGACACGTGCAGTGATGGAGGCAGCCATTGAGGTTAAGCAGGAAAAGGGCTTTGACATCGTTCCCGAGATCATGATCCCTCTGGTAGGAGAGCGTAAGGAGCTGAAATATGTAAAGGAAGTGGTTGTGGAAACCGCAGAGCAGGTAAAGAAGGAATTAAATTCCGATATAACCTATCACATCGGAACCATGATCGAGATCCCCAGAGCAGCCCTTCTTGCCGACGAGATCGCTCAGGAAGCAGATTTCTTCTCCTTTGGAACCAATGACCTGACACAGATGACCTTCGGTTTCTCCAGAGACGATGCTGGCAAGTTCTTAGGAGAATATTACAAGAAGAAGATTTATGAGTCCGATCCCTTTGCCCGCCTTGATCAAAACGGCGTAGGTCAGCTGGTACAGATGGCCGCCGAAAAAGGCAGAAAGACAAGACCGGATATCAAGCTGGGAATCTGCGGCGAGCACGGCGGCGATCCTTCTTCCGTAGAATTCTGTCACAAGATCGGACTGACTTATGTGTCCTGTTCCCCGTTCAGAGTGCCTATTGCACGGTTGGCGGCAGCGCAGGCGGCGATAAATGATTGATGCCCTGCGACATTAGTTGTCGCCGGGCAAAGAAATTTATTCTGTAACACCGTATAAAAGGGCAAAAATAAT
>CANDAG010000085.1 GCA_947382625.1 uncultured Lachnospiraceae bacterium
TCCATTTCTCCGTTGGGAGAAACTCCGATGTACTCAACGGGCTAAAGCCCATTAACAAAAAAGAAGCCTTTTAACAGGCTTCTTCAGGGAAATTAAGAAAACTTTAAAAAGTATTAATAATTCATGCGCTTTTTAAGGCATCGCGCCTTACGCTATCGTAGTCTGATCACCAGGAACTCTCTTCCATCCTCCAGCGCTTTAAGGCCATCCTCCAGCTCTCTCATAATACTCTCCCCATATTCTCCGTCCTTCAACATCACCTCCGCAAATTCCCTGCGGATACAGAGGTATTCCGACCCGTAATAAGCTTCCTTAAGTCCTTCAAAGGTATCTGCCGGGCTGATGGTTCCTTCCACCACATCAGGCCGATAATAAGAGGAACGGAAGTCAATATCATTAAAGATAACCACTGACCTTTCCGGAATCTCCTCATAGCTCTTTTCCCATTGTGCCGTAAGCTGGGCATAATAGCTCTCCTCAGAGGTGTTCATACCGCCGTTCTCAAAAACAGAGACTGTCGCAAGGAGTACCAGCATCGCTGCAGCCCCTGCAAAGAAATGAAAGCCCTTTTTCCCCCGCAGATAAGGGAGTAAAAGACCCATAAGACCGATGCAGATCAGGAAGCTGGCAGGCTCAAAAAATCTGAAATAAAAGGTATCCATAGAGGAAAAATAACGTATCACAATGAAAATCCCATAATACATCACTCCCATGGTAAACAGTACGGATTCACGGGTGAAATGTTTTCCGTTCTTTGCCACAAACCATACAAGACCAACCAGGATCACTGCCACTGCAAGCACCTTTATGTGATAAGGAAATCCCTCAATAAGCTCTGGGATCTGAAGGGAAAACACATTGAAGACCTCGGTCAGAAGACTCTCTATCAAATCGTTGGTAAGCTTCTCATAATCATCCCACCATAAGGTCCTGCTGACGCCGGAGGCCATGCCATTCATAAGCTTATTCATGAACAGATAGCAGAGGCTCAGCGTCCCGGAAATCAGAGCTGTTATGGTCAACATTACCGCCTTCTTAAGCACCTTTTTCTCTCTGGTCGCAAGATAGCTTTTTATAAGGCATAAAAGATAGAGCCCTGCCACGATCCAAACATAGATTCCGAAATATCTGGTAAGAAAACAGCCCAGTCCGAGAAGGCCAAGGAGAACATACCATTTAGTCTCCGGCTCCTCCTGTCCCAGGATCCGCGCCAACACCAGTGCAAACCCCAGGAGGAATACCATAAAGGGGATTTCACTCCAGGTGTAATAGGCCAGATTCAAAAATCCGATATTGGTCACGCAAAGTCCATAAAACCAGGCATTCTTCTTAAAGCAAAGTCTTAAGATGATCAGGAGAAGCCCTACTAACAGCATAGTAAGTATCTTGGAGGCCAGGTAGGCATTTGTACCAGTAAGGAGCATCACAAGAGCGATCATGGCAGGATAAAGGATCGGCCAGTTGGCAAACCAGGAACGATACCCCGCCAGCCCGTCATAGCTAAAGCCCTGGCCTTTTGCCATGTTCACTGCTTCCCGCAGATATCCCGCTGAATCCGAGGAAATATAAACCCCCTTTACATAAGCTCTGGAATAGATGCTCACACACAGGGCTCCAAAAAGCAGGATCAGAAAAAGATCATTCCCGTATTTCTCGAAGAAGGCTGCCAAAGGAATCCGCCTCAAAGAGGCGCTTATCCTTTTTCTTCCGAACAAAATACAAAGGATTAACATAACAGTAGTTATGACGCATAAAGGAACCGAGTAATACAGGATTTCTCCATAGGTCACTGTTACCTGCTCTGCCACCTCTATCCCAAGGGAGATCCCGCAGCCCGTATCCTGTCCGTTTTGGATCACAGTTTCCTCAAAGGGAAGCTGGTCTATAGCCTCTGCCTTTGTCTGCATAAAATAAGGTTCGCTTCCGTCTGCAAGGATAGACAGGGTATAAGCTTCATCCTTTGCGAAGCCGATGTCCGCCGGAACCGAAAACCATTTTCCCGGCGTAATGGTCTCCACCGGTATCACCTGATTTAATAAAAGGCCGGAGGCGTTGTCTGTAACTGCTATCCGCACCGTTCCTCTGCTTTCCTCCGAAATATTCACCAACAGCAGCCGAAAGCCGCTGATGGTAAAATCTTCTCTGGCTTTTAAGGTCACCTCCACAGGCTCTCCCTGGACACATTCCACATAAACCGGGTCTGCATTAATCTCCGGCAGGATTTCCCTTGTTCTGCGGCCGTTCTGGGCTGTATGAGAAAGCACCAGCATAGCAACAAGAAAGCCTATAAGGACTGCAATCACATATGTTATTTTCAAAAATCTGTCTTTTTTCTTCATTCTCTTTTTATCCGTTTCCCTTTTGACCTTCTCTCGCAGGCGTTTTAGGATTCTATCTGTTCTATCTTCCCAGAAGCCTTTCTGCCAGCTTCATGGCATGCTCCACCACCACATCAGAATTATGGTGGGAATGCTCTCCCCAACGTCCCAGTCCATAAATTCCTTTTGCACTGCAGTAATCCAGAAGCTTTTTCATGGCCTCCGGCTTGCCTGCGGTATTTAAGGGGTATGCATAGGGATTTAAAAAGCGGATGTTATTTCCTTCATTCCCATCAGCCCCTCCGGTATCCTTCCCGGCTGCCTCCCTGCACCTCTCCTGTCTGGTCTCCGTCCAATATCCCCTGCTTCCTGTGCAGAAATTATGCCTTACCAGGATCCTGTGAAAGGAGATGGTATCATCAGGCACATAAATCCACTGAGCCTTTGTATCCAGATTTTCCGGATAATATCTGGTTTCAATGGCATTATGCTTCAGTGTTCTGACAGATGCGATCATTTCCTCCGGCATCCCCTGTATTTCCTCATATTCCGCCCAGGGAATCGTGGTAATAATCCTCTCCGCCTGAAAGATCTCGCCGGAGGCTGTCCTTACCTGCCGTCTGTGACAATCCAGGGCTTTGACACCTCGATGATATAGAACTCTGCCGCTAAGCTCCCTGGCCATTCTCAGCCACAGCTCTCCATACCCAAAGGCTTTCGGATAATAGAAGGAAGCATGGCCGGGCTGTTTTCCATAAGGCCTGTGGGTCAGGCAGGAGCGCAACGTCTCCTCAAAGCTTACATCCGGCAGCTTCTCCAGCCAGTAAGTGCCAAGGGCATTTAAATCCTCCGCATACATTTTCCGGTTATAGGGAAGCATATAGTCATCTGCGATCTGATCCCCCAGCTTCCACCGGATCCATTCTACGAAATTTTCCGGCTTATCCTTTCCGCTGTTACATCCTGCCCGGGCAATGGAGGATAAATAGGCAACCTGCTCCTCCAGATCAAACTGCCAGATGTTTGCCTCCAGAGGATGTCCTACGGTTTTTCCATGGATATAAATACGGCTGTCCCTCTCAAAGAGCTCCCACTCCTCCCGAGGCATAAAGGAAAACAAAAAATCGTTGACCTCAGGCCGCTTCACATCCAGGAAATGACCACCCCCTATGTCAAAAGGACTTTCATCCACCTGCACAGACCGACACAGTCCCCCTGCTTCCTGTTCCTTCTCCAGAAGCAGGAAGGAATCCTCACCCCTTCTTTTCAGCATATTGGCAAAGGTAAGCCCGGCAGGTCCGGCCCCCAGGATCAGATATTTTACTTTTTCCATCTGCTCAATTTCCTTCCTTACATAGTGGTCAGGACTCCCGCCTTACTCTCTTATCCTCTGCGGTGTACATAGACCTCGTTCTTCTTCAATTGAAATAACAGTCGTAATGCTTCTGTCACAGAACTGGACTTTAAGCTGGAGGCGGTTCCCACATAATGAATCGGTACCTCCAGTGCGTGAGCCTTCCTGCAGTAAAACCGCATCTCCGTCTGATACATATGTCCCTTGGAAAGAAAGGCGTCCAGATCCAGCTCCTCCAGGATTCTTCTCTGAAACCCTTCAAATCCACTGGTCATGTCCTTCAGCCTGGTTCTAAGCACCAGATTTGCCAGGATCGTCCCTCCCTGGCTTAAAATCCGTCGATACAAGGGCTGCTCCCTCATGGAACCACCCTCCATAAAGCGGGATCCCCAGACACAATCATATCCGCTCTCCAGCTTTTCCAGAAACAGAGGGATCTCTGAGGGAAGATGGCTCCCGCCTCCATCCATTTCCAGAATCTGCTCAGCTCCGTCCGCAAGCGCTCTCCGAAAGCCCTCCAGATAGCAGCTGACTACCCCTGTGGATCTCTCATAAAAAATGCATTTTACCCTGTCGCTCTGCTTCTCTTTTTCCCGGATGATCTCTTCCGTCCTGTCCCTGGAATAGCTGTCTATCACCGGGTATATGTACAGATTATCATAGGGCAGACGTAGGATCTCATCCAGGATCTGCCCCATGGTTGCCTCTTCATTTGCCACCGGCATAACTATGATCGTTTTTTTCATTTCCACCCTCATTTGTTGATTATTGTGTTTTTTTTACCACAACTCCATCGAGTCCGTAAAAACGGCACAACCCTCTGTTTTCCCAATCCTCTCTATCCTCCTTGATATCGGAGAAATATAACAGGGCCGGCTGGCACGGTAAAGGCTCCACCTCTATCACTCCTTTTGCTCCGCTACGGTACAGCTCTCCCCGTTTCTTTAAAGCTTCCCCGTATTCCTTTGCACTTCCATTCAACAAATCTACAGCGGCAGAAGAACACGTATAATAACGGGGCTCCGGTATAAGGGTAAGCGCCGACCCAAAAATCAGAAAAGCCGCGCAACCCAGCAGGCAAAGACGACTCTGCGGTGAAAAGCTTCCCTTCTGCCTGTCCTGCTGCTTCGTCCTTCCGCTTTTCATCTCCTCTGCTTCCTGGTCTGATCCCTGCCTTTTTCTGACCCATCCGGTTACATAACCCACACAGAGTGCCAGTACCAATATATACATCAGAAAGGATAAGGCCTGTAATCTTCCTGCCGCCATATTTCCCACTGCAAAAAGCGGCGGTGTTACCATTGCCGATGCAAGGCAAAATCCAAATGCCACTACCGCCAGGGGATAAGGAAACCGAAAGTCCGTATGTCCTGCTATATACCAGAACAATGGGATCAGTGCAATCATAACCACGATCACAGACCAGGTAGTCCACTGGTTCATCATCTTATCCAGACACTCGTAAAAGGATACAAACACTGCCTTTATGGGATTCATCCCACTGGTTCCTTCTGCTCTCACCCAATTTCCGGGGGCTCCGATGTTTAAAAGAAATCCCAGATAAAAAATTCCCACAGGCAGTCTTAATACTTTGCAGCTTTCCCACTTCTTCTGCCAGGTTATGATTCCTGTCATCACCAAAAGGACTACTGCCACATTAAGGGCTGTCATCTGATTGCCACCCCCTGTAAGGAAACCCAGAAAGGAAGCCATGACTACATCCCATATACGCTTTCTTCCATTGTCAAAAACCGCCGAGATCAAAAGCCCATAAAAAAACAGGGACATGCTGTGCACAAAAATATAGTTCGCCGCTCCGCTGTACCAGTAAAAGGCCTCTACACGCCCTTCAGGACACATGCATTGCACTGATACAAACAGAACCAATATGGACACGCTTAAGCTCACATAACGGTCCGCCTTAAAAAGCTTCACAAAGATGGCATGAAAAAGATAGATCACCGAAAAGGTCAGCATTCCCAGCATTACCCAGGTGGTCAGAACATACCAGCGTTCCCCAAAGGTATTGGGGGGAACCGCCATCAGATAATTGGAGGTAAAATATCCCATCCAGTGCAGCCAGTCCTCCGCAGCCCTCTCAATCCCCTGCCAGATCACAACAAAAATGTTATGGGTATTCACCCAGACCTGCCTACAGTTGCTTCCAATCGAATAATCATCTGCACTGGGATAGTTATACCATGCGATCCAAAGCAACGGAATCAAACTAAGCACGTAGCAGACAGTCAAAAATACTGCCAACACCTTTGGCGTGATCCATTCTGTCAGCTTCTCGTCCCACATACTCTTCTTATTCTCAGGCTTTTCTGACTTATCCATTTTGCTCATCCCGGCTCCTTTCCCGAAACCTTACAAACATTATCTGCCCTCATACCCATTACAGGCCTCTATCACCATCCCCGCCTCTTCCTCTGTCATTTCCGGGAAAAGAGGCAGCGTCACGCAGTGACTTGCCAGATACTCTGCATTGGGACAGTCTCCCTTCTCATAGCCTAAATCCTCATAGGCCTTCTGTAAATGGCAGGGTACCGGATAATGCCTGTTGCATTCCATCCCCTTCTGCTCCATATAGGCAATAAAATCTGCCGGGTCCTCCACCGTGATCACAAACAGGTGAAACACCGGATTGGTATTTTCCGGATGGGCCTGCATGGTGATCCGGGGATTGGTGATTTCCTTCAGGTACCGCCTGCCGATCTCTCTGCGCCGCTTCGTCCATTCCGGCAAAAATTTCAGACTCACACTTAAGACTGCCCCCTGCAGTCCCTCCAGGCGGTAGTTATATCCCACCACATCATGATAATATCTTACCTCACAGCCCTGATTTTTCAAGGTGGTAATGGCGTCATAATACTCCTTTTTAAAGCAGGTAACGCTCCCGCCCTCCCCAAAGGCATAAAGATTTTTGCCGGGATAAAAGCTGAAGCATCCCAGCTCTCCCAGGCTTCCTGCCAGCCTTCCCTCATACTCAGCTCCATGAGCCTGGGCACAATCCTCCACCACAAAAAGCCCATGCTTATCCGCTATGGCCTTTACCTTATTAAATTCAAAGGGCTGACCGTACAAATGCACTCCCAGGATTGCTTTGGTCTTATCTGTGATCTTCTCCTCGATCTTATCCGGATCGATCTCCCAGGTATCCTCCGTACAATCCACAAATACAGGAACTGCCCCCGTATAAGTAACGCCCCAGGCCGTGGCTATATAGGTGTTGGCAGGAACGATCACCTCATCCCCCGCACCAATACCCAGAGCAAGCATGGCACAGTGCAGGGCAGAGGTTCCGTTATTCACCCCTGCCGCATAAGGCACTCCGCAGAATGCGGCAAATTCCCGGTCAAACTGATCGGCAAACTTTCCTCCGGAAAAGGCGGTCTCCTCACAGACCGCTTCCATGGCTGCCAGATATTCCTTCTTATGCCTTCTGTAATCCCTTGTCAGGTCAATTCTCTTTAACATCTTTTTCCCTTCCATTCTCACTGCTCCTAACTACGCTTCGCCTCACCGCGCTACGCATCTATGTGCTTCGCATTTATGCGTTTCGCCTCTTCCTTAAAGGCCTTCCTCAATTTATGGATCCGTATCAGATAATTTTTGATCGTCTTCCATACCTTAACGGTGGTATTGTAATCCTCCTGCCATTCCACCGGCATATCATAGATCACAACACCCATCCTCTCCGCACGGAGCAGAAATTCTATGGTATAAAACCACCCGTTATCATTGCTGCACACCTCCACCAGCTGCCTGGCAGTCTCCTTCCTCAAAAAGGTAAAACCGCACACCGCGTCAGTGGCCTTCATATGAAAGATGGCCTTCAGCAAAAAGACCAGCCCCATGGAGGTGATCTTCCGGTACCACTTCCTGCCTCTGGTGTCAGACTCCTTGCTGAAACGGCTTCCGTTTACATATTCCAGCTCTGGCCGGGCCTCAAACAATGCAATGGTCTGTCCAAGATATCTGATATCAGTGGACAGATCGATATCCATATAACCCACCAGGGCGCATTCATTTAATTCAATCCCCTTCCGGAAGGCAATCCCCACTCCCCGCTCTTCCAGACGGACATAGGATACCTCCGGATATTTTGCCGCCAGCTCCCTTCCGATCTGTGGCGTCTCATCCTCCGACCCGTTATCCAGGATCGTGAGCTGACAGGGTATTGTCACATTCTCCCTTACATACGCCATGGTTTTTTCTATGCCGTTCCGAAGACGCAGCCGTTCGTTCAGCACCGGAAATAAAAGGTTAATGGATAATCCTTCCCCGCTCACCGTTTCACCACCTTTTCTATATCAGAGACCAGATACCGCTGATGCCGGAAGATCAGATTCAGCATCACCGACAAATACTTCAGTATGATCGTCAAAAGGGCAAACACCCCAAAAAATCCAAGAGCCAGAAACCCCATCGTGGAGAGCCAGCCCTCCACAGGCTTCGTGCTGTTAAACACATTGGATATGATATAAAAACCCATTCCCAGGGTAAATATCAGAAAGATTCCGCAGATAATAGCAGAGACCCGCTCCAGTACATTGGTAAAATAAATAAAAGAGTCCAGTGCAAGCGCCGTCCGCTCTGCCACCACCGTTTTATTCTTAACCCTTACGTTCACATCCCGGCTGTCATAATAGATGGTGGCAGTCTTAAGACCACAGTTCATATACACTGCCTTGCGGTAGGGAATATACTGTCCCATAGACTTAATACGATTGATGGCCCTCCGTGACACGATCCGAAAGGTTTCCGGTCCGATCTTCTCATTTCCTCTGCTGGTATTATTGTAAAGAGCATAAAACATCCGGGAGGTAAACCTCAGCTTTCCCTTGCTGCTGGCAGCCACAATATCACTGCCCAAAAGGAGCTTTCGATAAACCTCCATGATCACCTCCGGCTCATAATCCACAAAGATATCATCAAATTCATAGACAAAGTCCCCGATGGCAATGTCCCTGCCCGCATTCATAGCGCTCTCCAGTCCCTGGAAAAAGCTCATATGCACCACATT
>CANDAG010000086.1 GCA_947382625.1 uncultured Lachnospiraceae bacterium
CAATTACTAAAGCAATATTTTGGCTACGATTCCTTCCGGGAGGGGCAGGAATACCTGATCGATTCTATTTTAGAGGGCAGGGATGTGCTGGGGATCATGCCTACGGGAGCCGGGAAATCATTGTGCTATCAGATACCGGCTCTTTTGATGGAAGGAAGTATGGGGAAAGAAGCTTTGCCAAAGGGCAGGGAAGGAACCAGCCGGGGGCTCACGCTCGTGATCTCGCCTCTTATTTCTCTGATGAAGGATCAGGTGGAAAGCTTAAACCAGGCAGGGATCCATGCGGCATATCTGAACAGCTCCCTGACGCCCGGCCAGTACAGGAAAGCCCTCTCCCTTGCCAGGGAGGGACGTTATCCCATCATTTATGTGGCGCCGGAGAGACTGCTGACAGGGGAATTTCTGGATTTTGCGCTACATACTCCCATTGCCATGGTGGCAGTGGACGAGGCCCACTGTGTTTCCCAGTGGGGACAGGACTTCAGGCCAAGCTATTTAAAAATTGTGGAATTTATAAATAAATTACCGAAGCGGCCTGTGGTGGCGGCTTTTACCGCTACCGCCACAAAGGAGGTAAAGGAGGATATCAGCGATATTCTGATGCTCCAAAACCCGGCGGTGATCACCACAGGCTTTGACCGGCAGAACCTGTATTTTGGAGTGATGGCTTTAAAAGACAGGTACGGGGCGGTTAAGAATTATTTAGAGACACATCCGGGGGACAGCGGGATCATCTATTGTCTTACCCGAAAAAACGTGGAGGAGGTCTGTTCCCGGCTTACACAGGACGGTTTTTTGGTGACCAGATACCATGCAGGGCTTTCTGATGAAGAGCGCAGGAGCAATCAGGAGGAGTTCATTTATGACAGGAAACCCGTGATGGTGGCCACCAACGCCTTTGGTATGGGAATTGATAAGTCTAATGTCAGGTTTGTCCTTCACTTTGGAATGCCCAAAAATCTGGAATCCTATTATCAGGAAGCGGGCAGGGCAGGCCGGGACGGACAGCCCTCAGAGTGCATTTTGCTTTATAACGGGCAGGATGTGATCACCAATCAGTTTTTCATTGATAATAACCAGGAAAATCAGGAGCTGGACGAGATCACCAGGGCGCTGGTGATAGAGCGGGACAGGGACAGACTGCGGAAGATGACTTTTTACTGTACTACCAACGAATGCCTGCGGGATTATATCCTGCGGTATTTTGGAGAGTATGGAGAGAATTATTGCGGCAACTGTTCCAATTGCTTAAGTCAGTTTGAGAGTGTGGATGTGACGGAGATCGCCGGAGAACTGATGGGGTGCGTGGAGAGCAGCCGCCAGCGTTTTGGAGTGAATGTGATCATCGATACGGTTCATGGGGCGGATACGGCAAAGATCCGAAGCTATCGCATGAATGAAAATCCTTATTACGGGAAGCTTGCCAAAATACCCACCCATAAATTGCGTCAGGTGATGAATCATCTGCTGATCCATGGTTATCTTGCCCAGACAAATGACGAATATGCTGTGGTCCGGCTTACGGAGAAAGCAGAGAGTGTTCTTGAAGAGCAGGAAGCTGTGGTCATGAAAATGGCAAAGGAGCAGATCCATCCGGCAAAGACAGGAAAAGCCAGATCGGGGCGGGGCTTATCAGGCCGGAGCGGATCAGCTGCGGCTGCTTTGGGAAGAGAATTTACCAAAGAGGAGGAAGCGTTATTTGAAAAGCTGCGGGCTCTTCGGATGGAAATTGCCAGAGTGGAAAAGGTGCCCCCTTATATTATCTTTTCCGATAAGACCCTGACCCATATGTGTATGATAAAGCCCGGAACAAAGGCGGAAATGCTTACGGTGTCAGGGGTCGGAGAATACAAGTATGAGAAGTACGGGGAACGTTTTCTGGCCTGTGTGAAGGAGAACCGATAGCAAAAGATAAAAAGATATAAAAAGTGATTCAGGTATTACAGATATACTGACAGGAGCGATCATGAAAAAATTTCTGAAAATCCTAGGAACAATATTTCTGGTTTTGTTTGGCTGTTTCTGCGCACTGGTGCTGGTGTGTGCAGTGAGACCGGAGGTAACCCGGGCGCTGGCAGACTTTCTTTATCCGGACAGATCATCGGCGGTTTCGGCAGAAGCCGGAGGTTTATCGCCAAGGGGGGAAGAGGAAGCCGGGGGAGAATTCGACGGAAGAAACCAGATGAGCGGAGTCTTTTCTCTGGATGACACCGGGACAGGGGACTTCGCTTTGAACGGGATAGGAGAGGATAACGGAGAGCAGGGGTCTTCCGGGGCAGGAGGCGGCCTTCCGGGAAGCACTTCGGGAGCAGATATCCCCAGGGCGGAAGGAATTGCGGAAAGCGTAAATCCGGAGTATGTTCCGCCGGAGATATCCGAGATACAGGTGCCGGGACAGGTGTCCGGCAAAAACGGATACCAGCAGATCCAGGATGAGGGCGGGCAGATCGAGGATGAGGAAGCCGGTCAGCTGCAAAGTCAGCTTGGCCCGGGTTCTGTTGGAGACGGCCTGGTTTTTGACAGAGCCTGCTATCCTTATTATGAAATGCTGGATGAGGCGGGAAAACACCTTTACCGTCAGATTTATGCCAACGCAAACGATCTGATCATGGCCTTTGCACCCATCGAGGAGGTGACGGCGTCGAAGCTGCGGACAGTTTTTTCGGCGGTGTATAACGATCACCCGGAGCTTTTCTGGCTGGAAACCGCTTATTACGGCAAGTACAGAAGGGATGGCATCTGTGTGGAGATCGATCTGAGGATGAACTATACGGCGCAGAACCTGGAAAGTTCAAAGGCAATGTTTAACGAAAAGGCAAATGAAATTCTGGCAGGGGCTGTTTCCCTTTCCAATAGTTATGAGAAGGAGAAGTATGTCCATGACGCTCTGATCGACCGGATCACTTATAACATGGGAGCGGAGATGAATCAAAGCGCCTACAGTGCTTTGGTAAACGGGCAGACGGTGTGCGCAGGCTATGCAAGGGCGTTTCAGTATCTCATGCAGCAGCTGGGGATCCCCTGCTATTACTGTACCGGCTACGCCGGGGAAAATCATGCCTGGAATATTATTTCCCTGGAGGATGGCTATTATAATGTGGACGTCACATGGGATGATACAGAGGGCGGGAATTACGACTATTTTAACAAGACAGATCAGGATTATGCAGGTACCCATGTGCGGCAGGAACTGTCAGTCTACCTTCCTCCCTGTAATGGACAGAGGTACCGGAATTTAGAGCAGGATGGCAATGGGGAAGAGAATCTGCGGGGGATCGAGGAGCTGGGGATCAGCGAGGAGGAGATTCTCACCAGCGTTTCGGATTACTATGATGATTGTGGCAGGCAGGTGAGGGCAAACGGGCTGGGGTCTTTTACCTTTTTCAGTGTAGTGGATGGAAAGACACTGGCAGAGGAGCTTTACAGATCTTATCGGCAAGACACCTACAGACAGGGCTATATGGAGGAGGCCATGGCAGAGGTGGGGGCAGTTACCTGTACCATGGGTCTGGAATTTGAACCCCTTAAGGGCGGCAGATATCTGGTGACTCATACAGTCAATTTAAAATAAACAATGAATGGCAGGATTCGCAAAGAAAGGCATTTTTTGCGGAGCAGTGGGCAGAAATAGCAGTTCAATACGGGAAAGAATTGTGCCATAATAACATCAGAACATAAGGACAGTTCGCGAAAGGGGAAGGTATCAATGAAGTTTACAAAAATGCATGGATGCGGCAATGATTATATTTATGTGGACGGGGCCAGGGAGCATATTGATCCTGCCTTGAAGCCGGAGTTGGTAAGACGCCTCAGCGACAGGCATTTCGGGATCGGGGGGGATGGCGTTATTTTTATCAATCCTTCTACAGAGGCAGATTTTGAGATGGAAATGTACAACATGGACGGATCACGGGCTGAGATGTGTGGCAACGGGATCCGCTGCGTGGCCAAGTTTGTCTATGATAAGCATCTGACAGACAAAACCTCTGTCAGCATTATCAGCTGCGGTAAGGTCAAGTACCTGGAGCTTACCGTTCAGAATGGAAAGGTATCGACTGTAAAGGTCAATATGGGAGCACCGGTTCTGGAGGCAGCTGACATACCGGTCATTTCCCTGAAGGGAGACGGAAAGGGGACTGTCATCGGAGAAAAGATAGAAGCAGGGGGCAAAACCTACGAGATGACATGTATGTCAATGGGAAATCCCCATGCAGTGGTTTTTGTAGATGATGTGCAGAACCTGCCTCTTGAAAAGATCGGCCCGTTGTTTGAGAATCATGAGCGGTTTCCTAAGCGGGTCAATACGGAGTTCGTGAAGGTGATAGACAGGGAGCATGTGGAAATGCGTGTCTGGGAAAGAGGGACAGGAGAAACTCTTGCCTGCGGAACCGGAGCCTGTGCGGTGGCCGTTGCCTGCATCTTAAATGGTTTGACGAAGGAAGAGATAACTGTTAAACTGTCAGGGGGAAGCTTACAGATCAAATGGGATAAAGAGGCAGACCTGGTTTACATGACAGGAAGCGCCGACACGGTATTTGAGGGAGAAATAGAAGTTTGAGGAGGAAAAAAAGATGTTTAAGATCAACGATAATTATTTGAAGCTGCCCGGAAGCTATCTTTTTTCTACCATAGGAAAGAAGGTAAACGCCTATGCGGCGGCCCATCCGGACAAAAAGATCATCCGTCTCGGGATCGGGGATGTAACCCAGCCCTTAGCGCCTGCCATCATCACAGCTTTGCATGGGGCGGTAGATGAGATGGGAAGGGCGGAAACCTTTAAGGGGTATGCGCCTGATCTGGGCTATGAGTTTTTGAGGAATGCCATTGCAGACAATGATTATAAGGCAAGGGGCTGCGATATCAGTGCAGATGAGATCTTTGTATCAGACGGCGCGAAATGTGATTCCGGCAATATCCAGGAGATTTTCAGCGTTGATAACAGGATCGCAGTCTGCGACCCGGTTTACCCGGTGTATGTGGATACCAACGTGATGGCGGGAAGAACCGGCGTGTATGACAGTTTAAAGGAAACATGGAGCGATGTGATCTATATGCCCTGTCTGGAAGAAAACGGGTTTGCACCGGAGCTGCCAAAGGAGACGCCGGATCTGATCTATCTTTGCTTTCCTAATAATCCTACCGGATCCACCATCACGAAGGCACAGCTTCAGGAGTGGGTGGACTACGCCAACAGGGTAGGAGCTGTGATCATCTATGATGCGGCTTACGAGGCCTATATTTCCGAGGAGGATGTTCCCCATTCCATTTATGAGTGCGAAGGGGCAAGGACCTGCGCCATTGAACTTCACTCCTTCTCCAAAAATGCGGGCTTTACCGGCGTACGGCTTGGATTCACCGTAATTCCAAAGGACTTAAAATGCGGGGATGTTTCCCTTCACGCTCTTTGGGCAAGACGCCACGGGACGAAATATAATGGAGCTCCTTATATTGTACAGCGGGCAGGAGAAGCCGTATATTCGGAAGAAGGAAAAGCCCAGCTTAAACAGCAGGTGGCTTATTATATGAACAATGCCAAATATATTCTGGAGGGCTTAAAGACAGCAGGCTATCAGGTATCGGGAGGGGTGAACGCTCCTTACATCTGGCTGAAAGCGCCGGAGGGCATGACAAGCTGGGAATTCTTTGACTATCTTCTGGAAAAGGCAAATGTGGTGGGCACTCCCGGTTCAGGCTTCGGCCCCAGCGGAGAAACCTATTTCAGACTCACAGCCTTCGGAAGCTATGAGAAGACCGTGGAAGCAGTGGACAGGATCAAGGCTTTATAGGAAACATTTTGTGAAAAATGGGAGTTGGCCGGGGAGTCAACTCCTTTTATTAATAAGCAATAAAAAGCAGAGGTCTTAAACGTATCAGATAAGGAAGGAGGATGGCGTGGACGAGCGGCAGTTTGAAAAGGCCGTGGCGCGGATGGTGCAGGGGGATAAATCCGGTCTGAAGGAAATCTATGAAAATTATGCCGGATATATTTACCGCATCATTTATGAAGTGCTGCGGAATAAAGAAAATACGGAAGATGTGACCAGCGAGTTTTTTATCCGGCTGTGGAATAAAGCGGATCAGTTTAAGCCGGGCGGCGGTCATAAGGGATACCTGGCGGTGATGGCAAGGAATATGGCCATTGATTTTTTGCGGAAGTACCGTCGGGAGGAGTTGACATCCCTTCTGCAGGATCTGGGAACAGATCCCTCGGAGGAGGATATTCATCAAAATACATATCAGGAAAAAGAGGTATCCAGGGGCAGGGAAAGTGAAGTGGAGCAGGAGGTGCTGGGAGATATGACGGTAAAAGAAGCTCTCGAAACCCTTAAGCCTGCGGAACGTCAGATCGTCAGCCTGAAGGTGCTTGGAGAGCTTACCTTTAAGGAGATTGCCCAATGTATGCAGATCCCTATGGGCACAGTGACATGGAAATATCAGAATGCTATTAAAAAGCTAAGGAGGTGTGGATATGAGTAAAGATTTTGAACAGGCATATAAAGAACTGGCCGAGAGCGGAATCCCGGATCTGTGGGACAGGATCGAAGCCGGTCTTGAAAGCAGACCCACACCGGAAGAGAATGCCTTAGCAAAACAGAAAAAAGGAAAGCTTTGGAGCTTTCATAAGCCCTATTCGGGAATAGCGGCGGCGGTCATCTGCGCAGCTGTGATCATTCCGGCAGCAGTAGTTGTTTTTGGAATCGGGAGCGGACGTTTGATGCGCATGGGCAGATCGAGACCGGCTGATATCACTGAAGGGATCGATACGGCAGCAGCTCCCCAAAATGGAGCGATGGAATATGCCGCAGAGGATGAATGTGAAGAATCTGCAGAGGAATGGAGTGATGATGTAGCAGAGGAAACCAGCGATAGTGTCGCAGAGGAAAGCACTGCAGCTGCAGGAGGAATGGACGCCGGAGGCACACAGGAGGCTATGAAGGAAGCAGAGACTGAGGACGCTTTGGAAATGGCGGCTTCGGGGGCAGCAGAGATTTCAGATGCGGAGGCAGCTTTAGATATGGCGGAGGCTTCGGAGGACGTGGTAACGGCAGAAGCAGAAGAGACAGACAGCCTGCGGGGGACACTGAAGGAAGAGAGCCAGAAAAAACAGACAGAAGCCAAAAGCGAATCTGCCCCGGAGGAAGCCAGAACGGAAAGCGACAGCCTTTCTTCAGGAGAGTTTGCCAGGGGAACTGTTTTTGAGCATGTGGTGATCAAAGTGACAGAGATTCAGAATGATTTTCAGCGGGTGGATGGAAGCACTCCGGGAACCCGTTACAGGGTGACAATACAAAAGGATGCCTCCGGCAGGCTTGCAGAGGGAGAGGAGCTTTTCATAGATATTCCGGCACAATCCTCCACGGCGCTGTTCCAGGACGGGATGTTTGAGGTAGATCTGGTCTATACCGGCGATGGCGTTTTCGGGCTGGAGGAGTATCATCAGCAGATCATGGAATAAAGACTTATACGGTAAATGGGCTGCGCGCGGAGCGTGCAGTCCGTTTGTCAGGTAGGCGGGCCGGGAAGTATCATTTCATCTTTCATTCCGATGAAACCATATTTTTTATACAGCGGCCGCCCCATTTCGGTGGCTTCTAAGGAAATGGCGCTGATCCCTCTGGCTTTGGCTTCTTTCACAAGCAGATCCAGTGTTTTAAAAGCGATCCCCTTTCGTCTGTATCCGGGGGCGGTATACATATTCATAATATAAGCTTTGTACCCGCTGGGATTATGATAAGTAGGCATCACCTGATAAAAGCTGACGCCGCCCGCACCTGCAAAACGATTCCCGTCAAAAACCAGATAGGCAATATGCGTATTGTCTATAAGGGCCTTCTGGTAATAAAGACAGGATTGCTCCCGAACCTCACTCATGTCAGCGTCATCAGGAAGTTTATTGGCGGCCCTTAAGACTTCAATCCGGGTTTCGGTGAGGATACGGAGATCTTCTATTGTAGCTTTTTGGTAGATTAAATTCATGATGGTTGTCCCATATAGCTTCTTCGATAACTTTTAAACATTCATTTGTATGTTTTTTAATGTCTTGCCCCCAGAAATGTATAACTGTGTAACCGAGAAAAAGGAGTTTTTTGTCATTTTCCCAATCACGTGTACGGTTCCGTTCAATCTTTTTAATCCAGTAATCAGGATTTTTTCCCTTTTCAAGACGAAGCTTTAAATTCTCCCAATCTTTTCCATGAAAAAATTCGCTGTCGCAGAAAATGGCTATTTTATACTTTGTTATTACAATATCAGGAGAGCCGGGTAAAGCTTTGTGATTTTTTCGGTAACGATAGCCTTTCTGCCATAGTGCCTTGCGAAGCTGCAACTCTATAGATGTATCTTGGCTGCGGATTTTGCTCATATTTTTGGATATAGTTACAGAATCTCTTCCCATACATTTTTATCCTTTTGTATTTGGTTGATTTCTGACGATAAGCATATTTTATCAGAAGATTCTTAGTAAAGCAAGTATAAACCTGAATTATTCACGGCACTGTGCTTTTAGCATTTAACACATGACCGTCGC
>CANDAG010000087.1 GCA_947382625.1 uncultured Lachnospiraceae bacterium
TCCTTTGCTATTTCATGCACTTTTATTTTGGCCATTCCAATCCTCCATGCCGCCGGCGCCGGTAAAGCCTGACGCCCACACAAATTTTCATTTACCTTAATGATTCTTCCAATTGCTTCATGATGCCTGCCGCTATCCCGTGATCGGTCACCGCCACCGAAGCACGCATTTCCTTCCCGATGGCTCTGCCCAGATTTTCTTTATCCGAGTAGAAACAGATCGGCGTATTATAAAACTTACAGCTGTTGGCAAACATCTTTTTGGTATTATCGGAAGCATCATCTGCCACGATCACCAGCTCGGCCTTCCCTTCCTTAACCGCCTTCTCCGCAGCGAATTCACCGCTTACCAGGTTTCTTCCTCTGGCCGCCAGTCCCAGAAGGGAAAGTATCTTATCTCTCATGAAAAGCATCAAACTCCTTTTCCAGATTCTCATAAACCCCGCTTGGAATACTCATTTTGAAAGACCGCTCCAATCCTTTGCTCTTCCTTGCCTTCAAAAGACACTCCTTCTCTTTACAAAGATACGCGCCTCTTCCGTTTTTCTTCCCTGTTAAATCAAGTACGATCTCATCTTCCGGAGTTTTGAGGACACGCATCATTTCCTTCTTGCCCTTCATCTCTCCGCACCCTATGCACTGTCGCATGGGAATTTTTTTTGCCATCCGGCTCCCCCCTTATTCCGTTTCTATCTCATCGCCATCCTCAAAGGTTTCCTCTTCAGCCTCTGCAGGATCTCCGCCTGCATCGTCTGCTTCATAAGACTCCATGCCCTCTTCCTCTGCATAATCTCCGGCATAGGTCTCTTCGCCCCCTTCGCCGTAGCCTTCCTCGTAATCCTCGCCGTAGCCCTGGCCGTAGCCCTCGCTACTATCCTCGTCATAATCATACTCATCATAGTCTTCCTCGTAATCCTCAAGGCGGAAGCCGTACGCATCCTTGGCCTGGGTCTCGCTCTTGATATCGATCTTGTAACCCGTAAGCCTTGCCGCCAATCTGGCGTTCTGTCCCTCCTTGCCGATCGCCAGGGAAAGCTGGTAATCGGGAACCACTACCTTGGCCGTCTTTTCATCAGGATCCGCAAACACGTTGACGATCTTGGCCGGGGAAAGGGCGTTCTGTATCAGATTGCCCGGGTTATCATCCCAGTTGATGATGTCGATCTTTTCTCCCCGAAGCTCATCCACGATGGAATTTACTCTGGCTCCGTTAAGTCCTACACAGGCGCCTACCGCGTCCACATTGGCATTGTTGGAACGGACCGCCATCTTGGTACGGCTTCCCGCCTCTCTGGCAATGCTCATGATCTCTACCGTTCCATCCTTGATCTCGGTAACCTCCGCCTCAAAAAGCCGCTTCACCAGCTCCGGATGAGTACGGCTCACCAGGATCCTGGGACCCTTGGGCGTGTTCTTAACCTCTAAGATGTAAACCTTGATCCTCTCTGTGGGCCGGAAGGTCTCGCCCTTTACCTGCTCGCTTTCGTTTAAGATACCATCGGCCTTTCCGAGATTGATACTGATATTCCTGCCGATATAGCGCTGTACGATCCCGGTTATGACATCCTTTTCTTTTTCGAAATACTGATTATAAATAACGCTTCTTTCTTCTTCCCGGATCTTCTGCAGAATAACGTTCTTGGCATTCTGGGTAGCGATCCTGCCAAAGCTCTTGGATTCGATCTTTACATGGAGGATATCGCCTATCTCCGCACCGGCCTTTACCTTTTGGGCGTCCTCATAGGATATCTGCAGACAGTCATCCTCCACCTCTTCCACAACTTCCTTCTCCGCATAGCACAAAAAGTCGCAGGTCTCTCTGTCAATCTCAACCTTCACATTGTCGGACTTGCCGAAATGATTCTTACAGGCTGTGATCAGAGAGTTTTCGATGGCTTCGAAAAGCGTTTCCTTGCTGATCTCCTTCTCCTTCTCCAAAATATCCAGTGCTTCCATTAATTCTTTGTTCATTTCCCTTATCCCTTTCCGCCCGTTATCCCCCGGACTAAAAATCCAGCGTCAGCTTGATCGCCGCAATTTCTTTCCTGTTAAAAACAATATCCTCAATTTTCTCCTGAGAGCCCGTTCCAATGGTAATGGTATTTTCGTCAAAAGCTTTTAAAACCCCTGTAAACTCCTTTGCTCCGTTTACAAGCTTGTAGGTTTTCAAATCCACTTCCTTAAGAAGGCTTTTGGCAAGATGCTTATCCTTCTTAAGCTGTCTGCCAAGTCCCGGGGAGCTCACCTCCAGAATATAAGCATCATCAATGAAATCCTCCTCATCCAGCCTGTCAGAAAGCATACGGCTGACGGCCTCACAGTCATCGATGCTGACTCCCTCTTCCTTATCAATATAGCACCGCAGGTACCAGTCGCTCCCTTCCTTCACATATTCTACGTCATAAATCTCTACGTGATTCCTTTCGGCAATAGGCGCAAGCAGTTCCTCTGTCCTTGCTTCATAATTCTCTCTCTTTGTCATTCATCCACCTCTGTTATTTCCGGTCATAGCTATTCAGGCATGCTGAACTGATGCTGTTCCTCAAAAAAGAGTGGACCGTCAAGTCCACTCTAAATTAACGATAATCTTTAATTCTTCCCTATTGTACCACTCCATTACCGGAAATGCAAGAGTTTTCAAGGGTTTTTCTAACTAAAAGGCAAATTCCGCGCCTTCCTTTTCTTCCTTATATAAAAGATACAGAAGGAATCCTGCTGCCGCAATGAAACCGACGCCGCCGATCAGCCCTGTAGGGGACGGTCCCAAAAAGACATTGTAGGGATGATCCAGAGAGCTGAACAAAATACCGGCGGAAGCAAATCCGTTCAGGGTTCCATGTCCCATGATCGCAGGAATACAGCTTTTCGTCTTGATGGTGACATAAGACAGGATAATGCCGGTCACAATACAGAAAACGCACATGGCCAGGATCCCTGTAAAGGGATAGCCCGGATACCCCATTCCGTAATTATGCCCCATGATGGTCAGGGGAACATGCCACAATCCCCAGATCAGACCGGTCAAAATAAGGGTAGGGACTACCTTAAACTGCTTCAGCATTCTGGGAAGCAAAAAGCCTCTCCATCCCCACTCTTCTCCGAAGCAATTGATCAGATTCGCAAAAGGAGCAAATACCACGCCCACCAGAAGCTGAACCATCACTGCCTTCTGAAGCTCATCCTGGGTAGCCTCCAGCCCCTGGGCCTCAGAGATTGCTTTCATGTATCCCAGCCCGGCATCAAACTGGTCTGGGAAGATCAGGAAATACAGAACCGCACCGAAAGCAGTCAGCAGAACAAAGCCAAACCACACCATGCAGTAATACTTCCAGTCCCTCTTAAGCTCTATGTTGAGCATCAGGCTTTTGGCCGTCAGCCTTTCTTTGGTAAGAAGACGGGTCAGAAGAGCGCCGATGGCAGGAAGGAACATTACGCTGGAGATCATGCTCTGGGCAGCGTAGGCCTGCTGTTCATCCCCGCTCTGAATAAGGGGCATGATCCCAAAAATTTCCGTACCATAGGTGAGCAGAAAGGTGATCAGAAGATACATACCGATCTGCTTTAGATTTAATTTTTTTTGTTCCTCCGGCGTAAGCTTCGGGGCGCTGCCCGGACCTCCGTTTCCCTGTTTGTTGAATTTTTTCCATATTTCCTGCTGGTTATTATCTGTGCTCATAGGTTCGTTCTCCTCTCATTTACCTCTTATATGGGCCATTCATATTTTTGTTTATCGGAAACACTGATCTCCCGCCCAAGCTGGATCTCAATGATCTTTAACTCTGTATCCGCGATCACGGTGTGCCTGCAGCCCGCCTGCATCCTGATCACATCCCCGGTCTTTACCTTATTCTCCACGCCGTCAATGATGCTCCTGCCCTGACCGGAAATGACATTCCACACCTCGTCCCGCCTCTCATGGCTGTGATAGTTCATCTTGTTTCCCGGATTCAGGGTCACCTTAATGGTCAGGCTTTCCTCTGTGGCATCCAACACCCGAAAGCTCCCCCAGGACTTTTCGGCAAACATGATCTGCTGGTCGATCTCGTCCACAAAGGGTTTGATATAGCTGGACTGGACCTTGTCGGAAACCAGGATCCCCTCAGGGCTTGCAGAAACCACCACATCCTCAAGTCCCATACAGAGCACCGGCACATCCAGCTCGTTCACTACATGGACATTCCGGCATTCTTCATTTAAAATGGCCTTGCCGACACAGGCCTCCTCCATAGCTTCGGTAAGGGTATTCCATGTTCCCAGATCCTTCCACTCTCCGTTAAAGCGCATAACCCTGATCTGCTTCTCCTTCTCCGCCACGGCGTAGTCAAAGCTGATCTTTGGCACCTCGGAATATTTTGCGAACAGATCCTCATAGCCCTCAAACTCCAGATACTCATGGGCCTTTTGCAGCAGATAGCCCAGCTTGTAAGCAAAGACGCCTCCATTCCATAAGGCCCCCTGCCGGATATATTCTTCCGCAGTCTGTTTATCCGGTTTTTCTTTGAAGGTAACCACCCGGCTTACAGGCCCTTTATCCGCAGGAATGATATAACCGTATTTTTCGCTGGGATAGGTGGGCTCCATCCCCATAAGGACCAGATTGGCCTCTCCTCCGGCGGCAACCTCGCCAAGCCTTTTGACCGCTTCAAAATAATCTCTCTCCACATAAGGGTCTACCGGACAAACCACCACCGGCTCTTCCCCGGAAACCTTCTTCACATCGTGAAGATAAACGCTTGCCAGGGCAATTGCGGGAAAGGTATCCCTCCTGCAGGGCTCCACACACACAGAAACCTCTCCTCCCAACTGATTATGGATAGAGGATACCTGGGTTTTGGAGGTTGCTATGGTCACCTGCGCCCCGGGATCCACTGCCATGATCTGGCGGTACATACGCTGCACCATGGACTCATACTCTCCGTCCCCCGTTCGGAAAAGCTTGATAAACTGCTTGGAACGGATGTCATTGGAAAGAGGCCACAGACGTTTCCCCGAACCGCCGGACAATAATATAATATGCATAAATGCTGTTTCTCCTTAATCTGAAATTACCGCTATCTGCATTGTACTGCGCTTCGGGGTTTTATTCAATACCTTTTGCGACTGAACTATTACTTTGACTCTTCTTCACGGATATGCTATCTTTAAATCTATCAAACAGGAAGGTGTGATGACAATGCACTCAAATTCAGAAAGAGAGCCTCAGATCAGAGTTGCCCGACCGGAGGATGCGGAAGAGTTATTAGCGATTTACCGCCCGTATGTAGAAAAAACAGCGATCTCCTTTGAATGTGAAACCCCCGGCCCGGAGGAATTCCAAAAGAGGATCAGCAATACCCTGAAAAAATACCCTTATCTTCTTGCCGTGCAGGAAGGCGAGATCCTTGGCTACGCCTATACAAGCCCTTTTGTAGGACGGGCCGCCTATGGCTATGGGGCGGAGACCACCATTTATCTGAAGGAAGGACATAAAAGAAAGGGGATCGGCACACTTCTTTATAATGCCCTGGAATCCGTTTCCAAAGCCCAGAATATCCTGAACCTGAACGCCTGCATCGGATACCCTGAAAAGGAGGATTCCCACCTTACCTTAAACAGCGTACGGTTCCATGAGCATATGGGCTATTCCATGGTAGGGAAATTCCATAACTGCGGCTACAAGTTCGGAAACTGGTATCACATGGTCTGGATGGAAAAGCTGATCGGAGAGCATGTGCCCTGCCCCTCTCCGGTGATCCCCTTTCCGGAGCTGCCGGCCAGAGAACGCTTCTGCTGACTGACCTGCCGCTTCTGCTGACCAACCTGCTGCTTCTGCCGCCCGACATATTGCTTATGGTTTTGGATTACTCTCTTATGTGACTTTCCGCATCGGGGAACCTTCATCGACGTAGCTTGCGAGGGTTCATTTCAGTGCTTTAAAAAAATTTCAAATTTGTTGTTGACATTCATGTCCTTTAATGCTACTATATATGCATGCAAGGGCTCGAATGTTTAGGGTCTTCATTGCGAAAATCAGATAAAATGGAGGAATCAGATATGGCAACAATCAAATTTTCATTAAACGATGAGTATTCCCGCAAGCTTGAAGAGACTGCAAAAGACAAAGGAATGACCATTCAGGATTATATCCGATATCGGCTTTTCGATCTGAATACGATATTTACTGTTGAAGAAGCGGTTCGTCGGGTTCAGAATGGTGATTACAAGGACAAAATCTTCTCTCTCCCGGACCTGTATGGTGAGGAATGGACATTAGAAAGAGGAATGGCTGGTGTTTTCGGCAAAAATTTTTATAATTACATCACTGAACACACCGAGCTTGGAATCAGAGCAAAGGGTTATGATAAAAAGACCCGTCGGGAAATTTATACTTACGAGGGAATCATTTAAAAATATCAGCAGGAATGATCAGTTGCTCATTCCTGCTGACCCACATGTCTCTTCATCTGTCCGCCCCTTCTGATACGCGATCCGGGGACTTCCGTCTTCCACATAGATACGGCCGCACCTCTGATATCCGTTCTTTTCCAACAAATGCTGCATGATCAGATTACACTCGTGGGTATCCACCCTGATATTTTTTTCTTGTGCTTCGCAAAAGCGGATACACTCCCGGAAGATTCCTTTTTTCTTTCCATTGGAAGCAATCCTGTGCAGTGTCCCATAGGGTTCATCATCAAGCCACGCCCCGTTTTCAATCCGCTGATAGGTAGGATCCTCCCCCTTAATGAATGCAAATACCCCACAAATCTGTGCTTCCTCCTCCGCAACATAGCTGACGCCCTGCCGGATATCCTTCCTGATCAATTCCAGAGAAGGATATCCGTTTCCCCACTGATCCGGATTTCCGTTAAGCCGCATCTGCTGCCTGGCATATTCATAAATATCGGCAATGCTGTCTATATCCTTATCTTCCGCTTTTCGTATGTTCATCTTTAGCTCCCATCTGCGCACTTTAGTGTGCATACCAATTGACATTTTGTATCTCTCTATGCAATATTATGATTACAGCGTCAAAAGGTCAATCCACACGTCGTGCTTGCACGTAAGTGGAGACTTGACCTTGGGACGCGCCCCTTCATGAGGAAAAGTGGGGAGCATCCCCACGGATTCCGAATGGAGGGGTAGGATTGTGGGAGTGCCGTAAGGCACGGAACAATCCGTAATACCTTTTGTCGCTTAAATCATATTATCACAGGCTGTCTACAAAAAACAGCAGATATCATCCGCAAGCTTTTCTTCTATATGGATCAACCGCTTCGCAATATTCTTGCTTTTTTCATCCGCAGCCTTGTACTGGTTCAGGTATCTGTTAAGAGATTTGACTCCCATATTACAACCGTCTGTGATCAGATTGGCAATTGTCTCATCCGATTCATCCATCACCAGCTTTACATTAGTCTTTACCCATGACATGCTTTTGGCCATGGGATTCGGTTCCTTTCCGTCATCATGATATTGATCCAAAAGAACATTGATTTCCTCTTTCAGCTTCTCATGCTCCTCTTTACAGTCCGACAGACATTTACCAAGGGTCTCATCGTGTACATAGTCCAAAACCTCATCAATAGACGCCGTACCCATTTTGATACCGGCATCGCATTCCCGCAGCAGTTTAATCGTATCTGATTCAATCATTGGTCGTTTTCAGCTCCTTTTATTTGATAACGGATGGCTGGCAAAGCCTGTCATCCGTTGTTTAACATAAGAACAGTTTGCGAAGCTTACTGTCCGTTGTTTGGTGTCCTGAAAAATTATCTCCCTTTTCTCTGATATTATTCTGCTTTATGGTCATCCATTACGCCAGCGGCCGGAAGCGATATTTGATTACATGAATCACTCTGGACCAAGTGTTATATAATGAGCTAATATTACATTTATACTCTCTTTCTCTTCAGCCGTTACAGATAAGTTCTGATTGTTCACTTTGTCATTAAATGTTCCACATTCCGAATGATAATAATATGTTCTTTCATCAATTATGAGTTTACAATCATTGGCACAGTCAGCAGTCCCTTCTGTACTCCAGGCGCCCTTCTCAATAATGTCTGCGATTATTTTTGCTTCTTCTTCGGTCAGATCATAAATTTTTTCTTCTCCTACACGAATAATTGTTCCACTTGTACTTTCAGCAATCGCTTGCTGTGTCTGCTCTGTTTTACCAGAAGCATTTTTATCTGGTTCAGCTGATTGATGTTCTTTTTCTTCCCTCTCCATCACAGTAATTTTGTAAACTTCTCCTAATTGTGCAGGATATGACTCCATTATTTCTCCAT
>CANDAG010000088.1 GCA_947382625.1 uncultured Lachnospiraceae bacterium
AGCATACAGGTAATCATACCTAATATCAATAACCATTTTTTCATATTAAGTAAGCATCCTTTCTAAACTGTACCGTGCTTCTTTGAAGGACGGTCTTCCTTCTTGGAAAGCAGCATCTCAAATGCACCGATCACATACTTTCTGGTATCTGCCGGTTCAACGATCTGATCTACATATCCTCTCTGCGCTGCGCTTGTTGCACTTAACTGCAGAGCCTCATATTCTGCTGCACATGCGCTGATCGCCTCTGCGCCCTGTCCGTCACAAATGATCTTAGCCGCAAGCTTTGCATCCATGGTTCCGATCTTTGCATCCGGCCATGCCATTGTAATATCAGCGCCGATCGCTTTGGAGTTCATGGTTACATATGCGCTTCCGAATGCCTGTCCGATCACCACATTTACCTTGGGAACGGTTGCATTTGCAAAAGCATAAGTAAGCTTTGCAGCCGCCTTTGCGATCTTCTTCTCAGCACACTTGTCTGCCTTGAAGCCCTTTACATTGGTAAGGGAAAGAACCGGAATATTGAAGGCGTCACAGAAATTCACAAAATCTGCGGCCTTTTCACATCCTGCCGGTGTAAGAACAGAATCAAACTTGTCGGTTACTGTGCCTTCCTCACCATAAACCTCGCTGCGGTTTGCCACGCAGCCGATGGTTACGCCATTTAAACGGATAAAGCCGGTTACCATCTCCCTGGCATAGCCTGCCTTCACCTCAAATACAATGCCGTCATCAGCAAGCTGGGACAGTGCGATGGATGTATCTCCTGTGCAGGCAGCGATCTGCTCGCAGCTGCGGTTCAAGTCATCCGTGCAGTCCTCAAAATAAGGGCCGTCCTCGCTGCATGCAGGAAGCATGCCTACTAACTCCCTGATCTGAGCAAGAAGGGAAGCTTCATCTCCTGTCACATCCACGATCCCTGATTCCTCACTCTGGAAAGCGGCGGATGAGGTATCGCATTTGCTGATCTCATTTCCGTCTAAGGTATTAGGTGCGTTTACAAACAGCTTTGCCTTCTTCTCTTCCATAAATGTAAAGTCTGTTAAAGTAGGAATCAAAGCAAGACCGCCGCCGCAGGAACCAAAGATCGCTGTGATCTGAGGGATCACACCGGAGCTAAGCACCTGCTTCTGATAAATTTCTCCAAATGCATTAAGCGCGTCTGTTGCCTCCTGTAATCTCAGGCCGGCAGACTCGATCAGCCCGATCACGGGTGCTTTGGTCTTAAGTGCCAGATCATAGAGGTTTGCAATTTTCTTTGCATGCATTTCGCCTACACTGCCGTTTAACACGGAGGCATCCTGGCTGTATACATACACAAGGCTGCCGCCTATGACTCCATAGCCGGTAATAACACCGTCAGAAGGAGTTTTGGTCTGTTTCAGATTAAAATCGGTGCTTCTTGCACATACCTGCGCACCAATTTCAACGAAACTGTTTTCATCGAGTAAAGCTGTTATTCTTTGACTCGCCTGTGAAGTAGTACTCATGTTTCAGCCCTCCATTTTATATTAAAAAAATCATAACTTTATTCACAGGGACATAGTATCCCCATAATTTGTCTATAGAAGTATACCACAAATGACTGGGCTCGCCTAGAGCAAAGTTTTCAAAATTTACAAAATATTTACACACTTTGGGAGATTCTCGAAATAGAATGTCTCCCCCACCTTTTCCTTCGCTGCCGCTCCAAATAAATTATAAAGCAGAAGGAGCTTGGCATAGGCTGCCTCAGAGGAAATATTTTCCATGGGGATCGCCCCTTTTTCCAGCAGCTTCCTGGCAGATTCATAATTCCTTCCCGCCGCATCCTTCACAGATGCCGCGTAGACGGGAATATCCATCCTCCGGCACTTTTTGAGGAGCCACAAAAGGGATCCTGTCTCCCCCGCCACACAGGCGGTTGAGGAATGATGCAGTCCATGGAGCACCGCCGCAGGCTTCTTGGTCAGATCCACCGTCTCATAGTCGAACCCGGGGTAAGGACGCAGAAAAAGAATGTTCTGTAAAAGAACGGGACATTCCTCCGCGATCCGGCTCCGCTTCTCCATAAGCTGGGAAAGACCGGGATTGACCGCATTGGAAATATAACGGAACTTTCCCTCCTCCATCCGGCCAAAGGGAACGCCTCCAAAGCTTCCGAACTGATCCAGGTACCCGTCCGCCTCCGTAAGCCTGGTTGCCAGATACACGATATTCTCTCCCTTCCGGTTCTGGTATATGGTAAACACGCCTCTTAAAAGCCCGGTGCGGATCAGCTCCACCGCGCTCCGGAAGTTCACAAGGCCATTGCTGCCCTTCTCCCCTAAGGGATAATTGGAAGCCGTAAGCACCACCGGAATCTCCACATGACCGAGCAAAAGCCCCAGAAGCGCTGATGTATAGGAAAGGGTATCGGAGCCATGGGTCACGATCACTCCTGCATATTTTTCGTAGGGAATCTCCCACATCACACGGCACAGACGGCTCCATGCCTCCAGCCCTATATTCTCGCTGAGGATCGCCATAGGCTGTATCACTTCAAAGGCCTCCTCTATACCGCCCTCTTTCTTTCCGTAAGCCTCCTCATAAAATCTGAGCAGCTGATAAGGGGAGGTATCCGTCACATTGACACATTCTCCCTCCACCTGACTTCCTATAGTCCCTCCAGTTAAAACGATCAGTATCTTTTTCATAGTATCTCCCATGTTTCTTTTCTGATAACTATCAGTTTACGCAATCCCCCGGATTATATCAAGCATATTCTTCCATTGACTTATGTCTATTCCCTATAAAGTCAATTTGACATAAGTCAAATTTCCTCTACATAAAATAAAAAGAAGCCTCCTATCCGGATGAAAATAAATATGAACGCTGTAAAAAGATTTCTTGCTCTCTCCCTAAGCTTTTTTCTCACCCTTTGCGCTCCTTTTGCCGTCAATGCATCCCCTGCCCCGGCCACAGAACCCGGAAGCGATCCTGATCTGAAGCTCTATGCCCAGTCTGCGGTTTTGATGGATGCGGATTCCGGCCGCATTCTGTATGAAAAGGACGGGCAAAAGATATTGCCCATGGCCAGCACCACCAAGATCATGACCTGCATCCTTGCTCTGGAATGCGGGAATCCGGAAGACTATTGTCTGGCCTCCTCTTATGCCGCCAGCATGCCAAAGGTAAAGCTGGGCATTTCCCCTGACGAATATTACAAGCTGGGCGACCTGCTCTATTCTCTGATGCTTGAATCTCACAATGATGCCGCAGTAGTCATTGCGGAGCATATTGCAGGAAGCACAGAGGGCTTCGCGGATATGATGAATCAAAAGGCCCGGGACATCGGCTGCAACGATACCTTTTTTATTACCCCCAACGGCCTGGATGCCACTGCCACTGCCGGGGACGGTACCGTAAAGGCACATTCCACCACTGCCGCCGACCTTGCCAGGATCATGTCCTACTGCATCACGGCTTCTCCCAAAAAGGAAGAATTCCTTGCCATTACCCGCACACCTTCCTATGCATTTGAAAGCTATCGGGAAAAGGACGGTTCCATGATTCCCGGCGGAAGAACCTTCCACTGTAATAACCACAACGCCTTTCTGTCCATGATGGATGGGGCTCTTTCGGGAAAAACCGGCTTTACCGGTTCTGCGGGCTATTGTTATGTAGGAGCCCTGCGCCGGGATGAAAGAACCTTTGTAGTAGCGCTCCTTGCCTGCGGCTGGCCTAACAATAAAACCTATAAATGGAGCGATACCAGAACACTTATGAATTATGGGCTGGAAAATTTCGAGTACCATCACCTTTCGGAGGCAGCTGTTGATGAAAATGATCTGAAGCCCCTGAAGGTCTTGAACGGACAGACGGACACACTCCATGCCGACGCCTATACCGACGTAAAGATCGATCGGGGAGAGGATACGGATATTTCCCTTCTCTTAAGAAAGGATGAAAAAATTGAAGTGGAGCTCCAGATAGAACAGCAGCTAAACGCCCCGGTAAGCGCCGGAATCCAGGTAGGCAGCATCAAATACCTGGCAGGCGGCGAGGTTTACAAGGTGGAATATATTGTGGCTGCCGACGACATCCCTGCCATTGACTTTTTATGGTGTCTTAAACAGATCCTGGGAAGATACATCCTCTGACCAGACAACTGTCCCTATGTTATGATTTAAGCGACAAAAGGTATTACGGATCGTTCCGTGCCTTACGGCACTCCCACAATCCTGTTATATATCCAGCTGCAGGCTGGCCTCCTGCTCTGCCTGGAGTTTGAATTCCTCCATCTGTACCGCCGACAGCTCCGGAAGCTCTTCCAAAGACTTCACCCCAAAGCTGCGCAAAAATTCCTCGGTGGTCCCGAAGAACAGGGGCCGCCCCGGTGCGTCCATCCTTCCCACCTCCATGATCAGTCCAAACTCCACCAGTCTGTTCACTGCATGATCACAGCTCACCCCCCTGATCTTCTCGATCTCCGCCCTGGTGACGGGCTGCTTATAGGCAACAATAGAGAGGGTTTCCAGCAACGTATCCGTAAGCACATATTTACGGGGAGTTTTGGCTATCTTGATCAGATACTCATACATTTCCGCCTTGGTACACATCTGAAAAGAATCCTCTAATTCCATCAGGGTGACACCGCATTCTTTTCCGTCAAACTCCTCTTTCATTTCCAAAAGCAGTTCTCTCGTATATTTCTCATTCTTTTCGATCACCGCCGAAAGTCTCTCTACCTCCACTGACTCTCCCATGGTAAAAAGAACTGCTTCCAATATCGCCTTTTCTTTCTGCCTGTCCAAATTTCTGCCTCCTGTTACTCTTTTGAAGTGATCATAATATCATCGAAAGTATTTTCCTGTACAATAGAAATTTTTCCCATTTTCATCATCTCCAGTATCACCAGAAATGTGACAATGATCTCCATTTTGCTTCTTTGCTTCTCAAGAAGCTCCCTGAAGCTGAAGGTTTTATGGCCTGTGAGGAACTGCTCCACGTAATCGGTTTTTGCATCCATATCCACTTCGTCCTTTTCTATATTGCCGAAGCTGCTCCGGACAGGGTCGATCTTGTCCTCCTGGCGTTTCATCACCATTTTGAAAAGGGACTGGAGCTTTGCAAGATCCGCGTCTCCCAATAGCTCCTTCATATCTACCGGCGGCCGGTAATCTGCTACCTCTTTGGGAAGATTTTTTTCTCTGAAAAGGGTTCTGGCCGCGTCCACCTGCCTGTCCTTCAGCTCATAAGACATATATTTATACATCTTATATTCCAGCAGCTTCTGCACCAGCTCTGCCCTGGGATCTATTTCCTCTCCCTCCTCGTCCACCTCCCGGGGAAGGAGCATCCGGCATTTGATCTCCAACAGCGTGGCTGCCATGACCAGAAATTCACTCATCACATTCATATCTTCGGTTTCCATGGCCTTGATATATTCCAGATACTGCGCCGTGATCTCCACAATGGGGATATCATAAATATCTACTTTATTTTTTTCGATGAGATGTAAAAGCAGATCAAGGGGTCCTTCAAAGATCTGTAACTTAACCGGTATTGCCATTTTCTGACTCCTTTTCCAGGCTAATTGCCGACAAACTCAACTACCACCAGTTCGCCGGGATTAAAAATACGAATAGGAAGGGTATGAGTCCCTAAGCCTCTGCTCAGGATCATGGTAGATTTGCCTTCCTTAAACTCTCCTCCGTCATACTTTGGAAAAATCTTAAGAGCCGGCGATATGGCGCCTCCCAGGACCGGCAGGCGCATCAGTCCTCCATGGACATGTCCCGACACCACAAGATCTGCCCCCCATTTTTCGTAGCAGGGGAAATAATCCGGATTATGGGCGATCAGCACACAGGCATGGGATCCATCCGGTCTGCCCAAAAGTTCATCCATGTACTCTCTTTCCATTTTTGCGGAATTAAATTTGCCGTAATAATCACGGCCGATCTCCGCCCCATAAATATCCATATTAAATTCCGGCAGATAAACCCTTTCATTTACCAGATGCCGAACTCCCGCCTTCTCCATCTTAGCAAAGAAATCCCCGTATACATTGCCGTAATCCTCCGGAAAGATCCCGGTCTTGTGTTCATGGTTGCCGTTCCCATAATAGACCGGATATTTTTGGGCCAGCCTCTCTACAAAGGCCTCTGCCGTGCGGGCATCTGCATCCTTTTCACAGGTGTACATGTCGCCGGCGATCCAGATCATATCCGGACGGATCCGTTCAATAGCCGCAAGCAGCTTTTCATTTTCTTTTCCGAAGGACTTATTGTGAAGATCGGAAAGAAGGACAGCTCTGCCATCCTTCTTAAGCTTCTTTATTCTGCACCTGTAGGTCCTTATAACAAAACGATTGCAATCGACAGCCATCACCAGCAGAAAAAATACTGCAAGTACAGCCAGGCAAATTATGATAACCAATCTATCCATTCCTCTCTTAAAGACTGCAGAACAATCTCCACACCTTGATCAGATAATCCTTATATCCGGCCTTCTCTATGGTCACATCCGAAAGAATAGACACGCTGCCGATCCTTTCTCCGTTCAGCTTGTAGACCGCTTCCCCCACCGCATCTCCTCTTTTAACAGGAGCCTCTATCTCAGCCGGCAGCGAAATGGTCTTTTCTATGCTGCCAAGATCACTTCCGGCAATATCCAGGTAACGGAAGGGCTTTTGATAAACCAGCGCAGCTTCCTCCTCTACTCCCCCCTTAACCGGAAGCGTGGGAAGCTGCTCCTCGTTTGGATCTTCATACAAAGCGCTGACGCTGTAGCCGTAATTTAGAAGAGCCATGGCATCCTGAAAACGGGTTTTGTTCATGGGAGACCCCATCACCACCGCGATGAGATCAATATTATCCTTACTGGCTGTAGCCGAAAGACAATACAATGCCTTGCTGGTGGAGCCTGTTTTGAGGCCCGTAGTCCACTCATACATCTTCAACAGCTTATTGGTGCTTGCCAAAGTGAAATTACTGGTTCCCCTCTGGGTTTTGTGCGTGATATCCTCCATCCAGATCCCGGTATAATCCAGAACCTGGGGATATTTAGTGATCAGCTCCCGGGACATCACTGCCACATCCTTTGCGGATGTATAGTGATCATCGGACTCGCTCAGGCCGCAGCAATCCTCGAAATGCGTATCCGTAAGCCCCATGTCCTCTGCTCTCTGGTTCATCAGCTTTACAAATTCCGCTTCACTGCCTGCAATGAATTCCGCAGCAGCAACGCTGGCGTCATTCCCAGAGGCCACCGCAATACACTTGATAATGGTTTCTAAGGTCTGCGTCTCCCCTTCCTCCAAAAACACCTGGGAGCCGCCCATAGATTTTGCATAAGCGCTGGTGACCACCTCGCTGTCCAGCTTCACTCTTCCCGTACCTAAATGGTCAAAGATCACCAGGAGCGTCATGATCTTGGTAATACTTGCCGGGCTTCGCCTTTCTTCCGCATTTTGCTCACAGATGATCTGTCCTGTTGAGGCCTCCATCAAAATATAGGAAGGCGCCTCCACCTCCGGAGCTGCATATGCCCTGAAAGGCATCATCAACACAAAAATAAAACACATCACATAGCACAGGGTTACTTTGAAAGATTTATACACGTAATTACTCTCCCCTTATGTATTCTATTACTATGGATATGTTTTATTTGTTTTTAAAATGCACGTACAATTTCGATTATACCGGTACTTAGTACCATCTCATCCGAAACGCCCGATAAGCATCTGCAATTTTTTCTCTTTGTTCCTTCAGACTGATGTTAAAAATATGCATCAGCTTTAACAGATAATCCACCGTCACAAGAAGAAGGATCAATCTGCAGGTCCTGATCCCCCAGCCCATATCGAACCGGTCTACCAGTCCCAGTATTCTGCTATGTAAGAAAGTGATAATGATGATCGCATAAAATCCCCATGCGATCGTACTTTCCAGACAGATAATTCCCTTATAATTGCATGGCTTATCGTTGTAGTCCCACCATACCTCCCCGAATATCTTAAGCATCAGCTTACCTACAAGATATTCGAAAGCAGTTGCCAGAACCGCTCCTGCCAGATACAGCCCAACCAGATGGTTGCTCAAAGGATGTAAAATCAAATACCCCAGAACCCCTCCAAATCCGTAGATCGGACAAAAGGGACCTCTTCCAAAACCTCGATTCGTCAATTTCCTATTACAAAATGACATATAAATGGATTCGACCAGCCATCC
>CANDAG010000089.1 GCA_947382625.1 uncultured Lachnospiraceae bacterium
ATGACAGTAAAAAGACGGAGACATTCCGGCGCCTTCAGCAGGAGAATGCTGGCTGGAAGCAGGTATTGGAGGATATCTGCGGGGAATTCAATGTGCCAAAGGAGACCTTCCACTGCTGCCATCTGTATGTATCCAAAGGGGTCAGCTGCACCAACGATGTGGTCAGGATTCGCAGCGATATGCTTGGAATCAAGGGAGAAGAACTGTGCGAGGGGGTCTGCAGCATCAAGACACTGCGCAGGATCAGGAATGGCGTTGTATCGCCGCAGCGGGAGGTGGTGGAAGGGCTGTTTGATAAGCTGGGATTGCCCGCGGAACTGGTGAGGACGGAGATTGTGACAGGAACCCCGGAGGCAAGAGAGCTGATGGAGAAATTACGGGAACATATCAACGCGCATCGCTGGCGGGAAGCGGAGAAGGCATTGGAACGGATTAAGCAATTGGTGTCTATGAAAATTACATGTAACAGGCAGGCTGTATTGCGGAAAGAAGTGCTGCTCAGACAGGAAAAGAAAGAACTGAATCGAGAGGAGTGTTATAGAAGACTGCGGGATGCTTTGGAATTAACATTGCCATACGAGAAATTTCTGGAGCCGGGAGAGAAATATTTAACTCATGAAGAGCAGTCATGTATACGGAATATGATGGTGGAGATGGATGAGAGAAGTGATGAATTCATAATGTGTATACAGCGCTTTGAAGAGATATATCAGCCAATCATTGACAGAGGTGAACTGGAAAACGTGGAAAGTATGTATGAGTTTATCATGGGATATGTGAGGAGTTATTGGGGGAATACAGGAGATTTTGATAAAGCTGATAAATATGATATGGTTTTGATAGAGGGATACCTTAGATTTGGACGTGTATGGTATTTGCATGATAGTTTGTATGATCGTTGGTGGAATTATAATGAGAGAAAGAAAAAAGGCATCCCCACAAATATACATCTAAATGATGAGGAAGAACTTGAAAAATGTATTCTGTTTGCTGAATTAGTTCAGAGTACGGAGGCTTCTTTTTACCAAAAAAAGCTGAGGCAGATAAAAGGAACGACTAATCAATCCATATGATCTTGTTGGTAATCTTTGTCCTTATCATTCATCGGTGATATCCCCGGTTCCTTATCATGGTCTTCTCTGGCAGCCGGTTCTTCTATCGTCTGCCCGTTGCCGCTCCCGCCCGGTGCAGTGGGTGTAGTGGGGAAATTACCGATAATAAGGAGCGCGGCACAGGCCATGGCAGTGGCTGTTAATTTGAAAAACTGTTTGAAGAAGCTATTTTTCATGGTTATAGTCCACCTTTCTGCGAAAGGTACCGATGGGGTTATGAAACCCTTTGGGTCTTTCGCTCTTCATATTCTTCTGATATATTATCTGTGTAAGGCTGACACACTACACAACACGCGGAGGTGAGTGGCGGGGCTGTATAGCGGCAACCCCGTATGGTTATATGTGTCGGCCATCCGTTAAGGTATCAATGAATGGCGCATTACCGTAGCCCGTAAACTTATCTCTTCCAAAGTCGACTCGATTTTGCCGGATGGCCAGTCCCTGTCAGCTTGCAACTATAAATCTCAGGAGGTTATTTTCTTGGCTTTTAAAATCTTTCGTAAAAACTGTTGTGGGCTTGATGTCCACAAAACATGGATCTATGCCTGCATCGGGATTACCGACACAAACGGCCGAACTGAGTATAAGCAGGCTCGTTTCTCGTCCTTCTCCAAAGGGCTTAAGGAACTGGCTGACTGGCTTGCAAAATACCGCTGTTTTGAAGTTTGTATGGAATCTTCCGGTAAGTATTGGATCCCTGTTTTCAATATCCTGGAAAAAGCAGGGCTCTTTGTCACCCTTGCCCATCCCAAATACACCAAACCGCAAAAAGGAAACAAGACAGACCGTAAGGATGCCAAATGGATCTGTGACCTCTTCATGTGTGACATGATCAAACCTTCCTTTATTCCGCCTGCTGACATCCGCCATCTGCGGGATCTGGTACGCTACCGGTTCAAGCTCACCTGTATGATTACTGGCGAGAAGAACCGTGCGCAGAACTGTCTTACCGTATCCAACCTCAAGCTGGATGATGTCTTCAGTGACGTTTTTGGAAAGTCCTCCCGTTCCATCACGGAACAAATACTTGCCCATCCTGGGGAAACTTTTGATGTGGCACCTTTTGTTGACAGACGGTGCAAGACTCCGATTGGAGAAATCCAGGCTGCCATTGATGGAGCTGTTTCTCCTGAACAGGCTGTCAAACTCCGTCAGTGCCTGGACCACATAGACGAACTGGAGATGCATATAGAAAAAGTGCAACAGGAAATCCTTCGTCTCAGTGATAAATACCAGGCCGCCCTTGATTTGGTCCGTACCGTTCCGGGCTTTGACAAAAATCCTATGACTGCAATCCAGATCCTTTCTGAAATCGGTGGTGATATGTCTGTCTTCCCCACAGCAAAACACCTCGTTTCATGGGCAGGATGCTGTCCCCGTAACGACCAGAGTGCCGGCAAAATCAAATCCACTCGGATTTCCCGTGCTGGTTCTTATTTTAAACCAGTTCTGGTGCAGGTTGCAAGTGCTTTGATAAAATCAAAGCACCATCCGGAAATCACTAATCGTTACAGGCGTATAAAAGCACGTCGTGGTCACAAGAAAGCTATCATCGCCATCTGCCGTATGCTCCTGACCGCTATCTGGCACATACTCTCAGATTGTAAGCCCTATACACCAGGCGGCTTTGTTGAACCACGTCCTGTGGAAAAGTCAAAAGTATTGACCACTGTACAGGCACTTAGCCTATTGAAGCAACGAGGATATGTTATTCTCTAACCGCTACCTCTCAGTTTCAAACTTACCTCCTGCTTAAAAATGGTAGTTTTATTATTGCATATTCACAGGCAGGGTGCAAGGGACAGAGTTGTTCGCTTTTTAACCAATTTTATAAGAAATAGCGAACAACTCTGTCCCTTGACTGAAAACTGTAAAAATGGTATCCTGTTAGTGAAACTTTTCATGAGAAGTTAATACTTTTTAAGGAGAATAATCATATGAAGAAAAAAATTGCAAAAGTCTTATGTCTTACAATGCTGTTAGTATCATTAGCATCGTCTGCCGTTGTTGCTGCACCGGCGTCTGTACAGGAGTGTAAGCATGAATGGGGTTCTGCAGTATTTTTGGAAACTGTTGAAGAAGTTGTTAATGGAAACCATCAGTGTACTATCTGTGGATTGAGAATTTCTTTATTTCAAAAAAAAGATGTATATCTAAGTAGATGCAAAAAATGCAATGCTACCATAAAAGATAAAGTACCCAATGGCCCCATTTATTCAACGCACCCGTGTTATAACTGACAGAAACAGGCGGACTCCAATGGTTTTTAGCTGCGGCCTAAATGAATAAACATACGCAATGGGTAATGGAAAGGATTCTATTGCCCATTGCATGATGTAAGGAGGAAGTTATAATTATGAAACGGTTTCCTAAATTGTGTAAGATAGCAACGCTTCTGCTCTGCAGTATACTGGCCTTTGGCGGCTGCGGGAAAGACGGCGGTAAGGTGGATTCTGGCAGCGGGAAGGATGCCGTATCCGATACAGAACAGCTTATGGCTTATAAGGATATCAGGTATCTGCCCCAATTTACGGATACTTCGGGTGACTATGACGCTTTCGGCAGCGTTGGCATCAGCTTTTCAGGGGATACATTCTACCTGATAAAGAGGGAATTCTCAGGCTTTGCAATAAGCGGCGGCCAGCTGATAGCCCGCAATCTTGATACGGAGGAAGAGACCGTCCTGATAGACAGCACGGGCAGTGATGAGAGACTGGTGACAGCCGCACCGCTGGAGGATGGATCCATCATTGCGTTATTCGGCAAGGATGAGGTCGAATACAGGCTGTGCGGGATAGATTCCAGTGGAAATGAAACCTTTTCCAGGAAATACACGGATTTTCCTGTGATCGCGAATGTCTGTCAGTTTGCGGCTGACTCCATGGGGCGGTCCTGCTTACTGGCGCAGGGGCGGCTTTTTCTTTTTGATGAGCAGGGAAGGAGACTGGGGGAGGTGAGCCTGGAAGGAAGGTTAGGTACCCGGATTGCGTGCAGCGGCAATGGGACCATATATCTGTACGAATTTGAGAAAAGCCAGATGATCCCTGTTGATTTTGAAGCGGCCAGACTGGGAGAGGCTTCCTGCACAGTGCCTCTCAGTGTTCTGAAGGCTATGGCGCCTGCAGCCGGGACGGATTTTCTGGTCAGTGATATGACCACAGTCTATCGGTTTAATTGCGCAGACGGGGCTTTGACGCCTCTGTTTGACCTGCAGGACAGCCAGATTCTGAATGCGACTGATATTGACACACTGGGGGAAACGGAGGACGGGAGGATATTTCTGTTTTCCAATAACAGTGAGGACACTACCGAGATAGCGATTCTGACCCCCACACCTGTTGATGAGTGCCCCGTTAAGAAGGAAGTGACCATAGGCACGATGAATGCGGACAGCAATCTGCTGGAAAGCATTGCAAAATTTAACAGGCAGAATGAGGAATGCGCCGTGAGCATCCTGAATTACTGTGTCGGCGGAAGGAGCCGTGAGGATGCCCTGACTGCCCTGAAGTTGGATATTTCCATCGGGAAAGGGCCGGATATCTGTGTGCTGGATGAGTTTGACGACCCGGAGGAATTATTTCCCAGCGGATGTTTTGAAGACCTGACGCCCTGGCTTGACGGCAGCCTCCAGTATAAGAAAGAGGATTTTATACCTCAGGCATTGGAAATTTACACTTATGACGGCGCGCTGATGGCTGTCCCGAATTATTTCTATCTGAAAACCATAATGGGCAGGCCTGACATGGTGGGAGAAGGCATGGGATGGAACATGGATGATGTGAAAGAGATTATCCAGAGCCATCCGGATGTAAAGGTTTTTGGCGTCAACGACGCTGCATATATGATGGAGGTGTTCATGCGCAACATGATGGGGACATTCGTGGATTTTGAGAATGGCAAAGCCACCTTTGACTCCCCGGAATATGTGGAGCTGCTGGATTTTGTGAAGAGCCTGTCGGATGGCTCTGCCGGGAACTGGCAGGAGAGGGCGTTGCTGTCAGGCCAGCAAATCACCAGTTTTACTGATTTGCAGATGATTGAGGCCATGCTGGGTGGGAAATATACCTGCGTCGGCTATCCGTCTCCGGACAGGACTCCGGACTGTATCATATGCGGGAGGGGAGCCTATGCCATTTCAGCCATTTCACAGAGTAAGGAGAGTGCATGGAAGTTCATAGAATGGACTTTTTCCGCCCAGGAGAATGTAACAGCGGGAGGGATGATAACCAGGGGCGGTCTGCCTGCAAGGACGGAGGTTTATGAGGAAGAGCTGAGTGCTGCAATGGATACGGAAGTGGGGAACAGAGGATCCGTTTTTATAGACAGGATATACCTTGAATATCAAAGCACCACTCAGGAGGAAGCGGACCTGCTGGCTTCCCTGATAGAATGCGCCAGCCCGGAGAAAAGCGAAGAGAGAACGATTCTTGAGATTATGAATGAGGAAGCCGCCTATGTGTTCGACGGGAGTAAATCCGCGGAAGAGGTGGCAGAGGTGACCCAGAACAGAGTTCAGCTGTACCTGAATGAAAAGTGAAGGAAGGGGACAGAGCAGTTCGCAGAAAAGCTCTGTCCCTTGACGTTGTGTGAGAAAGCAGTACGAAACGAAACGGACCGTGAATCAGCCGCATCCGTCCAGCCCGCAGCACATTCCCTTCACCGCGGCAATCTGCCCGTCCTGAAGTATCCGGACCATTTCCTCTTTTGTGTATTCCTCAATGGCAATTTTCTCACCGTTCAGATAGATGGACGGGATTCCCGTGACATTCAGTACATTCCTGGAATGCTCCACTTCCTCCTTTACGGCAGCGGTGTATGTTCCGTCCTCCAGAACCTGACGGAATTCCGTTACATCCAGGCCGGCCTGCTCCGCAAGGGCGCATAAGACATCCATTTCTCCGATATCCAGCTCTTTTTCAAAGTATGCACGGTATACCAGATCGGCGTATTTTTCATCCAGTCCCTTTTCTCTTGCGAAAAACAGTCCTTCGAAGGCAAGGCGGGTGTAGGGACGGGGGCAGACGGAGGGCGGCAGCTTCATATCAAGCCCAAGCGCCCTGGCCGGCGCCACCAGGACCTGATAGCGTTTTTTGCGCTCTTCATCGTGGCAGACATCGATTCTCTCCCTGGGTTCCTTGGTCAGCTCCAGAGGCTGTATCCGTATCCGGGCTTCGATTTCCGTTTCCTTCAGCGCTTCCTCCAGCGCCGCCTTTGCCACCAGACAGTAAGGACACACAAAATCTGTTACAAATAAGATATCCAGCATATTTTTCTCCTTTCATTTTTCTCTGGAAAGTTTCTCTTCCGTTTTCTCTATCATAAACGCAGGAGAGCGGTGTGTCAAGAAATTCCGGCGGCAAAGAACGGATGCGCGGGGGGAGGGTGTTTTTGGGTTAGGAATTGTCGGAAAATAACTGCTGCAATTGCTTTAGGCAAAAGCCCGGAAATACAATAAAAATTGCCATAAACTTGCAGCAGTTATTTGCAGACACTTCCTTATTACCTGAAATATCTGCGGGGAAGCCGCATATAATGAAATGATTAGGTGGAGGAGCTTTCCATAAATGAAAAAAATAATCGGATTTGTCGCCTTTTTTATAGCCATAGGGATGCTGATCATGCTGATCACCCATAACAGACTGGTGGGACTGATCATTATAGCGCTTCTCCTGTTTGTGGGCTACAACTGCTTCTGCGGCGATTGAAATTGCCGTATCCTTTGGGTATCCGTCCGCAAAAAAAGAACAGGCATAAAACCTGCTCTTTTCGGGAATCTTAAGCTCTTTCTACTCTGCCGGACTTCAGGCAGTTCGTGCAGACATGCAGTCTCTTGGCAGCGCCGTTCACTTTGCACTTTACCCGCTTGACATTCGCTTTCCACATTGCATTGGTCTTTCTATTAGAATGGCTTACATTATGACCGAACTGAACGCC
>CANDAG010000090.1 GCA_947382625.1 uncultured Lachnospiraceae bacterium
TACCTCCTTTAATCCATCCCGTCATACAGGCTTTCTCCGGTGACAATCTCCTGCTCTGATAAATCATGTATTGCTGTTGCTATTTTCACCTTAGTTTCCCTGCATGGCCTGTAGCCATATCCAATATACCGAATCATCCTCTCAAATGTTGACATTGGGAATGGTATCTTATCATCCGTTACCAGACGTTTCAGATGCAGATGCTCGAAAAAGTTCTTGTCACACACTATTTTATACTCAATGTGTGTTTCCGGTTTTTTCTCCAAGTGATACTCTGCCAATTCCTCCATTCCGTCAAAATCAAATGGATCAAACTCTGCTCCTGTTTCATACTCTACCTCTGCCTTATAGTATGCAAACTTTGCAATCGTGAAGTCAAACTGAGAGATTACCTCTTTTGCGGTTCCGAATACTGCCTTGCAAAGTTCCACTCTGATCCCGGTTTTGGCGTTCTTGTATGCCTTTACCTTGTCATTCTGATAATGGAATATGTACTCTTCATCCCGCTTATCATCACCCTCATACCCAGGTGTCATGCTGTCAAAATAATTTACTGCATCCTCATAATCGGCCATGCTCTCAAAGAAAATATCAATGTCCTTTACCTTTTCTTTGCAGAAGATATTCTTGAAACATCCTCCTGCGATAAATCCTTTGTGACCGACCATGTACTGATCCAGCCAGTTCAGCATCCAGAAATTTCCTCTATCCTTTTCTACTAACATAATCCCTACCTCTCATTCATCAACGCCGCCACTCCTTTGGAATGGTATTCATCAAACCAGCGCCAAATTTCTTCTCTGTCCGTCCCTATTTCATAGCCCATGAAACGATCAGTGAGACAGCCATCATCATCAACCGGCACATCCCCAAGCCTCCCCCAGAGAAACTCCAACACTTCATCGGTTAGTGTGATTTCCGCTCTAACCTTTTCAACCACATTTTCCAGAGTAGTATTGAACGATGTATTGCAATCCTCCCATTTGTCGAACATCTGGAGGATTTCTTCCATGACTTTTTCACTGTTTGTCATATACTCATACATCCACGGCTCCATGCCGCCCGTCTCATACAATCCGAAAATATATTCCCCTATATCTCTGGAACGATCAATTTTCTCCATTTCTCGGCTGATCCTTCCCATAAGCGACTCCGGAATATCCAAATCATGCTCAGTGATATAAAATTTCGCATACTTTCCGCTGGCGTTCATGGCCTCATAGTGCCTTTCCCCGCGTTCCTCCTGGATATAGTCGCACATTTCCACATACTCTCTGGCCTTGCTTTCGGCTATTTCATCCAGCCATTTTTGCAACGGTTCGATATCCGCAGACACTCCGAGAACTATCACTCCGTCCTCCGATTGGCTATCCCATGCGCCGTGCAATATATACAACAAAATTTTGCTATTTCCCATTATCCTTGACCTCCTTAACCTCTTCCCATTCCGTGCATAAAGTAGAAACCAATCTCTTTTTGAACACTGCCTTGCTGGTGTCATAGTCCTCATTCAGCCAGCCTTTGCTTATGTACTCCTGTAGCCGGTTCCGGCACATCTGCTCTGTCTGGACCGCCCTGTTGACCTGCTCGTACCTGCCACGACTCCGGCTCCACAGGAATGAAGCATATTCGCACTCAATTTCTTTCTCCGTATATTCTGTTTTTATGGGGCCGAACTGTTTAACGCTCTCGATACTGATATTTTCACATTCCATTATTTCCGTCAGCTCCGTGTGTTTTTCAATCTTCCCGATACAACCATGTAATCCAAAGTTTTCCATCGCCCTACTTGCGGCATCTGGAGTATTAAACTCAATGGCTCTATTAACCTTTACCGAATATCCATAATCATGTCTCGGATTATAGTCTCGGCCGACATATTTCAGCTGCCCATTCTTCGGTACTATGATTACATATTTCGTAACCATTGCCTCTGTCCTCAGCATTTCCATTCTTCATCACCTATCCTTCGATGTTTAAACCAGTGTAATCCATGAGAGCCTGCATTTCCTGCTCAAACATTTCCTCGTAAATCTCTTTCTTGCTGCTGTTACAGCTCAAATGCGTATCGAGACAATTCACATAATATGTGAAATCATTCTGAGGACTGAGGTTATACCGGCGTATCGCCTCCAGCTGCTCAAATCCTGCCTCTGTCAGCGTTCCTTCGTACTCTTCGGTCTCCAGCCTTTTCTTTTCTGCTTTAACCGCCTCGTCCATGCGGAAGATGCCCTCCTTAAAGATTTCTGCCATGATTCCGTTTATGGTAATCTCCAGCCCCTCGAACCGCATCTGCTCAACGATCTTAAACATATCCGCCCCTGAATCGTCCAGTACGCCCAGATCATCTACGCCGCAATTTAGAATTGCTCTGATTAAATCATTTCTCATAGCCCTCCTCCTACAAATAAGATTTTCCGTATCTCTTCAGGAACTCTTCCCTGGTGCCGATCCGGCCCTCGAAAATCGCCTGGCCCAGCATCTTTGACAACTTCTCTGCCATCGGGTTATCGTGTACCCGGGTCAGCTTGTCTCCCATGTTGTGACAGTTATTGCAGGTGGGAACCTTCAAGCCGTCTTTCTCGCTCAGCTCCCTACCCGCCGTTCCGAAAATAAGATGATGTTCCCCCTCTGCCTGTCGGCCGCAAAAGAAACATATCCCTCTGTACTCCGTAACAATACTTTTGCTCATGTCTGCCTCCTATTTCTTTTTCTTTTCCATTCCCATGAATACCAAAAATGCCAACACTACTATCGCCGCCATGCTTGCCTCCTATCCGTAAATCACATCACCGAACAGCGCATACTGGATGATACAGTCTGCGGCACCTGCGTCAATATTGCCGGGATCTATGTTCAGTTTCCCGGTATAGACTCCGATACTGTTCGTTTCCCGGTCAATACAGCCCGTATTTCCATCTGCAATGTACTTTTTCAGCCCCTCAATAAACTTCTCTTTGCTGAGGGTATACGACTTGTTTTCCTCTGCATCATGCAGAATCAATTCCCCGCCTCTGCTGATCTGGTCGCTTGCATACTCTCCGAGATAGCCTCCCTTGACCTCGGCTTTTCTGCACCAGTAAGTGATTCCGCCCTCCAGAGCCGAAACCATGATGTCGTCAATGTCCTCATTGCGTACTCTCACATCAAGCGCACAATTCAAAACCATGCAATCCACAGCCTCCAGTTTTTCTTCCATCAGTCATTACCTCCTTCATATTCCGCCCCACAATAAGGACACTTCGTTTCTCCATAGCAGTTAAACATCTTTCCGCACTCTTTGCAGGTGTAAAGCTCTCCGTTTCTAAACCAATCTTCCAGCAAGCTACTTACATGTTGCCAATCCAGCGCCTCGTATACCTCTTCGGCTAAATCTGTCTGGTCGTTGCACTCCTGCAGTATACTGCTTCTGGTATATTTCGTGTCCGATAGTTCCGGTATGTAGCAAACCCTGTCCGGATGCTCTGTATCATAGAAAGCCTCATCGCTCTTGAAGATCATACCCTGTCCATAGAACTCACGCTGTATTACCTCTCCCTTTCCGTTCTCGTCTGGTGGAGTATAGCCCCCCACTAACAGATACTCTTTTTCATCACTCATTGCTGTCCTCTACCTCCATATTCCATAATGTCTGCGACAGTTTCAAAATCATGGCATCTATCTCTTCCGCATCCTTTACAAGCTCTCGTATGGACGGAACTCCGGAAACTCCATTCCTTTTTGCCTCAACCCACATTTCAATATGCTCGTCAATATCGAAATCCTCATAATAGGACTCCAGACTATTCAGAAAACTGTTACACTGATTTTCTTCATCAAAATCAATTATCATGCTAAAATCTTCTCTTGCTGGAGAGCACCGACCAATCTCCACATACATTCTGTTGTCCTGGTTCTCTTCAATCCATGCCTTCCACCACCAGCCAAGTTCTTCTGCTTTTCCCAGCAAGATTTTCATTCCCGCCGATAAACCCTTGTATTCTTTCATATGTTTTGTCCTCACAAATCAGATATAATAGCAAGTAAAATTCCAATGATGCCCGAACTCATAATAGACCCCATATTTTTCAAAAATTTTATCAAACTCCTGCTTTATGCCAGGGAGTTCTCCGTAGTAAAGCATCTCACACACAGCTCCCTCAAAGCTCATGCTCAAAATATGATCCTCTGCCACATACTCAAAACATCTTCTTGGATCCTCGTTCTCTTTAACTACCAAGTGTTCTCTGTCATTGTAGTAATACTTTCCAGAAGCTTTGTCATGAGTGCTAAACATCTTTCCATTGAAGTAAATGTTAACATCTATCCAAAGGTCATGATCTAACAAGAACTCTCTTATTTCCACTGCCAGCTGCTCAATTTGTTCTGTGGATAATACCATACCTCTTCTCCCTTCTATGAAGCAAAGCAGCCACGCCTCACCCATTTCTCTACTTTCATAATTTTGCATCCTCTGCTCTGGTAAAGCTCTATATCGCAAGGTGGTATCACTCCGACTCCTATTGCATAATCAAATTCGCCTGTGAAGTAATACTGGTTACATTCCAAGACTGCTCTGTTCCTCATTTCAACTCCCGGAACTACTGTAATACACTCCAAGCCTTTTCTAATCGCTTCTTCTAATCCCATACTAAGCCACCCCTTCTTTCTTCTCTGTCTTGGGTTTTCTGCCTCTTTTTTTCTTTGGCACTTCCTTTCCTGCCGTCTCAGCTGATACTTCATCCTCGCCGTCTGCTGTCTGTTCTGGAAGTCTTATCTGCAGCTTATACCTGTTACGGATGCTCTTAATCATAACTGCCACTTCCTCGTTTACCAGACTCTTTTCTTCATCTGTCAATCCTTCTGCCAAGTCAGTTCTTTCCTGCCAGTACCCTGCGTTCTCCAGAAACGCATCAATAACTCTCTTTGCCCTGTCATGCTTTACATCCCATTTCATCATAGTGTTTTTCCTCCTTGCGCTTTCCGCATATTCTTTTACTATTGCCTTGCCCTGCTCTATTGCCTCCGGAATGTCAACGCCAATCTGCTGGTGGAAATCCGGATAAACGATACACTCATAAGCTCTCGCCATCTTACTTTTCTGCTCCTGCGTCACTCCGATGTGAAAATCTTTCGCTATCTGCAACGCTTTCTTCCAGTCCTGCTCCCGAACCGCCTCTCTTACGATGTCCAACTTCTTAATCATTCATCATCACCGAACCCCGGCACTTCCAGCAAATCCTTCTCAATCCAGAACTTCTCACCCAGGAAGTCTACCTTTACCATATTTCTGCCGGTCTGGACCACCGTTGCCAATGGTCCGATGTCCGGTATCTTTACCTGTGTTCCTACGCTCATACTGCTACCTCCCTAATCTCTTTCAGTTTGTCAATGCCTGTATAGATACAGCCGCCTGTTGTGAAAACCAATCCGTCCCACCTGACCGACTTCACGGTTTCGGTATTTATTTTTCCTGTGGCTCCGTCTTTCCACTCAACCTCAACTATTTTACTGTCTGCCAGCATTTCTTCTATCTTCTCTACATCTGCCATTCTGAATGTTTTCATCCCTTGCCTCCTACTCTTTCTTCTCTGCCGCTATAACCGCCAACACAATCACTCCGTTTGCCAGAACCACCGCCAGATTCCCGGCCCTCATTCCGTCATGCAGGCCCACCATAAAATTGATGAACAATAACGCCTGCAAAAACCTCCGAATTTTTCTCATTGCCTATCAGCCTCCTTTATGGTAGACTTGGTATGCAAGGGGAGTTTTCTCTCCCCAAGCATCCAAGGAACTGTTCCTATCAGTTGCTAATCAATCCAACTCAAAACCGCCGTGACGATTGCTAAAAGCATTGTCACTATGGTAAATACGATGCTTGCGAGGCTCTCGTAAATTTGAAATTTGATTTGTCGCTGTTCGAGCAGTTCTTTTTCTTTCTGCCGTTTCTTTTTTCCTTTCTCCAAATGGCATCCTCCTTTCTGCTGGATTTAATCAAGCATTTGTTTTGTTTGATTATGTATATATTATACTTCGCAATTGCGAGTTTGTCAATGGTTTTACTTCTCAAAATAAAAATTTTATTTTAATTAATCTCTCAATATCAAAATGTGGTATGTCCGGCACATTTTCTGTTTTCTTTATTTGCCACTTTTAATTGGTATATAGCCTGAAACCCGCATAAAATTGCAGGAGCTTGTAAGATTTCTTACATGATTTCTGGTAGATTTCTTTACTAGAGATAAGAGATAGATATTAGAGATATAAATATATATAGTCAATTTTTGAAATCTGACAATTTTCTAGCCTCTCATTTGAGAATTTTATACAATTTAGTAATTGCCAAAAGGATTGCCACGTCGTATAATTGAATTGTTCAGAAGCAATTATACACTAGTTGAACGTGGCAAACACTTTCAACAGGGACCAGGTACCTTGTGTACTTGGTTTTTTATATTTAAATATTGCATAAAATAAAAGGGACTGCCTTTCACTCATTACAAAGCAACAGTCCCTTTTATGTTTCTTAATTAAGCTCAAGGTTTTTTTAGCTTACCTTGTTTTAACAATTCCAACATTTTAGTATTCTGGTTTAACGTACCCTCATAAACAGCCTCACTTTTCACTATGCTATTTTTAACTGCTATCTTTGCACGAAATTTTTTAGATACGTCTGCGCATCCGCAATCCTTTAATGCAACCAGTAATGTGCCTTTTCCTGTATATTTCGGGTAATATGCCCTGCTGCCAGACTGTGGCTTTTCGCCCACTTCTGTAACTTTGCACGGCTTTAAAA
>CANDAG010000091.1 GCA_947382625.1 uncultured Lachnospiraceae bacterium
TTCCAGAAACGTAACCCAACACTTAAAGTGTTCAGTGCCTATTTGCATATGGACGTTAAGTACAGTATGGTTTTAATTGTGTATGGTGTGTATAGAGTAAAGAAAAAGCGAAAAATGAGAACAGCATACACAAACAGAAAGAGAAAATGTACACGTTGTAGTAGCTGGCTTGTAGAGCATAGAATTCTAAGGCCAGTTTTTTATTTATGTGATATTTATGAGATATAATTGTAAGAAAAGCATTATTTTGCTATAATTATTAGGAAATCAATTTGAAAGGTGATTCAAGATGGTAACTTTGAAAGAAATGAAAACAGAGCGAAGCGATATAGGAGAGATAGCTCTATCAGAAGAGGATAAGAAAGTAATTGCAGAAAAATTTAGGGGTATAGAATTATTTAATAATTTAAATGATGAAGATGTTTGTTGGGCAGTTTTTATTTTATATTTGGTTTGGATGCAGGAAAATGAGAATGAAATGCTCTGGAAAGAATTTGAGGAAGAAATAAAACATAAAAGCCGTTTTTTCCCTGAAAGTAAGATGCTTAAAAAAATAGATAATATTTCTGATTACGCATCTATTGAATTATGTAAAGGTACAGTATTGTACAGAGCGAGAGAATATACAAATTCAGATTTGATTAAAAATGAAGAGATAATTACCGTTTATCAAAAGCTAAATGAATTTTTTCCACATCTTAAGCTGCAGTTAGAAGACATGGAAAGCGAATCTGTAATGAATTTAATTTCTCTTATTTTGACAGGGGATACAAACAGAGTAGAAGAATTACAACGAAAAGTCATGGAAATAGTAAATGAAGATAAACCATTTTGGGGATTTGATGAAAAAGGGAGTGATGCTCCGCCCAAAGAGTTTGCAAAAGCGGGACGAGCTAATTCTGCAGGTATTAGTTTTTTGTATGCAGCATCAGATAAGAAAACTGCAATCATGGAGATGCGACCGCAAATAGGGCAATGTTTTAATGTGTGCGTGATTGAGGTTTGTAAAAATGTTCGCATTTTTGATTTTACATATACAGCTGGGGAATTGAAGGAGAACGAATATGCGAAGGCAGGGGATCTCTATTCAATATCGAGAGAATTTTCGTGCCCCAACTATGGCAATGTAAATGATTATTTTCCAACACAATATCTTTGTGAATATTTAAGACAAAAGGGTTTTGATGGGATAAGATATAAAAGTGCGGTATCCCCCAATGGGATAAATGTGATTCTTTTTGATACAAATAAAGCAAATAGAGCTTATAGAATCGTGGAATCACGAGTATACAGCGTAAAAGATATGGATATTCAATTTGAGCAGATAATTCCGTTTGAGCTAGAAAATATGGATTGATATGTTTAGGAGAAAAAATGCATATTTTAATTATTGGGAATGGGTTTGATTTAGCACATGGTCTTCCAACAAGATATAGCGATTTTATGAAGCAAATACAGATTGGATCAGACTTTCATAATTTTGTGGTTAATGATTCTGGATTTAATAAAAAGATATTTAATAGAGTGAAGGATTCTATCGTATTAAAGCATTTAAGATGCGAGCTTCAAATAAATGAAGGATGGATAGACTTTGAAAATGAAATCAGGGAAATTATTGATGGTATGTGTGAACTTCCATCTCTCCTTAAAAGGAAAACATACATACAAAATAAAGAAGTAGTATCTAATTTCGTATTGGAAGGAGAGAGAATTAATGAGGTTGCACCATTTATATATCGGATACTTTTACACCATAAAGAGATAAAATATCAATGGACTCTGGATGAATTGAGAAAATTGGAAAAAGATGTACATCGCCAAATTCAGGATTTTATTGATTTATTTAAAGAGTATATTGCCTGGATAATACAAACTAAAATGGATTCGTTATCTCAAATTAGTATATTTTCAAAGATGAAGGTTGATTGCCTATTATCTTTTAATTACACACCGACATTTTTAAAACTGTATGATATATATAAAGGACAAAAATATATGTCATGTTCATGGAGAAATTAGCAAGGATGGTAGCAATGGTATTGTAATGGGGGTCGGTAGTGATTTTTATGATGAGCATAAACATGATAAATATGTAGAATTTTTTAAATTTTATCAATGCTATAAACATTCCACTAATAAAAATTATTTAGATTGGATTGATAGGCTTAAGAATGGATATATAAGCTGGGATACTACTTTTGAATCATCAGGTACAGAGAATTCCTTTATTAGTATATTTGGCCATTCATTGGATCCGACAGACCGAAATATATTAACTCCTTTTTTAGATTTAAAGGATATACCAGTTTATATATATTATTTAAACGATATGAATAGGTTTGAATTGGAAAAAAATCTATTAAAGATTTTAGGAAAAGAACTGTTTAGTAAATATCTAGCAGAAAAGAATCCTAAAATTCAGTTTAAGAAAATTTAGTATATTGCCTAAATAGTAATTCAAAGAAAGTCATATTCTGGGAAAAGGAATATGGCTTTTTATATTGCCCATGGAAATATGAAATGGAGAAAAACGAAAGGGGAAAGCGGTATGGGATGGATACTGAGTATTACAGCAGCAGTAGGGATCCTTCTGGCTGGAACAGCCGGACTCGCATGCGTAGCGGTGTACAGAGTCCGTGAATGCCAGAACGATTGAAAAGCTCCGTCCATCATGGCGGACAAAAGCGGATCAGAAAGAAAAGGAGCGTATCATGATCAGACAGATCGAAAAAGAGGAACTCCGAACGATGCATGGCCGTGAGGGGCTGGTCCTCCAGGGCTGCGGCGGGGATCTGAAGGAGTGGACAGACGGGATCAACCAGATGCTGGAGCAGGAAGGGATCCTTCCCAAAGGGAAACGGCTTGACGATGTGGCGGTTTTCCGGAATGAGGGGATGACCAACCTGCTCTTTTTCTTTGGGGATGAAAAGCTGGATATGGGGAAGCTGGCCGCCTGGCGGCTTAAGACCCGTTACCAGTTTGGCAGCACATGGATGTCCGACTATGTAGATAACCGGCTGGGAGGCTTTCTCCATGAAACCGTGGCAGAAAAGCCGAAGTGTGCATTAATTGGTGAGGATGGGAACATTTTCAACCTGATGGGGATCGCGGCCCGGACCCTGCGGGAAAAAGGGATGGAGGATAAGGCGGAGGAAATGAAGAAGCGCATCACCGGAGGCGGATGCCAGGACTACTATGAAGCGCTGAACATCATTGACCAGTACGTCACCATCACGGGAAAAGAAGAACCGGAGATGGGCGGGATGGAAATGGAATAACTGCTTGACAGTGGCAGGATGGAGAGGAGGTAATCGTGGAAGAAAGAGAACCCATCATAAAGATCCTGTATGAAAATACCACAAGGCCGGTCAATCGGGTCTTACTCACCTTTCCGCTTTCCGGCAGGGAGAAGCCGGAGCAGAAGATGCTCTCTCTGACCAGAGGGCATGAGGGAAAGAGCAGCATCCCCTTCCGGATCGCAAAAGTGGAATCCCCCATCCCTGGCCTTGAACAGTATCTGCCAGCGGACGGCTGGTTTCAGGAGATCAGCTGCCTGGCAGAGAAGATCAGAAGGATGGACAGGGAAGAGCAGATGAAATTTTCCGGGGTTCTGGACTGCCGATCCATCTCCACCATCGGGGATGTCCTGGAAGCGGCGGACAGTCTGCAGCTGTATGAGTGTTTCCCCGGTGTGACCTGCAGCCGGGAGCTGGGAGGCTATGTGGTGGAGAACGGTATCATGGAGTTCCCAAAAAATGTGTGGCCCTATCTGGATTATCATGGCATCGGGGAAGAATACTATGCATCCCACAGCTGTGCCTATACAGAGACCGGTCTTGTGGTGCGGAAAGAGGAAGCGCCGCAGATGGAAGAAGGACATACTCAGGGGTTCCAGATACAGTAGTAGGGAGGAGGGAATGCATTGCGGATTTTTGTGAAAAGAGAAAACTGGGAGGATGGGATCTGGATGCGGCTTCCGGCTACAAAAGAGGAAGCAGAACAGGTCAGACGGAGTCTGGAGGAGCAGCATTCATCGATCATGCTGCCCTTTATCGGAGCGGTGGATTCCAAATTTCCGGAACTGGAGAATCGTCTGGTGGGGGAAATAGTCTTTCCGGCGAAAAACCTGGGCCGTCTCAACCAGATGGCCGAAAGGCTGAGGAGTCTGAACGGGGAGGAAGAGATGCTGTTCCAGGCGGCATTCCGGCTGGAAGCTCCCTATACAGCGGAGCAGATCCTGGAGACACTGGGGCATCTGGACCGCTACCGGCTCCATCCGGAGATCGGAAGCTTAGAGGAACTGGGGAGATATCTGTCACAGGAGGAGACCTCACAGCTTCCGGAGGGGCTGGAGGTTTATGTAGACTATACAGGGATTGGCCGGCTCCGGCAGGAGGACCGGGGATATCTGACAGAGGGCGGATATGTGGAGAAACGGAAAGATCTCATGGAACAGACGGAGGCAGGGGAAGAGCAGAACAGAGTAAAGGAGCCGGAAACAGAAAAGAGGCAGGAGACAGAAAAAATGGAAAAGAAGCAGGGCATTTTTGCAGTTACCCTGATCCGGGAATCCTTCACTGACCGTTATGTCCGGTTCGCACTTCCATTGCCGGAGCAGGAACTGGCAGAGAAAAGACGGCAGGCAGGGATCACAGAAGAGATCCCGGAAAGAGTGGAGATATCCGCATCCATTGACGGTCTGCTGGAACATCTGCCGACCGGCAGCACTCTGGAAGAGCTGAACCAGGCGGCAAAGGTGATCGAAGAGATGGAGAGGTGTTCCGGAATTGACTGGAAGCTGACATTTGCAGCACTGGAGGCGGAACTCCCCGGAACCATGGAGGAGTGCTGCCGCATCATCCAGAACCATCAGACCTACGAGCTTCTGCCATTTCCATTTTTGGTACCGGAAAGCTATGCACACTACTATTTGGAGCAGGAAGGCTTTTCCATTCCGGAAGGGCTGACGGATCATTTCGATTACCGCAGGTACGGGAAGGAGAAGATCCGGGAGACCGGGGCGGTAGAAACATTCTATGGTGTGGTAGTCAACCGGGAACATCCGATCTGCCTGGACCACGGGGAAGGGCAGGAACTGAAGCTGTACAGCCCCCTGACTCTGACCACCTTTGCAGGGTATCCTCTTTTCCCTGCGCTCCTTCATGGGGAGAGGGTGCCGGCATTCCAGACCGTGATCCGAAAAGAGATCGCAAAGAGCATGCGGGAGTACGGGGCAGGCGGTCTGGCGGAGACCCTTTATAACCAGCTCCTGTCAGGGAAGATCTCATCCATCGTCCCGGATGTGGAGGAACATCAAGGACAGCTGTGGGGAGTCGCCCAGGTCAGCACCAGAGGAGAGCTGACGGAACGGGAGCAGGCAGGACTCAAGGAGGAATGGAAGGAGATCGCCGCCCATGGCTGGGGAGACCTGTTTGCCAGCCGTATCCTGAATGCGGGGAATATCCGGTTCCATGCAGGGTTCTGGGATACGGAACGGGGAGAGAACCTATCGCTGCTGACGGAAGAGGAGTTCGGAAGGGAGGTGGGCGGATTTGAGATAAGGATGTAAGAAAAGCAGGAACAGAAAAGAAAAACAGGAAAGGACTGCGGCGCTGACGAACCAGCGCTTTTTTTGTGCGCACAAACAAGACCAGAAAGAAAGGAGGCGGGGTTCCTGGCCAGGGAAAAGATATCTGACTCCCTTTTGGATGGATTTAGAGCAGAAAGCGATCGAGCGGGTGAGGACGGCGTCCCAGATGTCCTTCGCCCTGTATGGAAGCCCACTGGTGGTCACGGACAGCGGCGGGAAGGACAGCTGCGTGTGCCGGGAGATCGTAAGGAGATCCGGCATCCCCTATGAGGTGCAGCACAACCTGACCACAGCGGACGCGCCCCAGACCATTTATTATGTGCGGGAGACCTTTCGGAGACTGGAGGAGCAGGGAGTACCCTGCAAGATCAATTATCCTGTGTATAAGGGAGGACGGGTCACCATGTGGACCCTGATCCCTTTGAAGAAGTTCCCGCCCACCAGGCTGCAGCGGTACTGCTGTCAGGTGCTGAAGGAGGCCACCTGCCGGGACCGCTTCATCACCACCGGGGTGCGGTGGGCGGAGAGCGTGAAGCGCAGGAACAGCCGGGGCGTGTATGAGAATTTCACGGCGAACCCGGAGAAGAAGATCATCCTGAACAATGACAACGATGAAAACAGGCGTCTGTTCGAGAGCTGTGCCTTAAAGGGCAAGCGGATCTGCAACCCCATCGTGGACTGGACGGACCGGGACGTATGGGACTATATCCGCAGCGAGCGGCTCCCCATGAACCCGCTGTATGAGATGGGCTTCTACCGTGTGGGCTGTATCGGCTGCCCCATGGCGGGAAAGACCCGGTGGAAGGAGTTCGCCCTGTTCCCCACCTACCGGCATGCCTATACGAAGGCTTTCGGGCGGATGCTGGAGGTGATCCACAGGGACGGCGGGAGGACCAAATGGCGGACGGCGGAGGATGTGTTTGCCTGGTGGATGGAGGATTTCCAGGTAGAGGGGCAGATGAGCCTGGAAGATTTTGAGGAATGGAGGACTGGAAATGGAGAATAAGGAAACGAAAGCGCCGGTAATGATGCGGCTGTACAGCCCCCTGGTGGGCGGCTTTTATGACAGTGAGGATCACTGTACAACCATGGACGGCTATGCCCTGAGAGGGTATGACTGGACTATCCGGAAGGCGCTGAAAGAGGATCTTTTGGAGGAGGGCAGGCCGGGGCTTGCGG
>CANDAG010000092.1 GCA_947382625.1 uncultured Lachnospiraceae bacterium
TGATGGCAGGCAGCGGTCTGGTAGGGCGTATCGTGGATGTGGGGCCGAACTGGTCAAAGGTCATGTCTATCATTGACGATAATGCCCAGACCAGCGGTATGGTACTGTCAACCTCTGACAAGCTGATCGTGAGCGGGGATCTTGAACTCTACGCGGAGGGAGTGATCCGTTTTGAAAAGCTCATTGACAGTGCGGACAGAGTGGTGGAGGGGGACAAGATCGTGACCTCTAATATCAGCGACAAATATCTGCCGGGGATTTTGATCGGATATATTACAAATATCAGTGTGGATTCCAACAATCTCACAAAATCAGGAATGATCACGCCGGCAGTGGATTTCGAGCATCTGGAGGAGGTTTTGATCGTGACAGAGTTAAAACAGCAGGTAGGAGATTCTTAAGTGAAGCGATTTATTGTATCTATTTTGCTGATCATAGTATGTTTTTTATTACAGACCACGGTTTTTAAGGGGTTGGCCTTTGGTGGCATTGTTCCGAATCTGCTGATCGTGCTTACCGCCTCTTTTGGATTTATGAGAGGGGAATGTACGGGTCTTTTAGTAGGATTTTTCTGCGGTCTTCTGGCGGATATTTTTTTTGGGAATGTGCTGGGTCTGAATGCTATGATCTATATGTACATAGGGTATGCCAACGGGAAGTTTAACCGGATATTTTTTCCGGATGATATTAAATTGCCGCTGCTGCTTATATTTTTAAGTGATCTGGCCTATGGGTTTTTGTATTATATTACCTTGTTTTTGATGAGAAGCCGTTTTCAGATCGATTATTTTTTCCTTCATATCATCCTGCCGGAAATCGTTTATACGCTGCTTATGACATTGCTGTTATATCCTCTGATCCTCAGGATCAATAAGAGGCTGGAGGATTCTGAACAAAGGAGTGCAAAGAAGTTTGTTTGAGGAATTTTGGGAAAATTTCATAGAAACCATAACCTCCCGGGCTTTTGTCATTATCGTGGCACTGATCTGTGTGGCGGGGATTTTGGTCAATCGGGTTTTTGATCTGCAGATCGTGCATGGAGAAGAATATCTTGATTCTTTCAAAATGAAGATCATGAGAGAGCGCACCATTAAGGGCAGCCGGGGATGTATTTATGACCGGAACGGGAATCTGCTTGCGTATAATGAGCTGGCCCATTCTGTTACCATTGAGGATGTCTATGAAAGCGGAAGGTTTAAAAATCTGAATCTGAATACCACTATTTATAAGCTGATCAATATGATCGAAAGCAATGGAGACACGCTGGTCAGCGATTTTAAGATCATTCTGGATAAAAACGGACGCTATTCCTATACAGTGGAGGGAACCCAGCTTTATCGTTTTCTGGCAGATGTCTATGGGCATCTGACCATCGACCAGCTCGAGGAGAAGGAAAGGACAGCTACAGCCAGCGAGGTGGTGGATTATCTTTGCGGCTGGAACAGATTCCGTATCGGAAATTATACGGAGGAGGATGATAAGGATTCCTTTGTTCCCGGAAATGGCTATACCAGGGAGGAAGTCCTTAAAATACTTACCGTACGCTATGATATGAGTAACAACAGCTTTCAGAAATATATGCCCACCACAGTGGCTACGGATATCAGTGAAGAGACCATGGCTATTGTTATGGAGAACAGCATGGATCTGGAAGGAGTGTCTATTGAGGAGGATACCATACGAAGATATGTGGACAGCGTGTATTTTTCCCATATTCTCGGCTACACCGGCAAGGTTTCCCAGGAGGAGCTTGCCATTCTTCAGGAGGAAAATGAGGACAGCGACTACGATTCCAATGATACCGTAGGGAAGCTGGGGATTGAAAAATCCATGGAGTCCTTTCTTCAGGGGACAAAGGGAAGCGAAACAATATTTGTGGATAATGTGGGAAAAGTGACGGATACAGCCAATTATGTGGAGCCGGTTGCCGGAAATAACATTTATCTGACCATCGATAAGGATCTGCAGATTGCTGCCTATAAGATACTGGAGGAGAAGCTTGCAGGCATTCTTTATTCCAGTATCATCAATGCAAAAGAATTCAATACTGCAGAGATGAAGAAGAGTGACATCAAGATACCAATTTATGACGTTTACTATGCGCTGATCAATAATAATGTGATAAATACGGAGCACCTTTCTTCCTCTGACGCCATGCCGAATGAAAAGGAGGTTTACAGCAGGTTCCTTGAGAGAAAATCAGGCGTTTTCGATACCCTGAGGGCTGAGCTTACAGATATCCTTACCCCATACGATCAGCTTGATATGGAATATCAGGTTTATGAAAGTTATATTGCGGGTATGCTTTACGATAACGGGATCATTGTAAGAAGCCGCGTGGATACTTCAGATGAGACCTATATTGCCTGGACAAAAGATGAGGTGATCAGTTTAAATGAATATTTAAATTACTGTATTGCCAGAAACTGGATCGATGTGACCAGGCTGAATATGGAAAGTCAGTATTCCGGATCCGATGATATTTATGCCCGGATCGTGGATTATATTTTTGAGCAGTTGGATGAGGATCTTAGCTTTACCAAAAGTATCTACCGGTTTATGATCAAGAAGGATGTGATCTCCGGAAATCAGATCTGTCATATTTTGCTGGAGCAGGGACTGGTAGATATTCCGGATGAAGAGCGGGAGCAATTCGAGAGAGGCAGTATATCTCCTTATAACTTTATGATGAACCGGGTCAAAAATCTGGATATCACACCGGCGCAGCTTGCTCTGGACCCTTATTCTGCATCAACAGTCATTACGGATGTCAATACCGGCGATGTCCTTGCGCTTGTGACTTATCCCGGTTATGACAACAATATGATGGCCAATGGCGTAAATGCAGAGTACTATTCCAGGCTGTTAAACGATCTGTCAAGACCGCTTAACAATTATGCGACCACACAGCTTACGGCTCCCGGCTCCACCTTTAAAATGGTAACATCCACAGCCGGATTTCTGGAGGGTGTTATCAATCCGTTTACCACCTTCAGCTGTAGCGGGATCTTTGAAAAGATCGATCCGCCGCCTTCCTGCTGGAACCATGCGGGACACGGGACCTTAAATGTGACAGGAGGGATCCGGCATTCCTGTAATATGTTCTTTTATGAACTGGGATACCGTCTTGGGACGGTGGGGGATGCTTACTCTTCGGATGCGGGACTTGAAAAGCTGGCATATTATGCAGATATGTATGGTCTTACAGAGACCTCCGGGATTGAGATCGAGGAATCTGCGCCCCAGCTTTCCACAGAGGATGCGGTGCGTTCCTCCATCGGACAGGGTTCCAACGGCTTTTCCACAGCACAGCTTGCCAGGTATGTGACAACGGTTGCCAATAGCGGTACCTGTTATGATCTTACCCTGATCGATAAGATTACGGATCACAGCGGCGTGATGGTGGAGGACAGACATGCAAATATCAGAAATACCATTGAGATGGACAGCGAAAACTGGGATGCGATTCATTTAGGGATGCGGCAGGTCATAGAGAACCGTTCAGATTACAAGGACATGACTCTTGAGGTGGCAGGAAAAACAGGTACGGCGGAAGAAAGCGATAACCGTGCCAACCATGCATTATTTGTATGCTATGCCCCTTATGAAGAGCCGGAGGTGGCTATCGTGACCAGGATTGCCTATGGTTATACTTCCAGCTATGCCGCCAAAACCACAAAAGACATTATCCGTTACTATTTTGACCTTGCGGATGAGGATGAGCTGATCACCGGAACGGCATCGCCTATGAGCGGAAGCACAGCTGTCACAGATTAGTGAGGATTAGGAGTATAAATGAAAAATTCAGTGATCATAAAAAGTTTTCCCAATGGCATAGTGCTGTATCTGGATGAAAATCTGCCTTTTGAAGAGCTTCTTCTGGATATAGCAGACAAATTCCGGGATTCCAGCGGTTTTTTTAAGGACGCGAAAATGGCTCTTTCCGTCCGGGGACGGGCTCTGTCCGAAAAAGAAGAGAGGCAGATCATTCACACGATCTCCGATAATTCCCAGATTCAGATCCTGTGTCTGGTGGGAGAGGATGATACTACCAACCGGGGCTTTGTGAAGGCGATCCAGATGACAGCCTCTGCCTATGAGGCGGCGGCAGACAATGAAGGCCAGTTTTACAGGGGAACGCTAAAGAACGGGCAGGTATTGGAGACGGAATCCAGTATTGTGATCGTGGGGGATGTTTATCCCGGATCCAAGATCATATCAGCCAGGGATATCATTGTTTTAGGAGGCCTGTATGGCAAGGCCTATGCCGGAGGAAACGGCAGAGAAGGACATTATATTGCAGCGCTTGAAATGTCACCGGAAAAGCTTCAGATCGGTGATTTCAAATACAGGGCTAAAGACAAAAAGCCGAAATGGTCCATAAAACCCAAGGTACAGCCGAAAATTGCATACATAAAGGATGAAGTAGTCATCATCGATTCTCTCACAAAAGATTTACTGAGTGAATTGCCTGTTTAAAGAGGTTTTTCTCAGGGGACGATAATATTCATTTAACACAAAGGGCCGCAAAGCGGTGAAATGGAGGTTAAGCATGAGTGAAGTAATTGTCGTCACATCAGGGAAAGGCGGAGTGGGTAAGACCACCACATCCGCAAACGTAGGAACAGGTCTTGCAGCAATGGGGAAGCGGGTAGTCCTTATCGATACGGATATAGGACTGAGAAACCTGGATGTAGTCATGGGATTGGAAAACAGAATTGTATACAATCTTGTGGATGTAGTGGAGGGAAAGTGCCGGATCAAGCAGGCATTGATAAAGGACAAGCGTTACCCAAGCCTTTATTTGATGCCGTCAGCACAGACAAAGGATAAATCGGCGGTGACGCCGTCTCAGATGGTTCAGATGATCAGCCAGCTGAAGGAGCAGTTCGATTATATTATCTTAGACTGCCCGGCGGGGATCGAACAGGGCTTCCGCAATGCGATCGCAGGAGCGGACAGAGCGCTTGTTGTTACAACGCCCGAGGTGTCTGCCATCAGGGATGCAGACCGCATTATCGGTCTTTTGGAGGCCAGCGATTTTTCCAAGATCGATCTGATCATCAACCGCCTGCGTTACGATATGGTGAAGCGGGGGGATATGATGAGCGCTGCAGATGTTGTGGATATTCTTGCAATCAGTCTGATCGGTATCGTGCCGGATGATGAAAATGTAGTGATCGCTACCAATCAGGGAGAACCTCTTGTGGGAAATAATACACTGGCAGGGAAAGCATATCAGAATATATGCTATCGGGTGACCGGAAAAGAAATCCCGTTTCTGGAATTTGAAAAGGGAGTTTCCTTCTGGACCAGAGTGTCGGGTATTTTTCATAAAAATTAGGAGGTGGGCAATATGGGGATCAAAAGCTTTTTTAGCAGAAGGAAGTCAAGGGAAATTGCAAAAGACCGTTTAAAGATACTGCTTATTTCCGACCGGGTCAATTGTTCGCCGGAGATGATGGAAATGATAAAAACAGACATTGCCAAGGTCATATCAAAATACATGAAGATCGATGCGGAAAGCATGGAGATACAGATTGCAAAAACAGACAGTAAAGGACGGGACAAGACCCCGATTCTATATGCCAACATACCGATTTTGGATCTACATAAGAATGTTAACTGATAAGACTCGTTATATGCAGAGGTAAAAAAGAAAAAATGCTGAAACAGTACAAAATACGTCATTATAATTTTAAGCTTGTATTATTGGTGGTGGCGCTGGCGGTCATTGGGATCATTGCCGTGGGCAGCGCCGAGCCGGAGCTGCAGAACAGACAGATCGCGGGCTTTGCCTTCGGTCTGTTTCTGATGCTTGTGATCTCTCTTTTTGATTATTCAGTGCTCCTTAACCTGTACTGGATCATGTATATTGTAAATGTGGTCCTGCTGGTTCTGGTTATTTTTATGGGAAATTCCTCCCATAACGCACAAAGGTGGCTTCGGATCGCAGGCATTCAGTTCCAACCCTCAGAGCTTGCCAAGATACTGCTTATTTTGTTTTTTGCCCAGCTGATCCTGAAGCATCAGGAAGAACTTAATACCTTTAAATATATTGTGCTTTGTGTTGCTTTGTTTGCAGTACCGGCAGTACTTGTCTATAAGCAGCCGGATCTGTCTACTACCATTGTGATCTGCATGATCTTTTGTGTGGTAATGTTTGTGGGAGGACTTAGCTGGAAGGTGATCGGCGGTGTTTTGGCTGTGGTGGTCCCGGTTTTTCTGATCTTTATGTATCTGATCCTTCAGCCGGATCAGACTCTGATCGCTAAAGATCAGTATCAGCTGAATCGTATCATTTCTTTTTTTAATAAGGAAGAATTTGCAAACTCCATCGGATATCAGCAGGAGTATTCTGTTATGGCTATCGGTTCCGGCCAGTTTAACGGAAAGGGATACAAAAATAATCAGATCAGTTCCGTTAAGAATGCAAATTTTATTGCAGAGCAGCAGACCGATTTCATATTTGCCGTGATCGGTGAAGAATTTGGGTTTGTGGGAACCTGCACGGTGATCGTTCTGGTTCTTCTGATCAGCATAGAATGCCTTATGATCGCGAGGAGGGCAAAGGACATTGCCGGCTCTATCATTGCGGCGGGGATAGGCTCCATGATAGGCTTCCAGGCCTTTATCAATATCGGAGTGGTCACCTATCTGTTACCTAATACGGGATTGCCGCTTCCTTTTGTGAGCTATGGTCTTACTTCCCTGGTAAGTTCTTTCATAGGAATTGGATTTGTTTTAAATGTGGGGTTACAATGCAG
>CANDAG010000093.1 GCA_947382625.1 uncultured Lachnospiraceae bacterium
TGTGACCTCCTGTATTCAGTTTTCCAGAATCCAGTTGTTCGTGTCCCTGTTCATGTGAATTTGTTAGGCAACTGAACTCTTCACGAACAAGTATGGCATATTTAAAATAGCCGCTGGAAAGCGGCTATTAAATTTTAGAAATCCTCCAAATTATCGTTTATCACGCAATAATTATCCCAGAGGAGAGATATTATGAGTGAGGAAAGAATGCAAATAAACTATACAGTAGTTTGTGTCAACGAATTTGCATGTAAGCATAATTTATCGGTAAAAGAAGCGTTCCAATTTCTTTTTGAGCATAAGGCGATAGATTTCTTAAAGGAAAACTATGATATTGAACATACATTATCATTAGAAGATGTAGTCAGTGATATGATGGCAATTTGCAAAAAGAATGGAGGAATGTTGACATGATTTTATATCATGGAACGAATATTGACATTCAGTCAATTAATTTGGCATTGTGCCGTCCATATAAGGATTTTGGAAAAGGATTTTATACTACAGAAATTACTGAGCAGGCACAAAAAATGGCAATACGAGTTGCCAGGATTTATGGTGGAAGTCCCATTGTAAATATATACGAAATAGATGATGATTTTATGGAGAATGAGGAATTAAATATATTAAATTTGGGCAAGGTACCTTCGGAAAAGTGGGCAGTGTTTGTGATGAATAACCGAAGTAAACTATTTGCAGATTATGGAAGTGAGGATTGCAATCTTGACTGTAAATATGATATTGTGTCAGGTTCAATTGCGGACGATGATATGACAATACTCTTTCGGTAATATCAAAATCATCTGATTACGTTACAGAATTTAGTCGACGGGCTTCCGTTTCGGGAAATGACGAGCCAGTATTCTTTTCATACACAGAGAGCGATTGCTCTTTTGCGGAAAGTAGGTGTTTTATAGTGACAAAACAGGAACAGTTAATGGAATATAATATTCAGGATATCATTGAATATATTGTCCATGATTTCAGAGTTGAATATGATAGAGCGATGCAGTTGTTTTATGGTTTGCGGACTTTTGATAAGCTTATGGATGCTGAAACAGGATTATATTTGGAAAGTTCTGCATATGTATATGGGATTTTTCAGGATGAGAGAAACTTTGGAAATTTGGTTCAAACAGAAATATGATATAGATCCCATTAATAACGGTAAACTGCCATTATGATGTTAAAAGAGATTCCAATTTTCCATAAGAGGAGGCATTTCCATGGGCGAACAGAAATCCCAAAAGACAAAACAGCATATCAGCGCCGGTCTGTTGGCCCATGTAGATGCCGGAAAGACCACTCTCTCCGAAGCCATGCTGTACTTAAGCGGCAGCATCCGGAAATTAGGCAGAGTGGATAAGAGAGATGCTTTTCTGGACACCTACCGTCAGGAGCGTGAGCGGGGGATCACCATCTTCTCCAAACAGGCCCGGCTTTCTGTGGGTAGTACAGAGATCACGCTGCTCGATACGCCCGGCCATGTGGATTTTTCAGCAGAGATGGAGAGGGTGCTTCAGGTATTGGACGCGGCTGTTCTGGTGATCAGCGGCAGTGATGGGGTGCAGGGGCATACCCGAACTCTGTGGCGGCTTCTTAAGTACTATCAGATACCGGTTTTTGTGTTTATCAACAAGATGGATCAGCCGGGGACAGACCGGGATGCCATCTTAAGAGAGCTGAAAATACAGCTCAGTGAGTTTTGCATTGATTTTTCAGGGGAAAAAGCATCGGAGGAGTTCCTGGAGGCTGTTGCGGTCAGTGAAGAGCAGGCCCTTGAGGAATTTCTGGAGACCGGCGGTGTCGGCCTTAAAACCATACAAAGACTGATAAGGGAAAGAAAAATCTTTCCCTGCTTTTTTGGTTCGGCCTTAAAGCTTTTTGGAGTGGAAGAGCTGTTAGAAGGGCTGGATACTTATATAGAGACGGAGGAATATCCCCGGGAATTTGGCGCACGGGTATTTAAGATCACCCGGGATGCCCAGGGAAACCGGCTTACCCACATGAAGATCACGGGAGGAAGGCTTAAGGCAAAGGACATTCTTTCCGGTACGGAAAAGCTCCTGCCCTCACGGAATGGGGCCGGGGAAGGGCGTTGGGAGGAAAAGGTCAACCAGATCAGAGTCTATTCCGGAGAGAAGTTCGAGACGCCGGGAGAGATAGAGGCCGGGGAAATCTGTGCGGTAACAGGGCTTACCAGGACCTGGGCCGGAGAAGGTCTGGGCTTTGAGAGCGAGGTGATACTGCCGGAGCTTTCCGCGGTTTTCTGCCATAGCATTTTGCTGCCGGAGGGCTGTGATCCGGCGCAGATGCTCCCGAAGCTTAAGCAGCTGGAGGAGGAGGAGCCGGAGCTGCATATCCTATGGGATGAGCACAACAGGGAGATCAAAGCTCAGATCATGGGGCAGGTGCAGATAGAGGTTCTACAGAACCTGATCAGAGAACGATTCGGCATCCCGGTGGAATTTGGAGAAGGGGCCATTGTTTATAAAGAAACCATTGCGGATACGGTAGAAGGCGTGGGACATTTTGAACCTCTGCGCCATTATGCGGAGGTTCATCTTCTGTTAGAGCCCGGGGAGCCGGGGAGCGGTCTTTGCCTTGGGGCAGACTGCAGTGTGGATGAACTGGCGCTGAACTGGCAGCGGCTGGTGCTGACTCATCTGGAAGAAAAGGAGCATTTAGGAGTACTGACCGGTTCGCCCATCACAGATATGAGGATTACCCTGAAATCAGGACGTGCCCACTTAAAGCATACGGAAGGCGGAGATTTCAGGCAGGCAACCTACCGTGCCCTGCGTCAGGGGCTGATGCAGGCCAGGAATGTTTTGTTAGAGCCGTGGAGTGAATTTTATCTGGAGATACCGGAAGAGAATGTGGGACGCGCCATGTCGGACCTGGATATGCTCTATGCTGATTTTGCATTGGAACAAAGGGGGGAGGGCGTTTGCGTTTTGCGGGGAACGGCCCCTATGGCCACGATCCGGGACTATCCCAAAGAGGTGACTGCATATACCAGGGGGACAGGGCAGCTGCAGATCAGCATGAAGGGGTATTTTCCCTGTCATAATACGGAGGAGGTGCTGGAAAAGAAGGCTTATGATCCCGGGGCGGATCTGGATAACCCGGCAGATTCCGTGTTTTGCGCCCATGGAGCGGGCTTTGTGGTAGAGTGGGATCAGGTTCCCGCTTATATGCATCTGGAAAGCTGTTTGGACAAGACGGCCTCCGAAGGAGAAGAGACTGATTTCGCCATAGAAGGACAGAGGGTGAGAACAAAGAGGCGGAGCGCATCAGAGACTGCCTTTCTGGGGCAGGAGGAGGTGGAGGAAATCTTAAGCCGGACCTTGAATGCCAACCGGAAAGAAAATCGTCAAAAGCCCGGTTACAAAAAGAGCCGGGGAGAGGGCAATAAAGGGAAGCATACCCGATCCTTCAGGGCAGATGCTTCTGCAGAGTCAGGAGATGAAAGGATAAGGCCAGTCAGGCCTTCCGTCAAAAAAGAAGAATATCTTCTGGTTGACGGATACAATGTGATCTTCGCATGGGAAGAGCTGAAGGAGCTGGCAGAGCGGAGCTTGGACGGGGCACGGGGAAAGCTTCTTGATCTTCTGTGCAACTATCAGGCGCTGAAGGGATGCAACCTGATCGCTGTTTTTGATGCGTACAGGCTTTCAGGGCACCCCACAGAGGTTCTGGACTATCATAATATTCATGTGGTCTATACAAAAGAGGCAGAGACAGCCGATCAGTACATCGAGAAATTTGCTCACGAAAACAGCCGCCGGTATGACGTGACGGTAGCCACCTCTGATGGACTGGAGCAGATCATTATCATAGGAGAGGGGTGTCATCTGATCTCCTCAAGGGAATTGAAGGAGGAGATGGAGAGAACTCATGCAGAGGCGGTGGCAGGCTTTTCCCGCACCCATCCCGGAGAGAAGCTTTCCCTGGATCAGATGCTGGGCGGGGAAGCACGAAAAGAGATGGAAGCCTTCCGGGAAAATTTCCCGGAAGAATAAAAGCGGAGCTTCAGGCAAAGCGTTGGGCAGAGCCTTAGGCGATGTCCTGACGGATCCTACCATCTCTCCCAGAACAGATAAATAACGGTGATGAAGGACAGAAACAGGAGAATACCGCCGTTTGTGACATTCATACAGACATTTTTGATCTGAGATGCTTTAGCGACTCCCCGGGAAGCACGGGGCAGGAGATAGTACTTGCTGCCAAGCCCCAGGGCAATGGAGCTGTACACAAGGCAGATCGCCACATAGCGGAAATCGCTGCTGCAGGTGTAGGGATAGATGATCACAAAAGCAGCAAAGGAAACCAGCATAACAAGATAGCCCGTCAGCAGGAAAATCCTATCCTCCCGGCGGGTTCTTTGATCCAGAAGGACAAGGATCAACAATATGGCGCACACAATGCCCAGGATAAGAGCCAGGATAAAGGTTACCTGGCAAAGCGCCAGAAGAATATCCGGCAGATCGGTGGGGTATTCCTCTGCAAACAGGGAGGTATGGAACATGATCGCCCATGTGTTATTGCAGGCCTTAGCGCTGATGGGGTGAAAAGGAAAATCAAAATGCCACTGGGAGAGCGCAGGGATTCCCAGTCTGTCCCAAAGGCTGTAGGTAGCGGTATACATGGGGGAGGTTTCCCCGGGAACCGGGACGCCCGGTTTTTCTCCGAAACGGATCAGGTTTCTGACGATCCAGGATAAACCGATAGGAGCCACGATCAGTCCGAAAATGCAGTAATTCTTAAACCAGAGCAGGAGCTGTCCCTTGTCTTTTTTCTCAACATAAGGACTGTTCGCAGAGCGAACTGTCCGTTGTTTCAGTAAAGGGAGAAAATGCATGAGGAAAATGATCCCCAGAGGGATGGCAAGTACCGCGCTGTTTAGCTTGGTGATCATGCCAAGGCCGATAAAAAGCGCCAGCCGGATCAGTCCTGCCAGATTTTTGTTCCGGGTCCATTTCAGGGTTTCAAGGATGGTCAGACACATGAAAAGGATGGTCAGCATATCGTTGTTGACGCTTCCTGCCATAATGATAGTAGCAGGATGGAATACAAAAAATCCAAGCCCTATGTAAAGCCCGGTGCCCCTAATCTCAAGCACCTTTAAGATCCTCCAGGTCACTACCATGCACAGGCAGGAATACAGAAGAGGAAGGATCTGCAGATTTTCAAAGGCAAGCTCCTCCGATACGCCCAACCAGATATTGACCTGAAGCCACAGGAAGGAAAGGATGTGGTGCAGGGGAGGATGATAATAGGCAAACAGCTCGTAAGGATTCAGATCCGGAAGCTTATGGAATTTGTAAATGTACTCGATATAGCCGATGTGGCCGGGATTGACAAAGCTTGTGCCCATGCCGGTGTAGGCTCCGGCGTCATGCTGCCGGTCATACAGGCCGGAGAGCAGTACATAGCAGCAACGCAAAAAGACGCCCAGAAGGATCATCATAAAAACGATCCGGTCTTCGTCAAGATGCCCTGCGGCTTTTAAATAAAGAAGAAATCCGGCGTAAGCCACAAAAAGGCAGACCATGATCAGAAGCTTTGTATGGTGGGAGCAATAAAAGAAGCTGCTTCCCTGTGCCAGGGCGGTCACCAGGCAGAAGACCACAATGGTCAGTGCCAGAATAACAGAAGTATTTTTAAAAAGATTCTTTTTCATTTGCATTCCTTTCGATATTTATTGGTAAAACAACAAAATCAGTAAATGGAAATAACATTAGTTATATTATCATTTTCTACCTGGAAGCTCCAGATGGAGTGCCCGGGGAGGCGGTGCTCCGTGAGATACCAGGTGTCTTCAATTCGGGTTATGTAATAAGGAGTGCCTCCGCCTACGAAATTTTGGTAGACATCCTCATAATCTCCGGCAGAAAGGGCGTCCAGATCCTTAACCTTCAGCATGGTGGCATAATCCTGGTCTCCGGCGCTGTCGGTGGAGACCGTAATATAGAAGCTGCCGTCTATGGGAGTGAGCTGGATCATTCCGGCAATCTCGCCAGGGACAGGATATTCCTTTTTGATCTTGAAGGTATAAAGATCCGCTTCTATGATGCTGGTATTGGGGGAAGAAACGAAATAGATCGTATCATCCACAATGGTAAAGGAGCGTACATATACATTGTCCAAAACAGGAATGGAGCGGATCTCTGTGAGATACATATGCGGGTCTCCTTCCGGATGGCGGAAGAGATACATTTCTCCGGTCATGGAGCTCCATGCATAAAAGGTATCCGTATAGTCGTCATAGACAATATAATGAGGACGGATCCCGATATTGGTGAATTCCTCTGTGGGAATGAAAATGGTCTCTCCGTTATCATTTTGACCTTTTTGCATTACCAGGATCCGGTTGTTTTCCGTATCATCAAT
>CANDAG010000094.1 GCA_947382625.1 uncultured Lachnospiraceae bacterium
GACAGCTTTTTGAAAATATTCTTCCTTATTTGGAAAAAATGGATTATAATTGAGAGGTGCAGGCTATGAATGGAAGTTCTATTGTACCGCCCATACTCATATCCTTCGGACTCAGTGCGGTTTTTGGTCCCTTTGTGATCCCCCTTCTTCGGCGGATGAAGGTGGGCCAGACTGTGAGGGAGGATGGGCCGGGCACACATTTAAAAAAAACAGGTACGCCTACCATGGGAGGTATACTGATCCTGCTTGGGGTGACAGTTACATCCATGCTTTATGTGAAGGATTATCCCCGGATCAGGCCCATATTGCTTTTGACTCTGGGCTTTGGAATGATCGGTTTTCTTGATGATTATATCAAGGTGGTGCTCAGACGTTCCATGGGACTGCGGGCCTGGCAGAAAATGCTGCTCCAGATCATTGTGACGGGAGTGTTTGCCTGGTATCTGCCTGAGAGCGGTACTTCGCTGGTGATGCGTATTCCTTTTGTAAAAGGGATTTACGTGGATTTCGGCTGGCTGGATCTGCCGCTTTTATTTGCAGCCGTGATCGGTACTGTGAATGGTACGAATTTTACGGACGGCCTGGACGGCCTTGCAGGCAGCGTAACCGTTATGGTGGCTACTTTTTTTACGGTAGCAGCGGCAGGGCTTAATGTGGAGATCACGCCGATCACCTGTGCAGTGACAGGGGCTTTATTGGGATTTTTGCTTTTTAATGTACATCCTGCCAGTATTTTTATGGGGGATACCGGATCCCTTGCCTTAGGCGGCTTTGTGGCAGCCTGTGCATATATGCTGCAAATGCCTCTGTTTTTACCGGTGGTAGGTTTTATCTACATGGCGGAGGTTCTTTCGGTTATCATACAGGTGGCTTATTATAAGCTCAGCGGTGGCAGGCGGATCTTTAAAATGGCGCCCATCCATCATCATTTTGAGCTGTGCGGATGGAAGGAAACCAAGATAGTGGCAGTGTTTTCCATTGTCACTGCAATGCTGTGTCTTCTGGCCCTTATGGGGCTTTAAAACCAACGAAAAAGAGGGATATAGAGAGTATGGATCTTCAAAATAAAAAGATTTTAGTGGTAGGAACCGGAAAAAGCGGAATCGGGGCAGCGCGGCTTTTAGGAGCTACAGGCGCCCTGCCGGTGTTGTTTGACAGCAATGATAAGGTAAATAAAGCGGAAATTTATGAAAAGGCAGGAGAATTGCCGGGACTGAAGGTGGTAGTCGGCACAGTTCCCGAACAGCTCAAAAAAGAATTTACCCTTGTGGTGATCAGTCCGGGGGTTCCCATAGACGCCCCCTTCCTCGAGGATTACCGGGAGCTTGGCATTCCCATCTGGGGAGAGATCGAGCTGGCCTATGCTTTTTCTGAGGGCAGGATCGCCGCCATTACCGGGACCAATGGAAAGACCACTACTACCACCCTGGTGGGAGAGATCCTGGCAGCTTATTTTTCTTCGGTTTTTGTAGTGGGAAATATCGGAAATCCTTATACAGAGGCTGCCCTGGAGACAAAAGAGGAGTCAGTGACCGTTGCGGAGATCAGCAGCTTTCAGTTAGAAACAATACATGCCTTTCACCCCACGGTATCCGCAATCCTGAATATCACTCCGGATCACTTAAACCGCCATCATACGATGGAGTGCTATGCAGCGGTGAAAGAAAATATTGCAGTCAACCAGACGAAGGAAGATACCTGTGTTCTGAATTATGAGGATGCCTATACAAGGGATTTTGGAAGCAGATGCCCGGCAGAGGTGGTCTTCTTTTCCTCCAAAAGAGAGCTGGAGAAGGGAATCTACCTTAAAGGAGAAGAGATTTACCGTGCAGTACAGGACCGGGAAGGAAAGAGACAGACCCTTCGGCTTATGAATATCCATGATATGAACCTTGTGGGGATATGCAATGTGGAGAATGTGATGGCAGCCATTGCCATTTGCCTTGCCATGGGGGTTCCCCTAGAGACTATCCTCGGAGTGGTGAAGGAGTTTAAAGCGGTTCCCCACAGGATCGAGTTTGTGGCTTCCAAAAACGGTGTGGATTTTTATAATGACTCCAAGGGGACCAATCCTGATGCGGCCATTCAGGGAATCCGTGCCATGACAAAGCCCACAGTGCTGATCGGGGGAGGCTATGATAAAGGAAGCGAGTATGATGCGTGGATCGAAGCCTTTGAGGGCAAGGTAAAGGCTCTTGTGCTGATCGGTCAGACCAGAGAGAAGATCGCATCCTGTGCCCGGACCCACGGAATCAAAAATATTATCCTGGCAGATACCTTTGAGGAAGCCTTTGCAATCTGCGTGGACCGGTCAGAGCCCGGGGATGCGGTGCTTTTGTCACCGGCCTGTGCAAGCTGGGGGATGTTCCCCGATTATGAAGCCCGGGGAAATCTGTTTAAAGAGTTAGTGGAAGAGATTGGAGTTAAATGATCGTGGCAGAAAGACGATACGGAAATAATCAAAGAAGGAGTAAGGCATCCGGTCAGGAGATTTTTTTTGACTATACCCTGCTGTTCATCGTGCTGTTTTTGCTGGCATTCGGGCTGGTAATGCTTTATTCGGCCAGTTCCTATGATGCAAGTCTGCACTATGACGGGGATTCCACCTATTTCCTGAAACGGCAGGCCATTTCCACAGTAATGGGACTGGCGGCGATGATCGTGGTGGCGAATATTCCCTATCATTTCTGGGAACGGTTTGCCGCCATGGGATGTATTGTGTCCATCGTCCTTATCTGTCTGGTAATGACGCCTCTTGGTTATGAGGCAAACGGCGCCAGAAGATGGCTGCGTATCTTCGGATTTTCCATTCAGCCTGCAGAGGTGGCGAAGCTGGCGATCATCTTGTTCCTTGCAAGCCTGATCTGTAAGATGGGGCGTAAGACCAGATCCTGGAAGGGCTTTTGTATTGTGCTGGCAGTTCCGGCCCTGATCGCCGTGCTGGTGTGGCGGATCACCGAAAATATGAGCTCTGCCATTATTATTTTCGGGATTGCGGTGCTGATGCTTTATGTTTCTTCTCCGGATTACAAACGTTTTATCATTTTGGGCCTGGCAGGAGCCGCGGTTTGCGTGATTGCCGTCTTTGTGATCATAAAAATAAACGAGACCCAAAGCGCCAGCGCAGTAGGTGTCAGAGGGGCACGTATCCTTGCATGGCTTGACCCGGAGGCTTATGCCAGCGGGAAGGGCTTCCAGACCCTACAGGCTCTTTATGCCATAGGCTCCGGAGGGATCCTGGGAAAGGGATTAGGACAGAGCAAACAAAAGCTTGGCTTCATGCCGGAAGCGCAGAATGATATGATCTTTTCCATTATCTGTGAGGAATTGGGGCTTTTCGGGGCTATTTCCATTTTATTGATGTTCCTGCTTTTGATCTGGCGGTTTATGGTGATCGCCAATAACGCGTCAGATCTGTTTGGAGCGCTTCTGGTGGTGGGAGTTATGGGGCATATTGCCATTCAGGTGATCCTGAATGTGGCGGTGGTGACCAATACGATCCCGAATACAGGGATTTCCCTTCCCTTTATCAGCTACGGAGGTTCGTCGGTCATGTTTCTGCTTGCAGAGATCGGGCTGGTCCTTAGCGTGGGAAGAGGGATACGTCTGAAGGATTTATAGGGAACGATTTCTCTCTGATTACATATAGTAGAATAGGTCAAATTTTGAAACCGGAAGGCAGAAGGTGAGGATTTGGATACTATTCATATACGGGGAGGAAATGCTCTTTTTGGAGAAACAAAGATACAGGGGTCAAAAAATGCGGTACTGCCGGTAATGGCGGCGGCCCTTTTGATAAAGGATGTATGTACCATAGAAAACTGTCCGCGTATCTCGGATGTGCAACATATGTCCGCACTTCTTACCGGTATTGGGTGCAGGGTGAGCCACAAAGGACATACCCTTACCATCGATGCCCGCAATGTATCGGAGGATACCATGTCCGGGGAAAACGTCACAGGAATGCGTTCCTCCATTACCCTTTTGGGCGCCATGCTGGGCAGAATGGGGGAGGTGACCATGGCCTATCCCGGAGGCTGCGTGATCGGGGAGCGGCCTATCGATATACACCTTCATGCGCTGCGCAAAATGGGTGTGGCAATTTATGAAAAAGAGGGCTGCTTTACCGCAAGGGTAAAAAAACTTGAGGGCGCAGTGATCAGTCTTCCCTTTTCCAGTGTGGGAGTCACCGAAAATATCATACTTGCAGCAGCCACTGCAAAGGGCGTCACGGTGCTTCAGAATGCGGCGAAGGAACCGGAGATCGTCACTTTATGCGAGTTTTTAAGGGAAGCCGGAGCAGTGATCGAAGGGATCGGAGGTTCCGTCCTGATCATTCAGGGAGGGCATCCTCTCCATGGGGTCTGCTTTCGTATTCCGGCAGACCGGATCGTAGCCGGTACCTATCTGATGAGCGTGCTTGGGGCGGGAGGCAATATCTTTCTGGAGGATGCGCCTGCTTCTCAGATGTTGAGTATACTGAAGACCGCAGAGGGAATAGGGGCACAGATCCATATTTCAAAAGAAGGGATCGGAGTGATCGCCGGGGAAGCTCTGCGTCCCGTTCCTTATATAAAAACAGAGGTTTATCCCGGGTTTCCTACAGATATGCAGTCGCCGCTGATGGCGGCGCTTACCTGCATCCGGGGTAAAAGCGTGATAGAGGAAACAATCTTTGAAGACAGGTTCCGTATAGTGGAGCAGCTCCGAAAAATGGGAGCAGACATTGAACTTAAGGGAAAGCGGCAGGCCGTAATTGCAGGTACGGACTCTTTATTGGGATGTGAAGTGAAGGCAGAGGAGCTTCGGGGAGGAGCCGCCCTTGTGATCGCGGGTTGCATGGCATTAGGAGAGACAGTGATAACAAACCGCCATTTTATAGAGCGGGGATATGAAGATATCTGCAGAGATTATCGAAATCTTGGGGTAAATATCAATATCGGGTAATTAGATGGCAAAGACAAAGACGATCAGCAAAAAACAGAAAAAAAAGCGGGGAGCTCCGCAAAGCATTACCGGCGGTTTTTGGGCAAACCACAAAAGCCAGGTGATCATAGGCGTTATGGCCGCCGTTTTTGTGGCTGGTCTGATCAGCGCTTATTCTTATGTGATCACCAATTATACCGTTACTACAGTCTATGTAGAAGGGAATGTCCATTATACCAATGAGGAAGTGATGGGGATGGTAATGAAGGGGCATTATGGAAATAATTCCCTTCTGCTGTCCCTGAAATATAAGGATAAAAGTGTGGAAGGGATCCCTTTTGTTGAAAAAATGGATGTTTCCGTTCTGGATCCCCACACCATCAAGATCGAGGTCTACGAGAAGGCTCTGGCCGGGTGTGTGGAGTATCTGGAAAAATATATGTATTTTGACAAGGATGGCATCATAGTGGAAAGCTCCGATGAGAAAACGGCGGGGGTTCCCATGGTAACCGGGTTTAAGTATGACCATGTGATCCTGCATGAACCTCTTCCGGTAGAGGATGAAGGGATCTTCAAGGCGGTTCTCAATATCACCCAGCTTGTAAATAAGTATGATCTTACCGTGGACAGGATCTATTTCGGCAGTGATGAGACCCTGACTCTTTATTTCGGCCAGGTGAGGGCTGCCCTGGGAGAACGCTCCAATCTGGATGAAAAGATCATGCGGCTGCAGGACATGCTTCCGAGTCTGACAGAAAAAAAGGGAGTCCTGCACATGGAAAATTATACCGAGGAGACAAAAAACATTTCTTTTGAGCCGGATGATGCTGCTACATAGAAATTCAGGAAGAAAAAACTGAAATTTGTGGTTGATAATTCATGGAAAAGATTATATGATAATCTATATGAGTTTCAAAAGCTGGCATATGGTATGACAGTTTATTTTGGGAATGATGAAGGAGGAAATACTCTTGCTGGAAATTAAGACAAACGAAGCTGAATCTGCAGCCAA
>CANDAG010000095.1 GCA_947382625.1 uncultured Lachnospiraceae bacterium
CCATTTCTCCGTTGGGAGAAACTCCGATGTACTCAACGGGCTAAAGCCCATTAATAAAACAAAAAGGGAGCGCGTTTGGTCGCTCCCTTATTGTCTTTTGGTTCCGGGCTGATATACTAACTACATCAGGCACCATGTATTTTTGATAGAAAGATGTACGAGGAACTACATATGAAAATGAAAAAACCTTTACCGGAGATCATCTATGCTGCTTTTCTTTTTGCGGCCATTGTTCTTTCTTTTTTTTGGTTCACAACGCAGAACAGTAAGCGGATAGAAGAACAGAACAGAGAGTACGCGGCGGACTCTGCGCGGATCAAGTCGGAACAGATCGATGATGAACTGAACAATGCCTTAAGCCGTATAGATACCTATGCCTATTTTGTAGGGGAAAGTATGACGACGCCGGAGATTACGGCACAGATGCTTCAAAAAATGGAAGAAAACTCTCAGTTTGACGCCATTATGTTCACGGATCTTGCAGGGATAGACTATGCCTCCGACGGGCGGGAGGCCGATGTGTCGAAACGACGCTTTTATCTGGACGGCATCAGCGGAAACAGGAGTATCGAGGTTATATTTGATCCTCATTTTTTCGATGAAACAATGGCATGCTTTTATGCACCGGTATACTATAAAGGTGAGATCGTCGGTGTGCTCAGAGGCGCTTTTCTGGCACAGGAATATCTGAAAAATATGCTGACCACCACCTATTTTGGAGAAGAGGCCCAGGTATTTTTGTGCGCTCCTGACGGAAGGGTGATCGCCAGCTCTGACGGAACAGATTATGAGGGGCATCTTCTGGATGCATTGACAGAAACGGAAGTGATCGACCAGGCAGCTGCCGGAGAGGTCAGGAGGATTTTTGAAAACGGGGGGGACGGCGCTTTTGCATGCAGTCCTTCCAGTAAGACGGATAATATCTGTGTTGCCTATCTTCCGGAAAGCGACTATGTTATTGTGCAGACATTTCCCAAGAATGTGACCCAGCGCATGATCGCAGAAGAGAATCTGGTGGGGATCCAGTTAGAGATCATGCTTATCGCCGTGTTTGCTGCCTATATTATTTTCATTATCATCCGGTCCAGACGGAAACGGAAGCAATTGGAGAAAGAAAACCGGGAGATGGGATACATTATAAGCGGCGTCAATACCCTGTTTTCACGGTTTGCCATGGTGGATCTTGAGAAAGACACCTACCAGTATCTGTCAGGGACCAGACCTGAGGGAGACGGGATCGCGGAGAGCGGCAGATACAGAAATCTGGTGGTTTATCTGGCGGGCTTCGTGGAAGAGGGACACCGTCAGGAGTTTGTTGACTTTATGGATAAAAACGCCATTATACAGGCGATGGACGAGCACAATGATCTGCGGTATGAGAGCTGTGTGATCAGAGACGGAAGCCGGGAATGGGAGCACATGAATGTGGTCTGTCTGGAACGAAAAGAGGGCAGGCCGGTCAAGGTCTTATTTATCCGCCAGAATGTGACGGAATTAAAGGAGAAGGAGCTTAGGATCCAGGCGGAAAGAGCTCTTGCCAACCGCAAGGAGAGACAGTACCAGATAGCCATCATGTCCAGTTCCTTCTGCAGCTTTGAGTTTAATCTGACCCAGGATCTTGTGGAGCAGGATATAACAGGCAACGCAGGCGGGAACAGGATATCCTTCCTCGAAAAAGCAGGGCTGAAGGCTCCCTGCAGGATTTCGGAATGCTTTGAAAAGTGGAAGCAGTTTGTTTTGACCGAGTCCATGGAAAGCTATTCGGCTGTTGTAAACACAGAGAATCTAAGGCAGCGCTTTGAGCAGGGAGAGCGGGAGGTGATCGCCGAGTATTGGGGAAAGGCTTCCGGGGAGGAACCGCTGTGCGTGCGCCAGTCCTTTGTCATGACACGGGATGATAATACAGGTGATATTATGGTCATGGTGGTATCAAAGGATATCACGGAGCAGGTCAGAGCACAGAGAGAGCAGACCCAGGCCCTTCAGGAAGCGCTGATGCAGGCTCAGCATGCAAACAAGGCAAAGACCACCTTTTTGTCCAATATGTCCCATGATATCCGTACGCCGATGAATGCGATCATAGGATTTTCGACCATTGCCGTCAGCCATATCGACAACAAAGATCAGGTCCTGGACTGCCTGCGGAAGGTTCTCTCCTCCAGCAATCATCTTCTCAATCTGATCAATGATATTCTGGATATGAGCAGGATCGAAAGCGGAAAGGTACAGATCAAAGAGCAGGAATGCAATATTTCCGAGCAGATGCATAATCTGGTAAGTATCATCCAGCCACAGATCAAGGCCAAGCAGCTGGAATTATTCATTGACACGCTGGAGGTTACCAATGAGGATGTGATCGCCGATCCTCTCAAGCTGAATCAGGTATTTATCAATCTGCTGAGCAATGCAGTGAAATATACCCCTGCCGGAGGGACGGTTTCCTTCCGTATCATACAAAAGACTACATTCCGCCACGGATACGGGGACTACATCTTTATCATAAAGGACAACGGGATCGGAATGTCACCGGAATTCGTACAGCACATATTTGAGCCCTTTGAGCGGGAGTCCACTGTGACCCAGAGCGGTATCCAGGGAACAGGACTGGGCATGGCCATTACCAAAAACATTGTGGAAATGATGAACGGTACCATCACGGTGGAAAGCGAGACGGGAAAGGGATCAACCTTCACGGTAGAGCTGGGCTTAAAGCTGCAGGATACGGAAAAGATCGCCCAGCAGATCGGAGAGCTGGAGGGACTGCGTGCGCTGGTGGTGGATGATGATCTGAACACCTGTGACAGTGTTAGCAAGATGCTGCGGCAGATCGGCCTGCGCTCTGAGTGGACCACCTCCGGTAAGGAGGCTGTATACCGTGCCAGGAGCGCCCATGAGGAAGGAGATTCCTATCATACCTTTATCATTGACTGGCAGATGCCGGGCTTAAGCGGGGTTGAAACCGCAAGACAGATCCGGAACGTGATCGGCAATGAGGCGCCTATCATCATACTGACAGCATATGACTGGTCGGATATTGAGGAGGAGGCAAAGGAGGCAGGAGTTACCGCTTTCTGCGCCAAGCCCCTGTTCATGTCTGATCTTAAGACCGTTCTGCTTGCCGCCAACAATCTGCTTGAAAAGCAGGAGGAGGCTCCGGAGTGGACTCTGGCAGATTTTCAGGGCAAGCGTATCCTTCTGGTAGAGGACAACGAATTGAACCGTGAGATCGCGGAGATGATACTGGAGGAGGCCGGTTTCCAGGTGGATACGGCTCCGGATGGGACGGATGCGGTGGCAGCTATGGAGAAGGCGGAAGAAAACTATTATGATGCCATTCTGATGGATGTGCAGATGCCTATTATGAATGGATATGAGGCTACCAGGACGATCCGCAGACTGCCAAGGAAGGATGTGAAGGATCTGCCCATCATTGCAATGACAGCCAATGCTCTGGAGGAGGATAAGGAGGCCGCGCTTAAGAACGGCATGAACGCCCACGTTGCCAAGCCTCTTGATATGGATATCTTTATATCTGTACTCAAAAGGTTCCTCGGGTAGGATTTTTGCAAAAAAATAAAACAAAAGGAGGCAAAAATGGAAAAGGAAACAAAAGATCAAACTAAAATTTTCAGGCGGCGGGGACCGGGGGTTACGGTCAAATTGGTAGCCGCTATCGTGGTGAGTGTGGCTATCGCGGTGGCAGCTCTTTTGGCTGTGGTATATGACCAGATGTCCCAGACCCTTTTGGAAAAAAGCGAGGAAATGCTGCAAACCACTACTGATAAGACGCTTTATGAGACAAGGGCATGGATGAACCGTACGCTTACCATGCTGGAGATGCAGCGGGATGCCATAGAATATGAGGATATGAGTATTTCTGAAATGACGGACTACATTAAGCATACCGTAGATCAGAATGAGGCTTATCCGGCCGGGCTGTATGTAGCGCTGACAGATGGATCCTTGTATCATGCATCCTTTGTGCCGGGACCGGATTTCAATGCACTGGAAAAAAGCTGGTATCAGAACGGCCTGGATTCGGAAGAATTTATATTGGGCGATGTATATTTTGATGAAGACAGTCAGTCCTATGTGGTAGGGGCCTCCGGAGTATTAAAGGACTCAAAAGGCGCCGTAAGGGGTGTAGCAGCTGCGGATGTGTACCTGGATTCCATCTCTGACATTGTAAAAAATATCCGGATTGAGGATACCGGCGGTATTTTCCTGGTGGATCTGCGTACAGATACCATCATCGGCCACAAGGATGAGGAAATTGTAGGGCAAAAGCTCAGTGATTTTGGCAGTGGTATGTATGGATATGCGGAGGAACAGATCCGGGACGGAAAGATGGGGCTCAGTCTTTTTGAGGATACCTATATTCAGGTAGCGGAGGTGGAAGACAGCAGCTGGATCGCGGTGGCCTATGTTTCCAGGGAAGAGGTTTTATCGGAGCTTGCGGATCTGACGCAGACCATGATAGAGGTGTCGTTAGCAGCGGTGATCCTGCTGACTCTTCTTGTGATCATCCAGACGCGCAGGATCATAGGAAGACCTGTTAAGGAGCTGAGCCGGGCGGCCACACGGATCGCGGAAGGAGATCTGAATCAGACGATCCATTACAGATCCGGAGATGAACTCGGGGTCCTGGCAGATGATTTCAATCGTGTCACGATGAGACTGCAGGATTACATAAAATATATCAATGAGATCTCAGACACTCTGCGGGAGATTGCAAAAGGAAATCTGGCATTTGTCCTAAAGAATGAATATGTGGGTGAGTTCGCCAAGATCAAGGAATCTCTGGACGAGATTTCTGTTGAGCTCAATGAAGTCATGGGGCAGATGAGTGCTTCCTCGCGGGATGTTGCCATGGGGGCGGCACAGATTTCCGACAGTGCTGTGAGCCTTTCCCAGGGTTCTACGGAACAGGCAGCGGAAGTAGAGTCGTTAGCAGGGCATATCAGCGAAGTCTCAGAGAGCGTGGAGAAGATCGCGCAGGGGGCACAGAGAGCCAGCGGCATTTCCAAAGAGGTAAAGCAGGGGATGCTTGAGAGCAATACCAAAATGCAGAACATGACGGAAGTGATCCAGAAGATCAGTGATAAATCCAATGAGATCAATAAGATTGTCAAAACCATTGATGATATTGCATTCCAGACCAATATCCTGGCCTTAAATGCGGCGGTGGAGGCCGCCCGGGCCGGAGAAGCAGGAAAGGGATTTGCAGTAGTGGCGGATGAAGTCAGGGTTCTGGCAGGAAGAACGGCAACGGCGGCGAAGGAGACCACAGTCCTTCTTGGAGAGACGATCAGTTCTATGGATGAGGGTGTGGCGGCTGCAGATGATACGGCAGATTCTATGCTGTCGGTGGCAAAGCTTGCAGATGATATGGATACTCTGGTAGGCGCCATCGCGGATTATACAAAGCAGCAGTCCGTTACGGCGGCTGAGATCAGCCATGGAGTCGATCAGATAGCTGTTGTTGTACAGACCAATGTTTCTGTAGCGGAATCCAGTGCAGCAGCCAGTGAAGAGCTGTCCGGTCAGGCAGCCTCATTGCGGGAGCTGGTATCCAGGTTCCGGCTGAAGGGATGATCAAACGCCGACACACTCCGCAAACCGGCTTATTGACCAAACGGCAAAAAGGACGCTTTAGAGGGCGTCCTTTTTGCTGTTTGAAGAGTTTGTTGAAGAGAGCGAG
>CANDAG010000096.1 GCA_947382625.1 uncultured Lachnospiraceae bacterium
ACACCATGATACCGGCCCCCACGCTGATCCCTACAAACAGCACGATCAGAAGATTTAAGATCGGTCCTGCGCTTCCCACAGCTGCCAGCGCGTTGTCCCCCACATAATTTCCCACTACCACACTGTCCACCGTATTATAAAGCTGCTGGGCAATATTTCCCACCAGCATGGGGAGCGTAAACAATACGATCTTCTTCCACGGTGAGCCCTCTGTCATGTCCACCGGCGCAAAAAGTTTCTTCACCAATTCCATACCGACACATATCCTTTCCTTATAGTAAAATAGATACAAACGATGAATGCTGCATGTTGCAGAACATCCCTATGCAACAAACGCTGTCACGCTCCGCGAGCCAGCTTATTGTAACAAGACAGCGCATCGGATGCGCTGTCTCCACAAATAACATTATACATCAACATTTTACTTTTGTCACCTGCAAAATAATACTACCGTTCAGGAAAATCAAGCAGGATACACAGTATGGATCCGCTGTAGGAGGCGTCGATCTTTCCGCCCATCTGTTCTGTCAGGCTTCTTGCAATGGAAAGGCCAAGGCCTGTGGAATGCTGTGCCGTTTCAACAGTATAAAAACGGTCAAAAAACCGGGATACCTGCACCTGATCCAGACTGGAGGCATGGTTTTCAAAGGTAAGTCTTCCGTTTTCTTTCAGGGATATCTTCAAATCCCCGTCACTGTATTTTATGGCATTACTCAAAATATTTTCAAGGATCCTGACTAACCCATTCTTATCAAGCCTTCGTACCACCTTCTTCTCGGGTATCGAAATACAGGGCTCGATCCCGCGGCTGTTAAAGCCCCTGTAAAAGGTTGAAATAACCTCCTCCAGCACACTTCCCAGCGAAATCTCCTCCCACTTCCACTTTTTGGGAGTATTCGCGGCAACAGTATAGCAAAAAAGCTCCTCTGTCAGCTTTTTCAGGTTCCTTGTGCGCTCGTCGATGATCTCCAGATAACGTTCCACCGCTTCCGGCTGGGCATCAGGACACATTCTTTCTTCCCTGAGCAGCTCCAGATAACCGCAGATGGCAGTAAGCGGCGTACGCAGATCATGAGAAATATTCGTAACTGCCTCCCTCATTTCTAAATCTCCCTGCTGAAATCTGTGCCGGGCTCTGCGTAGAAGACGGAGCTCCTCATTGATCCTCTCTGAAAGCCTGCGCATATATTTATCCCTGCAGGAGATGACGATCAGATTGTTTGTCTCATGTAAAATGCTGTAAGAAAAATCTTTTTCGATTTCCTCCGCCGCCTTTTGCATCAGCCGGATCTTTACTGCAAGTATAATGATCATTACAAAGAAAATAATATTTATCAGCCCAAGCCAGAGCATAATTTATCCCTCACTTAATATCCTTCCGCTCAAAAAAATACAAACCAGTCCCTGTGGCGGCTATCACAATAAGCGCCGAATAAAGAGGCATCTGCCACAAATGCCCGGGATGCTCCTCAAACATATTGGAAATCTGCATGGCCTGCCCGAAGGGATTGAGATCAAAGAAAAACTCATCCAGCCTCTGGCGGTTCTCTTCCCCATAAAAAGAGGTATCTGCTCCATCCGTATCCTCATATTCCATGGCAGCTTCTTCCGAATGAATGGGTTCCGGGTTCATGAATCCACGTTTCTTTAATCTTGCATCGGTGTTTACTGCCAGATAAAGCAAAAGAAGAGCAATAAAAATGCTGCTCACTGCCATAACGGTTCTGTTCTGGATCAAATGTGCCGCCAGGGTATAAATAGCGGAAAAAGCCCCTATGGTCAGGAAACTGACCAAAAACAATACCAGGACGATCTGTGGGTCAGACTGCAGGGGACCAAACAAAAAAATCCCCACCCCGCAGGCGATCAGCAAAAAAGAAAAGCTCATCATCACGGCAGCCACAAATACGGTGATCAGGTTTGCCAGATAGACAGACCCTCTGGTATGCCCTGCGATCAGCTTATTGCGCAGCGTACCGTCTCCATATTCCGCCCCCAGATATAAACTGCTTACCACAGACAAAGCAAAGCCTGAAATCAGTATATATCCGAAAAAGAACCCATCCAGTATGGTTTCTCTTCCCATAATATAGTAATGATCGATGCAGACTACCAGCACCAGCAGCATCATAATCCCATTCCCCAACCGAAAAATCCTGCTCTTAAACAGCCGGGCAAAATTCGCCGATAACAATTTACTCATTTGATCTGCATCCCCCTTTCCTCTTTGGCGCCTATCAGATTCATATAGTAGCTCTCTAAGCTTTCCTCTCTCTCACTGGCTGAGATGACTCTGCACCCCTGCTCATGAAGGGATAATACAAGCCGGGAAAGCTCTGTTTTTCCAAACACCTCCGTCTGTGCATCGGAAAGGATCCTGTACTCCATCCCCATTTCTTCCATCACCCGGGCAAAGGCCCTGACATTATCCACCTCCATGCGGATGCATTTTCTGCAGACGCCCTCTAATTCAGCTGCACTGATCTCCTTTATCATACGTCCGTTATCGATAAATCCATAATCTGTTGCAATCCTTGCCAGCTCATCCAGAATATGGCTGGAGATCAAAAAGGTGATCTGCCTCTCTCTGTTAAGCTTTAAGATCAGCTCCCGCATCTCAATGATCCCCTGAGGGTCAAGACCGTTTACCGGCTCATCCAATATCAGAAAATCCGGATCTCCCACCAGAGAAACGGCAATCCCCAGCCTTTGCCGCATGCCAAGGGAAAAATCCTTTGCCTTCTTTTTTTCTGTATCTGACAGTCCCACCAGCTTCAGGATCTCCTGGCAGCCCCCAAAGGAGGGCAGTCCAAGGATCCGGTACTGCTGTTTCAGATTCTCCTCCGCCGTCATGTCTGAATAGATCGCAGGGGTCTCCACAATAGCCCCCATCCTCCTGCGCACCCTTGTGATCTCTTTTTCCGTATGCTTTACCCCATATAAAGCGTAGTCTCCGGATGTGGGATGCTGGAGCGCACATATGAGCCGGATCAGTGTGGTTTTTCCTGCGCCGTTTTTTCCCACAAAGCCGTAAATCCCGCCCCTGGGAACATGCATGGAAACGCCGTTTAAGGCTTTAAAGCTTTTATAATATTTACATAAGGCATTGGTAGTCAAAACATATTCCATCTTGTTCTATGCCTCCTTTCTGATGATATTATAAAAAACAGAGGTTAAGAAAAGGGTTAATGGAATGGTTAAGAAAAGGTTAAGTTTCTTTCATTTTAAAGCCTATCCCCCAAATGGCTTCAATATAATCCCTGCCGGATTTCTCCCGCAGCTTTCTTCTCAGATTGCTGATATGGACCTTCAGAGAGCTTTCCATGCAATCCGGGGATTCTTCACTGATCCGGTCCAGCATCACGGATTTGGTGATCACCTGGGCAGGATTCTGCATCAAAAGCTTTAAAATAGCATATTCCGTCCCGGTAAGGCGGACTGCCTCCCCCTTAACGGTCACCTCACGGGTATCCGTTTCCATAACAATGTCCTGAAAATCATACCTCTTCAGGCTCCGGTCCGCCTGAGAATCCCGCTCCCGCAGCCGCACTGCAATTCTTGCGGTCAGCTCTCTGATCTCAAAGGGCTTTGTCACATAATCCGAAGCGCCTCTAAGGAGCATTTCCACCTTATCCTCCGAAGATGCCTTCGCACTGATCACGATCACCGGAATGCCTTCTAAATAAGGCAGTATCTCTTCCCCGTTTAAGCCCGGAAGCATCAGATCCAGCAAAACAAGATCCGGCTTTACGGGATGTAAGGCCTTTCCACCAAAGCCGGTATCCGGCGTTTTTGACAAAGCCAGAACCGCCTCTGTACCCGAATAGGCCCTGCATACCCGATAGCCCTCCTTCTGCAATACCTCCTCCAGCATATTTCCAATAGAAACATCGTCATCTATGACTAAAATTGTTTTCACTTCTATCCCTCACAAATTTATCAAACGCCGCCACGCTTCGCGAGCCAGCTTATTGATCAAACGCCGCCACGCTTTGCGAGTCGGCTTATTGATTTAAAAGGAGCTGCCGCACCAAAACAGTGCGCCAGCTCCACACATGGCTGTATCTTTGGAAAAACAGCTCTTTAAATACTTCATCCTGCTATTTTACAAGCAGTGACTTTCCGGTCATCTCTGCAGGCTGTTCCATTCCCATCAGCTCGATCAGAGTGGGAACAATATCTGCCAGACATCCACCTTCTCTCAACTGATAAGCAGGATCTGCATTTACCAGAATGAAAGGAACCGGATTGGTGGTATGGGCGGTAAAAGGCGCTCCCGTCTCATAGTCCACCAGCTGCTCTGCATTTCCATGGTCTGCGCAGATAAAAAGCTGTCCGTTTACTTCTTTGATGGCAGCTACTGCTTTTCCTACACACTCGTCCACTGCTTCCACAGCCTTGATGGCGGCAGCCTCCACTCCGGTGTGGCCTACCATATCCGGATTTGCAAAATTGATGATGATCACGTCATACTTATCGGACTTAATGGCTTCCACCAGTCTGTCACAGACCTCATAAGCGCTCATCTGGGGCTTTAAGTCATACGTTGCCACATCCTTGGGGGAGTTCACCAGAATCCTGTCCTCTCCCTCGTTGGGTTCCTCCACGCCACCGTTAAAGAAGAAGGTTACATGGGCGTATTTTTCGGTTTCTGCAATCCTTGCCTGCTTCATGTTGTTGGCGGCAAGCCATTCCCCGAAGGTATTGGTCACGGAAATCTTATGGAACGCCACATCCTTGTTCGGGATCGTGGGGTCATAATCGGAGAAGCATACATACACCAGATCCAGTCTCCTGCCTCTCTCAAACCTGGTAAAATCATCGTCACAGAAGCTTCTGGTGATCTCTCTTGCACGGTCCGGGCGGAAGTTAAAGAAGATCACGGAATCTCCGTCTGTGATGGTGGCCACTGGCGCACCGTCTTTCATTACTACGGTAGGCTTTACAAACTCGTCTGTCTCATCCCTGTCATAGGAAGCCTGAATCCCTGCAGGACCGCTCTCTGCGCTTAAGCCTTCTCCCCTGGTAAGAGCGTCATAGGCCAGCTTTACTCTGTCATAGTTGTTATCTCTGTCCATAGCGTAGTAACGTCCCATAACGGTAGCGATTTCACCTACGCCAATCTTCTTCATCTCTGCTTCCAGGTCCTCTGCATAGCCCTTTCCACTGGCAGGAGGTGTGTCACGCCCGTCGAGGAAGCAATGCACATATACCTTAGAAAGGCCATTCCTCTTTGCAAGCTCAAGCAGTCCGTACAAATGGGTATTGTGGCTGTGAACGCCGCCGTCCGATAAAAGGCCGAACATATGAAGGGCGGAGTCCTTTTCTTTGCAGTTTTCTACCGCC
>CANDAG010000097.1 GCA_947382625.1 uncultured Lachnospiraceae bacterium
AGGTAAGCGGCAATGGATTCTGGTATCTTCCTTACAGCAAGAAGCCGGGAGATTTTGAAGCGATTTCCATTGTGGATGTGCTGGACGGTCAGGTACCGCCGGATTATTTCAATGGCAAGATCGTGCTGGTGGGCCCTATGGCGGCCGGCCTGCAGGACAGCTATATCACATCCATAGACCATGCCAGGCAGATGTATGGCGTGGAATATCAGGCAAATGCCATTGCCGCATTGCTGGAGGGCGATTTTAAACGGGAAGTGGGAGACAGCGTTCAGCTAATGGCATTGTTTTTCATCCTTTGCTGTGCCTGCCTGTTTTTTGAAAAGTACAATGTAAAAGCTTCTGCGGCTCTGTGGCTTTTGGCATCCTTTGGGTGGACAGCGCTCTGCAGGTTTGCCTATGGGAATGGGATGATCCTGCATGTTTTATATGTCCCTCTGGGCATAACGGTTCTGTATGTTGGAAGCGTTGCCGCCCATGCTGTGCAGGAGGGCCGGAAGCGGCGGCAGATCACCCGTACCTTTGAGCGTTATGTCGCTCCGGAAATCGTTAGGGAGCTGCTGGCCTCTGATGCGGACGCGATCAGGCTGGGCGGAAAGTCCTGTGAGATCGCCGTGCTGTTCGTGGATATCCGTGGGTTCACCACCATGAGCGAAAAGCTACAGCCGGAAACGGTGGTTGAGATATTGAACCAGTACCTGACACTTATCTCCGATTGCATCTTACAGCACGGCGGGACGCTGGATAAGTACGTGGGCGACGCTGTCATGGCGTTCTGGGGAGCGCCTCTGCCCCAGGATGATTTTGTGATGAATGCGGCAAGGGCGGCAGTGGATATGGCTTCAGGAGCCGGTAAGCTGTCTGAAAAACTGGAGCGGCAATATGGACAGAGGCTCACTTTTGGTATCGGGCTACATGTGGGCAATGCGGTGGTCGGCAATACAGGCTCCCCAAGGCGCATGGATTACACGGCAATCGGCGACACGGTGAATACGGCAGCAAGGCTGGAAGCCAACGCACCGGGAGGAACCATCTATATCTCCAGGGCAGTAGCGGATGCCCTGGCAGGGAGGATAACAGCCACACCCCTTGCAGACCCGCCGAAGCTGAAAGGAAAGAGCAATGATTTTGAGATCCTGACATTAGATGGCATTTTGTAAGCATGAATACGCAGATGCTTATTTGCGGAACCGGGAAAGTGCCACCTGTAAAGACAGCCGCTGCATATGCGCAAAAGAAAGAATAGCTGATAAGGAAAAGGGAGCAGATATAATCTATATATTCGGATATTGACACAAAGCCTACAAAGTGTTATCATAAACGCAAGATAACACTTTGTAGGCAAAGGGGAGAATATAAGATGATACAGCAAGTCTCGGATTCGGAACTGGAACTGATGAAAATTATATGGGCGAACGGAGGGACGGCTCTTTACGCACACATTATGGAGGAGCTGGTAAGGACAGGGCATACCTGGCAGAAGAATACCATCATCACCCTGTTATCCCGTCTGGTGGAAAAGGGGCTTTTAAAGACGAACAAAATAGGACGCCGCAATGAATATAGCGCTGTTGTCTCAGAGGAGGATTATCAGGCGGCGCAGACGCAGACATTTTTGAACAAGCTTTATGAGGGAAGCGCGAAAGGCCTTGTGTCAACTCTGATACAAAGGGAAATGCTCTCGGCAAAGGATTATGAGGAACTAAGACAGTTCTGGGAAGGCGGTGGAGCGGAGAAATGAACGATGTTCTGAAAACAGTTTTATCCCTGTCCTTTTCCGCTTCCCTGCTGATCCTGATATTGCTGCTTGGGAAACCATTGTTAAAAGACAGGGTCAGTAGGGGCTGGCAGTATTATATCTGGCTGGTGGTTATTGCACGCCTGCTTTTGCCTTTTGCGCCGGAAGTAAATCTTGTAGGAGCTTTATTTGGACAGATGGAGAACAAGGTGAGGCATGAGGAGTTCTTGCAAAGCACAACGGTTGCTGTTTCCCATAAAGCGGATGATATGGAAGGCGAGGGACAAAGTGTTTTGGAGAATATGGCAGAAGATGTCGTGTTGTCTGGTCAAAAGGGACAGACAGTACCTGCCGGTGTCTCCATCCTGCAAAATCTCTGGTTAGTCTGGATTGGGGTGGCTCTGCTTTTTTTCATAAGGAAGGTTACTATATATCAGAGCTTTGTCCAATATATAAGGGCAGGCTGGCAGGAGGCAGCGGATATTGCCTTGCTTGAGAGAATGGGAGAGATTGAAATACAGATGGGTATCAAAAGGCCTGTGGAGCTTTGTACCAACAGTCTGATATCCTCACCGTTGCTGATCGGATTTTTTCACCCCTGTATCATACTTCCCACTGCGGATCTGCCCGAGGAGGAGTTTGGATATATCATTCGGCATGAGCTGCTCCATTATAAGCGGAGGGATATGCTTTATAAGTGGCTGGTGCAGGCTGTCATCTGTCTTCATTGGTTTAATCCTTTGATCTATCTGATGGAGCGGGAGATCAGTCGGGCCTGTGAGCTTGCCTGTGACGAGGCAGTGATGGGAATGCTGGATGCTTCCGGAAGGCGGGCTTATGGAGATACTCTGCTCCATGCCATGGGAACAGGAGGAAGCTATAAGGATTCCCTTGCATCCCTTACTCTGAACGAAAGTGCAGAGTTGTTGAAAGAAAGGTTAGGTGCGATCATGAATTTCAGGAAAATAGCAAGAGGAAAGAGGCTTTGTTCCCTGCTTTTGGCAGCGGTATTTGCAGCGGGGGCAGCAGGGACAGGAGCCTATGCCGGCCCGGCAGGGAAAGAGGCTTTTGATACGGCAGATGCGTCTTTTCGTTACACGCAGGAGGGTTATTATCAGGCTCCTTACCTGTTTGAAATCGGATGGAATGTAAAGGAAAGTGCAGGTGATATTTATGCAGGCGCAGAGGTTTCCTTGGATGACGGAAGCAGGATGGAGGTATTTTATACGGATCAATGCGATGAAATTTGGGAGGATGATGCTGTCATAAATGCACTCTCCATTCTTCTTACCCGGTTGAAAAGCGAGAATGCCGGGACAGAATTTCCGTTGACACGGCCATTGGTGGTCAGGGTAGAGAATATTGGAAATGAGGATCCCATGGCTTTGGCCAGGCAGTATTATCAGGGCAGGGATATTGCACAGTATACGGCAGTTTTTACGATGCTTACGGAAAAAGAACAGGACAGTTTGCTGTTAAAGAGCTATGAGGAGGATCAGATTTCCCTCTTTGCTGCGGCAGCTGGACGGCTGGACGAGGACAGTAAGCTGATAAAAAGCTACGCAGAAAAGGCCTATTCAGAGAAGGAAGCTGCTTTTTTCTCCGTGCTGATGGGCAGGATGAGTCCGGCAGCTTTGGAAGAATGGGCGGCCAGAGCAGAGGCGGATGGGAGAAGCAGCTTCCGGGCTATGCTGCTGGATGCCGCAGGGCAGGAGGATGAGAAAGAGGTCATGGAAGAAGAGCTGGATGCCCGGCGGTTGGAGGAATACCGGGCCCATGGCATTACCGAAAAAGACGGGGCCTATTATTATCAGGGGGAAATGGTGAGAATCCTGTTGGATGCAAGGCCGGACGGCTCCCTTGTGACTTTGGAGCAGAATCCTGAAGGGACGGTGGATATCCGGATCACCCGGAATGAAAGTGAGGAGATCGAAAGTGTAAGAGCTTTGACAGAGGAGGAGAGGGAGGAGCTTTTTGGAGCTGAAGAGGAGGAACCGAACACGGAGGCCACCGTCAGGCGCATGAAGAAAGAGGAATTACCCGAAAGCGTAATAGAAGCCATGCAGAGCTGTGCCATCAAAACCTGGTATCTGATCTGTGATAGCGGACAGCAGTATATTTACTATAATGGGTTTGCCTGGGAATATGCCTATGAGCCGGTACGGCTTAAGGAAGGATGGGAATTGCGGATCGAGCCGCTTCGCAAAAAGAGCAGTGGGTATCTGCTGATCATGCTTTCGGATGAAGCTCCTGTTACAGTGATCTGTAATGGGGAGGAGATTTTGCCTGAGAAAGTGGAAAATGTCATGGAGCCTTCATGAAAGAATCACTTTTCAACCGGCATACAGGAAATCCGTAAAAGGATTTCCTGTAGTCTATTCAGTCAGGACTTTGCACTTGTGGCAAAGTCCGCGAGAAAACATTCTATGAGAATGTGTAGATTAAGTCAAGAGTGATTCTGTGTCTGCGGCTTTGTGATAAAACGCTTCAATCGCCTCTCCGATAAATTCCGTTGTGCCTTTCCCGTAAACGGCATCCTGGGCGTCCTGTATTACCGGATCGTTTCGATAGGAAGCCGCCAGCTCCAACATCATGGCAGAGGCGTCCGGCAACTGGTACATCTGTTTTGTCACGAAATCATATTCCCCCACCAGTTCTCTGACCGCAAAGGAATGAATATCCTGGCCCTTCTTTGCGGAGAGCTTTTTCAGAACTGTTTCGAGACGGTTTTGATAGGCCGCAAAAATTTCAGGACCCTGTGGAGACGTGGCGGCGTTCAATGCGTTCTCCTTATTTCCGTACCATTCCACCACCTTCCGGAAATTTTTCTGTGCGGTTTCACCGGAGGCCTTCTTAAGAAAATTCTTTTTCCATTCCTCCATACTTCCGTATTGGCTGATGAAAATTTCTTTCTGCTCCTCACTCATATTTTCCGCCATAGACTGGTACATATCTTCCAGCTCTGTCTGACCAAATACTTCAAAATCCATTGTGTTTTCTCCTTTCAAAATATTGTCAATGCTGCTGATCAGGCGCTCTAAACGCTCCTTCTTTGCTGTCAGCATCTTTCGCTGCATCTGCAGGATCTGATTTTTATCAAGAGCCGGGTTTTCCATGACAGCTTTGATCTCTTTTAAGGGGATATCAAATTCCCGGAAGAATAAGATCTGCTGTAATACCTCCAGCGCTTTATCGTCATAAAGCCGGTATCCTGCAGGGCTCTTTTCCGTAGGTCTTAGCAGGCCGATTTCGTCATAATAGTGGAGCGTGCGCACGCTGATGCCTGTCAGGTCTGATATTTCCTTTACTGTTCTCATAGCT
>CANDAG010000098.1 GCA_947382625.1 uncultured Lachnospiraceae bacterium
TATCATTTTGACCTTTTTGCATTACCAGGATCCGGTTGTTTTCCGTATCATCAATGAGATACACCAGTCCATCGCTGGCAAGGGTGTGGCCCATGGAAATATCGCCTGTCATGATCTGCCATTGATAGAGGGGATCCGTCAGATTGTCATGGTAGATCACCTGATCATGATAGCAGTCCACAATAAAGTACAGATCGTCCACCTTTGTGATATAGGTAGGGACGCTTAGAGTGGGATTGGGATTGTCGGGTATGGAATTTAAGGAAGTCCGGTCGAAAGAAATCGGGGAAGCCTCTGCCAGATAGCTTTCGGGTACATAGGCCGCCTCCGGTTCCGGTCTTTTGGCGCCGCAGGAAAGCAGCACTCCTGCCCACAGGCAGCAGACTGCGGCCAGAAATACCTTTTTCAGACAGGAAACTTTGGCCTTTATTTGGTTGTTTGGTTTGATCCATCGTGTTTTCATACCGCTATTATAAATTTTTTGCTGTTATCTTACAATATTTTTTGTATAATAAAGAAAAAGTTTTGTAATTATTCAGTCAGGACTTTGCACTTGCTGCAAAGTCCGTGAAAAAGCGTAGATTATGCCAAGCGTGAATCTGCCCCTTCGCCGAAGGGTGCTGAACGTCCAGTGGACGTTCGTTTAGCACGGACCGAAGCGGAGCGGAGACACTTAAAATGGGCAGATTCATGTAACTATGAAGCCGAAGGCTGAATAGTTACAAAGTTTTGTAATTATTCAGTCAGGACACGTAAATGTAATTAAGGGGGAAAGTGATGGGAAGAGATCTGGCATCGGCTAAAGGGCCGAGAGGTGAAAATAAGGAATTCCGTATCCTGTCGGCTATTGGCATCATCCTGGTGGTTGCCGGCCATTTGGGATATAATCTTTTTGATATAGGAGGATTGTTTCCTTACTATTCTTTTCATGTGTTTATTTTTTTGTTTGTGTCCGGTTATTTTTACAGGGATGAGGCAGAGGAACGCATCATCAGCTATATTCTGGGAAAGTGCAAAACCCTTCTTTTGCCGTATTTTGTATGGAATCTTTTTTACGGGCTGCTTGCAGAAGGGCTTCACAGATGGGGATTTTCCATAGGGGAGCCTCTTACCCTGAAGACAATGTTTTTGTCCCCCTTTCTGGACGGACATCAGTTTCTGTATCACTTTCCGGCCTGGTTCGTACCGGTGTTGTTTATGATCGAAGTGATCAATGTGCTGATGCGCAGAGTGCTTTCTCTTCTCCGGCTGAATTATGAGTGGCTGATCTTTGGAGGTTGTCTGGCAGCCGGTATGCTTACGGTTTATCTGGCGGCAGGGGGCCATGTATGGGGATGGTATAAGCTGCCGGGCAGGCTCCTGTTTATGCTGCCGGGCTTTCAGATGGGCAGGATCTACCGGATGAAGCTGGAAGAGCGGGATACCATGGAGGATGGCCCTTACTTTCTGATCGTGATGGGGGTGCAGCTCCTTGTCAGTATCTTTTGTGCAGGACTTAATTTCAGCGCAGTATGGGTCAGTAGCTTTGCCAATGGGCCGTTCATTCCCTATCTTACAGTGGCAACGGGGATCGCGTTCTGGCTGCGGATCGCCAGGATCATGAAAGGAATCCCTTATCTGTCGAGAAAGATGGTTTACATCGGCCGCAGCACCTATGCTGTCATGATGCATCATACGGCAAGCTTTATGCTGGTAAAGGCGGTCTTTTATGTGTGCAGCCTTTATACCCCCTTCTGCGCAGAATTTGACAGGGAAATGTTTTTCGGGGAGATCAGTTTTGTCTATCTGGTGGGCGGTTCGGAGGCCAGCAAATGGCTGTATTTATTCGTGGGAATCGGGCTTCCGCTGGTGATCGCCGGTTTTCAGGAAAAAGCAGGGCGGGCGATCAGAGAGCGGCTTGGGACAAGGGGGTCTGCCAGGTAAAATTCCGGTGTAATAAAATGGTGGTAACAGTTCAGCCATGCAAAATCAGAGATACAAAATGACGTTGGGAGCTTGCTCGCATAAGACATTTTGTATCTCTGATTTTATAGGGCGGACGCCCGACATGAAATAAGTTGTCGGAAATAGACTGAATGAATAGCCAAAGAGTATAAGCCGACAACTTATGAATGGCATGGCTGAAGTGTTACAAATGGTGCAATAAAATTCCGGAAATAATTGACAACCCCGGCAGGCTGTGATATTCTGATTTCACTTACCGCTAAGAACTCCAATTACATATACGATGGATTATGAACAGGTGACCTGTCTATGGAAATTCCATGGACGGGTTTTTTTGCGCCGAAATAAAGGCAGAAAAGGAAGGAATCATGAGAAAAAGAGTTTTTAAGCGGAAAAAGAGAACAAGAGTAAGGAGCAGGGGACTCGTATTGGCAGCGGTATTGTCCCTGATGCTTGGCAGCATTATGACTGTTTATGGAAAGGAGACAGAAAGCGGGACTGCCGTGGGAATACTAAAGACGGTAGTGACCGATATTTTTCATAAGCATATCGGGAGTCCGGATGCGGAAGGGGGCTGTTATACCAGTCCCATACCTCATGTACATAAGGGAGACGCCGCAAGCGGGGGCGGCTGTTATACCAGACCGGTACCCCATCAGCATACCGGAAGTCCCACAGCCGGAGGCGGCTGTTACGGGAAAGTGATTCCCCATACAACCCATGTGGCGGAATGCTACCGGACCGAAACCCACACCCACGAGGCAGCCTGTCTTGGTGGAATCTGTACGATTACTTATACAGAGACCGGTGTGATCGGCACTTATACCGATACCTGTCCCGCCCACGGTGAGACGGAGCATGAGCGCCGGTCAGCCACTGCCCACCATAGCAGCTGTGGATTAGGGACGGTGGATGCCGTGCGTGAGGTCTGCAAGAAATGTAAGGACGGACTTACCCGGGATCATGCTTATATCAACTGTGGCAAGCAGGAGGGAAGTACAAGTGTGCTTGTCTGCAGCAAGACCATAGACGGCTATGAGATCAGCTGTGGATACGCAGATGGCGCAGCGGAGTCTTATGAGCCGGAATGCAGCGGCGTGGCGGACGGATATGAGTTAGGATGCGGCCTTAAGGAAGATAAACCTGTGGGGAAGCTGATCCTTACCAGCCAGGCCGGGAGCGATAGCAGCAAGGTGGTGATCACGGCAAGGGTGGAGGACTTAAGCGGCGGCAAACTGATCCTGAGCAACGATCCTTATATCTGGAGAGACGGGGAGGGAAATCTGTCAGGCAGCGGAGAGAGTCTGGAGGTAGATAAGAACGGTGACTATTCCGTAACGGTAAGCCTGGAAAACAAGGATGTGGACAAGTCCGGCTTAAGCAGCAGTATTTCCGTAGACAGCATTCCGGCAGAAGAGCAAAGCCCTGCCCCCACAGCAACTCCCAAGGCGTCTCCCTCCCTGGTACCGACAGCTTCCCCCTCTGCAGCACCGGTGCAAACTCCTGTCCCTTCCGCCTCTCCTGCAGAGACTCCTGACAGGCTTCCGGAGCCTACGATAGCCCCTGAGGACGGGAAGGATAACGAAGACGGAAAGGGGGAGGAGGGAAACGGCGATGGCAGCCCGGAAGAGGAAAACAGTGCAGGGACGGCAGCTGCCAAAAAGAGTCCTGAGAAGAAGGAGGAGCAGAAGCCTTCCCCAGATAGTTCGGCAGATGCTTCCGGAGATGAAAACGGAAGAGCTTCCTATTATAAAAAGCATAGTCCGGCTCCGACCAAAACGCCGGAAGTGGTTATGAGTCCTTCTCCGGATAAGACAGCGAAGCCGAAGGAAACTCTGAAAAAGGAGAGTGAGACTGTCACCGTTTCAGGAAACATGGCGGCCCGGGATGGTCAGTATAAGATGGGGCAGACAAAGAAAACCGGATTTTTTCAGTCTGCAGCCGTAAGGATATTAACCGTGACAGTCAGCACAGTACTGCTGATCAGCGGCATGCTTCTTTTGGTACTCTATCTTATGTACAGCGCAAGGATATATAACGATAACGGGGAAGGGAGAATGGTTTATTTAGGAAGACGCCTGATCAGGAAAAAGGATGAGGAATACTCCCTTGTGATCTCAGAAGACATGACAGAAAGATCCTGTACCAACAGGTATTGTATCAGGCCCGGGCTTTTCAGGATCGGGAAGAAGGAAGGTCAGGAGCTGATCGTGCATAGAGATACCAAAAAGGCGGTAGTTATGCTGGAGAAAGAAATGATCGTGAATCTATAAAAAGCCTTGCTTTTCGGGATTGAACATGATAGACTCATATTTGTTTCTAAAACAAAATGCATATTTATGCACAGCAGATGTTGGAACAGGAGGAGATATTATGAAGAAATTTTTAGCATTGTCCTTAGCGGCAATCATGACTGTAAGCTTACTTACAGCCTGCGGAGACAAGGATGCGGCAGAGACCGCCGGAAGTGAAGTGGAGAATACGGAAGCAGAGGCAGAGGATGCTCAGGATGCTGCGGATGCAGCTGAGGATACCCAGACGGCCGATGAGACCGGGACAGAGGATTCTGTAGCTGATGACACACAGGAAGAAGGGGAAGCTGAGGCAGAGGTATCCCAGGTATTAGCAGACGGTGTTCTTACGGTAGGAACCAACGCAGAGTTCCCGCCTTTCGAGTTTGTAGGGGATGACGGCGAACCGGACGGGTTTGACGTGGCGCTGATCAAGGCCATCGGTGAAAAGCTTGGCGTAGAGGTAGAGGTGGAAAACATGGAGTTTGACGCTCTGGTAGCTTCTATCGGAAATAAGATCGATGTTGCCATTGCAGGTATGACGGTGAACGATGAGAGAAAGCAAAACGCGGATTTCTCCGATCCTTATTATGATGCGGTTCAGTATGTGATCCTGCCGGAAGGCTCTGAGATCGCTTCCTTCGATGATCTGGCAGGTAAGAGCATTGGAGTTCAGCTCGGCACCACCGGAGATATTATTGCAAGCGACGATGTTGAGGGAGCAAACGTAAAGCAGTACAATAAAGGCGTGGATGCGGTGAACGATCTTGTGAAC
>CANDAG010000099.1 GCA_947382625.1 uncultured Lachnospiraceae bacterium
ATGTGAACTACCCATTGTCTAAAGCCAATGGGCTTCCTGCTTCATAGACCTCGTATACCCATAGGGCACTTACCTACTATCTCCACAGGCGTTAATTCGGGCTGAGCCGTCCCTATTTGTATTTTATTATCTTATGCTATCTGCCGTAATCCTTCTGCTAAAATATTTTTTGCAGCATTGATATCTCTGTCATGCTTTGCTCCACAAATTGGGCACACCCATTCCCTTACTGATAAATCCTTCATGTCCTTGTTCTGATACCCACAATTAGAGCATATCTGGCTGCTGGCATAAAATGTATCTATTTTTATATATTTCCTCTCATTCCATTTTGCCTTGTACTCTAACTGCCTTGTCAGCTCATGCCATGACACATCGGATATTGATTTTGCCAGATGATGATTCTTTACCATATTCTTTAAATATTCCCATTTGTGAAATTTGTTGTGTAAGATTTATGGTTATCATGCTTACTTTTGAATTTCGGATAACCAGCATGTTCTTTAAAAAACTTCTGGTATGCACAGTCCATGTTGTAAATGGCATTCGTCAGGGCAAATTTGTCCACTTCTTTCAGCCACTCATATTCTTTCTTTAATTCCCTGTTACAGTAATTATTACAATCTGTTTTACTGACGGACTTCTTTTCTTTTTCGTAAGCTTCTTTGCGGTATGCCAGTGTCTGGTTATAAACAAAACGGCAACAGCCAAATGTTTTTGCAATCTGTATTTTTTGCTCCTTATTTGGATATATTCTGTACTTATATGCTTTTAACACTTGCTATCACCACCTTATATCCTTGTTTTTCTATATATTTACGCAGCATTTCTTCTGAAACATTTCCCACACTACACGCAAAATATCCGTCTGTCCAAAAGGTACGCTCTTTCCAGAATTGCTTTATAAGATAGTTTGGATATCTTTCCCAAATATGATATGTAGTATCACTTTTCATCAGGTTAACGATTTTACTAATAGACATTGTTGGTTCTCCACAAGGGATACTTCGTAATGTTTCTATCATATAATGGATATGGTCTTTATCTGTTTCCTTGTATTTGATAATGACGTTATGTTTTTGGCATATCTCATGCGAAAGCTGTTTTATATCATCTGATATTTGTTTTGGTATCAGTAATTTCTTTCTGTATTTACACACGAATATTATGTGATACTGTAATAAATACTTGTGCCTGTTTTTTGATTTCCATGTTCCCATGACGCAAGTATAACACAAACTGCCACTTTTGGCTACCTTAACCCACCGTCTAAAGCCAGTGGGATTGCGGTAGCCTTTTTTCAAAAGGACTGTAAAGAGCAGCGCCGTCTTTTCGCTCTACTAAAAACGTTTCGTGTTTATGTCCGCACCTGCTTTCACTTTTCTCTGGTTGTTAATTTGAGGATTTCATGGTAAAATGCCTGTGACAGAATGCCGGCAGGCATGACAGATCGGAGGAACAGATGAAAGTCACGATCAAAGATATCGCCAGGGAGACCGGCCTTTCCCTGGCCACGATTTCCAAATATCTCAACCATAAAAAAATCAACGAGAAGAACCAGCGCCGCATTGAGGAAGCGATTGCCCATCTGAATTATAAGCCCAACCATACCGCCCAGATCCTGCGTTCCAGGCACACCATGACGGTGGCCATCCTCATATCCGACCTGGGAAATTATTTCTGGGGCCCGATCATCAGCTCGGTCTCCCAGTATTTCGTCAAATACGGCTACACCGTCATCACCTGTTCATTCTGCCATGACGAGGAGACGGAAATCCAGGCCATTCAGGATCTGATCGTCCGCAACATCGACGGCGTGATCATGCTCCCCTACAATTCCCGGGACAATCACTACCATCTGCTGCTGGATCAGAACATCCCTGTGGTGGTGCTGGATCAAAATCCCGGGGCTGCAGACCAGATCCAAAGTGCGGTAAGTGCCGGGACCGAAGGCCAGGCTCGGAGTGCGGTGAATCCCGGGACCAGAAATCAGGCCCGGAGTGCGGCAAGTGCCGGGACCGAAGGCCCGCCCTTTGGCGCGGCGGATCTGGACAGCCAGCCCTCCTTTCTGTCGGATGGAGGGCCGGTTTCGAAATACCGCCCTGTAGACTGCGTGATATCGGACAATTACAGGGGCGGCGCGATGCTGGGCCGATATCTGCTGGAAAAGGGCCATAAACGGGTCCATATTCTGGACCATGCCTCTTATTCCACACCTGTGTACCAGCGTATCAGAGGCTTTCAGGATGCGTTCGGGCAGGCACAGACCTGCATTACCATGTCCGGCCCCATCCTGTTTGGGATCAGCCAGAAGACCATTGACCTGGGAAAGGAGCATTTCCGGCAGATTATGGAGAGCGGTGATCCGCCCAGCGCCGTCTTTTTTACAAATTATTTAAGCGCCATGGGCGGGCTCATCGAATCCAGCGCCTGCGGCTGCTCCATCCCGGAAGATGTATCCGTTGTCACCTTTGACGACGACCCTCTGTTCTCCAGCATGTATCCGCCCATCACCTCTGTGGCACAGGATCTTTCCCGGATCGGGGAACAGGCTTCTGACATCCTTTATCGAAGGATACAGGGGGATTATTCCGACTTTCCGCTGACCGAATGTATTGATGTGCATTTTCAGGAAAGGCAGTCTGTAAAAGACCTGGGGCTGACAGACAGATCCTGATCCCCATGACGGACAGCGGCGGGCTTTCCGGGATTTTCAGGGAGCGGCCCAGGCTGCGGGGCACGCCTGCCAGGTATAACCTGCAGCCAAAAAAGGGCCGGGGAACGAATGCTTTGGGATACAAGATTTCTGCAAAAGGCAGTCTTCTCGTACCGCACCCTTCCCCGGCCTCTTAACTGCAAGACGGCTTACGTCCCGCCCTATCCGATAATGGGTTCAAAAATCGGCTCTTCCTCTTCCATTTCCAGACAGATGCTGTAATTTTTCCTGTCAAAATATTCCTCCGGAACTTCCACCTCGATGGAGCTGCAGCCTTCACAGGTCGCTCCGGTCTCAAATTCCAGCGGCCTCTTATCCGCTACCAGATAGGCGCCTGTAATCCGGTTTCCGATGTTCAGAAGCTCCACCCGCCTTCTCGGTTTAAATACATGGACATAGAGCTTATGATCCTTCCGGGTCAGCATGCCCCAATCCAGCTCATAGGCATAAATCCCGACCCGCTTGGTACCGAAAATGGCTTCTTCATTCTCATTGACATACTTCCCCACTTCATCCAGTATCTTTATGCTTTCCTCCGGCACATGCCCGGAAGCCTCCGGCCCGATATTGAGCAGATAATTTCCGCCCCTGCTGTTGATCTTCACCAGGAGATGGATGATCTCCTCCGCATCTTTCCAGTTGCGGTCGTCCTTATTGAAGCCCCATGTATCATTCAGCGTTGCCGGAACTTCCCAGTCCCCTTCATAGGGCAGGCGCGGGATAAAGTTGTCCCCCGTCGTCATATACTCTCCCAGCCCATTGCCGATCCGTCCGCTGACGATGCAGTTCGGCTGCAGGCTCTTCACCAGGTCCACCATCTCCTGGCTCTCTTCCCTGGTCGTGCCCATGGGGGTATCAAACCAGATCAGCGCAACCTCCCCATACTCTGTCAGCAGTTCCCGAAGCTGTGGGAAACACTTCCGCTCCAGATATGCGCGGTAGTTCTTTCCGGAGTTGTCCTTTCTGTGCATGTAGCCGTCCGGGTCGTGCCAGTCCTGGGCCTGGGAATAGTAAAAGCCGAGTTTCATGCCGTGCCTGTCGCAGGCTTCACGGAACTGCCTTACGATATCCCTGCCGTAAGGAGTCGCCTTTACCACATTGTAGTCGCTGCACTTGGAATCCCACATGGCAAAGCCTTCGTGGTGCTTGGAGGTAAATACAATGTACTTCATCCCCCACTCCTTTGCCTTGCGCACGATCCCATCCGCGTCAAATTCCACCGGATTGAACTGTGCGGCCAGCTTCTCATACTCTTCTGCCGGGATATCCAGGTCGTTCATGATCCACTCTGCGATCCGGTCCGTCTTTTTCCCGTTGTACTCTCCGGCCAGGAGCGCATACAGCCCCCAGTGAATGAACAGGCCGAACTTGGCCTCCTTAAACCACTGCTGTTTTGTGTCTTGCATTTTTTTGTCTCTCCTTTTTTTTGTTTCGCGAAACGTTTTACTTTTGATGTGATTTTATTATCCTACATCTGTGTGAAAATGTCAATCGCGGAATTGGAGAGACAGATCACTTCTGGTTACTATTCACAGCACAATTCTGCTCAAACATTTTTTACATGGTTCTCAATGACACACTCATGTCCCTTTTTTTCAACTATTTTAAAAAGTTTTACTTACATCTGATGCACCAGCAACCAATGTAAAATATCTTTCTGTTGCTTCCTATCTTCTGCTACATCTAATATTAAATCTGATAATTCTTTCTGGGTATATACCATCTCATAACCATTTAATGCCAAAAAAACTAACATGGCATGGCACCCGATTCTTTTGTTGCCATCTATCATTGCATGATTTTTAACTAATCCATAACAAAGTCTTGCTGCTTTTGCCTGTATGCTTGGATATAATTCCTCTCCTCCGTAAGATTGGAATGGACTTTCTAATGCAGACTCAAGCAGACCCACATCCCTAATCCCATCACTTCCTCCGGTAGTCTGTATTAATTGAGTGTGAAGTAACAGAATTTGTTCTTTTGTCAGCTTTATCACTTTGCAAGCACCTCATAAGATTCCTTATTCTTCTCAATCAATCGTTTCGATATGGTCAATACATCTTCATTTGATGCAACAGCATCATAATCTGCTTTGCTAAAATCTACGACAAGGTATCTTGGTACATTGTTTTTCAAAATAACAGCCGTTCCATGCTCATCCACTAATCTTGCTACTTTTGAAAAATTCTGATTTGCTTCCGTAATAGAAACCATTGTATTTGTATTTATTGTCATCG
>CANDAG010000100.1 GCA_947382625.1 uncultured Lachnospiraceae bacterium
GCAGAATATGACAGTGGTAGTCATTACCCACAATCAGGCGCTTACCGCCATGGCAGACCGGGTCATCACGGTAAAGAGCGGAACCGTATGGAAAATGGAGATGAATGAGCATATCATACCGGTGGAAGAGATCGAGTGGTAGGATATGTAACTGACAGGAGTTATCAGATGAGCAGCGGAATGTTCAAAACAACAATCAGGGAAATGAAAGGGAGTCTTGGACGTTATATGGCGATCCTGACCATTGTGATGCTTGGAGTGGGACTTTTTACAGGGCTGAAGGCAACCACGCCGGCCATGATCGTGACGGAGAACGACTATCTGGCGGAACAGGATTTTTTTGATTTCAGGCTGGTCTCTACTGTGGGATTTGATCCCGGGGATACGGCGAAGCTGGCAGAGGTAAGTGAGATCGCCGGTGCTGAAGGAGCTGTTTCCGTTGATGCGCTGTGCGATCTGGGGGACGGGAGCGAGTCCGTATACAGATTCCATACAGTGCCGGAGTCTGTTAACCGGGTGGTGGTCACAGCCGGAAGGCTTCCACAGCGGGAGGATGAGTGTGTGTTGGATGCCGCCTTGTATGGCGAGGATGCCATCGGCACAAAGATCACAGTGACGGAGAGCAATGACGAAGATACTCTGGAGATGTTTAAAAACCGTACCTTCACGGCGGTTGGGATCGTGCGGTCTCCTTACTACATTAATTTTGAGCGGGGAACCACTTCGATCGGAGGAGGAAAGGTCACTGCTTTTCTTTATGTACCGAAAGAAGCCTTTGACTGTGATTATCTGACAGAGATTTATGCCACTACGAAGCTGAAGTACAGGGTTTATACGGATGAGTATGACGATTATATCGACAGCCTGGAAGGGAAGATGGAGGAAAGGGCAGAGCTTCTTGCGCAGGAGAGGTATGAGAGGCTGACCGCCGAAGCCCGGGAAAAGATTGACGATGCCCAGAAGGAGCTGGATGATAAAATGGCGGAGGCCGAGGAGGAGCTGGCGGATGCCTGGAAGAAGATAACAGACGGCGAACAGGAGCTTGCGGATGCGGAGCAGGAGATCGTGGATGCAGAAAAAAAGATAACAGACGGCCGGAAGGAGATCGCCGACCATGAGCAGGAAATCATTGACGGTGAGCAGGAGCTTGCAGACGGGGAAAAGGAGATTGCAGAAAATGAGCAGGAGCTTGCAGATGCAGAGGAGGAGGTCAGCTACCATGAGTGGGAGATTTTTGCCAATGAACTGGATCTTTCTTACGGATGGGATGCGCTGAACCAGGCAAAGGAGGAATTGCGGAGCAAGGAAGAGGAACTGCATGCCGGGGAGATGGAGCTTCTTCAAAAAGAGGAGGAGCTGACAGGGACGAGAGCCGATCTGCAGGGAAAGCTGGAGGCGTTGCCGGGTCAGGAGGCAGAGCTGGAGGCACAGATCACTCAGCTGCAGGCGGCGTTAGGAGCCATTGACTTTCTTTATGCCGATGAAATAAATCAGGGAAACACAGAGGAAGAAAAGGCAGCCATCCGTGGGCAGATAGAAGCCGAACTTCAAACCAATCTGGCCTATTGCACAGGGCTTAAGGATCAGCTTTCTGCAGGCAGGGTTCAGCTTGAAGAGGGGCTTTCCCAGGTAAATGACGGACTCTCCCAGATCAGTGACGGAAAGCTTCAGATTGAGGACGGGAAGGAGCAGATAGAAGAGGCCAAAAAGGAAATTGCCCAAAATGAGTTTACCCTTATGAAAGCCGAGGAGGAGCTCTCAGCCGCCAAAGCAAAGGTGCAGGATGCAAGAAGGGAATTGGAGGAAGGCAAGGTCAGGCTGGAAGATGCCAGGATGGAGCTTGCAGAGGGAAAAGAAGAATTAGAGGACGGTAAAGCGGAGCTTGCCAGGGCCAGAAGAGACCTTGCGGATGCTGAGACCAAGCTTGCAGACGGAAGAGAAGAGCTTGCAGAGGGGAAGACAGAGCTTGCAGATGCCAGAGAGGAATATGAGGATGCAAGAGCGGAGTTTGAGGAAGAGACAAAGGATGCCCAGCAGAAGATTGACGATGCCAGGGCAGAGCTTGCGGATATCGAGGCACCGGATACGTATGTGCTGACAAGAGATACCAATATTGGCTATGCCTGCTACGAAAGCGATTCCAATATTGTGGCAGCTATTGCCAATGTTTTTCCTGTCTTCTTTTTCCTTGTAGCGGCCCTGATCTGTATGACCACCATGAACCGGATGGTAGAGGAGCAGAGGACCCAGATCGGTGTGTTAAAGGCCTTAGGCTACGGGAATGCTGCCATTATGGGGAAATATTTATTTTATGCCGGTTCGGCAGCGGCCTTAGGAGCGGTCATCGGCTGCATGGGCGGTACATGGCTTTTTCCGAAGGTGATCTGGATGGGGTACGGGATCATGTACAGCATGGGCGATATCCAGTATTTTTTTGATGTGCCTGCGGCACTCTTATCGCTGGGGGCAGCCCTTCTGTGCTCCATGGGGGCGGCATATTTTTCCTGCAGACATGAGCTGCAGGGCGTACCGGCCAATCTGATCCGTCCCAAAGCTCCCAAAAGCGGGAAACGTATCTTTCTGGAAAAGGTGCCATTTATCTGGAGAAGGCTTAAGTTTCTGCATAAGGTTTCTATCAGAAATATCATCAGGTATAAGAAGCGGTTCTTTATGATGATATTGGGGATCAGCGGGTGTACAGCGCTTCTGGTCACCGGCTTTGGCATTAAGGATTCTGTGGTCAATGTGGCGGACAGACAGTATGATGAGGTTCAGATTTATGACGTCGGAATTACCTTTTCAGAGGCGCTGCAGGAAAGAGACAGGCAGGAGCTGCGAAAGGATACAGGCCATATATTGGCCCGGATGGCTTTCCTTCATGAGGAGAGTGTGGATCTGGATTTTGGCGGAAAGACGAAATCCATCTACATGGAGGTACCGGAAAATATAGATGAGATCAGTACATTCTTAGACCTGCACAGGCCGGACGGCGAAAAGATTCCTTATCCGGCGAAGGGAGAGGCGGTACTTACTGCGAAGGCGGCGGAAAATATGGGGATCAAGGCCGGCGACCAGGTGGTTCTCCAGGATAATGACAGGAACAGCATTACGGTGACGATATCGGAGCTGTGTGAAAATTTTGTGTATAATTACATTTATATCAACCAGGAGACCTATGCAGAGTCCCTGGGGGCAGAGCCGGAATATAAGAGCGCCTATACCATCGTAAATGAGGGGGTGGATGTACATGAAGCGGCTGCTGCCCTTTCGGATATGGATAATGTGCTTGCCGTATCAGTCATTGCAGATATGCGCGGGCGGATCGCTTCTATGATGGAAAGCATGGACTATATCGTATTTCTGATCATTGCCTGTGCCGGAAGCCTTGCTTTTATCGTGCTTTATAATCTGACCAATATCAATATCACGGAGCGTATCCGGGAAATCGCAACCATCAAGGTATTAGGCTTTTATGCCCGGGAGACCGCGGATTATGTTTTCAGGGAGAATCTGGTACTCACAGGCATGGGCGCACTGGCCGGGCTGGGCCTGGGGAAATGGCTGCACTGGTTTGTCATGTATAATATCAACATTGATATGATCTCCTTTAAAACTACCATTGCCCCTGTCAGCTATGTATGGAGCCTTATACTTACCTTTGTCTTTGCAATGCTGGTAAACGGGGTCATGTATTTCAAGCTGGAAAAGATCAATATGGCGGAATCTCTTAAGTCGATAGAATAAGTTTTTCAAAAAAATTCCTTCTGAAAAAATCTGTTTTTTACACATACTATGTGTGCGGCGATTTTTTCAGAAAGGAGTTTTTTTATGTTTGACAGAGAACATTTAGCCATAGCCTCAGTCCCGGTTCAGAGCTGGGGAGAAGTTTATGATGAGAATGAAGCCTTTGATAAAGGAACCGTCTTTCCGGAGCTTGACCAGCCTTTTTTTGTTACGGCAGGGGACGGTGGATCACCAAAGAAAGGACAAAGTATCCTGAAAGGAAAACAGCGGCAGGAGGAGCTTCTGCTTCAGATCCAGAAGGTCAGCTTTGCGGTGGATGATGTCCGTCTTTATATGGATACCCATCCCACAGACGGACAGGGTCTGTCCCTGTTAAAAGCCATGCTGAAGAAGCGGAAGGAGCTTTTAAAAGACTTCGCCCTGGAGTTTTATCCTCTGACTATGGATTGTATGGCGGATATTTATGAGGAGACGCCGGAATCGGAATGCTATTGCTGGCAGGACGGTCCAAGTCCCTGGGAAGGAGGGCGTGTATAGATGTGGATTTATGAAAAGAGACTGCAGTATCCTGTTAAGATCACAAAGACATGCCCCAAAACGGCGCAATTGATCATCAGCCAGTATGGAGGACCGGACGGGGAATTGTCTGCATCCATGAGGTATCTCTCCCAGCGTTACACCATGCCTGACAAGACGGTAGGCGGTTTGCTCACGGATATCGGGACGGAGGAGCTGGCACATATGGAGATCATCTGTGCAATGGTATATCAGCTTACCAAAAATCTCAGCGTGGAGGAAGCGAAAACGGCCGGATTCGACGCCTATTATATTGACCATACGGCTGCATTATGGCCCCAGGCGGCGGCCGGGATCCCCTTTACAGCCACGGAATTTCAGTCAAAGGGTGATGCGGTCACTGACCTTACGGAAAATCTGGCTGCGGAACAAAAAGCCCGGACGGTGTATGATAACCTGCTCCGTATGATCACCGATCCGGAGGTAAGGGAACCTCTTAAGTTTTTACGTGCCAGAGAGGTGGTACACTTCCAGAGGTTCGGGGAAGCCTTAGAGAAGACCAAGGAATCCCTGAAGCCGGACAATTTTTACTATTTTAATCCGGAATTTGACAAACAGTTTCTGAAATCAGGACCACCCGTAAAACGGGTGGTTTGTCCTCCCCCTATAAGGGGGTG
>CANDAG010000101.1 GCA_947382625.1 uncultured Lachnospiraceae bacterium
TGAAATTCTAGGAAGGGAGAAACTTAACATGAGACGTACAATCATCGATGTCAGCGGTATGGAATTAACAGAAAAAGTCGTTTCCATCAAGCGTGTAACCAAGGTTGTAAAAGGCGGACGTAATATGCGTTTCACAGCCCTGGTTGTAGTCGGGGACATGAATGGCCATGTAGGCGCCGGCCTTGGAAAAGCAACAGAAATTCCCGAGGCGATCCGCAAAGGAAAAGAGGACGCTATCAAGCATCTGATCTCTGTTGCAACTGATGACAATAAGAGTATCACACATGATTTTACAGGAAAATTCGGTTCCGCTTCCGTCCTTTTGAAGAAGGCTCCTGAAGGTACAGGAATCATCGCCGGAGGTCCCGCCCGTGTGGTTTGCGAGCTTGCCGGTATCAAAAATATCCGTACAAAATCATTAGGCTCCAACAACAAGCAGAATGTAGTGCTTGCAACAATTGCAGGCCTTGGTGAGATCAGAACACCTGAGGAGGTTGCAAGAAAGCGCGGCAAATCTGTGGAAGAAATCATGGCATAGGAGGGAATAAGAGATGGCAGAGCAGAAAATGTTAAAGATTACTTTGGTCAAGTCTCCCATCGGAGCAGTTCCCAAGCATAGAGCTACCGTGCAGTCCATGGGACTCAGGAAACTGAACAAGACGATCGTGCTGCCCGACAATGCGGCTACAAGAGGTCAGATCCAGCAGATCAGACATTTGATTAAAGTTGAAGAAGTTACAGAATAAAGGAGGTGTCAGCAATGAGTATGGAATTATCAAATTTAAAGCCTGCAAGAGGCTCTAAGCACAGTGATAATTTTAGAAGAGGTCGTGGACACGGTTCAGGTAACGGTAAGACAGCCGGCAAGGGCCACAAGGGTCAGAAGGCACGTTCCGGAGCACCCAGGCCGGGCTTTGAAGGCGGTCAGATGCCTTTATACAGAAGAATTCCCAAGAGGGGCTTTACCTGCCCTAATGCAAAGGAAATCGTAGCAATCAATATAGGAGTGCTGAATGACAGGTTTGAAGAAGGAGCAGTTGTTGATGTAAATGCTCTGATCGAATCCGGTATTGTGAAGAATCCCAAGGACGGAGTTAAGATACTCGGAAATGGAGAAGTAACCAAGAAGCTTACAGTAAAAGCAAATGCTTTCAGTGCATCCGCAAAAGAAAAAATTGAAGCTATTGGTGGAACTGCAGAGGTGATGTAATGTTTTCAACCCTGAAAAATGCGTTTAAAATTAAAGAAATAAGGAAGAAACTCTTATTTACACTTGGCATGCTTGTTGTGATCCGTTTAGGATCGCAGCTTCCCGTGCCGGGAGTGGACAGACATTATTTTTCCAATTGGTTTGCCCAGCAGACCGGAGATGCATTCAATTTCTTTGATGCGTTTACGGGCGGTTCTTTCCTTAATATGTCGATTTTAGCGCTGAATATCACGCCCTATATCACATCTTCCATTATCATGCAGCTTCTCACGATCGCAATTCCGAAGCTTGAGGAAATGCAGAAGGAGGGGGAGGATGGACGTAAGAAGATCGCGTCCATCACCCGTTATGTGACAGTCGGGCTTGCGCTGATCGAATCTACAGCCCTTGCAATTAATATGGGCAATAACGGAGCGCTTGAAAAGTTCAATTTCTTTAATGTGTTTACAGTTATTGTTGCACTCACAGCCGGAAGTGCCTTCCTTATGTGGATTGGAGAGCGGATTACGGAAAAGGGTGTGGGAAACGGTATTTCCATCGTCCTCATCATCAATATTATTTCCAGGATCCCTCAGGATATTTCACAGCTCTTTGAGCAGTTTGTTTTTGGTAAGGCGATTGCGGTAGGTGCAGTAGCAGCGATCATTATCCTTGCGATCATTTTTGCCATGGTGGTTCTGGTTATCATCTTAAACGATGGAACCCGTAAGATCCCGGTTCAGTATGCCAAGAAGATCCAGGGAAGAAAAATGGTGGGAGGACAAACCTCATCCATTCCTTTAAAGGTGAATACGGCGGGAGTTATCCCAATCATTTTTGCCTCTTCTCTGATGCAGATCCCCGTGATCATATGCAGTTTTCTCGGATACAGGGGTACTGGTGTGTGGGCGCATATCCTGAGAGGATTAAGCTCCAGCAACTGGTGTAAGCCCAGTGAGCCGGTTTATTCTATCGGTCTGTTGGTATATATTTTACTGGTGGTATTTTTTGCATATTTCTATACCTCCATTACCTTCAATCCCATAGAGATCGCCGACAACATGAAAAAGCAGGGAGGATTTATCCCCGGGATCAGGCCGGGCAAGCCTACCAGCGAATATCTGACAAAGGTTTTGAATTATATCATCTTTATCGGTGCGGCAGGACTTACGATCGTGTGTATTATTCCTTTCTTTTTTAACGGAATATTTGGAGCATCGGTATCCTTCGGGGGAACCAGCCTGATCATTATCGTCAGCGTAGTGCTTGAGACCTTAAAGCAGATCGAGTCACAAATGCTGGTACGCAATTACAAAGGTTTTTTGAATGACTAAAGGCAGTTGCCTGCGAATATATATTAGAGGTTAAAGGAAAATGCAGAAAGGTCTATCACTGCTTTTTCTTTGCCTCTATATTAAAATATAGGAGATAATAATATGAAGATAATTATGTTGGGAGCCCCCGGCGCAGGAAAAGGCACGCAGGCAAAAATGATCGCAGACCAATATAAGATCCCTCATGTATCAACAGGCGATATTTTCAGAGCCAACATTAAAAACGGTACAGAGCTGGGAATGGAAGCCAAAAAGTATATGGATCAGGGACTTCTGGTTCCGGATGAGCTTACGGTGAAGATCCTTCTTGACCGTGTGGCGAAGGAGGACTGTAAGAACGGCTATGTACTGGACGGATTCCCAAGGACGATCCCTCAGGCAGAGGTTCTTGATAAGGCCCTTTGCGAGATTGGAGATCAGATCGACTATGCCATTGACGTAGACGTTCCGGATGAAAATATCGTAAAAAGAATGGGCGGAAGACGGGCCTGTGTGGGCTGTGGAGCCACCTATCATATCGAGCATATTCCGCCGAAGAAGGAAGGGATCTGTGATACCTGCGGTATGGAATTGATCCTGCGGGATGATGATAAACCGGAAACGGTTCAGAACCGCCTTAGCGTCTACCACAATCAGACCCAGCCGCTCATTGATTTTTATGAGAAAAAGGGTATTTTGCGGACAGTGGACGGAACACAGGATATGAAGGATGTGTTCGATGCAATTGTTAAGATTTTATCGTGAAAGCTCAGGTTAAGAGATTATGGCGGTAACAATCAAATCAGACAGAGAAATCGGACTTATGCGGGAATCCTGTAAAATTCTTGCAGAGGTCCATACAAGGCTCAGCGAATCCATAAAGCCGGGCATCTCCACCTGGGAGATCAATGAATTAGGTGACAGGCTGATCCGCAGCTATGGATGTGTACCTAATTTCCTGCATTATAATGGTTATCCGGCATCCATCTGTGTCTCGGTGAACGATGAGGTGGTACATGGTATACCCTCCAGAAAGAGGTTCCTTAAAGAAGGAGATATTGTGAGTCTGGATGCAGGACTTATCTATAAGGGCTACCATTCGGATGAGGCCAGGACTCATGGAGTGGGTAAGATCAGTCCGCAGGCGAAAAGGCTGATCGATGTCACAAGGCAGAGCTTTTTTGAGGGGATCAAATATGCCCGGGCAGGTCATTACCTTCATGAAATATCCAATGCCATTGATGCCTACTGCACACGCTTTGGCTATGGAGTGGTAAGGGATCTGGTGGGACACGGGATCGGGACTCATCTCCATGAGGAACCTCAGATACCCAATTTCAGACAGTGGCGGAAGGGGATACGTCTCCGTGCCGGAATGACCCTTGCAATTGAGCCTATGATCAATATGGGCGGTTATAAGGTGGCCTGGTTAGACGATGACTGGACGGTGGTAACACAGGACGGTTCGCTTTCTGCACATTATGAGAATACGGTGCTGATCACTGACGGTGAACCGGAAATCCTCACTTTACTGCCGGGAATGGCATAAGTGCTGAAAGGTAGGTGCAGCTTTGACAGGAATGTTTGCAACATCTCTTGCAGGACATGACAAAGGGCAGATGTATCTTATTGTAAGAGAAGAAGGGGACTTTGTTTATCTGGCAGACGGAAAAAACAAGGGGCTCGAGAATCCCAAGAAAAAAAGAAAAAAGCATCTGCAGCTTATCAAAAGGGCAGATGAGGATCTTGCCAAAAAGCTAAAGGATGGGAACACCATTTATAATGAAGAAATCAGATTTGCGATCAAAGCATGGAAAAAAAATTAAAGGAGGCAGCGCATGTCAAAGGCTGACGTAATTGAAATTGAAGGAACTGTAGTAGAGAAGCTTCCCAATACCATGTTTCAGGTGGAGCTCGAAAATGGACACAGAGTTCTGGCACATATCAGCGGTAAGCTGAGACAGAATTTTATCCGTATTCTTCCCGGAGATAAGGTTACCCTGGAATTATCCCCTTATGATCTGAGTAAAGGAAGAATTATCTGGAGAGACAAATAAAATCTCTTGCATTTACAGAGGTTGAATGATATAATAGGAAACGGTCTTTTTTGAAAGGAGGGTTTAACATGAAGGTTAGATCAT
>CANDAG010000102.1 GCA_947382625.1 uncultured Lachnospiraceae bacterium
GAGTGGATAAAAGGAAATCCTTATCCATAAATGCTTTCATTTCTAAATCCTCCTTATTTTTATGTTATGTTTGTAGTTTTTTCGGCTGCAATCCGACAAAAATACCACCAAAAATTTACTAAAATTATACAATAGTATAGACAAAATTACAAGGAAAAGACGCAGAATAACAGTCTAACAGAGGGAAGGGTTATCCATATCGGCGATCACAACAGGAGAGCGTTTCCATTCATTATGCAAGGCCGCTCCGGGAGCTTTCGGCCGTGCCGCTTCATAGACATCTGCGCAGTAGATATCCTGTTTCAGCATGTCAAAGGCCTTCTCATCTAAAAGAAAGCGGGCATCCGCCAACTTGGAGATCAGCGGGATGCTGCTGTTTTTGCGGATAGCGGAAAGAAGCGGGGCAGCGCTTTGCCGAAAGCCCAGAAGCCTTGCATAGGGCGCAGGAAGGGTTCTTTCGGAAAAGGGCAGCCTGAAAGGATCCGGTGTCCTTATATTCAGCAAAATATGCATCATGACCCGGCTGATACGGGTATAGGTCAGCTCCCTTGATTTCAGCAGGTGGCAAAAGCTGGAAAACCCTTCAAACAGGGAGAGATTTTTGCAGATTTTGTGGGACAGGGAAGGCGTGCAGTCCAGATATCCGGTAAAGCCCTTTTCACGTTCGCAAAGAAGCCTGTAATGGAGCATTTTGGAAAAGTCCTCTTCTGTGACGAAAGGATAAAGAGACAGTTCCCTGCGCATGTCATCATACCCCTCCTGGACCATATGCCTCCGGCAGCTGTCAGGATCCCCGGTCAGGAGTTTCCGAAGGGCAGAAGCGGAAAGAAAGGCATGATCAGAGGATGTCGGATCGATATCGTGATATCCCATTCCTTCCCGCTTTATGGTAATAGGACGGATCCGGCTTCCGGCAGCCAAAAGTGCCTTACAATACTCGATACCGAGAATATTATTTGGAGAGGAAAAAATGCTCTCGTAGCTGTCTGGTGAAAAGGCTTTGTCAGGCCCGGCCTGAGAGATCAGTTCTGAAAACGCCTTTGCGCGGGCGGCAGGGTAAGAAAGCCCTTTTTTCAATTCTTCATTTACAGAGCGCAGAACCTCTGATTCCTTCCGGACAAGGAGATGGGCACATTGCTCAAAAAGAGAAAGCTCTCCGGATTCACTTCCGAAGGAGAGATAATCTGCCGTATGGAGCTGCTCTAACAGAGAAACTGCACCCTGGGCAAAAAATTCAGCGCTGGAGAGAGCATAAACAGCAGGCAGTTCAATGACCGCGTGAGCGCCGGCAAGAAGCGCCATCCTTGTCCGCAGGTATTTATCGGCAAAGGCAGGAGCTCCTCTCTGGACAAAATCCCCGCTCATGATCACCAGAAAAAAGTCAGCCCCGGTTTTTTGGCGGGTCTCTTCAAGCTGGTAAAGATGTCCCTTATGAAACGGATTATATTCAGCGACCACAGCAGCAGTTATCATAAAAAATCCTCTCAGTGTATCTATTAGTCTATTATGGTTCCTTACTTTAAATGTAACATAAAATACAATATTTGTATTCCAATTTATACAAAATTTTGTCAAGATATACTTGTTGCCATAATCAGAATACGTTATAATTTTTCTTATCAGTAAGCCGGCTCGTGGAAAATGACGGCGTTTGATGTAATTTTATACAAAACTAATATGGGGTATGAAAGGAGAACGGGGTATGTCATATATTGACGTAATCAAGGACAAGGCGAGATCAGACAGAAAAACAATCGTACTGCCTGAAACAACAGATAAGAGAACATTGATCGCAGCTGCTCACATTGTACAGGAAAAGATCGCGGACATCATCATGATCGGAAACGAAGAGAAGATCATGGACGGCGCCACATGGCTGGAGATTGACTTAGACGGCGTTCAGATCATCAATCCTGAAAACTGTGACAAACTGGACCACTATGTGGATCTGCTCTACGAAACCAGAAAGAATAAGGGAATGACGCCGGAGAAGGCCAGGGAGATCCTGCTGAGTGATTATCTGACCTTTGGCGTTATCATGGTGAAAGCAAATGATGCGGACGGAATGGTGGCAGGCGCCTGTCATGCGACAGCGGATACCCTGCGCCCTGCGCTCCAGATTCTGAAAACGGCTCCCGGCGTGAAGCTGGTGTCGGGATTTTTCCTGATGTGCGTGCCCGATTGTGAATTCGGTGACAACGGAACCTTCCTTTTTGCAGACTGCGGATTAAATCAGGATCCTACGGCAGAAGAGCTGGCGGCGATTGCCGATACTTCAGCCAAGAGCTTTAAGAGTCTTGTGGGAACAAAGCCTGTGATCGCCATGCTGTCTCACTCCACCAAAGGAAGTGCGAAGCATGCGCTGGTAGATAAGGTAGTGGAAGCCACAAGGATCGCCCATGAAGAATATCCTCATCTTACGCTGGATGGAGAACTGCAGCTTGATGCGGCGCTGGTGCCTTCGGTTGCCAAGTCCAAATCCCCCGGCAGCGAGGTGGCAGGTAAGGCAAACGTATTGATCTTCCCCAACCTTGACTGCGGTAATATCGGATATAAGCTGGTGCAGAGACTGGCCAAGGCAGAGGCCTATGGTCCTATGCTCCAGGGAATCGCCAAGCCGGTAAATGATCTTTCCAGAGGCTGCTCCTGGCAGGATATCGTGGGTGTAGTTGCACTTACAGCTGTGCAGGCACAGCTGCAGTAGCCGGACAAATCTGTTTTCCTGAACATAAGGATAGCCTGCAAGGCGTAATATCCGTTGTTCTGTTTTAATAATAAATTTGGAGGTTTCTAAAAATGAAAGAGATCAATGTTTTGGTAATTAACTGCGGAAGTTCTTCCCTTAAATTTCAGCTGATCAATTCCGCCTCAGAGGCAGTGATCGCCAAAGGTCTTTGTGAGAGGATCGGGATCGAGGGGAGCCAGATGACCTATACTCCGGCAGGAGGAGAGAAATATGAGGTTAAGACTCCCATGGAGGATCACAGATCAGCGATCCGTCTTGTGTTGGATGCTTTGGTGGATAAGGACAGAGGTGTTGTAAAGAGTCTGGATGAGATCGGAGCAGTGGGACACAGGATCGTGCATGGAGGAGAGAACTTTGCTTCCTCAACCCTGATCACGGACGAGGTAATAAAAGCCATCGAGGAATGCAATGATCTGGCGCCTCTCCACAATCCGGCGAATCTGATCGGGATCAGAGCCTGTAAGGAGCTGATGCCCCAGACTCCTATGGCTGCGGTTTTTGATACGGCATTCCATCAGACCATGCCTGAGGAGGCTTACCTTTACGGACTTCCTTATCATTATTATGAGGACTATAAGGTTCGCCGGTACGGCTTCCACGGCACCAGCCATTCCTATGTATCCCAGCGGGCGGCAGCTGTGCTTGGGAAGGATTATAAGGATTTAAAGATCATCGTATGCCATCTGGGCAACGGCGCAAGCGTTTCCGCTGTCAAAAACGGAAAATGTATCGATACCTCTATGGGGCTTACTCCTTTAGAAGGGCTGATCATGGGAACCCGTTCCGGGGATATTGATCCTGCGATCATTGAATTCCTGTGTAATAAAGAAAACAAGTCAGTACAGGAAATCCTGACAGTACTAAATAAGGAATCAGGTGTCTTTGGTTTATCCGGCGGATTCTCTTCAGACTTCAGAGATCTGGAGAAGGCTTACCGCGCCGGGGAGGCCTTTGCCATCCGTACTATGAAGACCTTTGCCTACCGTGTAGCCAAATACATTGGCGCTTATACGGCCGCTATGAACGGCGTAGACGCTATCTGCTTTACCGCGGGGATCGGGGAGAACAGCCCTTTTATCCGCACCATGATCGCTTCTTACCTGGGCTATCTGGGTATTACGCTGGATGAAGAGGCCAATGTAAAGAGAGGAGAAGAGATTGCAATCTCCACTCCGGAAAGTGCCACAAAGGTATTGGTGATCCCGACGAATGAGGAATTGGCTATCGCCAGGGAGACAGCATCGCTGGTATAGTTGTCTGACTGATAGCAGCAGCCTGGATCAGCCGGTCTGCTGCTACCAGATATTGTGTTCCAAAAAATAATTTTTACAGGTATTGACAAAAGACGCGTCGACTATTATACTTGTTAAAGTGTGCGATTAAGCATAGATTCAGGCCATGTATCAAAACGCGGGAGCTCTTGCAATATGCCGTCTGCCGCAGCGAGGTGATGTCTTTATGATGATCAATCTGACGGATGTATTTACATCTGAGGGAAAAGACAGAAGAGAAAGTCTGCAGGCAGAGCTTGATGAGATTTCCTGTATGGGAAGCCGTTACAGAATTTGCGAGAAGTCTCCGCTTCAGATGAATTTTTCCAATATCAGTAAGGGAAAGCTCCTGCTGGAGGGAAGCCTTGCACTGATAATGGAAATCCCCTGTGACCGTTGTCTGAGACTGGTGAAGGAGCCTTTAGAACTGAACTTTTCACAGGAGCTGTATTCACCTGAGGTTTTGGATCCTGAAGAGGCGCAGGAGCAGGGCTTTATGCATGGATATGAATTGGATGTGGAAGCTTTTGTAAGGAATGAGATCCTGATCAATATGCCTGTTAAGGTGTTGTGCAGGCCGGATTGCAAGGGAATCTGCAAAAAGT
>CANDAG010000103.1 GCA_947382625.1 uncultured Lachnospiraceae bacterium
GTCAATTGCAATCCGAGCTTCCCGTTTTGTAACCGACTTTCATATTTTGAAAGCGAGCTTCAAAATTTGTACCCGAAATTCCACTTTTGTAACAGCTTTCCCGTTTTTTCTTCCCTTTCTGTGCTATAATCTCCTTATGACAGGGTAAAAATGCGCACAAAAACCGGACGTCACTTTTGCCTTACAAATTTTGTAAGTCAAAATCCACGCCTCATCCGATTCTTATTTCCAGTCGGCGGCCTGTGTCTTCTTTTGTTTCTCTCTGCCCTGTTACTTCCGGAGAAGTCCCGGCGTGAGGTTGATGGTTGCGGCATCAACCTCACGGCATCCTAACTTCTGCGCCAGTTCTTCCCCGTAATAGAAGCAGAACGCTTCATACGGACTCTTCCCGTTCAGTTTCTTTCTCCGGTATGAATTGATGTGGTCCATCATCCGTCTGATATCTTCCTGCGTCAGTTCATCAAAGCTCTTTCCTTTCGGCAAAATCCTGCGGATGAATTCATGCCCCACTTCGATCTCCGCTTTCTGGTATGGCGCGCTGGGATTGCAGTAATAGATCCTCGTCCGCTGGAACCCTTTCCCGTCCGGTCCGTTCTCGATGCATTTCGGGTTGGAGAACTCACTCCCGTTGTCCGTAAGGATCACTGGGAACAGTCTCCGGAAATCCTGGCCCCCAAGCCGCTGGTATAACTCATCGTAGATATCTATCACCGACTTTGATGTATTCGCCTCCCGTATATATCCCAGCATCAGCGACACGTTCACGAAGTAGACCGTCAGAAGCACTTTCCCGCCTTTACTCCCGATCACCGAATCCATCTGTACCACCGCCGTGTCCGGGTGTTTCTCCATATACACTTCATAGTCATGGTAATTCCTTCCCACGCGGCAGCCCCTGTCTATCTTCAGTTCCGGCTCCTTATACCTGGGGCGGTACTTCACTTTCCTCGGCAGGTCGATGTTCCTGATATCGAACAGGCATCCGTCCACGTAATTGTAAAGAGTCTTCTCGCTGCACATCAGTTCATCCTTGTTGTTCAGGTAGATCTGGTGGATGCTCTGCCCCTGCTTCACAAGCGGAACAAGTATCTCGTTGAGCCTTGCTATCTCCCCTTCCGTTGACAGGATACCACTCCTTGACTCCGATATCTTCGCCGTCGCCTTCCGCTGGGCTTCCAGCGCGTCATATACGGTCTTGGTCAGCGTACATTTCTTCACTTCCCGGCATCCGTTGCACACATAGGGCGGCTTGAAACGGTGGGTGCATACTTCTTCCTCATACTGTTCGCAGTACCGGTTACAGATGCGTTCACATTGTCTGCATGTGGGCACCAGCGGATGTTTACATCCCTGTGTCCCGCATACCTTCTTCCGCCTGCATCCTTTCCGGTATTTACAGGTGTTGTGGGGGAATACGCTGTAGCCGGTATCCTGCTCCACCGAATAGTTCCTCACTTCCTTGGTGATGGTCGTCCTGTCCCTTCCAAGCCTTTTCCCGATCTCTGTAAAGGTCAGGTGTTCCTTTAACCCGTTCTGTATCTCCAGCCGGTCCTCATAACTCAAAAACTTTGCCATCTTTTTTCTCCTTTCCCCGCCGGCTGTCCTGCTTCCACACAAAAACAGGAAGAACATCTCTGCTCCTCCTGCATTTGTATCGTCAATTTCTCTATGCTGTTTTATTCTGTTTGTACCGGACTTTCCCCTTTGGACGGGAAGCTCGGTTTGCAATTCAGGCGGCACGGCGTTATCCTTCTGATCAACGCAAAAAAGACGCATGAGTGACTCCCCAACGCGCCTTTCTGCCGTTCATCTGCTTCCCATCTCTATAATTTAAGATGCGCTCATATCATTCCTTCCTTCAGTACATTATGGTCCCTTAACACCTTCTCAATTACCGTTCCTTTTACTACATGAAGTATCGGTTTTTTCAAAACGTTTAAAGGTCCCGGCAGCTCAATTTCAAGCGGAGATTTTCCATCCATGAGCTTCACACTGCTGTCGAGCAGTTCCCTGATATCATAAACGCTTCCCCATACCTCGGGTACGCCGCGGTCCACGCCAAGCAGCCCGTAAACGGCTTCCATTGCTGTTCTTACCGAATACTCTGTTGTAAAGACCGTGTCTCTCGGCGTTTCTGCAAACTGCCCGAGAAATGCAAAATTCACACAGCCGTCAGGAATTACGTCAGGACGGTCCCCCTTTGTTCTTGGCATGAAAAATGCTGTGATATAAGGCATCATAGTCGGAACACAGACCGCACTGTTTTCTGCCAGCTCCAAAATATCTTCCGCCGGCACACCGAGATGGTAGAGCCACTCCTGCGTGATCTCCATGCCCGTACATTCTTTCATCGGCTTTTTGATAAAGTCACCGGGTACATCCGTAAACAGACCGTAAACCCAGACACATACTTTATCCTTATCCTGATCCCTGAACTGTCCCTGTCTGTTGATTGTCCAGCTCATCAGCCAGCTTGAATCCTGACAGCTCACGATTCCTCCTGTAACCACCCTCCCGCTTCTGGGGTCTCGTTTGCAGATATTTGTAATATAAGGGATAATCTTATCGTCCAATGTGGTGACAGTAGCAGACTCCCAGTTTGTCTTTGCGATATCGGAGCAGAATTTCTCAGGATGCCCAAAGGACGGATCCTGCTTCGCAATATTCTTCCACAGACTCCAGCATCCGCTCGTTCTCACTTCTGCATCTCCATTCGGCGCATGATGCTGGTCTCCATATACCGTGCCTTCCGTACAGCTTCCGTTCGTTACGAATACAAGATCATTTTCCGTAAGCATAATTCCCTTTTCAACGCCTTTTACCCTGCACTCAATGGCTTTTGCCACCTTTTTGCCATTCTCAAATTCGAAAATTACATTCGTCACTTCCGTGTTAAACTGGAAGTCAACGCCCGCTGCTTCCAGATACTTCTGCATCGGAAGTATTAAGGATTCATACTGATTGTATTTTGTAAATTTCAATGCACTGAAATCGGGCAGCCCTGCAATATGATGAATGAACCTCTGGAAATAAAGTTTCATTTCAAGAGCGCTGTGCCAGTTTTCAAATGCAAACATCGTGCGCCAGTACAGCCAGAAAGTGGATTGAAATACTTCGTCATCAAATACGTCTTCTATTGTCTTATCGTATAAGTCTTCATCTTTTGTCATAAACAGCTTCATGATTTGCATGCAGCCTTTCTGACTTAAATTAAACCTGCCATCCGTATGCGCATCTTCTCCCCGGTTTCTGGTAGCCCGGCACAGAGAATAATTGGGGTCTTCTTTGTTGAGCCAGTAATATTCATCCAGCACCGACACGCCCGGCGTCTCAAGGGAAGGGATGCTGCGGAACAAATCCCACAGACACTCAAAATGATTTTCCATCTCTCTGCCGCCCCGCATCACATATCCCCTGGTGGCATCATAAATACCGTCACAGGCACCGCCCGCAATATCCATGGCCTCTAAGATATGAATGTGATCTCCTGGCATCTGTCCGTCACGTACCAGAAAGCAGGCTGCTGCCAAAGAGGCGAGACCGCTGCCCACGATATACGCATTCTTCTCCTCCACCCCTTCTGGTTTCCGTGGTCTTGCAAAGGCTTCGTAATTGCCATTGGTATAATAAATGCCTTTGCTGTTCTTATCAAACCTGCCCAGTTCTGTGTTGCGATAGTTCAAATCCGTGTATGTTGTCTTCTTCCCCCGGCCTCTTCCCACGCACTGTGTTTTCTCACCGGCGCCTTTACCTGTCTGCGTACCCTGATTCTGCCCCATGCCTGCCTTTTTATAATTCTTCGCCGCCAGGGCTGCCCCCGCACCTGCTGCTGCCACTGCTGCTACACCGAGTCCGATACTTTTCTTATTTGCCATACTAAGTTCCACCTTTCTTTCCTACCAGCTGCCGAAATCACATCTATCATGAAATCCCCGCCGCCATGTATATTCTCAACTTGATATGGCTATCATAAGCAATTTTCCTGTCTATTCCAATTTACAAAAGAGGCGGAATGATAAAAAACTTATCACACCGCCTCTTATGATAAAAACATGTATAACCCAAACCCTACTTACTTTCAAAATTATGAATCGAATGCGCTATATTACCATGCAGCATGATGCTCATCTTCTCTACAATCTCCTCATAATCCTGCTTCATGCCGCGTCCGATCCAATCCAGCATGATGCCCACAAACCCATATTTATAGAACTCCGCAATGAAATCCTTATTCTCCTGCGCCAAAAGGTGCCCTGCACACTTTTCCTCCACCACATCCGCCAACAGACTGTAGGTAAGTTTATACAGGTAGCTTTCAATCTTCTCCCTGCTGATGCTGCGGTATACATTTTGGATGAAGGGCTTGTTCTCCATGACTGCCTCAAAAATCTGGCACATTCCTTCCTGCCAGGTATCGTAAGTCTTCTTCCCCTGCAAAGCCTTGGTGCCATCTTCCACACAGATCCATTCCACCAGATCATAAATGTCCCTGAAATGATAATAAAAGGCCATGCGGCTGATACCGCAGTCCGCTGTCAGATCATTGATCGTGATCTTATCAAGCGTTTTAGTCAATAGAAGTTTTTTAA
>CANDAG010000104.1 GCA_947382625.1 uncultured Lachnospiraceae bacterium
AGGCAGGAATCCAGTAACCATGGGACTCTTGCCTCTTTAAATGTCAAACTCGGGAAAATATTCCGGATGACAAGCGGAAAATTCATAGTTTTTCAATAAAAATTTTAATTTTCTTTTCATAAAAAAATTATTGTTTCTTTTTTTGCACTTTACGGTTATAATACAATATATATGTTCTTAAATAAGGAGGCAGCCTATGAAAAATTCTTCCATGAGAGAAACTTCCATGAACACGCATATGGGTAATGTGGCAATCGGGAATGACGTGATCGCCCAGTATGCAGGCAGCATTGCCATGGAATGTTTTGGTATAGTTGGAATGGCAGGCATTAACGTAAAAGATGGCCTTGTGAAACTGCTCAAGAAGGAAAGCATGACCAGAGGCATTAACGTGTCTATCAGGAATAATAAACTGACCATCAATTTCCATGTGATCGTTGCCTACGGTGTAAGCATACTTGCGGTCACCGATAATCTCATCAGCAATGTAAAGTACAAGCTAGAGGAATTCACAGGAATAGAAGTTACAAAAATAAACATCTTTGTTGAAGGTGTTAGAGTGATTGATTAAGGAGGACTTGCTGTGACTAATACAATCGACGCTAAGATACTTGCAAAGATGTTCTTAGCTGGCGCCAAAAATCTGGAATCCAAAAAGGAATGGATCAACGACCTGAACGTTTTTCCCGTACCTGACGGCGATACGGGAACGAACATGACCCTCACGATCATGTCTGCAGCCAAGGACGTTGCGGCTATGAAGGAGATCGATATGTTCTCCCTCTGCAAGGCAATCTCCTCCGGTTCCTTAAGAGGAGCAAGAGGAAACTCCGGCGTTATTTTATCCCAGCTCTTCAGAGGCTTTACCAAATCAGTAAGAGAAAAAGAAAGCCTTACGGTACCGCTCTTTGCAGATGCCTTTGAGAAAGCTGTGGAAACTGCCTACAAGGCAGTTATGAAACCAAAGGAAGGGACGATCCTTACCGTTGCCAAAGGTATTTCCTTAAGAGCCAGAGAGTTGGCTGATGAGGAATGCACGGATCTGTCCTGCTTTTTTGATGAGATCCTTAAGCGTGGGGATGAGGTTTTGGAGCAGACCCCGGAGATGCTTCCTGTCCTGAAGCAGGCAGGAGTGGTTGACTCAGGTGGTCAGGGTTTAATGCAGGTTCTGAAGGGAGCTTATGACGCCTTCCTTGGCAAAGAAATCGATTTTAGTGTTCCTGCGGAGCCTTCCGCGCCCAAGGCAGCCCCGGCTAAAGCAGAGGCTGATATTAAATACGGATACTGTACGGAATTTATCATCCTCTTAAACCGGAACTTTAATATCAAGACAGAAATGGATTTTAAGGAATACCTGGAGTCTATCGGTGATTCTATCGTGGTGGTGACAGATGACAATGTAGTAAAGGTTCATGTTCACACCAACGACCCCGGACTTGCAATCCAGAAAGCGCTCAAATACGGGGCTTTATCAAATATGAAGATTGATAATATGCGTCTGGAGAATCAGGAAAAGGTCTCCAAACAGGAGAAGCTTTTCAAAGAAGACGAGATATCTGCCGCAGCTTCCTCCGGGGAAGATCAGGCGCCTGCCATGCCTCATAAGGAGGTGGGCTTTATTGCGGTTTCCGTTGGAAAGGGGATCAACGAGATCTTTACCGGATTAGGGGTGGATCATATTATCGAAGGCGGACAGACCATGAATCCCAGCACGGAAGACATGCTCAACGCCATTGAAAAGGTCAATGCGGACACCATATTTATCCTTCCCAACAACAAAAACATCATTCTGGCCGCCAACCAGGCAAAAATGATGGTAGAAAACAAAAACATCATCGTGATCCCTACCAAAACTGTTCCTCAGGGCATTACGGCGATCATCAATTATGTTCCCGATCTGTCCGCTGCCGAAAATGAAGAGATCATGAAAACTGAAATGGGAAGTGTTAAGACAGGACAGGTGACTTATGCGGTCCGGGATACCGTCATTGAGGATAAAGAGATCAAACAGGGTGATTACATGGGAATCGGTGACAGCGGGATTTTGTCCGTTGGCGGAGAAGTCCAGGAGGTTGCCTTCCGGATGGTGACTGAAATGATGTCCGATGAACTGGAGCTGATCAGTATTTACTATGGGGACGATATCTCAGAGGAAGCGGCAGAGAACCTCAAAAAGCAGGTAGAAGAGGCTTATCCTTCCTGTGATATTGAACTTCAATACGGCGGGCAGCCCATTTACTATTATATTATTTCTGCAGAATAAGCAACGGATTGGACTTTACGTCCAATCCTTATGCCAAGCAACGGATCGGACTTTGCGTCCAATCCTTATGCCAAGCAACGGATCGTATGTTAACCAAAAGGACGGTAAACCGTCCTTTTTGCGTGGCAGGGAATTTGGTAATAAAAACCAGATATTGTGGTTATGAGGAATAGGAGATGAAGGATTCAGAAAATATCACAGCCCTGAAGGGAATCGGTGAAAAAACCGCAAAGCTTTTAAAACGGATCGGGATCACCACCATCCACGAGCTTCTCCTTTATTATCCCAGAAGCTATCAGAGCTATTTGCCGCCGGTAAAGCTTGCAGAGGCAAAACCGGGAGAAACCGTTACCTTAGAGCTTTTTGTTCTGGCAGATTTCAAATGGAAAAAGGTCCGAAATCTGTCGGTAGGCTCCGGTCTGTGCTGTGATGGGGAAGACCGTATCGCTATTACATTTTTTAATGCTCCCTACATGAAAAAAAGAATGACAAAAGGCTGCCGCTATCTGTTTCGTGGGAAATTAAAAACAGAAGGCGCTTCCATAGAAAAACGCCGGTATTCCATGGATCAGCCAAAGCTGTATTCATGGGACGAATATCAGAAGCTGACAGGACAACTGTGGCCCTGCTACGGCTTAACGGCAGGCCTCACCAACCGGACCCTCCTTAAGGCCGCCAGACAGGCTCTAGAGGTCGCGGCATCGGAACCGGAGGAATATATCCCGGCCGATATTCTGGAAGAATATCAGCTGATCTCCAGAAAAGAAGCTCTCTGGCAGATTCATTTTCCCAGGGATTACGACCATCTTCTTGCGGCAAGAAAACGGCTGGTGTTTGACGAGTTTTTTCTGTTTCTGATATCAATACGACAGATGAAGGAATATAATGAAGCGTCTCATACCGATTACCCAATGATAGAAACCGCCTGGCCGGACCGGCTTTTAGAGCAGCTTCCTTACACATTGACAAAGGCTCAGCTCCGGGTATGGGATGAAATAAAGGAGGATCTGACCAGCGGCTTTTGCATGAACCGTCTGGTGCAGGGAGACGTGGGATCCGGTAAGACGATCGTAGCGTTTCTCGCCCTCCTGCTTGCGGTAAGTAACGGATATCAGGGAGCTATGATGGCGCCTACAGAAATTCTGGCCGCCCAGCACTTCGAACAGATGGTACAGCTTACGGATAAGCATGGGCTTCCTTTTCGCCCTGTGCTCCTTACCGGCTCTGTCAGCGCCTCAGCCAAAAAAGAAATATACCAAAGGATCCGGGACGGTGATGTGAATGTGATCATCGGAACCCATGCACTGATACAGGAAAAAGTAAATTACCAAAAGCTGGGACTTGTGATCACGGATGAACAGCACCGCTTTGGCGTACGCCAGAGAGAACTCCTGAATGAAAAGGGCGGCGGCGCCCATGTACTGGTCATGAGCGCAACCCCTATTCCCAGAACCCTTGCCATTATTCTTTATGGCGATATGCATCTGTCGGTGATTGGGGAGCTGCCTGCAGACAGACTTCCCATCAAAAATTGTGTGGTAGGAACCTCCTTCCGTCCAAAGGCCTACGAATTTATTCTGCGTGAGGTACGTAAGGGGAATCAGGCTTATGTGATCTGCCCGATGGTGGAGGCCGGAGAAGAGGATACGGACGGGCTTGAAAATGTCACCGATTATGGAGAACGTCTGAAAAGCATTCTGCCGGAGGATGTTCATGTGGAGATCCTTCACGGAAAGATGCGTCCCGCCGATAAAAAACGGATAATGGACGCCTTCGCCGCAGGAGATGTCCATGTTCTTGTATCCACCACTGTGATCGAGGTGGGGATCAACGTTCCCCGGGCAACCGTAATGATGATCGAAAATGCAGAACGCTTCGGTCTGGCTCAGCTTCACCAGCTCAGGGGAAGGATCGGGCGCGGAAAAGAGCAGTCCTACTGCATTTTTATGAATTGCTCCGACAATAAACAGTCCATGGAACGGCTGGATATCCTGAACCATTCTAACGATGGCTTCAAGATTGCCGAGGAAGATTTAAAGCACAGAGGTCCCGGCGATCTGTTCGGTATCCGCCAGAGCGGGGATATGGATTTTAAGATCGCCGACATATACCAGGATGCGGAGCTCCTGAAAAAAATCAGTATTTCTGTGGATAAGCTGCTCACATCAGGGGAGCTTGCTACTGAAAGCTGCGCCCCTCTTAAGCGGTATCTGGAGGAAAATGCCGGAAATTTTATTGACTTTAGGACAATCTGAAAGT
>CANDAG010000105.1 GCA_947382625.1 uncultured Lachnospiraceae bacterium
TCAAATCATTACGCTGCATATTCTCTTCCAGCATAATCGACACCTGTTCTCTCGGCGTCAGGTTCTCCGCAATCTGGCAGGGGAATTTTTCCACGCCTGCCTGGGTACCAGCTGCATATCTCCGGTGGCCGATCAGCGTCATGTACTCTCCCGGCTCTCCTTCCACGGGGATAACCGTCAAATTCTGGAGAACACCATTCTTTCTGATAGACTCCACCAGCTCTGACAAATCCCCTAAATTCTTCCGGGGATTCTCCGGATGCGGTCTGATATGTGCCGCCTCGATATAGGTAATTACTTTTTCTTCCATGTTGCTTTCTCCTTTCGCTTATGCGTATTTTCTCATTACGTCTATCTCAAATTTGCGAGTATTGCAGGTAAAAAAATAAACCTTGCCAACACGCAAAATTCAATTCCTACACAGCTACCTCCAGCTGTCTGTTCAGCAGGGCATCAAACATCTTAAACCCATAGATAAAACCCTGCATTTCTGCTTCGATTGCCACCCCATACAAGGCATCTTCCAACTCATTGCTCTCTTTCGCTCTCAGCTGGGCCGCTTTCATCACATCATAGAATTTCTTATACCTCTCCGTCAGCTCAGCTATTTCCCTTCCTTCCACCGCCGGGCCTGTGATAAACTGATTGAACATATTACAGTATTCCTCATACTCACTTCTCGGCTTTCCTTCCAACAGGAACCCTCTACCTGCAGGAACCGCCGACCTCTTTTCCGGATGAAAGCGTTCCTGAACCGTAGCTCTCAGTCGTTCAGCGCCCTTAGCAACGCTCTTATAATTTGTATAATCCTTCAGCCACTCACAATACAGATTGCACGCCTTCTCTGTCATTTCATACATAGGACATTCTATGCCCTGCGGTATTCTGAAAGATGCCAGCTGAAACTCCTGCTTTTCCTCTTCACTCGCATCCGCACACAGAAACCTTGCTATCCGCTTGAAGATGATTGCATGGCTCTTACCCAAAACCTCAGCCACTTCCTTACTTGTCATTGTTACGGCCTGCCTCTTCTTTTCTTCTTTTGCTGGTGCAGGTGTTTTCAGGACAATCTCTACAATATCACTCGCAGATACACCTCCTGCTATGCTTTTTATGCAAGCCGCAATCTTTTCTGCGTCACTGCTCCCGATACTCAGTGTTACACTGTTCACGCAACCGCCTCCTTTCTCAACAGCTCCAACAGCGGATGCCACGGTCTTGCGCCACGCATACGGCTGATGATCTTCTCCAGGTCAATGTCCTCTTTTCTCACTTTCTGGTACCCCTGGTACTTTCCGGCATTTCTCTCATTCACCGGCCTGTCGTGAAACCCGTCCGTAATCTTATATCTGGCCAGATTTTTCTCGCCGTCTCTGAATGCCACATATTCCTTTGCGCCATGAATATAGTAACCAACAATCTCCATGTGCCTTACCTCCCTTCGTATCTGTCATGAATGGGGATTGGGTACTTCGCCCCTGCAATCTCCCGAAACCGACTGTCTGATGTGTAAAGAAAATTCCCGCCCATCATGTACCAGCGTTTCGGGAAATATAACGGCTTGCAACTCCGTACCTGTTGGAAATCTCGCACCAGGTACCCTCTATTATCAGCACAAAGCCATTCTTCTCAGCTCTCATTGTCCTTCCTCCTGCTCTTTCCTGATTCTTTCTGCCTCTCTTCGCTCTGCGATTGTTACGTAGATGCCGATATGAAAACCATTGATGATATTGACTGCCTCCAACTCTGTCAAATTGCATCTTTCCTGAAGCTCTATCCGCAATTTGCGCCTATCCCCTATATCCTGCAGGCCATTTGGAGGCAGTAGTTTCACCTTATCTCTGTATTCATCTGCTATCTCCTTTGTCAAAACCTCGGCCATGCCTACACCCTTTTTTCTCTGGAAATATGGCTTTCTGGCTGGGAAATTGCATCTTTTATATCCCATCCATTATTAATCCGCCAGCGTAATGTATCATATTTAATATTTGAAATTTCAGCCCACTCCTTGATAGTATGAATCTCTCCATCAACCTCATACTGTTTCTGCCTTTGGTTTCTCCGCTGCTCACTATCATTTGACCATCTACAATTTGAAGGTTCATAATTTCCGTCATTTTCTATACGGTCTATAGATAAATCATCTTCGTAACCATTAGCCATAGCCCAATTATAAAAATTCAGCAAACCATTTTCTCCTAGCCATTCGTCGCAGATTTTTATTCCCCTTCCCCCATAATCACCATATCCATGATTATTTTTGTTATAGCACCGTTGTTTCATGCCATTATAAATCCTCTGAATTCTGCTTCCATTTAATCCATGTGTGATAGGCTCTCCTTTTCTGTCAGCGTTAATTAAGCATCCGCAACTCCTTGTAGACCTAATCAATGCATCTTCCCGAACGACAGTTATGTTTTTACAATCACACTTGCACTTCCAATAACGCCGATAATTTTTCACATAGGCAATTTCTGTCGCAACTAATTTTCCAAACCTCTTATTCGTTAAATCTTCCATTACTTCACTCGCTTTCTTTATCCCTAAGCTTTTTCAATGTTTCTTCTGCCTCTCTAAAGAGTTTATCAACATCTTCCTTAGTTATTTTTTCAGCTTCCTCAATCGCTTTTCTTGCTAATTGACACGCACCACACAAACAATCTTTCCCACCAGCATACTCACAATCAAACTTCATGCCTTAACACCTGCTTTCTTAATAGCACTGTCAAGAAATCTTGTCTGATCCGCCTCATTCAATCCCCAAAATACGCACTGGAGGAAATCCTGCACTCCATAATCTCCAATAATCGCTTCTATGAGCAATCTTGCCCCTGCCTCTGTACTACTTAACACCTCAAAAACATCTTCTTTCTTCATGTTTACTCCTTTCGTGTATTGCATTTCTTATCTGATTATAAAATACACTATTCAGAGTATTGTGTCAAGTAATTTTTACACGTTTTTGATTATTTTTTTACTCATAATAAAAGCACCCATTTCTGAGTGCTTTCAAAATCATGTGGTCAGCTATGATTTTCGAATATCTTCTACGCTAAAGGATATTTTATTATTATCATCAAATTCAAAATTTAACTTTGAGCCAGTAAAGTCAGCTATCTTAATCAAATCTTCTGCTGAAAAACTACCTCTATTGAATTTGTTGCTTAATGACTGGTTTGTTATTCCCAAATACTCTGCCAGTTCACTATTCTTTTTACCCTTTATTGTCATAGCCGCCTTCACTTTATCTGTTATGGACATCTTCATTACCTCCATTCTATTTGCCTATTGTACCATATCCAGATGAATTTTGAAAGCATTAACAGTAAAATATTCACTTTTCAGATTATGTTTCTACTTACTTACAGAGATACTTCTCTCCTCCAATAATTGTATTATTCTCCCCATAGCATGTTCCGCATTATTGGTTAATTGTCTTTGCCAACACATATTGTGCGGACTCCATCTGAAACCATTACTTTTCAAAACCTCTCTCACTTCCGGTTCCGGCTTACCTTCAAAAATCAGCTGCAGACGCATTTCCTCCACATTACGCACAATCTTGAAGAATTTGCACTCCGTTTCCTGGGTTCCTCTTGCCTTCGTGGCCTTCAGTTCCTTTATGCGGCCCTCGATCCTGTGAATGTTGGAATTGTTGTTCTGGAGTGCATAATCCGGGAATCCGATTCTCCCGCAGAAATCCGGCTCTCTCAGTTCCTTTATCTGATCGTCCGAATATCCCATATCCCTCAGTGCCTCATTCCCTTTCTCCGCATCCTTCATCCGGAGCGCCTTATTCGCCGCTTTCATAGCCTCCTGATTTTCCTTCAAGCCTTCCAGCTTTTCCTCCAGTTTCTCAATAGCCCGATCATCGTCTGACTTAATAATCCCCTTGCCATGCAGAATACTCTCCATCTTTGCAAGGATGCCCTGAATTTCCTGGAACTGCTGATGGTTCCTATCTGCCGCTGCGTTCTGTTTCTCTTTCTTCTTAACCGGGAAATTCCCAGCTCCGGAAACCATCACGCTCGGACACATCATTCCGATGCGGCTGGAGTCGCTCATGTTCTCGGCCATTTTCCTCGAATACCGCTCTGCCAGCGCATAAACACGCTCTGCTTCATCCGGTCTTGCCTCAGCCACCTTGTCTGCCAGGTCATACGCCTTATTCACATACCCCTGGTATTCTGCCGTCTTACTCCCTTCCTGATAGTCTCTGAAAGACATCATGCTATGCGCTGTCTTGGCCACCTCCTCATTGATTGCATAATAGACTCTCTCCATTTTGCTTTTCTCCTTTCTTATGCTGTGATAGGTTCACGGTGCTTTTCCATTCTGACAGATGCTCCTGCACCTTATTGTTATTCGTAACTTTACCTACTCCCAATTACCCGAAAATTCTTCAAATTAAA
>CANDAG010000106.1 GCA_947382625.1 uncultured Lachnospiraceae bacterium
TGCGGCCTGGATTCTTCAAAAACAGGCAGAGCAGCTTATATTCCACCAATGTTAAGGGAATCTCCGTTTCCCCTTTCCAACAGTTCCGCTCAGACAAGTCAATCCTGATCCCATTGGATTCCAGAATCGTATCACTCTTATGAAATTGCTGCCCCAAACGGCGCAGCAATGCGTTGATCCTTGAAATGACCTCGCCCAATTTAAAGGGTTTGGTAATGTAGTCATCCCCACCCATGTCCAGCCCTTTTACAATGCTGATCTCTTCATCCGAAGCTGTCAGGAATATAATCGGGACAGCAGAGGTCTTTCTTACTTCTTTACAGATATCAAAGCCAGTCCCATCCGGCAGCGTGACATCCAGCAGCAGAAGGTCATACTGGCCTGCCCGGAAGAATTGATATGCTTCCATTACAGTACGGGCATTATCTACCAGAAAACCATTTTTCTCAAGTGTGTATTTCAGGCCTTCAATCAGGCTTAAATCATCTTCTACATATAATATCTTTTTTTCATTCATTTTTTATCCATCACTCCGGATGCCTCCGACATATACCTTGACGGACGGAGTCCGCCCGAGCGGGCCTGCATTCACGAGTGCCCTTTGGGTATAAAAAGCAAAATTACAATTTCCACAGCCAGTAAAACCAATAGGACATACAGCAGTACCGGCCATGCGCAAGCGGCTCCCGCAAGCAGCAGCATACCCACCGGAACCACATATTTCCGGGGATGATGCCACAGGTCGCTTTCAATCTTCCAGCCACGAATGGGATAAAACCATTCCAGCAGCACAGACAGCACCGCACTCTGCATGGCAAAGAAAACAGCCCCGGCAATCATCAGGACAGTGACGCCGCCGTTTTGTATCTGCCAGCTTAAGAGGAATATCGCATCTGCAGCCATATTACAAGAAAAGATAAACAGGCAGTATGGGATGCAAAATCGTCGTTTTTGTCCAGGCAGGAAACGGACCGCCTGCTCCAGGTCAGGGTCACAGGACAGCAGGATACAAATGGGCGTATTCAGGGATAAAATTGCAAAACCCACCGGGACAACGGACAGTCCGGCCATTTCTCTTAAGAAATACGGCATTACAATGGCTACGCACCACATCACCGCAGTATTGAGCAGATAATTCTTGTGGCAGCCCAGATACCGGAAAAAGTACCGCCACAAGGAAGCTTTCTTCCTCTGCCGGATGGCATGGCTTTTCTCACTCTCCCACTGATAAAACCCATAGACCTCTGCCTTCCGCAAAATCAGAATAGCGACGAAACCATTCACAAGCAGCAACAGTCCAAACCATGGCTTACTTCCTAAAAACAGAATGGCAGACACTATGGCAACAGCCCAAAGTCCACCCGCATACCAATATTTTCTCAGGGAATAGACTGCAGCAGCCATAAAGACCGCATGAAGCATACTGATGACCATTCCTATAATCTCTATGGGCTTCCATGCAGAAACAGCCAGCAAAACTGCCAAAAGCAGCCCTGTCTTTGTAAGAATCGTATAGGCTCCCAGTGCTGCCACATAGGAGAATACAAACTTCTGGGGTTGATGCGGCAGCATCAGCATATGTTTCAGTTCTACGGCGTTATCTTTGGAAGAAAGTGCCTGCCACATCACGCCTGCAGTAAAGGCGCTTATCATCAGGATCTGTACAGTATCCGCAACCTGCACCTGAAACCCTGCGATATACAGCCCCCAAAATATGATCACATCAAGCAAGATTGTCCGGGGCAGCCGCTCGTATCTTGCCCCAAACAGTTTTTTTGCAAAGGCTTTACCTGTCATTTTCATCATGCAGCGCCTCCCGGATATCCGCGGCATTGATCTGCCCGCCTTCAAAAGTCTGCCGGATCTTACCGTCCTCCAGGACAAATACCCGGTCAGAGGTCAGCGTGATGCTCTCCAGGATGTGGGAGGAAAACAGCACAGTTCCATACTCTTTATAGCCCAGAATCTGCTGATACAGATATTCCGTACTTTGGAAATCCAGACCGTTGACCGGCTCGTCCAGAAGAAGCAGTCTGGGTTTCAGGGCAAAAGCCGTGATCAGAAACGCTTTTTTCCGGTTCCCGGTTGACAGCTCTCTTAACAGGGTATCTGTATATTCTTCAAAGTGAAAGCCCTGTACCAGCTCCGACACATCGGTCACCTCTTTCCCATAGGCGGCGCAAACATAGGCCAGGTATTCCCGGAAAGTAAAATATGAAAAAGAATTATCCTCGGCAAACACCGTATAGCGGCAGAGCTTAAAATCCTGCCTCCGGAAATCCACAGGAGCGCCGCCAAAGCAGATGCCCTCTGAACGAAAGGTCGGGAGCAGGCCGGAAATCACCCTCAGAAATGTGGTTTTCCCGGCTCCGTTTAGCCCAATCAGACCTGCCACTTCATGCTCCGCTAGCGAAAAAGAGAACCCCGAAAGTATCATTTTCTCTTCACTGTACCACGCACTCAAGTTCCCCACAGTCAGGAGCGTTTTTCCCATCTTACCTTCCCCCTTTGCCGTCCTTCTCTTTTTTCCATATCGCATATGCGGAGTACAGGAATACACCTGCCAATACCAGATAAAGCCCCATCATCGGGAAGTTACCGGATACCCCGCATACAATGGCTGCAACCAGCCAGATCAATCCAATGATTCCACGAATATAAATATGACGCATTGTTTTTACCTCCTTCATCGTCTCTTTGTGTTCTCTATGTATCCTGCCGCTGTCTCCATACATATGCTTCTTTCAGCAGGCATTCTATGCATTCCTGCTTGCCTTCCGTATAACTTCTTCGGTCATCTGGAAATTGTAATGCCAGTTTTTTCTTACAGGCATCATATCGCATGGCTTTATCAGGATGGCAATTCAGATAATCCCGAAAATTGATATAGTTCTTCCATTTTGTCCCATTCCATTTGACTGCATGGATATGATGTGTGCGCATATCTTTTTCAAAATCACCCATTACAAATAACATTTGCCCTGCAACATCTTCCCCGCGAAAAACAAAACCATGTTCTTCCAACCGTTTCATATAAGGTGAAATATCATTCAAATCACGGAGACAAATCACAATGTCAATAATTGGTTTTGCATAAATGGAATGAATCGCAGTGCTTCCCACATGCTGGATATCAACAGCGGCATTTCCGAAAAGCTGCTTCAATTCCAAAATTACATTTTCGGCATTTTTATCCCATTCCTCCTGATGGGATAAAAGCTCCACGCTTCCTCTTTTTAATCCTATCATTCTTCTCCCCAGGCAGCTTGCGGCTCTGCCGTATCCGTTGTTCCAATATGGCTATTCCGACAGAGCGATCCTGTAAATATCCGCCTGTTCTCCATCAATCTCAAAACTGCGCTCATAGACTCCTCCATTCCGAATGATTGTTTTAACCGAAGGTTCATTCTTCCTTTCCACAGAAAGATACAGTTCGTTCATCCCCGCCTTCTTTGCAATATCCAATAACTGCCGCAGCATTTCCGTAGCGAAGCCTTTTCTTCTTTCTGACGGTCGGACGCTGTAACCGCAATGGCCGAGATCCTTCAGGAAGTCGTTCAGCGTATGCCTGAAATCAATGATTCCCACAATTCTATCATCATCGACAGCAAAGAATGTATCCGTTATAACCCAATTCGGATTAACGGTCTCTTCTTTCGTGTTTGCGTCTATGGTTCTGCACCATTCTGTATAATCATCCGTTTTATCAAATAATTCACTTCCGTTGATGACAAATTCCCCATATTCAAAAAATTCCTGTCTGAACTCTATGGCCTGTTCTTTCATCGCTTCTGTTGGTCTGACTAATTGAATCATTTTTCACACTCCTTTATCTGCTAAGATTTTATCAAATTTCTTCTCCGACAGGATTTCATGGGTCACGAGCTGCCTGTCATAGAAAAGGGAAAAGGTCGTAAAGGGCGAAGGGGCATTCTGAGCATCCTCCCTGGTCTGCATATGTACGGATCGGAACACTGCGTTTCTGGCCTTTGCCATCTCCTCCAGTATCGGTACATACTTTGCCGTAAAAGGGCATTGATTTGTGTAATACAGCACAAATCCCTCCGGCATATCTTCATGCCTGCCCACGCTGTCCCGGAAGCAGGGAAGGGGTGCACCCTCCTCAAAGGGCAGATATATCAGCTCAAAATAAGGCTCCGCCGTATCCGCAGTCTGAAAGCCCTTATAGCCCATATATTTCGGGTCAGAGAGGA
>CANDAG010000107.1 GCA_947382625.1 uncultured Lachnospiraceae bacterium
ACCTTCCGCCAGTCCAGGGCGGTACGCCCTACCTTTGCCCGGATCCGGGACCGGTTTTCTTCCCTGAATTCCTTCGTCCAGGAAAATGTAAGCGGCAACCGGGTGGTTAAGGCCTTTGCCAAGGAAGATTTTGAGATTGAAAAATTCAATAAAGAAAACGACGCTTATTTAGAGGCTCAGCTTGCCTCCTCCCGGGTATGGATGAAATTCCTTCCGGTTTTCGAGGTGCTCTCCTATCTGCTCAATGTGATCCTGATGCTTTACGGAGGATACATGGTGATCCAGGGGGAGATTTCCATGGGAAAGCTGGTTACGGTAAACGGCTACCTGTGGATGTTAAACGGCCCCTTAAGGATGGCCGGCTGGTGGGTCAACGACATCCACCGTTTTATCACCTCCGTGGAAAAAATCTATGATACCTATGTGGAAGAGCCCCGGATCAAAATGCCTGCCGTTCCTGTAGAACGGAAGAAGATGGAAGGGAATGTGGAATTCAGGAATGTTTCCTATTCTGCAGACGGAGAAAACATTGTAAGTGATATCAGCTTCTCTGCCAAAAAAGGTCAGACCATCGGCATTCTAGGCTCTACCGGAGCCGGCAAATCCACCATCATGAACCTGCTGTGCCGCTTTGTGGATGCCACCACAGGCCAGGTACTGGTGGACGGTGTGGATGTCAGGGACTTAAATCTTCATGAGCTTCGGGATAATATCGGTATGGCCATGCAGGACATTTTCCTCTTTTCGGATACCATTGAGGGCAACATCGCCTACGGACGTCCTGAATGCTCCTTTGACGAGATCCATGAGGCTGCCGTTATGGCGGACGCCAACCACTTTATCCAGAAAATGCCCGAAGGATATGATACCATCGTGGGCGAACGGGGCGTAGGCCTCTCCGGCGGCCAGAAGCAGCGGATCTCTCTGGCAAGAGCGCTCCTTAAAAGGCCTGCCGTCCTGATCCTAGATGACACCACCTCCGCAGTGGATATGGAGACGGAAAGCTACATACAGAGCCAGTTGAAGAAGCTGGGCGGACAATGTACCGTTTTTGTCATCGCCTATAGGATCTCCTCTATCAAGGATGCGGATCTGATCCTGGTAATGGACAATGGACGCATCATTGAAAGAGGTACTCACCAGGAGCTTCTGGCAAAGAACGGTTATTATGCCAGCGCCTTTCACCATCAATATGGTGAGATCCCTTCAGAAGACGAAATGCAAAAGGCCGGCCTTCGCCCTGCGCCTGAACCGGCTTATTGATCAACCGCTGTCATGCTCCGCAAGGCAGCTTATAGAGAGAGGAGTGATTTCATATGGCACGGAACAAATATGACGTGGATGAAATTTTAGAGGATAAATTTGATATTAACCAGTTAAAAAGGCTGCTGGGCTACTTAAAGCCCTACCGGAAGCGTTTTGCTTCGGTAGCTCTGATGATGCTCACAGCCTCGGCCTTCACTATGCTGATCCCTCAGTTTTTCTTAAAGATCATGGATGAGAGTATTCCGGCAAAGGATATGAAAGGGGTTGCCTTTTACAGCGCTCTGACCCTTCTTGCCGCCCTGTATTCGGCCTTAAGCCTGCGGTATAAGATCAAGCATACCAATATTATCGGCCAGCAGATCATCCATACTCTGCGGTATGATATTTTCAGGCATCTGCAGGATCTGCCCTTTTCCTACTACGACAACAGGCCTCATGGCAAGATCCAGGTGCGGGTGGTCAACTATGTAAACAGCTTAAGCGACCTGCTCTCCAACGGTATCCTCAACACGATTACCGATCTGTGCAACCTGATCTTTATTGTGGTATTTATGTTTCTCATCAATGTACGGCTGACCCTGCTGTGCCTGTGCGGTCTGCCGGTGCTGGCTGCCGTGGTGGTCTTCATCAAAAGGCGGCAGCGCAAGGCCTGGCAGATCCAGAGCAACAAGCAGTCAAATCTAAATGCCTACATTGCAGAGAGCATCAACGGGATCCGGGTGACCCAGTCCTTTGTGAGGGAAGAGGTAAACAGTAATATTTTTAATAATTTAAGCAGCAGCTACCGGAAATCCTGGATGCACGCCTGCATGTATAACTTTACCATGGGTCCCTCCGTGGATATCATTTCCATGGTTACCACCTCTGCCATTTATGTGCTGGGGATCCACTGGATGTTTGACAACTCCTCCCCCATTACCGTAGGTGTGCTGGTGGCCTTTACCGCTTATGTCAGCCGATTCTGGGCCCCAATCAACACCCTGGCAGGCTTTTATAACTCTTTGCTTACCGCGATTTCCTATCTGGAGCGTATTTTCGAGACCATAGACGAGCCTGTCTCCGTAAAGGATGCCCCGGACGCAATAGAAATGCCGCCGATCCGGGGAGATGTAAGCTTCGAGCATGTCACCTTCAGCTATGAGCCGGGAATCCGGATCTTAGAGGATGTGAACTTCCACGCCAGGACCGGAGATACCTTTGCCATCGTGGGACCTACCGGTGCAGGAAAGACAACACTGGTGAATCTTTTAAGCCGCTTTTATAATCTGGAGAGCGGGCGCATTTTGGTTGACGGCACCGACATTTCCGGTGTTACCATCCACTCTCTCCGGGCACAGATGGGCGTTATGATGCAGGACAGCTTCATCTTCGCAGGCACCATCATGGACAACATCCGCTACGGCAATTACACAGCCACAGACGATGAGGTCATCCGTGCGGCAAAAACCGTCTGCGCCCACGACTTTATCATGGAAATGGAAAACGGCTATTACACAGAGGTGAATGAACGGGGAAGCCGCCTTTCTGTGGGGCAGCGCCAGCTGATCTCCTTTGCCCGGGCTCTCCTTGCCGATCCGAAGATCCTCATATTGGATGAGGCCACCTCCAGCATCGACACAGAGACCGAGATCATCCTGCAGAAAGGGTTGAATGAGCTCTTAAAGGGGAGAACCTCCTTTATTATTGCCCACCGCCTCTCTACCATCAAAAATGCCTCCTGCATTATGTATGTAGATAAGGGAAATATTCTTGAAAGAGGAACCCATGAAGAGCTGATGGCCCTGAACGGAGAATATTACAGACTTTATATGTCCCAATATGCCAATTGTGCCTAACATCAAAAACGCTGTCCCAAAAAACGGGACAGCGTTTACTATTAACATCAGGATAACTCGCAGCGTGCGTTATCCGTTGTTTTTACCCTTCCACGATCAGATATCTTCCATCGCCTACATCAAAAACCTCGTCTGCCTCAAGGATCTCATCTCCCTGGGCTCCGTCCACATCAAGGCCTTCCTCCTCAAAAAATTCCCAGATCTCCTCGATCGAATTCACAACCACTGCAAGGCACTCTTCAAGAAAAGCCTCCGCTTCTTCCAGAGAAGAAGCCACATCCTCCTCCGGGAACAGCTGTCCCTGATTGTCTAAAAAGCATTGTAATACCGCATCGTCAAATTCGTGCATATTTTCTCCTCCTTGATAAAACA
>CANDAG010000108.1 GCA_947382625.1 uncultured Lachnospiraceae bacterium
ACCCCTGTTTCCGCCGTGAGAGGGCGGCGTCTTAACCGCTTGACCAACGAGCCATTAATCAGAATCGGATTATCTTTATAAATTACTGTTCACATCCGACTTGTTAAGTATATTATAAGACAATAAATATTGCAAGCATTATTTTTATTTTATTCCATAAAAATTGTATTTTTTTAGGAACATTGTAAAGCTTCCATGTTAAATCATTTAACAAACAGATTGAAAAAGAGCAAAAGAATCACTATAATCATAATTACAGCCAAAAATCTAATTTACAAAAAGGAATACAGATCAAATGAATACAAACAAAACACAAAAGCACTTTTCCATACACAACAATCATTCCAATCATTCGCAAAATGTCAATCTGACCCAGGGCTCCATCACCAAAGGAATCATTCAGTTTGCTGTCCCTCTTTTTCTGGGACAGCTGCTGCAGCAGTTTTATAATATGGCCGATGCATGGGTGGTAGGGAATTTTGCGGATAACGATGCCTTTGCTGCAGTCAGCTCAGGAGGAAGCCTGACCTTTCTGATCATCGGATTTTTTAACGGGATCGCGATCGGAGGCGGCGTGATCATATCCCGGTATTTCGGTGCTCAGGATGATGAGATGGTACAAAAGTCGATCCATACCAATTTTCTTTTCGGGATCCTTGCCTCCCTGCTGGCAACCGTAGTGGGGCTGGCCTTCATTCCCGGCCTTCTCACACTGATGAAAACTCCGGATTCTGTTATGCCTCATTCTCTGATCTATTTCAGGATCTACTTTGCAGGGGTCTCCACGGTGATCATGTACAATATCTGCATGTCCATCATGCGGGCATTAGGAGACAGCCTCCATCCTCTGTATTATCTGATCCTGTCCTCATTGGTAAATGTGGCTCTGGATCTGGTTTTTGTGGCAGGCTTCCATTGGGGCGTAAGCGGCGCTGCTTTTGCCACTGTGATCGCTCAGGGGCTCAGTGTGATCCTGTGTCTGGTGCGGATGTGCCGGGAAGCTGATGAAAGGATCCGGCTGGATTTTCGAAAGCTACGCTTCCATAAAGATATTATGCTTGAGGTGATCCGTCAGGGACTGCCCACCGGCATCCAGAACGCCGTGATCAGCGTGGGGAATATTGTGATCCAGAGCAATATCAACGCCTTTGGTGCCTATGCCATCTCCGGACACGGCGCTTATGCCAAGATCGAGGGCTTCGTTTTCCTGCCCATCATGAGTATGTCCATGGTACTCCCTACCTTTATCAGCCAGAACCTTGGAGCGGGAGAATATGAGCGGGCCAAAAAGGGCGCCGCCTTCGGCATTCTCTCCGGCATGGTGCTGGCAGAAATAATCGGATTTATTTTTTATCTCTGGGCGCCCTATGCCTTGCGTTTTTTTGTGGATTCAGAGGAAGCCGTCTCCTATGGGATCATCCATTCGAGAGTGGTGGCCCCCTTCTTTTTCCTCCTTGCCTTTTCCCACTGTGCGGCCGGCGTCATGCGGGGCTGTGGCAAGGCCTTTATACCCATGATCACAATGCTCTTATTCTGGTGCGGCGTGCGTATTGTTTATGTGACCCTGGCAGTAAAGGAATTCCCGGTATTCCAGACCATTTCCTGGGCTTATCCCCTGACCTGGACCTTAAGCTCTGTCACCTTTCTGATCGCATTGTTCAAGCTGGACTGGGTTCATGCCTTCGAGAAAGGATGATAACAGGTGAATGGGCAAATACCTACATTGTCTCGTTCTTTCGCATCCCCGAAGGCGCGACCCCGAATTTTTTCTTGAAGAGCTTGCTGAAATGATAGGCGTCCTCATACCCCACTCTGGCAGACACCTCCTGGATACTTAAGGAGGGATCCTCAAGAAGCAGCTCCTTTGCCTTCTCCATGCGGATCTCGATCAGCAGATGGATGGGCGTCTCGCCGGTTTCCGCCTTAAAGATCTTTGAGACATAAAAAGGGCTCAAATACATATTTCCTGCGATCTGATCCAGAGAGATCTTCTGGGCATAGTTATCCTCAAAGTAATCCAGGATCTTTTCCACCAGATACTTCCTGTTTACCGACTCAAAGGAGCACTGCCTCATAGGGCGCTCCTTCTGAGACTGCTCCTGCTCTCTTAAATAAAGCACCAGCATCTGCATGGCATAGGTCTTCATCATGAAATGCCTTCCAAACCGCCCCATTTCCTTTTCTGCTTCCATATAAATGCAAAGTCGGCTCAGCTTCATCTTAAGTTCCCCGGAGGTATGCAGGATAGGGCCGGCCTCTGATATCGGAAGATTGTTTTTTTCCAGTCCTTCCAGATAAATATCCGTAAGCCCCACATAAAACTCCACCGCAGGGCCGCCGCTCTCACTGATCAGCGACTGATGGTACTCTCCTGCATTGATGAGGATCAGATCCCCCTCGCAGACATCATATACCTGATCCCCGATCCGATGGCGTCCTCTTCCGGAAAGGATATAGCCAAACTCCAGATGCTCGTGCTTATGATATTTTGCCTCATCTTTCTTACGTATCCCTTTCCAGGTAAATAGAAAGGTTGGGTTAAAATCTTCCTGTAATATAATGTCTCCCTGACTCATCATTTTTTCCTTTATTATGTATAATACTGTTTTCAGCACAGCAGGTCCGTAAATACACGGTTCCCGCTGACCGGATGTCTTATGTCCAGTCTTCCTCATAGCAACATTTGACAGCTAACCTGCAAGAATGTACATTTCCTTTTTACCTCAAATCAATAAAATTGACAATAGTTATTTGAAAAAGTTGTTCTTAAATTTATTTGTGAGGAGGAGAAATTATGACGCCAATGAAATGGTTCTGGGGTTTCCTGAAAAAGTATTGCGCTCTTTTGCTGGCCGGACTTCTGATGACCACCGTGATCGCCGTTCTGGCCATCGTCAATCCTTATATTTCCGGTCTCATCGTGGACGATGTGATCCGGGGAGGGGAGCTTTCCCTTCTGCCGAAGCTGATCCTCATCCTGCTTTCGGTGACGCTGGTAAGGGGCATCCTGCGCTTTGCCCACCAGGTCATCTTTGAGACCTGCTCCCAGGGTGTGCTCTATGATATGCGGGACCGGTTCTTCCGCAGGCTTCTGATGGAGGATTTTGCCTTTTTCAGCCGCAAAAAGACCGGTGATCTTATGAGCCGCCAGACCGGGGATATGGATGCCATCCGGCATTTTGTAGCCTACATTATTTATGCGGTCTACGAAAATCTCCTGATGTTTGTTTTTGCTCTTTTTATGATCTTCACCGTCAATACCAAACTGGCCCTGTGCATGGTTTTTGTACTGCCCTTTACCGCCCTTACCACCTTCCGCCAGTCCAGGGCGGTACGCCCTACCTTTGCCCGGATCCGGGACCGGT
>CANDAG010000109.1 GCA_947382625.1 uncultured Lachnospiraceae bacterium
TAAACAGCGTGTGCTTTTCGTCCTGGAACTGCACAAAATTCAATAACAAATTCATAATAGCACAATATATAGAATAAGTCAATTACAAAATACTAGATTTTGTATGTATGGTTAAAATATTTCCTCTTTAGGAAAGCAAATGCGCTTCTGGCATTATGAAGTTCTCCGTTCATGGCATATTCGGTTTCTGCTTCTAAGATTGCAGCATCTGTTTTGGCATTTTCCAGCTTATAATCACTGGTATTCTGCAAAGCTGCAGATAATTTGTTCTGCATTTTAATCACCTTTCCTGTTTTGGATATATTATAACAAAATTATGTGTAAAGTACATACTGAGGATGCTAAAATTTGCCAGTTCTTTTCATTGACAGAAATTCTATTTTTGGATATACTAACAATAAGTAAATAATTAACTTACAAAACGAAAGGATGGCGGGTCCCGTGTTATATAAATATCTGACAGAAAATTATGAACAGGGTGAACCGATCTTTGCGGGGGATATTTCCATTCCCGGTTTGTCGGAAGAAAACCTCCGGTATCACTTGAAGCGGCTTACCGATGACGGCATCCTGTGCAGGTTTGAAGCAGGGATATATTACTTTCCCAGAAAAGATATTTTCGGGGAAAAGATGGCTTTGACAGCGGATATGGTGGTACTCCATAAATATGTCAGGCGCAGGGGGAAAAGGGTAGGGTATTATTCAGGATATACCCTTGCAAACCGTATGGGACTATCCACGCAGGTGCCGCTCAAGGAGGAAATCACCAGCAATTATGCACCGGCGCAGGTCCGGGAGCTGACGATAAAGAGCCGGAAATATATCCTGCGGCGTCCTGTGGTGGAGGTCACGGATGAAAATGTGGCCGTCCTGCAGTTCCTGGACTGCCTGAAGGATCTGGAGAAATGCGCGGAGGAGGAGCCGGAGGTCTGCGGGCGGATTCTTACCGGCTTCGCCAGGGAGCATGCCCTTACAAAAGCAGTAGTGGACAGGTTCCTTGCCAATTATCCGTTGAAGATATACAAGGCGATTTATGAGACGGGGGTTGATTTCAGAAGAAATGCACTCCCAGATATTGAATTTAGTGTCCGTTGAAACGGACAGGGGGTATGGACATGTATCTGCACAGGGATAGGGAGACATTCAGGGATATAGTTGGACAGGCTGCTGACAGCAGCGGAAGGACACCGGCTGTAGTGGAAAAGGATTATTATGTGACGCTGATCTTGAAACTGCTCTCGGAACAGCTGGACAAATGTGTGTTCAAAGGGGGTACATCCCTGTCAAAAGGATTCCATGTGGTAGACCGTTTTTCCGAAGATATTGATATTACGTTCAATGAACATATTGGTGAGAGCAGAAGGAAGAAATTGAAAAATGTTGTCTTGAAAGGGATCAGTGAAGAACTGGGAATGCCGGTTGCAAACTGGGAGGATATCCAGAGCGACAGGGATTACAATGCTTACCTGTTTTCCTATGAATCGGTGTTTGGGCTTTGGGATGACAGGCTGCCACAGTATGTAAAGCTGGAGACGGCCCTGGGTTCTTATTCTTTCCCTACGCAGGTGGTTGAGATCCGCAATTATATCGGGGACTATCTGGAAGGGAGAGGGAGGACAGATTTGGCGGAACAGTTCTCTCTGGGCAGGTTCTCCATGAATCTGCAGTCTCTGGAGCGGACCTACATAGATAAAGTCTTTGCCCTATGTGACTATTATCTTCAGGGAAGGTCTAAGCGCTGTTCCCGCCATTTGTATGATATTTACAAGCTGACTCCACTGATAAAATTTGATGATGGATTTGCCGTATTGATAGGAGAGGTGAGGGAGCATCGTTTCAGGATGCAGGTATGTCCGTCAGCGAAGGACGCAGTTGATGTGTCGGCAGTTATCATGGAGTTTTGTGACAATTCCTTTTACAGGGAGGACTATCAGGCTATTACAAGCTACTTTGCAGCAGATGCCGTGCCCTATGATGAAGCAATAGGGCAGATGCGGGCGCTTGCCGCCAGTGATTTGTTTGTAAGATAGATAAGATCAAAAAAGGGAGACACAGTATTTACTGCCTCTCCCCGGTTGTTTCTAAAGCGGTCATTGCCCGTTTCGTTTTTGTTTTGCCGCCCTTTTTTCAGGGCACCAGGCGGGAGCTGTCTTGATAGGGACGGCCTCCGAATATCTTGCCCCGTATCCAAGGAAACCAGGCATCTTGTTCATCCTTTTTTCACGGAAATAGTCCTGGATATACCCCTGGTCAGGGTGGGAGCAGGTGAAGCTCGTGCTTGTGTTGCCGGGACGACGCAATCCGCTGCAATGGTTACATTCTGAGCATTTTATGGTTTGTTTTTGGTTTTTCATTAAGCATTCTCCTTTGTGGAAAGTTTTTTCAGGTTTTCTATGTGGCGCCTGGCAAAGATGTGGAAACTATCGTCCAGATATGTCTGCCCTTTTTCTTCCATCAGCCGCATGGCTTCTTTCTGCTGTTTATACCATTCCGTCTGGAGAACCGATTCTTTATTGCATACAAGGAAAGTTACAATGGATGTTGGATATTTGAATCCATGCAGCTTGAGGTTATCGGCATAATCCTGCGCAGCTTCCAGTTCATCAAAGATGTCGTGGTAGAGCCTTTCGACCAGATCGACACCTTTCGCTGGCGCGAGGAAATCTTCCGTCACGATGTAGCCGAGCTGGCCATCCGGAATGTCCTCGACATGGTAGGTCGTGATATAGGAAACCTGTCCGAAGGCAAGGTTCCTTGTCAGTGTCTGCTTTTCGCCGTCAAAGTCGGCTTCGGCTTCATAATAGATCCTCCCGTCATCTTCATAACATGCGCTTTCCTTATAGTACACGTTTCCCAGACTATCCTTTTCCCCGGATTTGATCATAAAGTGGAAATTGGATTTTTCGGAGAGAGCCTGCAGGATCTTTTCCCGGATGTCTTCCACATAGGGGAAGTCTTTGGCGATGTCATCGGCAATGGCTTCCGGAACCTTGTCTTCCCTGATGTCGTAAGAGCCGTTGCCCTTTAGCTGTTCGTATATGGTGCGGGAGTCATGCCAGTCCATGCCCCCGTAGGTGGATGCAGTAATATACATAAAAGCCTCCTTCTTGTGTATTTGTAAGGGTTATAATTTCATATGCTTCTCAGACATATG
>CANDAG010000110.1 GCA_947382625.1 uncultured Lachnospiraceae bacterium
TCCGCAAAAACCTCCGTGAACACGGAAAGCTCGGAGCGGTCAAGAGCCGGAATATGAAGACCCGCCTGCCCCATCAGGGTAAAGAGTCCTACGGTCTTTAAGGAGACGGTTTTGCCTCCTGTATTAGGGCCGGTCACTACCAGCAGGTCGAAATCCCTGCCCAGATGGATGTCAATGGGAACCACCTTTTTGGCGGGAAGCAGGGGATGCCGTCCTTTTCGGATATGGATATAACGCTCTGTGTTAAAGAGCGGCATAGTGGCATTTAGATCCATGGCAAGAGAGGCCTTGGCAAAGACGAAATCCAGGAAGGTCATGATACGCTGGTTTTCGGTGATCTCCGGTATATGCTCCCCGGCCTGGGCGCTTAAATCGGCCAGGATAGCCTCAATCTCTTCTTTTTCGCGGATGGCAAGCTCCTTTAACTGATTATTCAGGTTTACCACAGCGGCCGGTTCGATAAAAAAGGTGGAGCCGGTGGAGGACTGGTCGTGGATCATACCGGGCACCTGGCCTTTGTACTCCGCCTTCACAGGGATACAGTATCTGTTGTCCCGCATGGTGATGACTGCATCCTGCAGATAGCTGCGGCAGGAGCCGTTGACCATGGAGATCAGCTGGTTGTGGATCTTTTCGCCGGTGATGGTGATGGAGCGCCTTACATGCTTAAGGCCCGGGCTGGCATCGTCTGCAATCTCTTCCTCGGAAAGGATACAGCGGTTGATCTCTCCGGTAAGTAAGGTCAGGGGCTCAAGACGCTGGAAAAAATCGGCCAGAGAGTTTTCCTGTACCTCGACCATATCATCGGTGCGGGAAGAACGTCCGTCATCCTTCCCCCGTCCATAGGCCTTGATCCGGCTTACGTTTTCGAGAAGCCTTGCAATCCGCAAAAGCTCAGGAGCAGATAAGGAGCTCCCTACCTCCAGGCTCCGCATTGCCATGGAAAGATCACGGTTGCCTCCAAAGGAGGTGGAACCCTTGGCAAAGAGCATGGAAAGGGCGTCTGCGGTCTGCTGCTGGGCAAGGCGGATCTCTGAAAGCTCCGTCTCGGGCCGCAGATCCCGGCACATGGCCCGGCCCGGCTCGGAGGTGGCCTTTTCAGCTAACAGGCCGATAATTTTGGTGTATTCTAATGTGTTTAAAACCTTTTCATTCATAAGAAACCTCATTCTATACATTTCAGGAACGTGTACGGGAAGAAGAAAGCACTTTATTATACCATAGTTTCCCCGGAGACACCAGCAGAACAGCAAAAGGTACAGCGGTGCAATAACTATGAAGCCTACGGCTTCATAGTTGCATTTGGGATATGATTTTGTTAGAATGAAAAAGATATAATTAAAGAAAGAGTAGGGATTTGCGCGTGGCGGCTTTTATAGAAAAATATAGAAAACAGGTATTCTGGCTGATACTGGCGGCGGCTTTTGTGACGATCTACGCATACAATCTGCTGACGCCCTATATGTCTGATGATTATGCCTATGCCATCAGTGTCCGGGAGGCAGGCTCTCTCTGGGATCTGGTGAAGCAGCAGTATGGAGAGTATCTTTCCAACAGCGGGCGGGTGATCGGACAGTTCAATGTCAGGCTGTCTTTGTCGGTGAGCAAGCAGGTGTTTAATGTGGTGAACAGCTTTATGTTTGTGGGGCTGACGCTTTTGATGTATGCCAATATCCGCCGCAAAAAGAAAAATGACATTTTTGTGCTCCTGCTCATCATTACCTTTCTGTGGAAATTTGCGGTGAGCTTTGGTCAGACGATGCTTTGGATCTGCGGCGCCTGCAACTATCTCTGGGGCAGTGTGATCATACTGGGCTTTGTGACGCTTTACAGGCATTTTCTGGAAAAGGACGGGGGGATCAAGCATGGCGTTATCCTGGCGGCGGGAATGTTTTTGTATGGGATCGCCGCAGGGTGGTGCAATGAAAACACCTCCGGAGGCGGATTGTTTCTGGTACTGATGTTCGGCCTGAATCATTGGTGGAATAAGAAAAAGCAGGGACAAAAGAGGATTCCCCCCTTTATGATATCCGGCGTACTGGGAATGTGCTGCGGGATGCTGGGAATGATCTCAGCCCCCGGCATCAGGAACAGAAGCCAGACCATGTCGGAGGGGGAATACACAGGGATCGTGGGTCTTCTTTCCAGAACCTATAAGATCACCATCAATCTCAGGGAGTTGTTCTTTCCGGTGATCGTTATCACGGTGATCGTACTGGTATTTCTTGTGTTGCAGAAAAAGCTGCAGGGCTGGAGCCGGTTCCGTAATAATGAGACCGTGCTGTTTCTGGCTGCGGCAGTGGCTACCAGCTATGCTCTTGCTATAGCGCCCACCCCTATGAACAGGGCGTTTTTTGGCGCGGGGATCTTTCTGTTCATTGCCTGCATTCAGGGAATCGTGGACATAGCGGATCATGAACAGGTGATCAGGGCAGCTAAGTACAGTCTGGTCAGTATTTTGTGCGTGTGGCTCTTTTTTACCTATCTGGATAACCTGGTAAATCTTGCCAGGATCTATCGGGAGGAGCAGGAGAGGATCGCGCTGATCAGGGCAGATAAAGCGGATCCGGAAGGGGACGGCATTGTGGTGGTGCCAAGGCTTCGGGAGGCCTTTGCAAACCCTTACAGCGACGCCCACAATTCCGACCTGGAGGATGACAAGGATTACTGGATCAATCTGTACTATGAGGTTTACTATGACGTGGGGAATATTACGGCGATCCCCCGGGATGAGTGGGATGAGCTGTATGGGGATGAGTAAAAAGGGATAGGTAGTATAAATGGAAGTTTAAGCTGCAGCTACGGCTGTGGCGCGCAAAAGGAGGCAAGGAGGAAGTCTGGTGGAATGGAAAGGACTGCAGAACAGTCCCTGTAATTTATGCCCCCGGAATTGTATGGCAGACCGCAGGGAGGGGGAGTCGGGCTTTTGCCGCCGGGATGACAGGATCTTTCTTGCCAGGGCGGCGCTGCATATGTGGGAGGAGCCTTGTATTTCCGGACAAAGGGGCTCAGGGACGGTGTTTTTTTCCGGCTGCAATCTGCGGTGTGTGTATTGTCAGAACTATGAGATCGCAGCAGGCGGGAGAGGAAAGCAGGTTTCGGTAGAGC
>CANDAG010000111.1 GCA_947382625.1 uncultured Lachnospiraceae bacterium
TGACAGCGTTTGATGGACTGCACGGTAAAGATCAGAAATAACACCACAACAGAGAGAAAATACAAGACGCCGGTCAGCTGAAAAGAGCCGTTCAAAAAGTCATCGAATCTGCCGGCCATATCAAAGACGCTTAGGATCTCTGTCAGCATATTTCCCGTAGAAGAGATCATACTGCAGATCCCTGACATAATATAGCCCAAAAACAGGATCCCAAAAGTGATCACTGCCGCGATCACCTGGCTTTCCGTCAAGGAAGACACAAAAATGCCGATGGCAATGCAGGCCAGTCCATAGAGAAAAAATCCCAGGATCGCAAGGTAAGATTCCCCTAATGCCACCTCGCCAAAACGACTCAGGATCAAAGGGTAAAGGCAGATAACAGCCACCGGTATGGCAAATACGGTTGCAAGTGCCAGAAATTTTCCTGCTACGATACCGCCCACTCCCACAGGAGCCGTCAGGATCAGCTGATCTGTCTTTTGGCGCCTCTCCTCTGCCAGTATCCGCATGGTCAATATCGGAATACTGATCAGAAATAAAAATACGATAGAGGATAACGCATAGCCAATATAAGGATACCCCATAAAAAGGTTGTAAACTGAAAAATAAATTCCCAATAAAAGCAGCATAGCCCCAATAAACAACGCACCCAGAAATGAGTGAAAATAGGATCTCAGCTCCCTTTTATAAATCGCCAGCATTCCTCTGCCCTCCTTCATTCTGTATCAGTGATTCTGCCATCTCTGTTTTTTCCGTTTCCTGATCCGGTACTTTTTCGTCCTCTTCTTCTGTAAGCTCAAGGAAAATATCCTCCAGAGAACGATCCTGCCGGCTCATGGACATGATCGGCAGATGCTTTCCGGCCAGAGCATAAAAAAGCGCTTCACGGATATCCTTTTGGGCGTCTGTTTCCAGAATCACTCTGATACAGCCATCCTGACTGCTGTCCCCGAAGCGATATCCCAATAATCCTTCAAGCTCCGTGATCACCGGCTCCGTCTCTGCTCTGCTTCCCAAAATCTCAAGCTCTATCCTTGCGCTTTGGTTTCTTCTGCAGGCCAATCCCTCCGGCGTATCGCCTGCCACCAGCTTTCCTTTGGAAAGTATCATGATCTCATCGCATACCGCCTGTACCTCGGACAAAATATGGGAGCTTAAGATCACCGTGTGCTTTTCTCCCAACTCCCTTATCAGCCCCCGGATTTCAATGATCTGCCTGGGATCAAGTCCCACCGTAGGTTCATCCAGAATGATCACCTCCGGATCCCCCAGTACTGCCTGTGCCAGACCTACCCGCTGTTTGTACCCCTTGGACAGATTTCTGATCAGACGTTGGGAAATATCCCTGATCATGGCAAGCTCCATGACCTCTTCCACCTGCTTTTTATGTACTCCCTTCGGAATCCTTTTCAGCGCTGCCACAAAGCCTAAATACTCCCTCACTGTCATATCCTGATACAGCGGCGGCACCTCCGGCAGATAGCCGATGCACTTCTTTGCTTCCTCTGCATCCTTTACAATATCATGACCATTGATCACAACGCTCCCTTCACTGGCGGCAATATATCCCGTCATAATATTCATGGTTGTGCTCTTTCCTGCCCCGTTGGGCCCTAAAAGTCCGTAAATCTTTCCTGGCTCCGCCGTAAAGGAAAGGTGATCCACTGCCAAATGATCCCCGTATCTTTTTACAAGATCTTTTACCTCTATCAAAGCTTTTTTACCTCCTGTACCATTTCATCTTCCTCCAGTCTGTCTTACCTGACTCCAATCAGAAATATCTCCTAAATAACATACTGCCTAATTGTGTTGGAAATCCAAAAAATATGTGAAATATTTGTGTTCTTATGGAACCGGAAATTTGACCTATCATACTATATTATTAAATAACTTTTCATTTTATGAGAGGAAAATCATGCAGGATTACAAGTTTAATGAGTATTTTGACCGTTTTCCCCTGGCCATGGCTTACGTTCCCTGGCAGCGCCTGACCAGTGTTTTTGAAAACCTCGATGAAGGCTATAAAGCAGGGACTATCTTCCCTGAGCTGGATAAACCCTTTACAGGAAGGAGATGCGTAAAATGAACATGCAGAATAATGAGCAACGCAGGCTTCTCCACGAAATTGGTGTGATCAGCTTTGTCGTAACAGAAATGAATTTATATTTAGATACCCATCCCACCGACAAGGATGCCATGGAATATCTAAACCACTATGTACGCATGAAAAATAAAGCAATGCGGGAATATGCAATGAAATATAGTCCTTTGAGGATTTCTGACGCAGACGGCTGCCCCCAGAGCGAATGGAAATGGGCAACCGAGCCATGGCCATGGGAAGGAGGATGTTAAGCTATGTGGAGTTATGAAAAAAGATTAGAATTTCCTGTGAATATCAAAGAACCCAATGCAAGGATCGCTCAGGTGATCATGTCCCAGTACGGCGGCCCTGACGGTGAGCTTGGAGCCTCCATGCGCTACCTTTCCCAGAGATATACCATGCCTTATAATGAGGTGGCAGGAATCCTAACTGACATTGGTACGGAAGAGCTTGCACACCTTGAAATGGTGTCCACCATCGTATACCAGCTGACCAAAAATCTTTCCATGGAAGAGATTGAGGAATCCGGCTTCGCCAATTACTATGTAGATCATACTACAGGAATCTGGCCCACCGCCGCAGGGGGCTTCCCCTTCAGCAGCAGTGAGTTCCAGTCCACCGGAGATGCCATCACGGATCTGTTTGAGGATATGGCAGCAGAGCAGAAGGCCCGCACCACCTACGATAACATCCTGCGTCTTGTCCATGACAACGACATATGTGAACCTATCAAATTCCTTCGTGCCCGGGAGATCGTACATTTCCAGAGATTCGGTGAAGCCCTGAGAATTGTCCAGGATAAGCTGGATTCCAGGAATTTCTATGCGTTTAATCCGGAGTTTGACAGGTGTAAATGTTAAAGGGACCTTATTGATTTAAGTAAAATCAAACGCCATCACACTTCGTGAAATGGCCTATTAAGCGAAAGTATCAGGCCGTTTTCGGCCTGCGCTTTCGCTTAAAATATCCATTAA
>CANDAG010000112.1 GCA_947382625.1 uncultured Lachnospiraceae bacterium
AAGGATAGCGGGTATCCGGGAATGAAGGTTCTGGAATTTGCCTTTGATCCCAGAGAGGAATCTGATTATCTGCCTCACGGCTATGACAGGAACTGCGTAGTATATACCGGCACCCATGACAATGAGACCCTGGTGCAGTGGTATAAGGGACTGGATGAAGAGAGTAAGGCTTTTGCAGAGGAATATATGAACAATGCCGCAACGCCGGAAGACGAAAGGTATTGGGACTTTGTGAGGATGGCCATGATGAGTACGGCCAATACCTGTATCACGCCTTTGCAGGATTTCCTGGGGCTGGATCAGGAGGCGCGGATCAACAAGCCTTCCACTCTGGGAGGAAACTGGGAGTGGCGGATGGATGCAGATATGCTCTCAGAGGCAATGATCGAGAAGATTTATCAGATCACCAGGATCAGCTGCCGGCTTTCTGATTACGGGAAAGAGAAGGAATGGAAGAAAGCGCAGGAAGAGGCTGCAAAGAGGGAGGCCGCGGAGAAGGAAGCCGAAGCGGCAAAGAAGGCTGCTTTGGAGAAAGCGGCGGAGAAGAAGGCTGACGGAACGAAAAAGCAGACGAAAGGGAAGGCATAGAGCAAAAAGGAATAGCGTTTATTTAAAAAAAATATAGTAAGCTAAGAAACAGTCGTCAACTCTGACAAAGTCAGGACGGCTGTTTCTTTTTTATAATTCAGAATTGGAACAATCAGCAAGGGCAGAACTCCTCTGCACCAACGCTTCAACTCGTTAAAAACAGTAAAACTGGATAAATGAAACCGGTTTATACGCAAAATTTCCAATTTAAATAAAAAATATGTTGATTTTATTGCCAAAGTGTTGTAATATTTTGCTCATAAGAATAGAGAAAAGTTTTAATAAAACAATATTTCTGTTCTAAAGTCTTTGCAAAGGCACAGGTAACAAGAAGCATACAGTTAAAACGGGAGGTAAAGAAATGAAGTTTAAGAAAATTACAGCACTGTTGATGGCAGCAGCTATGGTTGCCTCACTGGCAGGATGCGGCGGTTCAGGGTCATCCTCATCAGGCTCTTCTGATGCTGCTACAGAGGACACCGCTGACGCGGCCGATACGGATACCGCTGATGCGGCAACAGACGATGCAGCCGCAGAGGGAGAAGAGGAAGCGCCTCAGGTAGCGCCGGGCAAGAAGGGAACCATTGAGTTCTGGACTGTGTTTACCGGAGCTGACGGCACATCCATGCAGGCTATGGTGGACGCCTATAATGCCACAGAGCCTGATTACACGGTAAATCACCGTGCAATGGAAGCAAATGACCTGTATCTGAAGATGCCTCTGGCGATCCAGTCCGGTGAGGATGTTCCGGATGTGTGTATCAATCACGTAGAGAGAGTACCGCTTTTTGAGGAGCAGGGCTTCCTTACAGACTACACAGGATTCTTGGACGGATCAGAGGTTAAGAAGGATAACTATAATCCCAAGGCGTGGGCAATGACCGACTTGGATGGAGGACATTACGGAGTGCCTCTTGATGTACATACTTATGTATTATATGCCAACATGGATCTTTATGAGAAATATGGCAATGGCGTGCTTGATGACGGTATCCTTACATGGGATGAGCTGAAGTCAGTAGCAGATGCCTGTGTGGCAGATGAGATCATTCCCATCGGTATGGCATGGCTTCGTGTGAAGTTCCTTGCATCCTACGCACAGCTTGGCGGAACCTTAAGTACTGACGGAAATACTCCTGATTTCAATAATGAGAAGGCTGTTCAGGTACTGGAGAACTGGAATGATATCATGAATTCCGGTTATGGCCAGAAGGAAGGCGATGATTCCTGGCAGTTATTCCTGGCAGGTAAGGTTATGTTCTGTCCTGAAGGAATCTGGATGTACAATAACGTAAAAGAAGCAGGCTTAAATGCACAGATGTTTGATTACCCTGTATTTGATGCAGGAACCAAAGGAAACTGGACATCTTCCCATCAGTTCGTTCTTCCTAAGAATGATACCAGGGATGACGAGAAGACCATGGCAGTTCTTGATTTCATCAACTTTATGGGCAACAACGCACTTGAATGGGCCAAGGCAGGTCAGTGTCCTGCACATGTAGCCATCAAGGAAGTGGCTGAGTTCCAGGATATGCCCCAGGCGTTCCTTGCAGATGAGAACGATGAGCTGAAGATTTATGATTACAAGTATTATGGTTATGCAGTAGAGAGTCTTGACACCGTATTAGGCGAGGCTCTCTGGGGACGTATGACTCCTCAGGAAGCCTTAGACCAGGCGGTACAGGAGACCAAAGATAAGATTGAAATGAGCGAATAAAAATCAACACTAACTGTTCGGCAGGTCTGCGCAGACCTGCTGAACAGTTACATGAGAATGGAGGGAGAAGGCATGGCAGGGAAGGCAACCAAAAAGAAACAGAAGCTGACGCCGTATCTGTTTTTAGCGCCGCATTTGTTGATGTTTCTGATATTTTTTCTGATTCCCATGGTTTTTGGAATCTATGCGTCCTTTACAAAGTGGGATCTGTTCGGCAGCCCGCAGTGGGTTGGACTGCAGAACTACGCGACGATCTTTACCAATAAGGAATCAACCTTTTACCGGCAATTTTGGAATGGCCTGAAGAACACAGTCATATTTGTCATTATCTGTGTGCCGTTCCAGGTATTGCTTCCGCTTATCATAGCGATTTTGCTGGACAAGAGACCCAAAGGGCGGAATATTTTTCAGGGAATTTTCTACATGCCGACTCTCTTCTCCATTACTTCTGTAACACTGACCTGGCTGTTCATTTTTAACCGTTCACTGGGATTGTTTAACCATTTGTTCGGGACAGACATTAACTGGTACGGAGAGCAGCCCTGGGCCTGGATCACGATCGTGGTCACCACCGTCTGGTGGGGGCTGGGAGGAAACCTGAT
>CANDAG010000113.1 GCA_947382625.1 uncultured Lachnospiraceae bacterium
CCGTCTTACAAATACAACCCCCACGATTATTGCGTCAAATTGCGTTGGTACAATGATTTATCAAGATATGAAGCTGCCGGTCTGTTCTCCGACAATCAACCTGGGCATCCTGATGAATGATTTTGTACGGTTTTGCGAAAACCTGGAATGGTATTTAGAGCAGCCGCTTTACAGAATAGAGGACGAGGACGCCTCCTGCCCGGTAGGGATTTTAAGCGATGTTAAAATTTACTTTGGCCATTATGATACATGGGAGCAGGCCGCCCGAAAGTGGAGGCTGCACAGCAAACTTGTGGATCTGAACAATTTGTTTTTCATTGGCAGCGAGAAGGATGGCTGCACATACGAGACCTTAGAGCGGTTTGAACGTCTGCCGTATAAAAATAGGGTAATTCTTACGAAAAAAGCATATCCTGAGTTTTCCTCAGCTTTTTATATCCATGGATTTGAGAATCAAACAGAGATGGGGAACCTGATTGCCTTTCGGAAAGGGATCTGGCTTAGAAGATATTTAGACGAATTTGACTATATTTCATTTTTGAACGGCGAGGGAATTCTTCCCCTCCAGAAATAGGGCTCCTGGGGGAAGCGGAATGGAACCCGCTTATTTTGTATACGAAGGACCGCAAAGAAAGGAAACCTGAAATGACGATGAAAGGACAACGGCTGTTTGCTGCGCTCAAAGAGAGCAGCGGGATGGAGCGCCGGCTGAAGGGGTTCCTGGAACAGAAAGATAAGCGGATGCTGCGCCGGTACAGCTTCTGCTCTGTGGCAGCCCTCTTTTTTGACCTGTTCAGCCTTTCAATGATCCTCCCGCTCCTAAATGAGATGGCTATGGGAGAAGCGGTGGATTCCCTGCCGTTTCAGTTGGTGATCCTTGGGCTCATATTTTTGGGCAAGGGTGGTATGGAACTGCTGAGACTTTGGTCATTTGACAGTTTTACTGAGGACGCGGTACAGAGGTGGTCCGTAAAAATATACCGCCTGTTCTGTGAGGAGAGCGTGGAGGAGCATAACCAAACGACCACAATGCAAAAAGTTACGGCAGTCCGGAAAGATACAGAGACTTGCGCGGATATGCTGGCTTCTTTCATCACGCTCCGGCTAAAAGGGGCGATCTTGGTATACTTTTTTCTGGCGGCGATATATACCGGACATGGAGAAGCATGTATTTTAGGGGGCTGCCTCCTTGTACTTGCAATAAGAATATATTGGTACAATCGGGGCCGGATTCTGGAGTATGGAGAACAAAAGCGCCAAAGGGAGATCAGGGAGTCCGCAATGGTCTCCATGGCGCACGAGTCCTATAAGGAGATCAAAATTGACAGCAGAGCCGAGACCCTCATAGAGAAATACGATGTTATCAGCAAGGAATACGCTGAGATCCATAAAAAATATGTCCGTATGCTGGTAATCAGCAGAGTGGTCGTCAGTAATATCGTGCAGGTGGTCGTGCTGTTGGCTGCGGCTGTCCTTATTATGGCAGGCGTCAACCAGCAAAGCCTGATATTGAATCTGATCGGTGCTCTGACTTTTATCGTTTATATCATTCCGCAGGCAAATATGTTTTTATTAGCGTACAATACGGTTCAATATGGCAGAAAAAGTTATGATGCCTTTTGTCAAAATATGCGGAAGTATGAGCGTATGCAACAGAAAAAGTGTGAAAGAGCTATGTTGCGGATAAAAGAAGTCGGGTTTACCCGCGGGTTGCGGATTGACCATCTGACATTTCATTATCCCGACGGGCCGGATATTTTAAAAGATGTATCCCTGGAGATTCCGGCAGGATCTTCCGTAGCCATCGTGGGAAAATCGGGAGCCGGAAAAACGACATTTTTAGATTTGGTCTTGGGACTGCTGGAGCCTCAATCCGGCCATATCTGGTATGATGATTATGATCTCACGGAGGGAAGAGACGAACAGGGTTCATGCTGTGGAGATATGGGGCAAATCATCAGTTACATTCCGCAGATGGTGTATTTGAGTGACGACACGATCTGCAATAATGTGGTATTTATGGAGCATAAAGAGGATCGAAAGAAAGTGGTGGACTGTCTGAAGATTGCGGAGATATGGGAAGATATCCAGATGCTTCCGGAGGGTATTGATACGATATTGGGAGAGAATGGATTTACGCTTTCAATGGGACAGCGCCAGCGTATTATTCTCGCCCGGGCACTTTATAAGGGTTCCAAGCTATTAGTGATGGATGAGATGACAGCGGCGCTGGATCGGGAGACAGAACGGGAGGTGATGTGCTCGCTGAAAAATTTGAAAGAAAGAAGAACGTTGCTTCTTGTCACCCATCATGAGTGGCTGGCAGAGGAGTGTGATCGCATTTACCGGCTGGAAGAGCAGAGTCTGGTTCGTGTTCGTTGACAGAGTAAACCGGATGGAAGAGGAGACTGCGATTTGGAAAAAAATAAGCGGCCATTGGTTACCACAGTGATTCCGGTCTACCGGACACAGCAATATCTTAGGCGCTGTGTGGACAGTGTACTCTCTCAAACGCACCGGAA